>NZ_JBHYDM010000008.1:0-200580 GCF_051860665.1 Falsiroseomonas sp.
CGGACGCCTATGAATCACACTGACGACCCGTGCCGGAATCCCCAATCCGATTCCGGCTGAGGTGAAAACGCTCTAGCGGCCTGGGCCGACGCCCGCGAGCCGCACCAGTTCGGCGCCGGCCGCGCGTTCGCGGGTGATGATGGCGGCGAATTCGGCGGGGGTATTGCCGATCCCGTTGAAGAAATTCGGCGCCAGGGCGCGGCCCACGAATTCCTCATTGGTCACCACGCGGCGCACCGCGGCGGCCATCGCCTCCGCGATCGCCGGCGGCAGCGCGCCGGGCGCGGCCAGGCCCCACCAGGCGCCGCCATAGGGGAAGTCGAAGCCGAGCTCGGCCATGGAGGGCGTGTCCGGCAGTTCCGCCAGCCTGCGCGACCCCAGCACCGCCAGCGGGCGGATGCGGCCGCCACGGATCAGCGGCATGGACAGCGCCATGGCGCCGTAGCTGGCCTGCACGCGGCCGGCGACCAGCTCGCGGAAGGCGTCGCCGATGCCCCGGAAGGGCACGTGCTCCATCGCGAAACCCTCCTTCGCCTTCAGCCATTCGAAGAGCAACTGCTGCGCGGAGCCGACGCCGGAGGAGCCGTAGTTGATCTCGCGCTGGCCCTTGGCCCAGGCGATGAAGGTGCGCAGGTCGCCAGGCGGCACTTCCGGGCTGCCGACCAGCCCGCTCGGCGCGGAGGCGAGCTGCGTCACCGGCAGCAGCGATGCGAAGCGGGCAAACAGCTCCGGCTCCGCATGCGGCATGGTCGCCATGGATTCGATGTTCACCGCGCAGAAGGTGGTGCCATCGGGCGCGGCCAGGGCGCAGGCTTCCAGGCCGATCACGCTATTGCCGCCGGGGCGGTTCTCCACGATCACGGGCTGGCCGAGATCCTGGCGCAGCCCCTCCGCCACCGCGCGCACCAGGATGTCCAGGTTCCCACCCGGCGGCTGCGGCACGATGATGCGCATGGGCCGGCGCGGCCAGTCCGTCGATTGGGCAAGTGCAGGTGCAGCGAGCAACGCTGTGGCGCCCGCGCAGAAGCTGCGGCGGCTGATGGCTTTCATTGTTGTTTCCTCCCCGTTAGTGGAAAGCTCAGCTTTCGTCGGCGACTGGGTTGCACAGCAGGCCGACGCGGTCGATCTCCACCTCCACCACATCGCCGGGCTTCAGCCAGAGCGGCGGCGTGCGCTTGGCGCCGACACCGCCCGGCGTGCCGGTGGCGATCACATCGCCCGGCTCCAGCCGCGTGAAGGTGGAGCAGTATTCGATCTGGCGCGGGATATCGAAGATCATCTGGCCGAGCAGCGCATCCTGCACCACCTGGCCGTTCACCCGCGTCTGCAGGCGCAGGTCGTCCAGCGCGCCGACCTCGTCCGGCGTCACCATCCAGGGGCCGAAGGGGCCGGTCTCCGGAAAGTTCTTGCCCGGCGTGAACTGGTGCGTGTGGCGCTGCCAGTCGCGCACGCTGCCGTCATTGTAGCAGGCATAGCCTGCGATCTGCGCGAAGGCGTCATCCCGGGAAACGTGGCGGCAGGAGGTGCCGATGATGACGGCAAGCTCGCCCTCGAAGTCGAAATCGGTCGAGGCCTTGGGGCGCAGCAGCGGCGACAGGTGGCCGGTCTGGCTATTGGGAAAGCGCGTGAAGACGGTGGGGTTCTCGACCTCGGACCGACCCGTCTCCTTGCGATGGGTTTCGTAGTTCAGGCCGATGCAGAGGATCTTGTCGGGGTTCGGGATCACTGGCAGCCAGGTGATATCCGCGAAGGGAATGCGCGCGCCATCGGCCTGCGCGGC
Source organism: Falsiroseomonas sp. (assembly GCF_051860665.1). GTDB lineage: Bacteria > Pseudomonadota > Alphaproteobacteria > Acetobacterales > Acetobacteraceae > Falsiroseomonas. The sequence continues at coordinate 1,781 of NZ_JBHYDM010000008.1, forward strand.
CTGCGCCACGGCGCCGGCGGCGATCAGCGACTTCAGGTCTGGGAAGCGGGCACGCAGCGTGCCGGCCTCGGTGACGACACCATCGCCGACCAGGCCCCATGTCGCCGTGCCGCCATGCGAGAAGCTTGCGAGTTTCATGCGTATTCCCCTTGAAGCGCTTGCAGCAGGTGTTCCAGCGTCGCGGCATCGGTGGCGACGCCATAGACATAATGGTCGGGCCGGATGATCGCGGCCTGCACGGCATGGCGCGCGAACCAGGCGGCGAGCAGGCCGTCCTGCTCCTCGACATCGTCGAGATGCAGCGTGGCGAAGGGCGCGGTGATGCGCGGCGCGCCGGCCGCCAGCATCAGGCGCCATCCATGGCCGAGGATCCGGTCCATCAGCACCCAGTCCTCGCTTTGGCGCAGGCGTGGCTGCGGGAATAGCGTGCCCTGGGCGGGATGCGGCAGCGTGGCGAGAAATCCGGTGGTGATGGGCGGCACAATCTCCTGCCGCGTTACCACCGGTGCGCGGCCGCCGCCCTGCGCCAGCAGCGCCGCATCGCGCGCGCGGGCGGCGACGGGATCCCGCTCGCAGATCTGCCGGCCGATCGCCTTGATGCGCGCGGTCAGCGTGCGGACATGCTCGGCACGCTCCACCTCGTAGCTGTCGAGCAGCGCATCCGGCGCGCCGTCACGCACCGCGGCCAGCTTCCAGACGAGATTGGAAACGTCGCGCAGCCCCTGGCACATGCCCTGGCCGATGAAGGGCGGCTGCTGGTGTGCCGCATCGCCGGCGAGGAAAACGCGGCCCTGGCGCCAGCTTTCGGCGACCAGCGCATGGAAGCGGTAGCTGGCGGCGCGCCACAGCGTCGCCTCGCCGGGTTTCAGCCAGCGGGAGAGCAGGCGCCAGACCTCGGGCTCGGTCTGCATCCGCGCAGGGTCTTCGCCAGGCAGCAGCATGATCTCCCAGCGGCGATGGTTGCCGGGGCCGACAATGGCGGTGATGGGGCGCGCGGGGTCGCAATGCTGCGCGGCGGTGGCCGGCAGGCGGGCCAGCGCCTCCTCACCCACCAGCATGTCCACCACCAGCCAGGGCTCGTCGAAGACGAGATCGACGAAGCCGATGCCGAGCGCCTGGCGCGTGAAGGAGGAGGCGCCGTCGCAGGCGATGACCGTTTGCGCGGTGACGGCGCGCGTGCCCGCGGCGCTGCGCAGCGTCAGCGTCGCGCGCGTGGCATCCTGCGCGATGCCCACAAGCTCCGTGCCCAGTTCCACCGTCACGCCCGGCTGCGTCGCGGCATGGGCGCGCAGCGCGGCTTCTACCGGCGGCTGGGTGAAGACCATGGTGGGCGTGAAACCCATGGGATAGGGCGGCGGCACCATGTCGATGCGGCGGATCAGCTGGCCGTCCACGCCGAAATGCTCGGAGGCGGGGAAGGGCGCGGTATGCGGCAGCACCTGCTCGGCGATACCCATATTGTCAAACAGGCGCAGGATCTCGTGGTCGATCGCGATGGCGCGCGGCTTCGGATAGATTTCGGTGCTGCGATCGATCGCCAGCGTGCGGAAGCCGGCCTGGCCGAGCAGCGCGGTGGCGACGGCGCCCGAGGGGCCGAAGCCGACCACCACCACATCGTGGTCGGTGCTCATGGCGCGGCGAACCGGATGGCGAGCTGGGCGCGCTTCGTGGCCTCCGGCTTCGGCGGTGCGATGCCCCATTGGTCCGTGCGGCCGGGCGGCCAGACCCATTCGGAGGGGCCGCGCACGACGTGGTGGTCATCCACCTGCTGCACCTCCGCCGTGTATTCCACCACGATGCCGAAGGGGTCGATGAAATAGGCAAAGACGTTGTCGCCCGGCCCGTGGCGCCCGGGCCCCCAGGCGATGGGATGGCCGCCATCGATCACGCGGCCGGCGCCGCGCATCACCGCCTCCCACCCCGCCATCTGGAAGGCCACATGGTTCAGCCCGTCATGCGGCGCCTCCGCCAGCACCACCGCATGGTGGTCGCTGTTGCAGCGTTCGAAGGCCATCAGCTTGGAGCGGTCCGTCAGCTGGAAGCCGAGGCCGGATTCGAAGAAGCGCGCCGTGGCATCGACATCCGCGCAGTTCAGGTTGACATGCGCCAGCCGCTCCGGCCGGTCGGGAGAGACCGCATCCGCTGCGCGCTGCTCGTCATCGGCGACGAGGCGGAAGACGGCGCCGAAGGGATCGCGCAGCGTGGCGCCAAGACCGCCGCCGGGTTCGGTGATGGCCGCGGGCGGCGCCAGCAGCGTGGCGCCCGCCGCCTGGGCGCTGGCCAGCACGCGGTGCAGCGCCTCGGCATCCGCGGCCCGGAAGGTCACGCTGCGGATCGCCGCCTGCGGCGCCGCGTGCAGCGCCAGCACATGATGGTCGGCGCCGGTGGCGCGCAGCCACAGCGAGGCGGCGTCGCGCGCCACCACCGTGAGGCCCCAGGTCGCCGTATAGAAACGCTCGGCCAGAGCGAGGTCCGGCACCAGAAGGTCGACGCTGCGCAGCGCGGTGAGGGGGAAGCGTGTCATGCCGGCAGTCCCAGGAAGCTCAGTGCATTGTCCCGCAGCACCGCCTCACGCGCCGCGCCGGGCTCCAGCACCTCCGCAATGCGGCCTACGGGATCATTCTCGCGGAAGGCGAAGGGGTCGTCGGTGCCGAGCAGGATGCGCTCCGCGCCCATCACGCCCAGCAGGTGCCGAAGCATCGGCGCGTCGAAGACCAACGCATCGACGTAGAATCGTCGCGCCTGCGCGCTGGGTGCTTCCTCGATGCTGTCGCGCAAGGCGCCAAAGGTGTGCCAGGCCTGTTCGAGGCGCGGCAGCAGGCTCGCCAGCGTGCCGCCGCCATGGCTGAAGCAGAGGCGCAGCGCCGGGTGGCGCAGCATCAGGTTGGACGTGATCACAGAAGCCGCGGCCAGGCCGATCTCGCTGGGATAGCCCAGCGCCTGCTGCAGGTTCTTGGGGCCCACCAAGCGGTCCATGCCCGCGGGCCGCACCGGATGCACCAGCACCGCCATGCCGAGCTGTTCGGCGGCGGCGAAGAAGGGGTGCAGCGATGCGTCGCCGATCACCGTGCCGTTGATATTGCTGCCGATCTCGACCCCGGCGAAGCCCAGCTGCTCCTTCGCCCGCCGCATTTCGGCCAGGGCTGTATCCAGGTCCTGCATCGGCAGGGCGGCGAGGCCGATCAGGCGGCCGCCGGAGGCCGCGACCATCTCCGCCGTGCAGTCGTTCACATGGCGCAGCAGCGGCACGGCGGCCTCCGCCGGCATCCAGTAGGAGAAAAGCTCCGGCATCGGCGAGATCGCCTGCCGCGCCAGGCCCTTGGAATCGAGATCCGCCAGCCGCAGCGGCACGTCCCAGCAGCGCGCGGCGACGGTGCGGTATGGCTTGCCGTCGATCATCACATGCCGCTGGCCGCCTTCCGCCGGCGCCATGCTCGGCCAGCCGGGCAGGTCGCTTGCGGGGAAGGCGCCGGGCACCACATGGGCATGTGCATCGATGGGACCGGCCGTCTGGGCCATGGTGTTTCCTCGCGTCTGGCCCATGGATGATGGATAAGCGGGCGGCTGTAAAGGGCAATGTATATATTTTGCGGCTGGCCAATCCCTGTGTATATCTGGTCCTGCCATGAGCAGCCCCGCCACCCACGCCTCCTCCGTCTTCGAGCGCATCCGCGCCGATATCCTGGCTGGCCGCCTCGCGCCCGGGCGGCGGCTGCAGATCAAGGCGATGATGGAGAGCTACCAGATCGGCCAGACCCCGCTGCGGGAGGCGCTGAACCGCCTGAGCGCCGATGGCCTGGTGCTGTGCTCGGACCAGCGCGGCTTCACCGTGCCCGGCATCAGCGCCGCCGAACTGCTGGAATTGACGAAAACGCGCTGCTGGCTGGAGGAACGTGGGCTCCGCGAATCCATGGCCGCCGCCACGGTGGAATGGGAGGAGCGCCTGCTGGTCGCCGGCCACCGCCTGGCCCGCACGCCGCGCGGCCCGGATGGCGAGGCCGCGGCTGAGGATGCGACCTGGGAGGCGCGGCACCGCGACTTCCACCGCCTGCTGGTGGGCGGCTGCGGGTCCTCCTGGCTGATCGGCTTCTGCGACCAGCTGACGGACCGCCACCAACGCTACCGCAAGCTCGCCGCCCGACGCGCCTTTCCGCGCCGCGACGTGGAGGCGGAACACCAGGCGATTCTGGAGGCCGTGCTGAAGCGGGATGCGGACCGCGCCGTGGCGCTGCTGACCGCGCATTACACGCGGACGGCGGAAATCATCCTGGAGGATGCGGCGGTCTTCCCGCCCGGTTGACGCCTGGCCCCCGCCCGGCGGAGGCTGCGGCAACCGGAGAGGAAACACGCGAATGATCCACGTGCTCGCCTTCATCACCACGAAACCCGGGATGCGCGAGGCCGTGCTGGCCGAGATGCGCGCCAATATCCCGGCCGTGCTGGCCGAGGAGGGCTGCATCGAATACGGCCCGGCGATCGATGCGGAGGGCATCGGCGCCATCCAGACCGCGATCGGCCCGGACAGCTTCGTGGTGGTGGAGAAGTGGTCCAGCGCCGCGACGCTCGCCGCCCACGGCGCCGCGCCGCATATGAAGGCCTATGGCGCCAAGGTGCGCGAGATGGTGGCCAGCCGGGTCATCCATGTGCTGAGCCCGGCGGGCTGAGACGCGTCTCAGTCCAGCGTCACGCGCCCCTCGCGCACCACCACCGCCCATTTCGCGACTTCGGCGCGGACAAAGGCGTCGAAGTCGGCGGGGGTGGTGGCCTCCACCAGAAAGCCCTGGCTCGCAAAACTGTCCTTGATCTCGGGGGACTGCATGGCGCGCGCGACCTCCGCATGCAGCTTCGCCAGCACCTCGGCCGGCGTGCCGGCGGGGGCGAAGAGTCCCTGCCAGGAGGCGGCGTTGAAGCCGCGCAGCCCGGCCTCCGCCATGGTGGGCACCTCGGGCAGCAGCGGGTGGCGCTCCAGCGAGGTCACGGCAATGGGGCGGATGGCGCCGGCCCGCACCTGCGGCAGCACGACGAGGAAATCCGCGAAGCTCGACTTCACCTGACCGGCGATGAGATCGGTCAGCGCCTGGGCCGAGCCGCGATAGGGCACATGCGTCAGATCGACGCGCGCCGCCTGGCTGAACATCACACCGGTGAGGTGCATGGAGGTGCCATTGCCCGGCGTCGCATAGGTCATGCCGCCGCCGGCCGCGCGCGCCTCGGCGATATAGCCCTGCAGATCGGTCGCCGGCACATCCTTGTTCACCACCAGGATCAGCGGCGCGGAGACCAGGCGGGAGACCGGCGCGAAGGCATTGGCGGGATCGTAGGGCAGGTTGCGGAACAGGCTGCCGGCGATGGCATTGCTGCCGGTGACGCCCATCAGCAGCGTATGGCCATCCGGCGGCGATTTTGCGACGGCATCGGCGCCCACCGTGCCGCCGGCGCCGGGGCGGTTCTCCACCACCACGGTCTGGCCGAGCGAGACGGTCAGCCGCTCCGCCAACCGCCGCGCCAGCACATCGGTGCTGCCGCCGGGTGGGAAGGGCACGACGATGCGGAGCGGGCGCGTCGGCCAGGTTTGTCCGAATGCCGGGGCGGCGAGGGCCATGGTGAGGGCCGCGCCGAGGCCGCGGCGGGTGAGTCCGGTCACGATTCGTCTCCCTGTTTGTCGGCGGGGCCCCAGCCGCCCCCGCCCGCGGTCTCCAGCACAAAGCGCTCCCCCGCCGCCCAGGCGATGCGGGCCTTGGAGGGAAGTTGTCGGGCCGTCCCATCGGCGCGCAGGATGCAGGCGGTGGCTGTCGCGCCAGGGCCGCCGCCCTGCGCCCCCGGGGCGCCGGCCAGATGCCGCTCGCCGCGATAGGAAATTTCCGCCGTGCCCGACAGCAACCGATAGATTCTGCGCACGCCATCGCCGCCGGGATGCAGCCCGGCGCCGCCCGAGCCACGACGGCGCGCGATGGATTCGACACGGATCGGGGCCGCGGTTTCCAGTATCTCCGCCGGCAAGTTGCGCGCATTCGAGACATCGGCCGAAAGCCCTGGCAGCCCCGGCCCATCGGGCCGCCCACCGGACCCGCCCGCCACGATTTCCGTAAAAATCCAGCGCCGGCCCGCGCCATCCACGCCACCGATGGAAAGCACCACCGCAACGCCGGCATTGGGCGCCGCCGCGGGTCGTGGCGAAAGCCGCGCCAGCGCGGCGAAGAGCGCGTTGCAGGCCAGCTTCACCGTGGCCGTGCGCGCATTCACCGCGGCCGGGAAGCGCGGATTCACCACGCTGCCCTCCGGCAGATGCAGGTCCAGCAGGTCGAGCAGCCCGTGATTGGCCGGCGCCTGCGGCGCGATGCGCTGCAGCAGGCAGAAGCAGGCGGCGAGCAGGCCGGAAGGCGCGGCATTCACCGGCCCCTCCGTCTGTGGCGCGGAGCCCGTGAAATCTACCGCGAGCCGCGGCCCCGGCAGGCGGCGCAGGGTGACGCGCAGCGGCACGGCGCCGGGGCTGCGGCCATCGCCTTCCAGCGCATCCTCCGCCGCAGCCTCGCCTTCCGGCAGCGCCGCCAGCGCCTGCGCCAGCGTCTGCCGCGCCTCGGCCAGCAGCGCGGCGCAGCCCTTGGCGAAGGCGGTGGTGCCCATGCCGGTGGCCAGTGCCGCGACCTCCCGCGCCGCGAGCGACACGGCCGCCCATTGCGCGGCAAGGTCGCCCGCCAGCATCGCCGGGGTGCGCGTATTGGCGGCCAGGATCGTGGCGATGCCGGGATCCTCGACCCCCGCATGCCGCCATTTCACGGGCGGCAGGCGCAGCCCCTCCTGGAAGATGCTTTGGGCATCGGGCGGGACGGAGCCGGGGGCGATGCCGCCGAGATCCTGGTGGTGCAGGATGGTGGCGGCGATGGCCACAGGCGCGCCCGCGGCGAAGATCGGCCGCGCGACGATCAGGTCCGGCAGATGCGTGCCGCCGGTCCAGGGATCGTTCATCAGCAGCCCGTCACCCTCCGCCAGCGTCGCCGCCGGGAAGGCGCGCAGCAGGCCGGCGATGGCCGGGATCATGCCGCCGAGCAGCAGCGGCAGCGACCGCGCCTGCGCCAGCACGCGGCCATCCGGCAGGAAGAGCGCGGCGGCGCAGTCCATCCCCTCCCGCGCCACGGGCGACAGCGCGGTGGCGAGCAGGCTGTCCTGCATGCGGTCGGCCAGACCCTCCAGCGCCAGGCGCAGGATGTCTCGAGATGCAGCCTCGGCGAGGCTCATGCGGCCTGCTCCAGCAGCAGCGCGCCATCCGCGCGGCGCGTGGCGTGCCAGCCGGGCGGGATGCGCAGCGTGGCGTCCGCGCCATCGCGCAGCTGCGTGCCATCGGGCAGGGTCCGATGCGAAAGCGTGGCGGGCGGCGGCGTGGCGGGCGGTGGGCCGAGCGGCGCTTCCGCCAGGCAGCGCAGCGCGAGAATGCGCCGCGCGCCGCCGGGCGCATGGCCGCGGGTGGCGGCATGCAGGGCATCGAAGCGCGCGGCGAGGTCCTGCGGTGTGTCGTCGGGCGCGAAGGGCACGGCCAGCGTCTCCGCCTGCCCGCCATAGACCATGGCGAGGCTGTGGGCGGGCCTGGCGGGGCAGCCCCAGGCCTCTAGCCGCGCAGCCAGCGCCGCGGCCTGGGCAGCGGCCTGCGGGGCGAGCTGGGCCAGATCCTCCAGCGCCAGGTCGCAGGGCGCCTCCAGGCTCGCCGCGGCGGGGGCCAGCGCCAGGCCGAAGGCGGAGAGTAGGCCGGGCGCGGGCGGCAGCAGCACGCGGCGCGCCCCGATGCGCTGCGCGATGGCCGCCGCATGCAGCGGCCCGGCACCGCCGCCCGCCACCAGCAGCGCCCGCGTCGGGTCCAGGCCGCGGCGCAGGGCGATGCGGCGCAGCGCGTTGGCGATGACGGCCTCCGCCAGTTCCAGCGCAGGCTTCGCATCGGTCGTGCCGAGCGCCGTGACCAGCGCGGCCGCCGCCGCCGCACGGTCCAGCGCCAGGCCGGGCGGCGCCCCGGGCAGCCAGCCGGCAAGCAGCGCCGCATCTGTCAGCGTGGCCTGGGTGCCGCCGCGGCCGGCAGGGCGCGCCGCGGGCCCGAAGCGCAGGCGCCCCTGCCGCAAGGCCAGCGTGGTGCCGCCGCCCATGCCGAGGCTTTCCACATCCAGCGCCGGACAGCGCAGGCGCAGCGTGCCCAGGCCGATCTCCCGCGCCGTCATCGGCTGGCCGGCGCGCACCAGGCTGACCTCCGTGGTGGTGCCGCCCATGTCGAGGCCGATGGCCTCCTCGCCCTGCGCCCAGAAGGCGACTGCGCGGGCGCCGGCGGCGGGGCCGGAGAGCGCGAGACCCAGCGGATGGTCCAGCGCCTCCGCCAGCGGTGCCAGGCCGCCCTCCGCCCGCAGCACCCAGGGCGCGGGGGTGAGGCCGGAGAGGCGCGCGGCGGCCAGCGGCTTCAGCGCGGCATCGGCCAGCGTGGCGAGGGTGCGTTCGAATTCGCGCAGGCCCGGATCGACCTGGTGGGAGAGGGACAGGCGCAGATCCGGCCGCGCGGCGGCGATGGCCTGCGCCACGGCCAGCTCATGCGCCGGATTCAGCGGCGCGAAGAGCAGGCAGATGGCAACGGCGGCGCCCTGCGGCAGGGCGGCGAGATGCGCGAGCGCGTCCGCGACGCCGTCGAGCGGCTCGACCTCCACGCCACGCGCATCGATGCGGCCGCCGACCTCGCAGCGCAGGTCGGGCGGCGAGAGCCAAGGCGGCGTGGGCGGCGGTGGCGCCTCCTCCATCGGATCGCGCTTCGACTGGCGGCCGAGATCGGGCACATCCACGAATCCGCGCGTGGCGACCAGCGCCACCGGACCGGCCGTGCCATTCACCAGCGCATTGGTGGCCAGGGTGGTGGCCAGCCGCAGCCGCGCGACCTCCACCGGTGCGATGCCGGCCTGCGTCAGCAGTGCGGTGACCGTGGCGCCCAGCGGCGCCGTGGCGTCCCGTGCCTGCTTCAGCAGGATTGTCGGCTGGTCCGCACCATGGGCGACAAGATCGACAAAATCGCCGCCGACATCGATGGCGACGTCGAGGCGCGTCATGCTCAGGCCGCCCAGCGCGTGGGGGCGAAGGCCGAAAGATCGATCTCCGGATCGCGGCCGGCGACGAGATGCGCAATCTCCCGCCCCGTGCTGGCGGCGCCGCACATGCCGATATGGCCATGGCCGAAGGCGAACCAGGCATTGTCCACGCGCGGCGCGCGGCCGATCACGGGCAGGCTGTCCGGCAGGCAGGGCCTGTGGCCCATCCATTCGCTGGTGACGCTGGTATCCAGATGCGGGAACATTTCCTTGCCGCGTGCCAGCAGCATCGCGGCGCGCCGGAAGTCGGGCGCGGCGCTGAGGCCAGCGAATTCCACGGAGCCGGCGAGACGCAGGCCCATCTGCATGGGGTTCACCATGAGGTTGTGCTCCACCGCCATGACGGTGTGGCGCAGCGCCAGGTTGTTGCTGCCGACGGTGACGTGATAGCCGCGCTGCGTCTCCAGCGGGATGCGTGGGCCGAGCTGATTGGCGAGTTTCGCCGACCAGGCGCCGCCGGCGAGCACCACGCCCTCCGTCTCCAGCGTCTCCCCGCCTTCGAGCTCCAGCGCATGGACGGAGCCGCCCTTGACGCGGAAGCCGGTGACGCGGGCGCGACGCATCTGCGCGCCGTCGCGTTGGCATTGTTCGAACAGCGCGCGTGTCATCGCGGCGGGGTCGAGCGTGCTGCCATTCTCCGGCGCCAGGATGCCGAAGCGGAAGCGGCCCTTCAGGTCGGGCTCCAGCGCCACCAGCTCGTCCTCCGCCACGTCGCGCATCTCGACGCCGAGGGAGCGGCGCAGATTCATGCCCCAGGCCCATTGCCGCGCGGCTTCCGGGCCGGAGTAGACGTAAAGACAGCCGCTGCGGCGCATCAGCCCGCTGGCATTGGCGCGTTGCAGCAGCGGCTCGTAGCAATCGAAGATCGGTGCGAGCAGGCCGCGCAGCGCGGTGGCGATGCGCACCACCTCGTCCCGCGACGAGTGCTTCAGGAAGCGCGCGAGCCAGGGCGCGACGACGGGCGCGTACCACCAGCGCACGGCGAGCGGGCCGAGCGGATCCAGCAGCCAGCCGGGCACCTTCTTCCACATCCCGGGCATGCCGACCGGCAGGCAGGCTGAGGGCGAGAGCGAGCCGGCATTGCCGAAGGAGGTCGCCTCCGCCGGGCCGAGCGGATCGACGAAGGTGACCTGGTGGCCATCGCGCTGCAGCCAGGCGGCGGTGGCGGTGCCGACGATGCCATTGCCGATCACCGCGATGCGCATGCTGGGGTCCTGCACCTGGCTGCTGTTCGAAGACCGAACGTCTGTGCGAATGCTAGCGCGCGTTCACCGCTGCACGCAACGCGAAGGTCACAACAATTGCGGTGCGAGTTCGGCGGCCTGTGCGCGCAGCAGCGGCAGATAGCCTTCGCGCAGGGCAGTGGCCGTGCCGCGTTCGGTATGCATGCCGATGTTGAGCGCCGCCACCACGCGCCCGTCATGCCGCCGCAGCGGCACGGCGAGGGAGCGAAACCCCTGCTCGGCCTCCTGGTCGACCAGGGCAAAACCCTCGCTGCGTGCGCGGGCGATGCGCTTGCGCAGGCGCAGCGGGTCGAGCTCCGTCTGCGGTGTGACGGCGAAGGGCGGGTGCTGCGCCAGCAGCGCCTCCATCTCCGCCTCCGGCAGGCTGGCCAGCAGCACACGGCCGAGCGCGGTGCAGAAGGCGGGCAGGCGCAGACCCACCATGGTGGTGAGATTGAGCAGCCGTGCCGGCTGGCCATAGGCGATGAAGACGATCTCCGCCCCATCCAGCACCGCGGCCGAGCAGGGCGCGCCGAGCTCGGCGCTCAGCCGCTCGCAGCGCGGCTGCAGGATGGCGGAAATGCCATTGGCGCCGAGATAGCCCGCGGCGAGCCGCAGCACGCGGGGCGTGAGGCGGAACAGCTTGCCCTCGACCTCGACATGGCCGAGCACGACCAGCGTATGCAGCGCGCGGCGCACGGTGGCGCGCGGCAGGTCCACCGCGCGCGCGGCTTCCGCCAGCGTCATCTGCCGGCGCTCCGGCCCGAAGGCCTGCAGCACGGCGAGGCCGCGGGCCAGGGCCTCGAGAAAATCCGGGCCGTGACCGGCGGCCTCGCGGCGGCCCGCATCCTCGGCATTCAGGCGCGGCATGTGCAGAACCTTCCAAAAGCGGCTTGTGTGGAAAGCTGGGCCTTGGCTACTATCGCACAAGTGTTCGGTCAGTGAACACTTGTTGCCGGAGGCGCCGCCGCCATGATCTCCGCCGAGATGAATGAACGCCTGACGCGCGTGGGGCCCGGCACGCCGGGCGGGCGCGTGCTGCGGCAGTACTGGCAGCCGATCGCGCTGGTCGACGAACTCGAGGAGAAGCGCCCGGTGCGCGCCGTGCGCGCGCTGGGCCAGGATTTCGTGCTGTTCCGCGACGAGCAGGGGCGCCTCGGCCTGCTGGATCGGGACTGCCCGCATCGCAACGCCGATCTCGCCTTCGGGCGGCTGGAGGATGGCGGGCTGCGCTGCCCCTTCCATGGCTGGCTCTTCGACACGCAGGGCAAGTGCCTCGACACGCCGGCGGAGCCGGAGGGCAGCACGCTGTGTACCCGCATCCGCCAGCGATCCTATCCCGTGGAACTGCGCAGCGGCATCGTCTTCGCCTTCCTGGGCGAGGGTGCGGCACCGCCTTTTCCGGCGCTGGATTGCTTCACGGCGCCGGATACGCATGTCTTCGCCTTCAAGGGCCTGATTTCCTGCAACTGGCTGCAGGCGCTGGAGGTCGGCATCGACCCTGCCCATGCCAGCTTCCTGCACCGCTTCTTCGAGGATGGCGACGCGGCCGAGGCCTATGGCAAGCAGTTCCGCGCCACCTCCGACGGCTCCGACCTGCCGATGACCTATGTGCTGCGCGAATTTTCGCGGCCGCGGATCGAGGTGGAGAATACCGATTACGGCCTGCGCGTGACCGCGCTGCGCAGGATCAACGAGGCGACGACGCATGTGCGCGTGACGAACCTGGTCTTCCCGCAGGCCTTCGTCATTCCGATGAGCGCGGAGATGACCATCACCCAGTGGCACATGCCGGTGGATGACACGCATACCTATTGGGTGGCGATCTTCACCAGCTTCTCGAAGCCTGTGGACAAGGCACAGATGCGCGCGCAGCGGCTGGAATCCTACAGCCTGCCGGACTACCTGCCGAAACTCGGCCGCCACAACGACTACGGCTTCGACCCGGAGGAGCAGGCGACCGAGACCTATACGGGCATGGGCGAGGACATCAATGTCCACGACCAATGGGCCGTGGAATCGCAGGGCGCCATCCAGGACCGCACGCGGGAAAACCTGGCAAGCAGCGACAAGGCGATTGCCGCCAATCGCCGCCTGCTGCTGCGCGCCATGGCTGCGATGGAGGAAGGCCGTGCGCCGGCGCTGATGCAGGATGCGGAGGCGACGCCGCGCATCATCGGCCCCGCGACGATCGACACCATGGCGCCCAGTGCCGAATGGGAAACCCGTTGGCGCGAGGCCGTGGCGCGCCGCCGCGGCGCCGCCCCCTGGGCCCCGCCGGCGCTCGCCGCCGAATGAGCTTTGTTCAGCGGCATGCGCTGCATGCCGAGGCCGAGCTGGCGGATGTGCTGCGGCAGATCGAGGCCGCGGGCCTTGGCGTGCTGCGCCTTGCCTTCCCCGACCAGCACGGCATCCTGCGCGGCAAGACCATCATGGCCAGCGAGGCGGCGGGCGCGCTGGCCAATGGCGTGGCGATGACCACGACGCTGCTGCTGAAGGATTCCTCGCATCGCACCGTCTTCCCCGTCTGGTCCGCCGGCGGCGCGATGGGCGAGAAGGCGATGGAGGGCGCGGCGGATGCATTGCTGGTGCCGGACCCCAACACCTTCCGCATCCTGCCCTGGGCGCCGCATAGCGGCTGGATTTTGTGCGACGCCTATTTTCCGGACGGCCGCCCGGTGCCGCTCGGCACGCGCCACCTGCTGCGCCAACAGGTTTCGCGGGCGGCCGAGCTCGGCTTCGAATTCTGCACGGGGCTGGAAGTCGAATTCCATCTGTTCCGGCTGACGGATCCGAAGTTGGCGCCCAGCGATGCGGGACAGCCGGGCACACCGCCCGACGTGGCGCTTCTGACGCAGGGCTACAACTACCTGACCGAGCTGCGCTACGACCAGCTCGACCCCATCCTCGAAATCCTGCGCCGCGAGATCCAGGCCCTCGGCCTGCCGCTGCGCTCGATGGAGGTGGAGTACGGGCCGAGCCAGGTGGAGTTCACCTTCGGTCCGCAAACCGGCCTGGCCAGTGCCGATGCCATGGTGCTGTTCCGCAGCGCGGTGAAGCAGGTGGCGCGGCGGCATGGCTACCACGCCACCTTCATGTGCCGCCCGCGCATCCCGAATGTGATGTCGAGCGGCTGGCACCTGCATCAGTCCTTGGTGAAGGACGGCCGTAACATCTTTGCGGGCAAGGACACGCTGCTGTCGGAGACGGCGCGGTACTACCTCGGCGGGCTGCTGGCGCATGCGCGGGCGGCAGCCGCCTTCTCCACGCCGACGATCAACGGCTATCGCCGCTACCGCAGCCATTCGCTGGCGCCGGACCGCGCCATCTGGGGCATCGACAATCGCGGCGTCATGGTGCGTGCGCTGGGCGCGCCCGGGGATGCGGCGACGCGGCTGGAGAACCGCGTGGGCGAGCCGGCGGCGAATCCCTATCTCTACCTCGCCTCGCAGCTCGCCTATGGGCTGGACGGCATCGCCGCGCAGCGCGATCCCGGTCCGCCGGCCGATACGCCCTATGAAACCGCGGCGCCGCTGCTGCCGCGCAGCCTGGCGGAGGCGGTGACGGCGCTGGAGGAGAGCGCCGCGGCGCGCGCCGCCTTCGGCGACACCTTCGTGGACTACTACGCGCGGCTGAAGCGCGCGGAGATTGCCCGCTTCGAGGCCGAGGTCTCGGACTGGGAACAGCGCGAGTATTTCGAACTCTTCTGACGGGATTGGGCACGGCAACGACCGTGCCTTCGGAAACGCCGCACGGCTTCAGGAAGGGATGCAGATGCTCCTCGAGCTCGATGCGGTCAGCAAGGAATTCCCGACCCGCGGCGGCCCGCCCGCGCGGGTGATGGATCGCGTCTCGCTCGATGTGCGGGCGGGCGAATTCATGGCGGTGCTCGGCCCCTCCGGCTGCGGCAAGTCCACGCTGCTGCAGATGGCGGCGGGGCTGCTGCCGGTGACCTCCGGCACGGTGCGGCTCGCGGGCCGACCGGTGACCGCGCCGCCGCCTGAGGCGGTCTATGTCTTCCAGCAATACAGCCGGTCTCTGCTGCCGTGGAGAACTGTGCGGGACAATGTGGCCTTCGCGACGGAGCATCGCATCGGCCGCAAGCGCGCGCGGGCGGCGGCGGAGGAACCGCTGGCGCAGGTGGGCCTGGCCGGCTTCGGCAACCATTTCCCCTGGCAGCTTTCGGGCGGCATGCAGCAGCGTGTGGCGATCGCGCGCGCGCTGGCTGCGGAACCCGCGATGCTGCTGATGGACGAACCCTTCAGCGCGGTGGATGCGCTGACGCGGCTCGACCTGCATGCCCTGGTCCTCGAGATATGCGCGCGCCGCCGCCTGACGGTGCTGCTGGTGACGCATGATGTGGAGGAGGCGATCACGCTGGCCGATCGCATCGCCGTGCTGACGCCGCGGCCGACCACGGTGGCCGAGGTGATCGAGGTCGGCATTGCGCGCCCACGCGATCCCGTCGCGACGCGCGAGCTTCCGCGCTTCCTCGAACTGCGCCACGCGCTGCTGGAGCGCTTGATGATCCGTCATGGCTGAGCGGCTGCGCGCGGTACTGCCCGGCCTCGCCGTGCTGGCGCTGCTGCTGGCGGGTCTCGAGTGGGCGGTGCAGGCAGGGCTGATCCGTCGCGTGCTGCTGCCGCCGCCCTCCGTCATCGGCACCACGCTCTGGGATCTCCTGGTATCCGGCGAATTCCTCGCGCCACTCGTGGCGACGCTGCGTCTGGTTTTCGCCGGCTTCGCCATCGGCAGCGTCATCGGCGTGCTGCTCGGCACCGCGATGGGCTGGTGGCCCGCGGCCTTCCGGCTGTTCGAGCCGCTGGTGGAACTGCTGCGGCCAGTCCCGAAATCCGCGCTGGTGCCGCCGTTGATGCTCTTCCTCGGTATCGGTGACACGATGAAGATCACCTCCGTCGCGCTGGTGGTGATCTTCCCCGTGCTGCTGAACACGCTGCAGGGCGTGCGTGGCGTGGATCGCGTGATGCTGGATGCGGCGCGCACCCATGGCTGGGGCACGGCGCATACGCTGTGGCACCTGGTGCTGCCGGCGGCGCTGCCCTTCATCCTGGCCGGCATGCGCATCAGCCTCGGCCTGGCGCTGGTGCTGGCCGTGCTGGCCGAAATGCTGGCGGGGCAGGGCGGGCTCGGCTTCCTGATCCTCGACATGCAGCGCAGCTTTCTCATCCGGCAGATGTATGCCTGGCTGGTCATTCTGGCGCTGCTTGGCCTGATGCTGAACGGCGTCTTCGTCGTGCTGGAACGTCGCGCGCTGCATTGGCAGAACCGCAACCCATAAGGAGGTCTTCGTGGACATCACCCGTCGTACTGCCCTGGCCATCCCCGCAGCCCTCGCCGCGCCTGCGCTGCGTGCGCAAAGCCTGACGAAGATGCGCGTCAGCGTGATTCCCGTGCTGGACGTCGCACCGCTGCATGCCGCGATTCGCGAAGGTTATTTCGCTGCCGAGGGAATCGAGATCGACACTTCCACCACTGCCGGCGGCGCCACCGGCCTTCCGGGGCTGGTCGCCGGTCAGTTCCGCGTCGTCTTCTCCAACGTTGTCTCCATCATGCTCGGCGTGCGGGAGGGGCTGGATTTCCGGTTCGTCTCCGGTGCGAGCAAGGGCAAGGATGCGCCGCCGGACATCCTGGCGCTGCTGGTGCGCAAGGGATCGGGCCTGCGCACGGGTAAGGACCTCGAGGGCAAGCGGCTGGCCTCCAATACCCGCAACAACATCGTCTGGTTGCGCGGCATGGCTTGGGTGGAGAAGACCGGCGGCGACTGGCGCCGCGTCACCACCGTCGAAGTGCCCTTCCCACAGATGGCGGATGCGCTGGCCGGCGGCCAGGTGGACGCGGCGATCTTCTCCGAACCCTTCGTCGCCGCGGCGCTGGAGACGCATGGCGACAGGCTGGAGCGCATCGGCTGGCCGATCAGCGAGACGGAGCCCGGCGGCACCAATGCGCAATACGTGGCGATGGCCGAGGATCTGGCGCGCAATGCGGAACTGTTCGACCGCTTCGGCCGCGCGCTGCACAAGGGCGTGGACTGGGTGAATGAGCGGGCCGGCCAGCCGGCACTGCTGGAGCTGATCTCTGCCTTCTCGCGCGTGCCGCTCGCGCGCCTGCAGAATACCGCGCTGCCCGCCTATCCCAAGGGCGTCACGCCGGCGGAGCTGGATACGCTGGTGGCAACGATGCAGCGCTACGGGCTGACCGGCCGCTACCCTACTAGCGCCAGCCTCATCCACCGCACCGCGCGCCTCTGATGCGGCGACCGTCCTCCGGCGTCTGGCTGGTGCTGGGCCTGCTCGCGCTGTGGGAAGCCTCGGCGCGGCTGGGCTGGGTGGACAGCCCGAACTGGCCGCCGGTGACGGACGTGCTTGCTGCACTGTTCCGTGACAGCGTGACGGGCGAATTGCCGCTGCGCGTCGGCGGGTCGCTGTATCGCATGTTTGCGGGGTTGGCGGCGGGCGGCCTGGCCGGAGTCCTGATCGGTCTCGGCTTCGCGCTGGTGCCGCTCACCGCGCGACTGTTCGGCGTGGTGGTGGAGTTGCTGCGGCCGATCCCCGTGCCGGCGGTGATTCCGCCGCTGGTGCTGTTCCTCGGCCTCGATGATCCCATGAAGATCACCGTGGTGGCGCTGACCGTCTTCTTTCCCGTGCTGACCAATACGATGCAGGGCGTGCGCGCGGTGGAGGCGGAGGCGCTGGCCATGGGCCGCACCTTTGGCATCGGCCCCTGGCGCCGCGCCGCCTTCATCGTGCTGCCCGCCTGCCTGCCCTATATCCTCGCGGGTCTTCGCGTGGCGCTCGGCCTGGCGCTGGTGGTGACGGTGGTGGCGGAGATGATCGCGGGCGAGCAGGGCGTGGGCAACTACCTCGTGCTCATGCAATTCGCCGGCCGTGCGCCGGAGATGTATGCGACGGTGCTGCTGCTGGCCGCGCTCGGCTATGCGCTGAACCGCGCCTTCGTCGCGCTGGAACATCGCGCCATCCATTGGTACTTCGCGATGGGGCGCTAAGCCCTCGCAATCACCGCGACGGGCCCGCCGCCATCCGGCCCCTGATGCTCCGCGCCGCCTGAGACGAAAAGGTCGGTGCGGCCGACGGCGGCGGCGATCACGCCGCCGACCAATGCGCGGGCGTGGCGCGTGGCGTTGATGTCGCTGTCGTCCCACATGATGTGGCGGCGGCCGCGGATGGTGCCTGTGGAGGAGGGCTCTGCCTTGGCCAGCACCGCGATCAGCCGCGCGGCATCCGCAGCATTGATCTGCCCGCCGGCGGGGTCCAGCCCTGCACCGCGCAGCGCCGCGTGCACCGCGGGTAAGGCGATGGCATCGGGCATCACGGCATGGGCGATGCGCAACGGCCCGCCCCAGGCCGTGCTCTGACCCATTACCACGATCTCGTTCCGCAGCAGCTCGACGCCGGCGGAACAGCTCGCGCGGCCGGAGAACAGCGACCAGTCCTGGCCTATGACCGAATCCGACAGCGCCGCCTCCGCCACCTCGCCCAACGCCAGCGCCACGCCGAGGGCGGAGGCGCCCCGCGACAGCCCCATGGAATGATAGGTATCCTCCGTCGCGACGGTGGCACCGCGGGCGCGGGCGGCGGCGATGCGCTCGCTGGTCAGCAGCGGGCATTTCACCTGGACGTAGTGGACATCGGCGATGTCGCTGATACCGGCCTGGGCCATCGCCTCCCGCACCGCGGCCGCCGTGGCTTGCACCTGCGGCATGCGGCCCAGCTCCTCCGCGGCAAAATCCCGCGTGAAGGCGGTGCCGAGGGCCAGCGCGCCTGCGGGTGCCGCGACCTCCGCCTCACCCACGGCAAAGACAAGAAAATGCGGCGAGAGGCCACCCTCGGTGCCGCCGGACATCACCATCGCCACGCGTTCGGCGACCTGCGCGGCGCTCAGGGCGAGGCGTGGCGCCAGCATGTGGCACAGCGCCTCCACCGCATAGGCGCGGGTGAAGTCGTTGACGCAGCCATTGCCCTCGGTCTTGCCGAGGATCGCCACCACCTGGCGCGGATCCAGCGTCCCGCTGTCGAAGAGCGCGGCGACCGCGCCGGCATCGCCGGGATGGCGTGCGGGGACGAGATGAACGAAGGCCTGCCGGATCATCGCGGGTCCTGTTCCAGGTGGCGGGAGATGGTGGCGCGTTCGCCGAACAGCCCGCGGGGCCGCGCGACGAGGATGGCCGCGATCAGAACGCCGATCAGCACCACCTGCAAGGCCGCGCCGCGCGCCTGTTCCGCCTGCGGCAGCAGGTCCCGCAGCAGCCCGCCGGAGATGGTCCAGATGCCCCAGACCAGCAGCGCGCCCGCCACCGCGCCGAGGTTGCGGCCGGAGCCGCCGACGATGAGCATGGCCCAGATCTGGAAGGTGAGGACCGGCAGAAAATCCTCGGGCGCGATGTAGCCGACGAAATGTGCGTAGAGCGCGCCACCAAGGCCCATTAGCATGCAGCCCATCACGAAGGCCTGCAGTCGGTAGCGCCGGGCGTGCTTGCCGAGTGAGGCGGCCGCGGCCTCATCCTCCCGGATCGCGCGCAGCACGCGGCCCCAGGGGCTGGCCACCAGCCGCTCCAGCCCCCACCAGGCGAGGCCTAGCGCACCGAGCACCAGCGCGAGATAGGCGAGGTTCCATGCGAGCCCGGCGCCAAGCAACGCGAACAGTGGTTTCGGGATGGACTGGATGCCGAAGGGTCCGCCGGTCAGCACCTGCGCGTTCAGCGCGACGAGCTGGATCACCACCGCGATGCCGAAGGTGGTGATGGCGAGGTAATCCTCCCGCAACCGCAGCGCGGCCAGGCCGACGATGAAGGCGGCCAGCCCCGCCGCCACCATGGCGCCGAGCCAGCCCAGCGCCACGGGCCAGCCGAGCGCGGTGGTCAGCAACGCGGAGGCATAGGCCCCGATCGCGACGAAGCCCGCGACGCCCACGTTGAACAGCCCCGCAAAACCCCATTGCAGATTCAGGCCGAGCGTCATCACGCCGAAGATCGCGGCGAAGCATAGAAAAAAGCTGCCATAGGCGAGGAGCTCCATCAGGGCTTCTCCCCGAACAGCCCATTGGGTCGCAGCAGCAGGATGGCGATCAGCACCAGGAAGGCCGTCGCCGCGCGATATTCCGCGCCGAAGAGCGGAACCGAGAAACTCTCGGCCAGGCCGACGATAAAGCCGCCCAGCACCGCGCCCCAGACGCTGCCGATGCCGCCGAGGATGGCGGCGGCAAACAGCGGCAGCAGCAATTCGAAGCCGAGGCCGGGGCGGATCTGTCCGACCAGCCCCGCGAAGACGCCGGCCACGGCCGCCAGCGCCGCGCCGATGATCCAGGTGGCGCGGATCACCGCCGCCACATCCACGCCGGCCACGCGCGCCAGCGCCGGGTTCATCGCCGTGGCGCGCATGGCGCGGCCGAGCGTGGTGCGTGTCAGCAGCAGATGCAGGCCGAGCACCACCACGCCAGTCAGGCCGATGACCAGCAGCTGGTCCGGCGTGACGCGCAAGCCCCCCAGCACATCCCGCGGTACCAGGCGGATCGCGATCTGGATTTCGCGCGTGTAGTATTCGGGCAAAGTCCCGTAGAGGAATTGCAGCAGGTTGCGCAGTGCCAGCGCGGCGCCGAAGCTTGCGATCACCAGCGTGATGGCGACGCCCCGCGCGCGCAAACGCTGGAACAGCAGCCAGTCCACCGCCAGCGCCAGGCCCGCCGTCAGCGCGGCCGCGATCATCATGGCGACCAGCAATTCCCAGCCGAAGGAGAAGGGGCCGATCGGCTGCATCACGCCGCCGCCCGTCATCGCCACGACGAAGCCGAGCGCGGTGACGGCGAGATAGGCGCCCCATGTCAAAAACTCGCCCTGGCCGAAATTGGCGAAGCGCAGGATGGAATAGGTCAGCGTCAGCCCCACCGCGCCGAGCGCGATGACGGAGCCCACGACGAGGCCATCGGCCAGCAATTGCAGCATCACCCGGCCTCCAGCCCCGCGCCCAGATACAGACCGGCCATGCGCGGATCCTCCACCAGCTCCGCGGCGCGGCCCACCAGCCTTTCGCGCCCCTCCACCAGCACCGCGGCCCGATCCGCGATGGCCAGTGCGGCCTTCACATTCTGCTCCACCAGAAGGATGGTGACGCCGGACTCGCGCACCGCCTGCAACCGCTCGAAGACCACGCCCACCAGCTTGGGCGAAAGGCCGGCGGAGGGTTCGTCCAGCATCAGCACGGCGGGCGAGGCGATCAGCGCGCGCGCCACCGCCAGCATCTGTCGCTGCCCACCGGAGAGCCGCCCGGCGGTCAGTTTCCGCTGCCGCTCCAGATCCGGAAACAGCCCAAACATTTTTGCCAGTTCCCCACGCCGGTGCTTCGGCACCAGGGCGGCGGCGAGCTGCAGGTTTTCCAGCACGGAGAGATTCGCAAAAATGTTGTCGGTCTGCGGCACGAAGCCGAGGCCTTCCTGCACCATGCGATGCGCGGGGGTGCGGGTGATGTCGCGGCCCTTGAGAAGAACCTGGCCGGACCAGATCGGCACCAGCCCCGCGGCCGCCTTCACCAGCGTGGACTTGCCCGCGCCATTGGGGCCGAGCAGCGCCACGATCTCGCCCTGCGCGACAGCCAGGGAGGCGCCACGCAGGATGGGCAGGCCGGGCTCATAGCCGCCCTCGATGGAGGAAAGTTCCAGGGCAGGGGTCATGCGCCGAGATAGGCCTCGATGACGCGCGGGTCGCGCTTCACCTCCTCGGGCCCGCCTTCCAGCAGCAGCCGGCCCTGCGCCAGCACCAGCACCGGGCGGCAGAGGCGCGTGACCAGCTCCATATTGTGCTCGATGATGAGGAAGCTGGTGCCCTGGGCGTTCAGCACCTCGATCTTCTCCATGATGGTGGCGAGCAGGGGCGGCGCGACGCCGGCGCCGGGTTCGTCCAGCAGGATCAGGCGCGGTTCGGCGACCAGCACGCGGGCCAGTTCCAGCAGCTTGCGCTGGCCGCCCGACAGCACGCGTGCCGGTTCCTGCGCCAGCCGGGTGAGGCCCACGAAATCCAGCCAGTGCCGCGCCCGGTCGCGGATGCGCCGTTCCTCCGCCGCCACGGCGCCGGGGCGCAGCCAATTGGCCCAGAAGCGCTCGCCGAGCTGGCCCGGCGGCGCCAGCATCACATTCTCCAGCACCGTCATAGCCGGAAAAGGCCTTGGGATCTGGAAGGTGCGGGCCAGGCCGTGGTCGAAAACCTGGTCGGGGCGGAGGCCGTCGAGGCGGACGCCATCCAGGGTGATGCGGCCGGCGCTGGGACGCAGGCTGCCGGCCAGGCAGTTGAACAGGGTGGTCTTGCCGGCGCCATTCGGGCCGATCAGCCCGGTGATGGCGCCGCGGGCCAGGGTGAAGGACACGTCCTGCACCACCGGCGGCCCGCCAAAACTCTTGGAAACCCCCTCCGCCACCAGCATCCGCGGCCATCCCTGATCCACCGGCCATGAAACCGTGGCGCGGGCGACGGTCAAGGCCCGTCTTGCAGCTTTGTCATCTTCAGCCTGATATGGGGGGGCGAGGGTGGGGCGGCCATGGAGTCGGACGTTTTCGAGTTGTGGGATTTGCGGGTCGAGGTGGTGGCCCCGCCCGGGGCGAAGCTGTGGTGCGGCGCCGTACCGGGCGACCACTTTGAGGTGCGGGGGGAGATGCTGCACCTGCCGCCGGGCCAGGGTTTTTCGATGTATTCGCTCGCCGCGCTGCTCCCGCTGCTGCCAGCAAAACAGCGGCCGACGCATCCGCAGGACTGGATGAGCACGGATGCGGAGGTGGCCTGCCCCGACCCCAACTGCCCCTCCCGCTTCCGCATCACCCGTACGGGCCTGCGCCGCTTCCGCCATGGCGACACCACCGCGGTGCCGGCGCCATGAGCGTGCAACGCTTCGACCTCGCGCCGGGCTATTCCATATCCCGCATCCTGCGCGGTGGCTGGCAGCTGGCGGGCGGCCATGGCGAGATTGCGCGGGATCGCGCGATTGCGGAGATGCGCGCCTTCATCGAGGCCGGCGTCACCACCTTCGACTGCGCGGATATCTATACCGGCGTCGAGGAGATGATCGGCGATTTCCGCGCGACACTTTCGCCCGCCGAGCGCGCGCGGATGCAGGTGCATACCAAGTTCGTGCCGGACTGGTCGGACCTGCCGCGCGTCGACCTCGCCTATGTCACGCGCATCATCGACCGGTCACTGCAAAGGCTGCGGACGGAGCAATTGGATCTGGTGCAGTTCCATTGGTGGAACTACGAAACGCCGGGCTGGCTGGAGGCGGCGCAGCACCTGGACCGGCTGCGGCAGCAGGGCAAGATCCGGCATATCGCGGGAACGAACTTCGACACGCCGCATGCTTCCGCGATGATCGAGGCGGGCGTGCCGCTGGTCTCCATGCAGGTGCAGTATTCGCTGCTGGACCGGCGGCCGGCCGGCGCGTTGGCGGGCCTCTGCGCGGCGCGCGGCATGACGCTGCTCTGCTACGGCACGGTGGCGGGCGGTTTCCTCTCCGCCCGCTGGCTTGGCCAGACCGCGCCGGCCGAGCCGATGGCCAATCGCAGCCTGATAAAGTACCGGCTGATCATCGAGGAGTTCGGCGGCTGGGACGCCTTCCAGGCGTTGCTGCGCGCGATGGATGGCGTGGCCCGCAAGCATGGCGTCTCCCTCACCGCCGTGGCCACGCGCTGGGTGCTGGACCAGCCGCATGTCGCCGGCGCCATCGTGGGCGCGCGCTATGCGGAACACCTGGCGGACAATCTCACCGTCTTCCGCTTCGCGCTGAATGCGGCGGATCGCGCCGCGCTGGAGGCTGTGCTGGCGCAGGCGCCGGGGCCGGCGGGGGATACCTATACGCTGGAACGCGACCGCGACGGGCCGCATGGGCGGATCATGAAATATGACCTCAACCGTGACTGACGCCGAGGCCTGCCTGGCCGAGGTGGTGGCGCTGCACGCGCTGTTCGAAACTTGGCTGGGCGCCCCCGGCCATGGCGATTTCAGCCGCTTCGAGCAGGCCTTCGCGCCCGGCTTCACCATGGTCGGCCCCGGCGGCACGCGGATGGACCGCGCCGGCACGCTGGCCTTCCTGCTGCGGGCCAAGGGCAGCCGCGGCGAGGGCTTCCGCATCGCGGTGGAGGAGGGCGCGCCGCTGCACCAGGCGCCGGGCCTGGTGCTGATGCATTACATCGAGCGGCAATGGCTGCGCGGCGGCGAAACCGCCCGCCGCGCCGCGGCCCTGCTGCAGATGACGCCGGCCGGGCCGCGCTGGCTCTTCGTGCAGGAAACCTGGGTGACGCCGCCGGTTTGATGCTGGACAGCCGGCCCTGGCTTCAGGACATTCCAGCCACAAGACGAATGGGAGATTCGGGAATGATCCTCCGCCGCGCAGCGCTCGCCGCCCTTGCCGCCGCCGCCTGGGGGGCCACGCCCGCCGCGGCGCAGGCACCCGCCTGCACCCATACCGTCGGCATGGTCGTTTCGCTGACCGGCCCGGCGGGGCGCTTCGGCCAGGCGGCGGCGAAATCCGTGGAGCTCGCCTTCAACGAATTGAACGCCGCGGCCGGCGCGCAGGGCATCGCCGGCTGCCGCCTGGCCTTCGACCTGCGCGATGCGCAATCCCAGGGCAGCGTGGCGGTGGACCAGGCGCGGCAGCTGGTGGATCTGCGGCGCGTGCCCGCGATCCTCGGCGGCATCATCAGCAGCGTCTCCATCCCCATCGTCACCAGCGTGACGGGACCGGCCGGCGTGGTGCAGATCTCGCCGGCCTCCTCCTCGCCGACGCTGACGCGCATGGCGGTGGAGGGGCAGACGCGCGGCTGGTTCTTCCGCACCATCACCTCGGACGCCCTGCAGGGCACCGCCGCCGCACGCTACGCCATGGACCAGGGGCTGCGGCGGCTGGCCATCATCCATGTGAACAACGACTTCGGCGTGAACATGGTGAACGAGTTCCGCCGCGCCTATGTGGCGCTCGGCGGCACCATCGTCTCCACCACGCCCTACAACCAGGGCCAGGCGAGCTACGCGCCGGAAGTCACCAATGCGCTGCGCGGCGATCCGCCGGCGCTGTACCTGGTGAGCTATCCCGGCGATGGCACCACCATCGCCCGCACCTGGATCCAGCAGGGCGGCCCCGCGACCTTCCTGCTGAATGACGGCATGAACAGCGCCGATTTCATCCGGGATGTCGGGCCGCGCTTCCTGAACAATGCTTTTGGTACCTCCTCGGGCACCGTCACCACGCCCTCCACCGAGTATTTTGCCCGCGCCTATCCCGCCATGTCGGGCGGCTTCGGCGCGGGCGCGCCGGCGGCGGACCGAGCCTTCGATGCGGCGGCGATCCTGGGGCTCGCCATCGCCAAGGCGGGCAGTTTCGAGGCTGCCGCGATCCGCGATGCGATCCGTGCGGTGACCGCGCCCGGCGGCACCGAGATCCATGCGGGGCCGGAGGGTTTCGCGCGCGGGCTGGCGGAGCTGCGCGCCGGGCGCGCCATCCGCTATGTCGGCGTGATCGGCGCGGTGGAATTCGACGCGAACGGCGATATCACCGGCCCCTTCCGCAAGTGGCGCATCCAGAACGGCGAGATTGTCACCGTCGGCCAGATGACGGTGGAGGAAGTGCAGGCCGTGCAGCGCCAGCTGCCGCCGCGCTGATGCCGCACCGTCCACGCCCGCCCCGCGTGCTGCTGGCCCCGGGGCTGGAAGCCAGCCGCATCGTCACCGGCCTGTGGCAGGTGGCAGACCAGGAACGCGATGGCCGCGTGCTGGACCACGCCGCGGCCGCCGCCGCCATGGCGGATTATGCCGAAGCCGGCTTCGACAGCTTCGACATGGCCGACCACTATGGCGGCGCCGAACAGATCTTCTCGCGGTTCCGCGACGCCGATGGCGCTGGCCAGGTCTTCACGAAATGGGTGCCGACGCCGGGGGCGATGACGCGGGAGGTGGTGCGCGAAGGTGTCGGGCGCAGCATAGAACGGCTGGGCTGCGTGCCGGACCTCATGCAGTTCCATTGGTGGTCCTTCCACCATCCCGCCTGGCTGGATGCGCTGCGCGAAATGGCGGCGATGCGCGCGGAAGGCGCGCTGCGCCATATCGGCGTGACGAACTTCGATACCGATCATCTGCGCGTGGCGGTGAAGCAGGGCATTCCGGTCGTCACCAACCAGCTCTCCTTCTCGCTGCTGGATCGTCGCGCAGCGGGCGCGATGAGCGAGTTCTGCCTCGCCCACGGCGTGAAGCTGCTGGCCTATGGCACGCTGGGCGGCGGCTTCCTTTCGGAGCGATGGCTGGGGCGGGACGAACCCCCGGAGATCACCGACTGGTCCAAGATGAAGTACCGCCGCTTCATCGAGGCGATGGGCGGCTGGGACGCCTTCCAGCATCTGCTGCGCGCGGTGGCGGAGATTGCGCGCAAGCATGGCGTCTCCATCAGCAATGTCGCGACGCGTTGGGTACTGGAGCATCCGGCGGTGGGCGCCGTGATTCTCGGCGCGCGGCTGACGGAGGCGGAGCATCGCGCCGATAATCTGCGCCTGTTTGGCTTCGCACTGGATGCGGAGGACCACGCGCGGCTCGACCAGGTCTTCGCGACGCTGCGGCCGATCCCCGGCGATTGCGGCGACGAATACCGCAAGCCGCCCTTCCTGACCGCCTCCGGCGATCTCAGCCATCATCTGGAGGCCCTGCCCAAGGCTTTCGTGGCCACAGAATTCCGTCCCGGGCGCAGCCGCGTCGACAGCGGCAGCGTCTGGGAGGCGAATTGCGGCTATAGCCGCGCGATCCGCGTGGGCGACCGCATCCTGGTCAGCGGCACCACCGCGACGCATACCGATGGCAGCGTCGTCTGCCCGGGCGATGCCGCGGGCCAGGCCGTCTATATCCTCGACAAGATCGCCGCCGCGATCGAGGCGCTGGGCGGCACGATGGAGGATGTGGTCCAGACCCGGATCTGGCTGCGCGATGCCCAGGATTGGGAAGGCGTGGGCCGCGTGCATGGCCGCGTCTTTGCGGAGGCGCGTCCGGCCAATACGCTGGTGGAAGTGGCCCGGCTGGTCGGCCCCTATCTCGTGGAGATCGAGGCCGAGGCCGTGGTCGGCTAGTTGGCCGGGCGCATCGACATCGCATAGGTCTCCTCGTCGTTGCGCGCGATCACCTCGACGTTGCGGCGTGAGGCCCAGATGTTCACCTGGTGGTGCAGCGGGATGATGGCGTAGTCGGCCATCGCCACGCGTGTGGCCTGGCGGTACAGCTCCTCCCGCGCCGGGATGTCGATGGTGGTCAGCGCGCGTTCCACCAGCGCGTCGAATTCCGGGTTCGAATACATCGAGCGGTTGGAAATGCCGCGGCCGCGCGCACGGTCGAGCGTCGCGATCAGCGCCGTCATCGGGCTGTCCGGCTCGCCCGTGCCGGTGCCCCAGCCGGACAGGCCGATGGGGAACTCATTGCGGGCGGAACGGGTGAAATAGACGTTGGACGGCATGGCCTGCACATCGGTGCGCACGCCGATGCGCGCCCACATCTGCGCGACGGCCTGGATGATCTGCTCGTCATTCACATAGCGGTTGTTGGGGCCGGCCAGCATCACGCGGAAGCCGTTCGGATAGCCGGCCTCCCGCAGCAGTTGCTGCGCCCGTGCCGGGTTGAAGGGGTCCGGTTTCAGCGAGGGATCGTGCCCCATCACGCCCTCCGCCAGGAACTGGCCGGAGGGCGAGGCATAGCCGCCCATCACGCGGCTGACGATGGCATCGCGGTTGATGGCCAGCGACAGCGCCTGGCGCACGCGGTTGTCGCGCAGCGGGCTGCGCTCCAGCCTTTCGCCATTCGGGCCGGAGACGGCGGGCGTGTCGTCCCGCTGGTGGTCGAGGTAGAGGTAGATGTTGCGCAGCGCGGCGCGGCTGGCGATGCGGATATTCGGGTCGCTCTTCAGGGAATCGACGTCGCGCGTGGAGACCGCGTCGATCGCCTGCACGTCGCCGGCGCGCAGCGCGGCGATGCGGGAGGCGTCGTTGGCGATGATGCGGTAGTTCACCCGCGCCCAGGGCTGCGCCGGGCCCCACCAGTTGGGATTGCGCTCCATCACCGCCTCCGTGCCCGGGGCGTAGGAAACGAGGCGATAGGGTCCGGTGCCGATGGCAGCGCGGCCGTTGTTGAAATCGGCGGTGTCGATCTCCGTGCCGAATTGCCGGCTGATGATGGAGATGCCGCTCATCCAGTTCGGCACCAGCGGATTGGGGGAAGCGGTGTGCATGCGGATGGTATGGGCATCCACCACCTCCAGCCGCTGCACCTGGCGCGTATAGATGGTGAAGCTGCCGGGGCTGTTGCGCACATTCGGCACGCGCTCGAAGGTCGAGACGATGTCCTCGGCGGTGAAGGGGCGGCCGTCATGCCAGGTGACGCCCTGGCGCAGCTTGAACTCCCACACCGTCGGGCTGATCGAGGTCCAGGATTCCGCCAGGCCCGGGCGCAGGCGGAAATCCTCATCCGTGCCCACCAGCCGGTCGAAGATGTGCTTGTTCAGCGCATTGTTCGGCGTCAGCGTGTGGTAGTGCGGGTCCATCGAGGTGAAGGCGCCGCCGACGCCGATCGTCAGCGTCTGCGCCACTCCGCCTGTGGCGCCGAGGGCCAGGAAGGTGGCGGCCAGCAGGGTCTTGCGCATGGGTCTCTCCCCGGACATGCTCGTCGGGCTGGATAGTATTGTCCGTACAATGCGGCCGCAACCGCCTTGTCACCGGCCCGGGGGAAAGACTTCGATGGATTTGCTCGTCACGGATGCAGTCATCGTCACCCAGGATGCAGAGCGCACCATTCTGGACCGCGGCGCGATCGCGATCCGCGGCGACCGCATTGCCGATATCGGGCCGACCGCACAGCTTGAGGCCGCGCATCCGGACCTGCCGCGCATGGCGGGCCGCGGAAAGGCTGTGCTGCCGGGCTTCGTCAATGCGCATACGCACACCATCCTGACGGTGCTGCGCGCGACGGTGGAGGATTGGTCCGGCAATGCCGTCTACGGCTATATGTCGCCCGTCTCCTATACCATGACGCCGCATGAGCGGGCGGTGATGGGCATGCTCGGCATCGTCGAGGGCATCCGCTCCGGCACCACAACCTTCGTCGATCCTTTCCGCCATGTGCCGGATTATGCGGATGCCATGGCCTCGCTGCGCGTGCGTCTCGTGCTCAGCGAGAACTGCGCCGATGTGAACACGCTGAAGATCCGCCATGGCGACTGGTCGCAGGACCCGGCCTTTGGGGAGGGCTTTCTCGAACGCACGCGCGCCGGCATCGCGCGCTTCCACAATACGCATGAGGGGCGGCTGCAGATCCAGATCGCAGCGCATGCGACGGACAACTGCACGCCCGATTACCTGGAGAAGCTGACGGAGCTGGCGCGCCAGCACAATATGCCGCGCACCATCCACCTGGCGCAGTCCGTCGAGGAAATCCGGGTGATACGCGACAAGTACGATTGCACGCCTGCCGAATATCTCGCGCGGCATGGCTGGGCGGAGCCCGATGTGGTCGGTGCGCATTGGACCTATCTGACGGAGCGCGACATCGCGCTGCTCGGCGAGCGCGGCATGCAGATGGTGCATTGCCCGGCAAATGGATCGCGCCGCGGCCCGCATCCGGTGCTGGCGAAATCCATCCGCCGCGCCGGCATCAACATCAGCTTCGGTACCGACAACATGACGGAGGACATGTTCCACGCCATGAAGATCGGCCTGATCGTGCATCGCGGTGCCGAGAGCCAGCAGGGCACGGATCCGCAGCCGGAGGACATTTTTGACAGTTGCAATCGGAATGGCGCGCGCAGCATCGGGCGGCAGGACGACATCGGCAGCCTGGAGGTCGGCAAGAAGGCGGATCTCACCTTCCTCAACCTGAACACGCCGGCGCTGCGGCCCGTGACGAACCTGATCGGCAATATCGTGCATTACGGCCATCCGGGCACGGTGGAATCCGTGATGGTGGATGGGGAATTCGTGCTGCGGGACGGCAAGGTCCTCGTGGCCGATGAGCAGGCCCTGCTGGAGGAAGCGCAGGCCGTCACCAAGGCGGTCTGGGCGCGGATGCTTGCGAACAACCCGGACCTGCCGCCGCCGCGCAAGCTGAACTGGATGGATGTGTGAGGCCAGGCCGATGAAGAAGATGCACCTGGTCGCCTATATGAAGACCGGGCCGAGCGCCAGCTATCCCGGCAGCTGGCGCCACCCGACGGCGACGCTGCACGACCTGTTCGAACCCTCGCGCTACGAACACATGGCCCGCGTCCTGGAAGCGGCCTGCTTCGATGCCTGCTTCTTCGCGGATGGCCTGGGCCTGCCTGACAACTACAGGAACCACTTCGCCGATTATGCCGGGCGCGGCGGGCAGACCAGCATGCTGGACCCGATGGTGGTGCTGCCTTTGATGGCGCGCGTCACCAGGCATCTTGGCCTCGGCGCGACGCTCTCGACCACCTTCCACAACCCCTACAACCTGGCCCGCGCGCTGGGCTCGCTCGACTTGCTCAGCAAGGGCCGCGTCGCCTGGAATGTCGTGACCACGGCGCGGGAATTCGAGGCGCAGAATTGCGGCCCCGAATCCCTGCCGCCGAAGGAAACGCGCTACGACCGCGCGGATGAGATCCTGGAGGCCTGCTGCGCGCTCTGGGATGGCTGGGACCCCGATGCGCTGGTGCTGGACAAGGCCAGCGGCGTCTTCGCCGATGCGACGAAGATCCGCTACGCCAACTACGTCGGCCAGCACGTCTCCTCCCGCGGTCCGCTCTCCATCCCGCGCAGCCCGCAGGGGCGGCCGGTCATCATGCAGGCGGGGTCCTCCGAGCGTGGCCGTCGCTTCGCGGCGCGCTGGGCGGAGATGATCTTCTGCTCGCCTGCGACGAAGGAGGCGGCCATCGCCTATCGCAACGACATCCGCGCGCGCATGGAAGTCATCGGTCGCAATCCGGATGAATGCGCCGTGCTGCCGACGCTGCAATTGGTGATCGGGGAGACGCAGGCGATCGCGCAGGAGAGGGCGGCGCTCTACGCCTCGCTCGCCGATCCGGAACTGGTGCTGGCCGCCAGCTCCTGGGCCGTCGCCGCCGATCTCAGCCTTCTGGAAACGCCGGAGGCGATCGAAGGCCAAAGCGGCAACCAGGGCGTGCAGGGGCACCGCGATCGCATGATGCAGGTGGCCAAGGCCAAGGGCATCAGCTTCGCGGAAGCCGTGCGCCGCCCGCGCGACCTGACGGCCGGCACGCCGGTGATGATCGCCGATATCATGGAGGACTGGTTCCGCTCCGGTGCCTGCGACGGCTTCATCCTGCCGCCGACCACCTGGCCCACGAGCTTCGAGGAATTCGGGACCATGGTGGTGCCGGAGCTGCAGCGCCGCGGCCTGTTCCGCACCGCCTATGCCGGGTCTACATTGCGGGAGAATTTGCTGAACCCCGGGTGAGGACAACGCCAGATGAAGTATCGCAACCTGGGCCGCAGCGGCCTGCGTGTCTCGCCGCTCTGCCTGGGCGCCATGATGTTCGGCGGCGCGACGGATGAGCCGACCAGCCGCCGCATCATCGACACGGCCCGCAGCCAGGGCATCAACTTCATCGACACGGCGAATGGCTACAATGCCGGCGCGTCGGAGGAGGTGGTGGGCCGTGCCATCGCCGCCGATCGCGCCTGGTGGGTGCTGGCAACGAAGCTGGCGAACCCGGTGATGCCCGGGCCGAATGGCGGCGGCCTGTCGCGGCTGCATATCATGCTGGCGGTCGAGGCTTCGCTGAAGCGGCTCGGCACGGACTGCATCGACATCCTCTATTGGCACAAGGAGGATCACGCGACCCCGCTGGCGGAGGCCGTGCATGCCATGGCGGACCTGGTGCGCGCCGGGAAGATCCGGCATTTCGGCGTCTCCAACCACCGCGCCTGGCGCGTGGCGGAGATCTGCCGGCTTTGCGACCTGGCGGGCATCGACCGGCCGGTGGTCAGCCAGCCGCTGTACAATGCGCTGAACCGGATGGTGGAGGTGGAGCATATCCCCGCCTGCGCGCATCTCGGCCTCGGCGTCTTTCCCTATTCGCCGCTGGCGCGCGGCGTGCTGACCGGCAAGTACCGGCCGGATGCGCCGCCGCCCGAAGGCACGCGCGCCGCCCGGCAGGACAAGCGGATGATGGAGACGGAGTGGCGCCCGGAGAGCCTGCGCATCGCGGCGCAGCTGGCCGCGCGCGCGGCGGAGCGCGGGATCAGCGCCGGACAGTTCGCGCTGGCCTGGGTGCTGCAAAACCGTCTCGTCACCGGCGCCGTGGTGGGCCCGCGGACGGAGGCGCATTGGGCGGATTATATGGGCGCGCTGGACTATGCCTTCACGGCGGAGGATGAGTCGCTGGTGGATGGGCTTGTGGCGGCGGGCCATCCCTCCACGCCCGGCTACAACGATCCGCAATACCCGCTGGAAGGCCGCGTGACGGGCTGATCAGCTCTCGGTCGGGAAGACCAGCAGGCGCTCGGCGGGGATCGCGGCCAGCAGCACCTCGCCGAGTGCCGGCGCGGCATCGGGATTCACATCGGCCAGCAGCCGCAGTGCGCCGGCCTGCAGCGTGAGGCGCAGCGCAGGGCCGCGGAATTCCTGTTGCAGCACGCGGGCGGCAAAATGGCCTTCCAGCGCCGCGGCGGCGGGTCCGAGCACCACATCCTCCGGCCGCAGGAAGGCCTGCACCGGCGTGCCGTAGGTCAGGCGCCGCGCATCGAGGCTCGGCAGCGCCAGCGCATCGGCGCGCAGCATGCCCGGCGGCGCATCCACCGTGGCGGGCAGGAAGCTGCCATGGCCGATGAAATGCGCGGCGAAGGCGGTGGCGGGGCGGCGGTAGATTTCTTCCGGCGTGCCAAGCTGTGCGACACGGCCCTGGGCGAGCACAAGGATCCGGTCCGCCAGCAGCAGCGCCTCCTCCTGGTCCTGCGTCACCATCACCAACGTGCTGCCGAGCCGGCGCAGCATGGCCCGCAATTCCTGCCGCAGCATGGCGCGGAGCTGCGGATCCTGGCCCGAGAAGGGATCGTCCAGCAGCAGCAGGTCGGGCTCCGAGGCCAGGGCACGCGCCAGCGCCAGGCGCTGCCGCTGGCCGCCGGAGAGCTGCCCCAGGGTGGGCTGCGCGGGCAGGTCGAGCAGGCGCAGCAGCTCCGCCACACGCTGCGCGCGCCGGGCCGGCGGCCAAAGGCGGCCGCGCAGCACCTGGCCCAGCGCCGCGGCTGCCGGCAGCCGCGAGGCGGCGGCCGTCTCCAGCATCACGCCGGCGCCGCGGGCGCTGGGCGGCAGCGCGGTGATGTCACGTCCCTCCAGCAGGATGCGGCCACTGGTCGCCGGATCGGTGCCGGCGATGGCACGCAGCAGCGTCGACTTGCCGCTGCCGCTGGGGCCGAGGACGCAGAGCAGCTCGCCGGCCGCCAGCGCCAGGCTGACACGCTCCAGCACGCGGCGTTCGCCCTGGTCCTTCGTCACCTGGTCGAGCAGCAGATGCGGCGCGGCGGCGGGGCCAGGCGACGGCGCGGGCGCCAGGCTGCGCGTGGTTTGCGGCGATGCGGGCATGCTGCGGCGGGACATGACGCGGCCGCGCCGCCACGTCACGTGAAGTTTTGGTGGCGGCGGGCCGGGAAGGCGGTCAGGCCGGCAGGGATTCGGGAATGCGGTTGGCACCCTCCGCAATGCGCAGGCAGGCGGCCTGATGCGCGGTGGCGCCGTGCACCGCACGCAGTTCCGGCGCCGTGTCCCGGCAGGCAGGCACAGCGACGGGGCAGCGGCTGGCAAAATGGCAGCCGGGCGGCAGGGCGATGGGGGAGGGAATCTCGCCCTCCAGCACATGCCGGCGCAGCATGGCTTCGGGATCCGCGGGCAGATGGGCGGAGATCAGCGCCTGCGAATAGGGATGCGCGGGCTCGGCGAATACCTGCGCGGCGGGCGCGTATTCCACCACGCGGCCAAGATAGAGCACCATGATGCGGTCCGAGATCAGCTTCACCGTTCCCAGGTCGTGGCTGATGAACATCATCGCCACGCCGGTTTCCGCCTTCAGCTCCGCCAGCAGTTCGAGGATGCCCGCGCGCACCGAGAGATCGAGCGAGCTGGTGGGCTCATCCAGCACGATCAGTTTGGGCTGCGTCGCGATGGCACGCGCGATGCACACGCGCTGGAGCTGACCGCCCGAGAGTTCGGAGGGGTAGCGCGTCAGCAATTCGGTGGTCAGGCGCACGCGACGGGCCAGGTGCTCGGCGCGGTCGCGGCGCTCGCTGCGCGAGAGCTTCGTGTGCAGCAGCAGGGGCTCCGCGATCAGCTCACCGATGCGGATGCGCGGGTTCAGCGCGCTCCAGGGGTCCTGGAAGACCATCTGCATCTCGGACCGCAGCGGGCGGCAGGCGGATTCGGGCAGGGTGGTGATGTCGCGGCCCTGGAACAGGATGCGGCCGGCGGTGGGCTTCAGCAGGCGGATCACGGCGCGGCCGATGGTGGATTTGCCGGAGCCGCTTTCGCCGACCACGCCGAGCGTCTCGCCCGCGTTGATGGCGAAGGAGACGCCGTTCACCGCATGCACGGTGCGGCCACCCTGAGCAGGAAAATGCTTCGTCAGGTCTTCGACCTGCAGAACGGGCGTCATGCCGCCACCCGGTGGCAGCGCGCGATATGGCCGGCGCCGAGCGCGACATCCGGCGGCGTCTGCGCGCAATCGGGACCGGCCTGCGGGCAGCGGTCGCGATAGGCGCAGCCCTCCGGCAGGCGGAACAGGTTCGGCGGCGGGCCGCCCACCGTGCGCGGTCCGCCGAGGCGCAGGCGCTCCGGCGTCGCGCCGATCAGGTTCGCCGTATAGGGATGGGACGGCCTGGCAAAGACCTCGCGCACGGGCCCGCTCTCCACGATGGCGCCGGCATACATCACGGCCATCTCGTCGCAGTAATGTGCCACCACGCCGAGGTCGTGCGTGATGATCATGGCGCCGATGCCGGTGCGGCGCACCAGGTCGCGCAGCAGGTCCAGGATCTGCGCCTGCACCGTCACGTCGAGCCCAGTCGTGGGCTCATCCGCGATCAGCAGCCGCGGCGCGTTCATCAGGGCCAGCGCGATCAGCACGCGCTGCGCCATGCCACCGGAAAGCTCATGCGGCCAGGCGGCCATGCGCCGCGCCGGGTCCGGGATGCCGAGCGAGGCCAGCATCTCCACCGCGCGATCCCGCGCCGCGCGCTCGCTCACCTTGCGATGCGCACGATGGATGCGGATGAGCTGGTCGCCGATGCGCGTCAGCGGGTCCAGCGAGGATTTGGGGCTCTGCACCACCAGCGAGATGTCGCAGCCGCGCAGCGCATTCACCTGCGCCTCGGGCATCGCCAGCAGGTCCTGGCCCTCAAACAATGCGCGGCCGCCGACGACGCGTGCCGGTGGGCGCAGCAGGCCCATGATGGAGGTGGCGGTGAGCGACTTGCCGGCGCCGGTCTCCCCCACTAGGCCGAGGATGCGGCCGGAGTCCAGCGTGAAGGACACGCCGTTCAGCGCGCGCGCGACACGGATCTGGTTGTCCAGGTCGCGCGAGATGAAGTGGGTGTGCAGGTCTTCGACCGAAAGCAATGTCACCGTGTCGCCGCCTTCCGGCGCGGGTCCAGCATGTCCTGCATCCCGTCGCCCAGCATGTTCAGCCCCAGCACCATCAGGATCAGCGCCAGGCCCGGGAAGATGCCGACCCACCACT
Source organism: Falsiroseomonas sp. (assembly GCF_051860665.1). GTDB lineage: Bacteria > Pseudomonadota > Alphaproteobacteria > Acetobacterales > Acetobacteraceae > Falsiroseomonas. Next base: position 36,848 of record NZ_JBHYDM010000008.1, read on the forward strand.
GGCCGGTGACGAGGTATTCGGCACCCTGCCGGATCATCGCGCCCCATTCCGGCGTCGGCGGCTGGATGCCGACACCGAGGAAGGCGAGCGTGGCGGAGATGCGCACGGCCCAGGCGGCGCGCACGGCGGTCTGCGCCATGGCGCCCTGGATGGCGTTGGGCAGGATATGCACGAAGAGGATGCGCCAGGTCGGGTTGCCGGCGGCGACGGCGGATTCGACGAAGGTGGAGCCGCGCAGCGCGATGACTTCGGCGCGCACCACGCGGGCGAAGACCGGGCTATCGAGAAAACCGATCACCAGCACCACGTTCAGCAGCGAGGGTCCGGCCGCGGCGACGACGGCCAGCGCCAGGATGATGGAGGGAAAGACGCGCAGCGCGTCAAAACCGCGCATCATGATCTCATCCGGCCAGCCGCCGCGATAGCCGGTGTAGAGGCCGAGCGGCACGCCGGCGAGCAGCCCCACCACAACGGCCGGAATGGCGATGCCAAAGGCCCAGCCGGCGCCGGCAATGACGCGGGACAGCACATCCATGCCATTGCCATCGGTGCCGAAGGGATGCGCGCCGCCCGGCGGTGCCAGCACATTGCGCGGCTGCGCCTGGATCGGATCGAAGGGTGTGATCCAGGGCGCGAGGATCGCCATCAGCGCGAAGACCAGCAGGATGGCGAGGCCGACGGCCAGCGTCGGGCTGCGCCGCGTGATGCCGGCGACGCGCAGCGCCCAGCGCGGCGGTGGGGCGGTGGTGGCGCTCATGGTGCCGCCCCCGCGCGCGGTTCGGTCAGCATCACGAAGACATCCACCACGAGGAAGACCAGCACGGAGAACAGCGCCAGCACCAGGACATAGCCCTGCACCACGGCGAAATCCCCGGCGATGATGGCGGAGAGGCCGTATTGCCCGAGCCCGCCCCAGGCGAAGACATATTCGATGAGGGAGGTGGTGCCCACCAGGCCGGTGATTTCCGTGCCGATGAAGGTGACGATCGGCGTCAGGCTGTTGCGCAGCGCCATGGCGCGGATTTGCCGGTGCGGCAGGCCCTGGGCACGGGCGTAGCGGATATAGTCGGAGGCCAGCACCTCCAGCGCAATCGCCCGCGTCTGCTTGATGATCGGCGCGGCCGAGATGATGGCGACGCAGAGCACCGGCAGCACCAGCTGCGCGAAGGCGGATCCCGCGGCTTCCCAATCCGCGGCCAGCAGCCCGTCGATCAGGTAGCTGCCGGTGATGCGATCCGGCGGCGTCAGGAACAGGTCGATGCGCCCCATCCCCGGCGGCGCCCAGCCCAGCAGGTAGAAGAAGACGAAGAGCATGATGAGGCCGAGCCAATAGGTCGGTACGGAAAAGCCGAGCAGCGACAGGAAGCGCGTCACCTGGTCGAAGCCGCCATCGGGGCGGAAGGCGGCACGCAGACCGGCGGGGATGCCGAGGCCGGCGCCGATCAGCACGCCCCAGAACATCAGCTCGATGGTCGCCGGCGCGCGGTCCAGGATCTCGGCCAGAACGGGCTGGTTGCTCAGCCAGCTATTGCCGAGATCGCCCTGCAGGACCTTGCCGAAATAGACGCCGAACTGCACCCAGATCGGCTGGTCGAGCGCGAGCGAGGCGCGGACCAGCGCGATTTCCTCCGTCGTCGCGGTGGGGCCGGCAAGCAGCCCCACCGGGTCGCTGCCGCTGATCCGCACCAGCAGGAAGGTGAACAGCAGGATCACCGCCAGCAGCGGCACCACCAGCGCGATGCGCCGGGCGAGCAGCCCGGACATCAGCCCACCTTCAGGTCGTACCAGCGTTCATGATCGTCCGGATGCGGGCACCAGCCGGAGATATTCGGTGCCATCGCCTCCCAGACGCTCGGGTAGACGGTGGCGATCCAGGGCGCCTCCTCCATCCATAGCGCCTGGGCCTGGCGCATCAGCTCGTTCCGCCGCGGCACGTCGAGGCTGGTGCGCGCCTCGTCGATCAGCGCATCCATGCGCGGATCGGCGAAGCGGGCGCGGTTGGAGACGCCCTGCGAATGCGCCAGCAGATAGGTGGTATAGACCGGGTCCAGCACGATGCCGCCATCCTCGAAGGCGAAGAAGGGCATGTCCTGCCGCGCCGGGGCACCGCGCGCCCGCATGTCGCTGTCGCTGATCCGCACCGCGCGCGCCTTCACGCCGATGGCCTGCAGCTGGGACGCCACCTGGATCGACAGCGGCTCCTCCCAGTTGAAGATCTGGCTGTAGAAGATCTCGATATTCTGGTTGAAGTCGAAATTCGCCTGGGCCAGCAGCGCCTTCGCCTGCTCCGGATTGTGGTCGTATTTGAAGGCGCTGCCGTCATAGCCCGCGACGATGGGCGGGATGATGGAGCGCGCCTGTTCGGCCAGGCCGAAGAACACGCCCTGGATCAGCGCCTGCTTGTCCACCGCATAGTTGAAGGCTTGGCGCACCAGCTTGCTCTCGAAGGGCGGGAATCGCAGGTTCATGCGCAGGGAGGAGATGGTGCGCCCGAAGCTGTCCTGTGCCTTCACGCGCCGATCCGCCCGCAGCTCCGCCACCTGCTGCAGCAGCGGGCGATGGATCCACTGCACCTGGCCGCTGCGCAGCAGGGTGATACGCGAGGCGGCGGAGGGCACGGCCCGGTAGATCACCCGGTTGAAATGCGGCTGTTCGCGAAAATAGTTCGGATTGGCGACAAACACCGCCTGCTCGCCGGAGCGCACGGATTCGAGGTGATAGGCCCCGAATCCCGCGGTATTGGTCTCCATCCACTTCAGGGCCCAGGGGTCCTCTGCGGTGGCGTGCCTCTTCACCTCGGTCGAGTCGTAGATGCCGGGCACATAGAGCGTCAGCGCCGAGAGCAGGATGAGGCTGGGGGCGGAGAGGGTGAATTCCACCTCGTAGCGCGAGGTTGCCTTCACCGCGGTGACATTGGAGACGGTGGCGATGAAATTGCCGGTGCGGCGCTGCGCGAAGGATTTTGCCCAGCTCCACTCCACATCGGCCGCCGTCAGCTCATTGCCGTAGAAGCTCTTCACGCCCTGTCGCAGCTTGAAGACCCAGCTCTTGCCATCCGCCGAGCTGGTCCAGCTTTCGGCCAGATGGCCCTCGATGACATCGGGGTTCAGGTAGGGGCGGCCATCGCGGATGGTGCGGCCGTAGCGGGTCAGGCCCTCATAGACCTGCACCACCGTCTCCTGCGTCCCGGGGCGCAGGGCGTCGCCATCGAAACCCTCGGGCGCGCCGGGGGCGGCCAGCAGCAGGGTGCGCCCGCCGCCGCGCTGCGCCAGTACCGCCGGGGCGCCCAGCGATGTCCCGGCAGCCAGTGCCGCGGTGCCCAGCAGAAGGTCGCGCCGTTCGATGGTCATGGAAAAATGGTCCCCCGTTCGCCCCGCGCACATTGACACCGCTTCCGGCAAAGATTTCAAGACTGGGATGCAAGTGCTCTTCCGGGGCACACCAGGCTGAGGGGTTTCGCATGCACGATTTGGTCATCCGGGGCGGCACCATCGTGGACGGCACCGGCCAGCCCGCCTTCACCGGCGACCTGGCGATCGATGGCGACCGCATCACCCAGGTGGGCGGCAAGGCCGGGCCGGCGAAGCGGGATGTGCCGGCGGAAGGGCGCCTGGTGACGCCGGGCTGGGTGGATGTGCACACGCATTACGACGGCCAGGCCACCTGGGACCCCGTCCTCGCCCCCAGTGTCTGGCACGGCGCCACCACCGTGCTCTTCGGCAATTGCGGTGTCGGCTTCGCCCCGGTCCGCAAGCGCGACCACAAGGCACTGATCGATTTGATGGAAGGGGTGGAGGATATTCCCGGCATCACCCTGACCGAAGGGTTGAAGTGGAACTGGGAAAGCTTCCCCGAATATCTCGACGTGCTGGGTTCCATGCCGCGCACCATCGATATCGGCGCGCAGATCGCGCATCACCCGCTGCGCGTCTATGTGATGGGCGAGCGCGGCCTGAACCGCCAGGCCGCGACGGCGGACGACATGGAGGAGATGGCGACGCTGACGGAGCATGCGCTCCGCGCCGGCGCCTTCGGCTTCACCACTTCCCGCACCGACCAGCACAAGACGCCGACCGGCGACCTGGTGCCCGGCCGCTATGCCGAGGAGAAGGAGCTGCTGGCGATCGGCCGCGCCATGGGCCGCGCCGGCCGCGGCACTTTCGGGATGCTGTCGGACTTCGAGGATGAGGCGGCGGATTTCCGCTGGATGCGGGAGCTGTCCACCATCTCCGGCCGCCCGGTCTGGTTCCTGCTGACGGATCGCAACTATGACCCGCAGCGCTGGCGCCGGCTGATGAGCAATGTGGATGCCGCGCGCGCCGATGGCCTGCCGCTCTCCGCGCAGGTCGCCTGTCGTCCGGTTGGCCTGATCCTCGGCCTGACGACATCGCTCAATCCCTTCGCCCTGCGCGAAGGCTTTCACGAACTGGCCGCGCTGCCGCCGAAGGAACAGCTGGCAAAGCTCCGGGAGCCGGCGATCCGGGCGAAGATTCTGGCGGAGGAGGCCTCCGAGCGGCTGCTGCATGTGGTGCCGCCGCTGTCGCGGCAGATCGCGACGCGCTGGGACAATATGTTCGCCCTCGGCGATCCGCCGGACTACGAGCCGCCGCCGGAGCGCTCCATCGCCGCCCTGGCCGCCAAGGCCGGGCAGGACCCGGCCGCCTTCTGCTACGACTACCTGACCGCGGATGATGGCGGGCGGATGCTGTATTTCCCCGTGGTGAACTATGTCGGCGGCGACCTCTCGGTCGTGCACGACATGATGCTGCGCCCGCATACGGTGAACGGCCTGTCCGATGGCGGCGCGCATTGCGGCGTGATCTGCGATGCCTCCATGCCCAGCTTCATGCTGACGCATTGGGTGCGCGACCGCGCGCGCGGCGACCGCGTGCCGCTGGAATTCGCCGTGAAGCGGCAGACCAGCGAGACGGCGGACTTCTTCGGGATGACGGATCGCGGCCGGCTGCAGGTCGGCAAGAAGGCGGATGTGAACGTCATCGATTTCGAGGCGCTGCGCCTGCACCACCCGGAGATGATCTTCGACCTGCCCGCCGGCGGCCGCCGCCTGGTGCAGCGCGTGGAGGGCTACGACATGACCCTCGTCTCCGGCCAGCCGATCATGGAGCGGGGGCAGGAGACGGGCGCGCGGCCGGGCAGGCTGGTGCGCGCCTAGGCGGCGACCATGGCGCCGGCCAGCACCGGCGCCAGGCGCTGCGCCCAGGCCTCGATCCCCGCGTCATCGGCCAGCAGGTCCTGCCGCACCTCGATCAGCGCGGCGGCGATGCCCCGCGCATCGCCATGCACCGGCACGGTATAGTCCTCCGCCAATTCGATCCGGTAGGGCTCGTTGTCGCCCACCGTCAGGGCGGGATCCTGCCGCAGCCCGGCCAGCAGCGCGGCGCCGAAGCCCGTCGCCTCACCATAGAGCACGCCTGCCTCCCACGGTCGCGCGACGCCGAGGAAGACCGGCGTGAAGCTGTGCACGCCGAGGATGAAGCGCGTCGGCCGCGCATCCAGGAAGCGGGCGATGCGGTCCTGGAAGGGCCAGAAATAGTCCTCCTGCCGCCGCGCCACCTCCGCCTCCGTCAGGTCCCGGTTGCCCGGAATCTCCGTGGATTCGCTGCGCAGCGGGATGCTGCTGGGCACGCCGGGCGGGCGGTTGCAGTCGATCAGCAGGCGGGAATAGCCCGAGAGGAACAGCGGCGCGTCCAGCAGCGCCGAGAGCCGCCGCGCGAGGGCGGCCGCGCCGATATCCCAGGCGATGTGGCGCCGCAGCGCCTCCGCCGGCAGGCCCAGCGCGGCGTGGTGCGCCGGGATGTGGTTGCTGGCGTGTTCGCAGACCAGCACGAGCGGCGAGGCGCCGCCCTCGTTCACCGCCGTGACGGCCGGCGGGTCGCTCAAGCCGCCACCTCGTCCGTGAAGACCTGGAAGTCCGAAAGGGTGCAGGGGCCGAAGGTGGTGGTGATGGCGACATCCGTCGCATCCCGCCCGCGCGCCATCAGGATGCGGCCGATGCGCGGCGTGTTGTTGCGCGCGTCGAAGGTGTGCCAGGCGCCGTCGAGATAGACCTCGAACCAGGCGGCGAAGTCCATCGGGCCATAGGGCGGCGGCACGCCGATATCGCCGAGATAGCCCGTGCAGTAGCGCGCCGGGATATTGACGCAGCGGCAGAGCGTGACAGCCAGATGCGCGAAATCCCGGCAGACGCCGACCTGTTCGCGATGCGCGTCATGCGCGCTGCGGGTCGCGCTGGCGCGCTGGTAGTCGAAGGTGATGTGGTTGTGCGCATAGTCGCAGATGGCCTGCACCCGCGCCCAGCCTTCCGGCCCCTGGCCGAATTGCGCCCAGGCGAAATCGCCCAGCTTGTCCGTGTCGCAGTAGCGGCTGCCCAGCAGATAGACCAGCGCCTCGTCCGGCAGGTCCTCCACCCTGTGCTGGCGTGCATAGGGCAGCAGCGGGTCCGGCCGGCCGGTATCCTGCACCAACAGCTTGGTCGAGATCACCAGCCGCCCGGCCGGGGCCACGATGCGCGTGCAGGTATTGCCGAAGCCGTCGCGGTAGTGCTTCGCGGGGATCGCCGGCTCGAAATTGACCTGGTGCGGGCCGATCAGGTCCGGCGTGCGGGACGGATGCGGGCTGATCATCAGCAGCATCGGGGTCGGCTGCGGACAGTCGTAGGTGATCTGGCAGCCGGCGCTGATGCGCATGGCGGACTCCTCGAGGAAAAGATGGGCCGGGAAAGCCCGGGCGGTGCAACGCAATCACGTGAACGGAACGAATCCGCGTTGGTTCCCTGGCATAGGCCGCGCAGCCGCCGGTGGACAGGGAAAGGTCATGGCGCCACCATTGCGTGTCCCGATGACAAGCCCGCACACCACCCGCTTCCCGATCTCCGGACCGCCCGACCCGCGCGGGCCGGTACGCCGCGACGGGCTGGCGCTGGAGGTCGCGCGGCTGGAGGCGGCGCCGCAGCGCATCGGCTTCGTGCTGGTGCCTGGCTTCGCCATGCTGGCCTATGCCTGCGCGGTGGAGCCCTTCCGCGCCGCCAACGACCTGGCCGGCATGGTGCTGTACCAGTGGATCCATATCTCGCCGGACGGCCAGCCGGTGCGCGCTTCCAACGGCGTGTCGATCGTGGCGGACCAGGGCACCGGCAGGCCGGCGCAGGTCGATGCGCTCTTCGTCTGCGCCGGCGGCAATCCGGCGGAATTCGAGGATCCGGCGACGCTCGCCTGGCTGCGGGCGGAAGCGGCGCGCGGCATCCGCATCGGTGGTGTCTCCGGCGGCCCCCATATCCTGGCGCGGGCCGGCCTGCTGGCCGGGTACCGATGCACGGCGCATTGGGAATACATCCCGGCGATGATGGAGCGCTTCCCCAATCTCACCCTGACCCGATCGCTCTACGAGGTTGATCGCGACCGCTGCACCTCCTCCGGCGGCACCGCGGCGCTGGACATGATGGTGGCGCTGATCGAGGCCGCGCATGGCCGCCCGCTGGCGCGCGCCGTGGCCGAGTGGTTCCTGCACACCCGTCCGCGCGCGGGCGACGAGCCGCAGCGGATGAGCCTGCGCGAACGCTACGACATCGGCCATCCGAACCTGCTGGCCGCGCTGGCGCAGATGGAACGCGCCATCGAGAATCCGGTCCCGCGCGAGGCGCTGGCGGAGCATGCGGGCCTGTCCGTCCGGCAGCTGGAGCGGCTGTTCCGCAGCCATCTCGGCCGCACCATTGGCGCGCATTACCTCGGGCTTCGGCTGGACCATGCACGCCGCCTGCTGCAGCAGACCGCGCTTTCGGTTCTGGAGGTGGCGATGGCCTGCGGCTTCGTCAGCGCGGCGCATTTCTCCCGCGCCTATGCCGCCCGCTTCGGCCGATCGCCACGGCAGGATCGTGGTGGAACGCTGCCGGGCAGCAAGCGGCAGCGCGCGATGCCGGCCGAGGGCGCCTGATCAGCGCTGCCCATCCCAGGCGCTGATCGCATCCTGCGCCAGGCCACCGACCCGGGCATGCGGGCGCCCGCCGGTGGTCATGGCCAGCGCGAAGAGAATCTCCTCCGGCCGCGGCGCATCCGGCACCGTCGCGGTGATGCCGTCGAAATGGCTGCGGACATAGGCCGCGTTGCGGTGGTGGATGGGCAGGTCCAGCACCGCGCCCATCGGCCCCACCTTGGTCATCGAGGGCACGATGGACAGCGCCTGGCCGAGCAGGCCGCGCATCGCATAGCCGCCCGCCACATGCCACAGCGCGCCGTGCTCCAGCTCTCCGGCCGAGCCGACCAGGCCGCCCTTGCCATAGGCCTCGATCCGCGCGGGATCGCCGCCGAGCCCGGCCAGCAGCTTCTGCGCCACCATCAGGCCGATCGGCTTCATCGCCTCCATCATCCACATCAGCTCGGGCTCGTGCCGCCCGGCGAAGGGATTCTTGAGGATCACCGCGCACCAGCCCTTCAGGATGGGCGTGGCCAGGCGCGGGCCGCCATCATGGTGGATCTCCTCCACGCAGAGCACGGTCTTCCGGATATCCAGGGTCTGGGTCATGGGCTGGGGGCCTTGAGCAGGAGGGAGGAGGCGCCGGCGAGGCGGAGGTGGCCGCCGAGGCGCAGCGCGGCGGCGCGGATCAGGCCGGCCTGGCAGCAGCTTTCCGCGAAGGCCGTGCCGGCGTGCAGCGCGGCCTCGATCTCGGCCATGGTCAGCGCATCGACGGCCACCGTCACCAGGCGCTCGCCCAGGTCGCTGTCCGGATCGAGCGTGGAGGCGGGGCGGCGGGTGATGGCGGCGCTCGCCACATCCACCGCATTGGCGATCAGCGTGGCAGCCACATCCGCCGCCGCCGCATCGCGCGCCAGCACGGTCACGGCATCCGCAATGCCGAGGGAGAAGGAGCGGCCATGCCGGCCGGAGGTGGCGATGCCGCCGATGCCATCCGCCGCGCGCAGATGCAGCCTGCCATCGAAGCCACCGCGCGGATCCGCGGCCAGGCCGATATCAAGGCCCTCACCCGCCAGCACGGCGATATCCCCGCCATCATTGACGAAGGCGCGCCTGAGGCCCGGCGCAGCGGCGCTCATCGTGGCCAGCAGCGCATCCGCCACCGCACCGGCCACCGCCGCCATGGGCGTGACGAAAAGGTCGCGCGCGGCATAGGGCAGGCAGGCGGCGTGCATGGCCCGCGCGATCTCGCCCCGTGGTGGCGCGGAGGGGTGAGCCGCGCGGCGCAGCAGCGGCAATTCGGCGACGAGTTCGGGCAGCACGCTCTGGAAGCGAATGGTCGCCGCCGCTTCCGCCGCGGCGATGGCAGCCGGCGGCCCCCAGGCGCGCAGCACGACATCGATCGGGCCGTGCTGCAGATGCAGGCGACCCTCCGTCAGGCGCTGCACCTGCGGCATGTCAGCCGGCAAAGGGCCAGGGATTGCCCGCCTGCCAGTCCTCGATGCGCAGCGCGGGGCCGAGGTCGCGCAGCAGGTCCTGCACCGGCACGATCTCGGACACATGCCCGCCGAGGCGTTCATATAGCGCGCGCGGCAGCGTGAATTCGATGGGCGCGACCAGGGCCGGCGTGGGCACATGGCCGAAGGCGTTCTTCGGCAGGCGCAGCACATCCGCCATCACCGTGATGCCGCCGCCCGGCCAGAGATAGACGGGCGCGCCGCCCATGGTGACCCGGGTTTCGCCGGAGGCCACGCTGCGCGTCAGCAGCACGGGGTTTTCCGTGACGCCGGCGCGCAACGACCCGCCGGCGCCGGCCATGAAAATGACGGTGCAGAGCGAGGGTTCGCAATTCTCCCCGATCCGCTCCACGACCTTCGCCACGCCGGGCGGCATCTCCGCCGGCATCGGGCGCAGCGCATCATCCAGCACGCACCACAGCGCATCCTCCCCGGTGGTGGAGGTCAGCAGCAGGCGCAGGCCGGGCCAGGCGATCTTCGGGTCGATGCTCTCGATGATGGAAAGCGGGTCGCTGATATCCGTGCCACCCCAGCCGAGGCCCGGATTCGCCACCTGGAAATAGCGCCCGGGCGTGGAGCGCCGGCCGCGCAGGCGGATGCCGGTGGGCCGCATGCCAAGCACCTTGCCCGCCTGGTGTTCGGACAACAGGCCGGTGATGTGGTCATCCACCACGATCACCTCATCCACCAGCCCGAACCATTGCTGCGCGAAGATGCCGATGGTGGCGCTGCCGCAGCCGACGCGCATGCGCACCTCCGGCTTGCCATCCACAACGGGCGCCTGGCCGGCCTGCACGCGGACGGCGTGGCCGCCATCGATGGTCAACTCCACCGCATCCCCCGCGCAGAGCTTCAGCAGCGTGTCGCAGGTGACGGTGCCCTCGCGCTTGGATCCGCCCGTCAGGTGCCGCACGCCGCCGAGCGACAGCATCTGGCTGCCATATTCGGCGGTGGTGACATGGCCCACCTGCTCGCCATTGGCCCGCACGGCCGCTGTCTCCGCGCCCAGGTGCCGATCCGTGTCGATCTTCACCTTCACGCCGCAATAGCTGAAGATTCCTTCCGTCACGATGGTGACGGTATCCACGCCCGCATGGCTGGCGCCGACGATGAAGGGGGCGGGCTTGTAGTCGGGATAAGTTGTGCCGGCGCCGATGCCGGTGACGAAGGCGCGGGAGGGATCGAGCAACTGCCCATCCCAGCCACCTTCCGCGAAGGCCACCACAGGCCCGCCTGATTCCACGGCGCGCGCCAGCGTTACCGCCGGATCGGTGCGGACAAGATGCCCGTTGTCATTGGCATAGCGCGAACAGGCGCCGCTGCGGCCGGGGCGGATGCGGCAGAGCACGGGGCAGGCATCGCAGCGCACGATGCCCTGGTCACCCTCCGCCGCGCCGAATTTCCGGGATCGCGCGGCGAGGCTGCCATGGTCGCTCATCGCATCTGCTCCCACAACCGGTGCGGCAGCACGGGCACCTGTCGCATTGTGACGCCGGTGGCGTGCCGGATGGCGGAGAGGATGGCCGGCGCGGTCGGCACCAGCGCCGGCTCGCCGACTCCCTTTGCGCCATAGGGGCCTTCCGGTTCCGGGTCCTCGATGAGATGCACCGCAATCTCAGGCACGTCGCCCACGGTCGGGATCAGGTAGTCATGCAGGTTCTCGGTGCGGCCGGGCAGAAACTCCTCCATCAGCGCCAGGCCGAGGCCCTGCGCAATGCCGCCATGGATCTGGCCGAGCACGAGGGTGGGATTCACCGCGCGCCCGACATCCTGCGCGGCGACGATGCGCCGCACCTTCACCGTGCCGAGCGCGGTATCCACCGCCACCAGCGCGATCTGCGCGGCGAAGCCGTAGGTGGCATAGGGCGTGCCCTGGCCATTCTCGTCCAGCGCCGTGGTTGGCGGATCGTAGCGGCCTTCCGCTTCGAGATCCGCCTCGAGCGTGGCGAGGTCGATCACCCGCGCGCTGCCGACACGCAGCATCGTACCCTCCAGCGCCAGCACCGCATCCTCCCCGGCATTGGCCAGCGCAAGAATCCTTCGACGCAGCGCCAGCCCCGTCTCCATCGCCGCGCGGCCACTGACAAAAGTCTGGCGGGAGGCGCTGGTCTTGCCGGCGTCGTAGGTGCGCGCCGTATCGCCCAGCACGAAGCGGAAGTTCTCCAGCGGCAGGCCGAGCGCATCGGCGCAGATCTGCGCCATGACCGTGGTGCTGCCCTGGCCGATATCCACCGCGCCGTTGAACAGCGTCAGCCTGCCATCGCGCGCGAGGGTGAGCTTCATGCGGGAGGGATTGGACATGCTGGTATTGCCGCAGCCGTACCACATGCAGGCAATGCCAGCGCCCAGCTTCACGCGCGGCGCATCGGCGTTGTGGGCCGCCACCTGCGCCAGCATCGCATCCCAGCCCGGCTTCAGCGCATCCAGGCATTCCGGCAGGCCGGCCGAGGCATGCAGCACCTGGCCGCTATGCGTGGTGTCGCCGCGGCCGATGGCGTTCCGCCGCCGGATCTCCCAGCGATCCAGGCCGAGCTGTTCCGCCAGATCATCCACCAGCGATTCGGTGGCAATCGCCGCCTGCGGCACGCCGAATCCCCGGAAAGCGCCGGCGGGCGTATCGTTGGTGTAGATGGCGCGCGCGCGGTTGCGGAGGTTCGGGATGCGGTAGGGACCGCCGGCATGCACGGGCACGCGATTGGCGACCGTGGCGCCCCAGCTGGCATAGGCGCCGGTGTTGAAATCCGCGTCGAACTCGTAGCTGGTGAAGCGGCCCTCGGCATCGGCGGATATGCGCGCGGTGATCCGGGCGGGGTGGCGCTTGGTGGTGCTGGCCATGCTTTCCGCGCGGGAATAGATGATGCGCACCGGCCGGTTCACCTTGCGTGCCGCCACGGCCAAAAGCGGCTGCACCGAGACATCCAGCTTGCCGCCGAAGCCGCCACCGCAGGCGCTGGGCCGGATGCGCACCGCATTCTCCGCCACGCCAAGCACCCGCGCGGTCTCCTCCCGGTCCATATAGGGCGCCTGGGTGCAGGCGAAGATTTCCGTGCCGAGGCCATCGGGCGCGGGGCGGGCATAGCCTGCTTCCGGCTCGATATAGGCGTGCTCGACGAAGCTCGTGGTGAAGCGGCCCTCCGCATGGGCGACGTCGCGCACCGGCGTGCCGCGGTTCAGTCGGCCCTCGATCAGCAGATTGCCGGGCGCATGCATATGCAACTGCGGCGCATCCGCCGCGCTGGCGGCATCGGCGCCATGAAGCGCGGGCAGGGGGTGCCAGGTGAGCGGTAGCGCCGCATCGCGCACCGCCATCACCGCGTCCCGCGTGCCGACCAGGCCGAGCACCGCCTCGCCCCGGAAGCGCATCAGGCCATCGGCCAGCACGGGCTGGTCCTTCAGGTTCGGCATGATGCCGAAGGCGTTCACGCCGGGCACATCGGCGGCGGTGAGGATCGCCTCCAGCCCCAACTCGCGACGTGCGGTCTCCAGATCACCGAGAGAGAAGCGCGCGCTGGCATGCGGCGATCGCACCACGCGCAGCCAGAGCGCATCCGCCGGCGCCTCATCCGCGCCAAAACGGTCCGTGCCATTCAGCTTCGCCACGCCATCCAGCCGCGCGATGCCGGCGCCGACCGCCTCACCCGCCAGCGGCGAAGCGACAGCCTGCGGCGCGGCATCCAGCACGGCGTCCAGAATCTTCGCATAGCCGGTGCAGCGACACAGCACGCCACCCAGCGCATCGCGAACTGCTGCGCGGTCCGGCGTCGCCTCGCGCAGCAGCAGGTCGGCGGCCGCCATCAGCATGCCCGGTGAGCAGATGCCGCATTGCGCCGCGCCATGCGCGAGGAAGGCCGCGCGCAGCCGCGCCAGCACGGCGCCAACCTCGCCCTGCGTCGCCTCCACCGTCTGCACATCCGCACCCTGCGCCTGGGCCGAGGGGATCAGGCAGGCGCAGGCCTGCGCGCCATCCACCAGCACCGTGCAGGCGCCGCAATCGCCGGCGTTGCAGCCCTCCTTCGTGCCGGTCAGGCCGAGCCTTTCGCGCAGCGTATCGGACAGGGGTGCGAAGGCGGGCGCGGTCACGGCGCAGGGCGCGCCGTTCAGAGTGAAGGCGATCTCGATCATCCGCGCGCCTCCAGCAGATCCCGCAGCAGCACCAGCGCGGCGTCGCGGCGATAGGCGGCGCTGGCGCGGATGTCGTCGATGGGGGTGAGGGATTCAAGATGATGCGGCTGTGGGATACGCGCTGCCTCGGCCCGTGGCACGCCGCGCAGCGCGGCCTCCAGCCCCGGCAGCCGCTGCGCCACCGCGGAGCAGGCGCCGAGAGCGAGACGCGCGCCCGTGATGCGCCCCGCGCCATCCGTCGCGATCACGCCCGCGGCCATGGCGATGGAGATCACCATGTAGTGCCGCGCGCCGAGCTTTCGGAAGTGACCCTGTGCACCGTCCAGCCGCGGCACGTGCAGGGCCAGCACCAGTTCATCCGCCGCCAGCGCCGTGGTGCGATAGCCCGTCAGGAAATCCGCCACCGGCAGCCAGCGCGTGCCGCGCGGGCTGGCGAGCTCGACAAGGGCCTCCAGCGCCAGCAGGTTTGGAATGCCGTCCCCGGCCGGCGAGGCGGTGACGAGATTGCCCACCAGGGTGCCACGATTCTGCACCTGCCGGCCGCCCACCTCGCGCGCCGCAGCCTTCAGCCCGTCGAGGAGCGGCGGCAGCCTGGCCGCGATCAGGGCGGACCAGGTGACGAGGCATCCGATGCGCCAGCCCTCTTCCGTCTCCTCGATGACACGCAGGCCGGGCAGGGCGCTGATGTCCAGCACGTCGCGGTGCGTCGGATCGCCCCAGGCGGCGCGCGCCGTGCGTGCGGCAAAGATATCGGTGCCGCCGGCCAGCACCGCCACATCCGCGCCGGCGCGGATCGCCAGAGCCTCCTGCAGGCATGTCGGACGGTGATAGGCCGTCATCCCCACAGCGCCTTCGCCTGATCGGCCGTATAGTAGCCGCGCCGGACATCCTGCGCGACGAGGGCCTTGTCGCGGTCGCGTGGATGGCCATAGCCGCCGCCGCCCGGCGTCATCACCTCCACCCGATCGCCGGCGCGCAACTGCAACCCCTGATCCTTCGACAGATGCGGCGGGATGGTGGTCTGGCCGTTGCGATGCAGCTTCACGACGTTCCGCGCGCCCGCGCCACCGCCCAGAACGCCGGGCGGGCCGAAGCGGCCGTGGTCCATCACGAAGCTGGCCTTGGCCTCGCCGCGCAGCAGCTCGACCTCGTAATGCACGCCGAAGCCGCCGCGCTGCGCGCCGGCGCCGCCGGAGCCTTCGTGAATCGCGAAACGCCTGAACAATACGGGATAGTATTGCTCCATCACCTCCACCGGCGCGGTCTTGCTGATGCCGATGGTGGAGCAGCCATTGGTCAGCCCATCGGCCTCCGCCGTGCCGCCATAGCCGCCGCCGGTGATCTGGTACATGACATAGCCGGCCTGGCGTGCAGGGTCGAAGCCGCCGAGGGCGAAATTGCCGGAAGTGCCGGCGGGCGCTGCCCAGACGTCTGCGGGCAGCGCCTGCGCGATGGCGAGGAACACCGCCTCCGCAACCCGCTGCGAGACTTCGGCTGCGCAGCCGGAGACCGGGCGCGGGTAGCGCGCATCGAGAAAGGTGCCCTCCGGCCTCAGCACGCGCAAAGGCGCGAAGGTGCCGGCATTGATCGGCACGTCCGGGAAGATATGCTTCATGGCGAGATAGACGGCGGAGCAGGTGGTGGCCCAGACGGAATTCATCGGTCCCTGACAGGGCGGCGAGGAATCGCTGAGATCGAAGACCAGCTCGTCATCCTGCCGCGTCACGGCCAGCGCGATACGCAGCGGCGCATCCGCCACGCCGTCCGAATCGACGAAAGTCTCCGACACATAGACGCCATTCGGAATGCGCCGGAGTTCCGCCAACATGCGCTCCGCCGCGCGGGCACGGATGCCGGCAATGGCCTCTCGCAGCGTGTCGATGCCGTAGCGGGACACCATCTCGGCAAGCCGTGCCTCGCCCACCAGCAAGGCCGCCGCCTGCGCCTTGATATCGCCGATCCGCTGCTCGGCCACGCGGATGTTGGATTGGATGATCGACAGGATCTCCCGGTCCAGCACGCCCTTCTTGAACAGTTTCACGGGCGGCAGGCGCAGACCTTCCTGTTCGACTTCGGTGGCGTGGGCGGAAAAGCCGCCGGGCACCATGCCGCCGATATCCGGCCAGTGTCCCGTGTTCTGCAGCCAGCAGAACAGCTTGCCATCGACGAAGAAGGGTCTGGCGAATCGCACATCCATCAGGTGTGTGCCGCCGAGATAGGGGTCGTTGATGATGTAGATGTCGCCCGGCTCCGGCGCCGCCACCGCGCCTTCGCCGATCAGGCGCACCAGATGTGCGGCGGAATGCGCCATGGTGCCGACGAAGACCGGCAGGCCGAGCTCCCCCTGCGCGATCAGCGCGCCATCCTCCGCTGCATAGATGCCGTCCGATCGGTCATCGGCTTCGGCGATCACCGGCGAGAAGGCGGCGCGGGAGAAGGCGATGTCCATCTCGTTGCAGACCTGCTGCAACCCGGCCTGGATCACGGCGAGCGTCAGGGCATCGATCATGGCTGCACCCTGACGCGGAGATTCCCGATGGCATCGACCACGGCTTCGGAGCGGGGTTCCAGAACCGTGGTTGCATCCGCCTGCTGGATAATGGCAGGGCCGGCGATGCGCGTGCCCTCGGCCAGCCTTTCGCGCTGCCACACCGCGGCGCGGTGCCAGGCGCCCTCCGCGTAGAGATTGCGTTCACCGATGCGGGCTTCGCCGCACCGCTCGGCGGGGTCGAGCAGCGCCGCGAGCGCGAAGGCGCGGCGGCGGCCGATGACGGTGGTGGTCAGGTTCACCAGCACGGCTCGGATCTCGGGCAGCTGCACCTGGAAGCGGGAGAAATAGGCGGTCTCGAAGGCGGACTGGATCTCGGCGCGGGTCATGTCGATACGAGGAAGCGCGACGCGGATGAGATGCGTCTGGCCGCGGAACTGCATGTCTGCCGCATGCAGCACATCGGTTCGCTCGATTTCTGCGCTGTCGGCACTGACGGCAGCGAGGGCACGGTCGCGCTGCGCTGCCAGCGTCGCTGTGATCTCCTCGGCGGAAATATCGTCCAGCCCACGGTTCAGCGTGTTCATCGCATCCTGCCGCAGGTCGGCCACCAGGCAGCCCAGTGCATTGGTCAGGCCGGGCCGCGCCGGCACCAGCACCATGGGGATGCCGATCTCCCGCGCCAGCGCCACCGCATGCAAAGGCCCGGCGCCGCCGAAGGCCAACAGGCAGAAGTCGCGTGGGTCATGGCCGCGGGAGAGGGAGACCATGCGGATGGCGCCGGCCATATGCACATTGGCCAGCCGCAGCGTCGCCTCCGCCGCCTGTTCGACGCTCATGCCCAGCGGACCGCCGATCTGCTCCGCGAAGGACTCGCGCACTGTCTCCATGGGCACCGCCTCGCGCACCGCCAGCAGCCGCGCGGGATCCAGCCGGCCGAGCACCAGGTTGGCATCCGTGATGGTGGGCCGTGTGCCGCCACGACCGAAGCAGATCGGCCCGGGCAGGCTACCCGCGCTTTCCGGCCCGACGCGAAACATGCCCGCGCGGTCGATGCTGGCGATGGAGCCGCCGCCGGCGCCCACCGTGCGCACATCCACCATCGGAAGGTGGATCGGCAGGCCATAGGCGATGGACAGTTCCGCCGAAACCTCCGGCACACCGCCCGCGATCAGCGCGACATCGGTGGAGGTGCCGCCCATGTCATAGGTGATGGCATTGCGCAGCCCGCTCTGCGCGAGTGTCGCCGCCGCGGCCATGACGCCGGAGGCGGGGCCGGACATGACGGTCTTCGCCGCCTCCCGCGCCACCAGTCCTGCGGGCACGGTGCCGCCATTGCCGTTCATGACCAGCAGTTCGCGCTTGTGGCCCCGTTCGGCCAGTTGCGCCTGCAGCCGCGTGATGTAGCGGTCCAGCACCGGCTGCACGGCGGCGTTCACGGTGGCGGTGGTGCCGCGTTCGTATTCACGGAATTCCGACAGCAGTTCGTGGCCGAGCGTCACGTAGTCGTTTGGCCATAGGGCGCGTGCGATCTCCCCGGCGCGGCGTTCATGCGCGGGGTTGGCATAGGCGTGCAGGAAATGCACGACCAGCGCCTCGCACCCCTCCGCCAGCAGCGACTGCACCTCCCGCCCCACCGCTTCCTCATCCAGCGGCGTCACCACATTGCCGCGGGCATCCATGCGCTCCGCCACCTCGCGGCGCCATTCGCGCGGCACCAGCGGCTCGAATGTGCCTTTCAGACCATAGGGATGCGGGCGCGTGCGACGGCCGAGTTCCAGCACGTCACGGAAGCCGGCGGTGGTGATGAGGCCGACCTTGGCCAGCTTGCGTTCCAGCACGGCGTTGGTGGTGGCGGTGGTGCCGTGGATGATCAGGTCGAGCGCCGCCGGCGAACTGCCCGCCGCCGCGATCGCCGCCAGCACGCCCTCCGCCTGGTTCGCCGTTGTGGTCGGCACCTTGGCCAGGCGCACGCGCCCATCGGCATCCTGCATGAGCAGATCGGTGAAGGTGCCGCCGACATCGATGCCGGCCGTGATGCGGGGCATGGGCGTCACACCGTCAGATAGGTGATGCGGATCTGCTCATCCGCTTCCAGCGCGGCCATGCTGCCGGCGAAGCGGATGCCGCCCTTCTCGATGACATAGGCGCGGTCGGAGACGGCGGCAGCGAAATCGAGGTTCTGTTCGGACAGCAGCACGGCCAGGCCCTGGGCCTTCATGCGCAGCACCGCCTCGGCCATCAGTTCCACGATCACCGGCGCCAGGCCTTCGGAGGGTTCGTCCAGCAGGACCGCTTCCGGGTTGCCCATCAGCGTGCGCGCGATGGTCAGCATCTGCTGCTCGCCGCCCGACATGGCGGCGGCGCGGCGGCCGCGCATCTCGGCGAGGTTCGGAAAGATCTCGTAGAGGCGCTCGGCCGTCCAGGCCGCCCTGCCACCTTGCGCCGCGCGGCGCCCGACTTCCAGATTCTCGGCCACCGTCAGGTCGGTGAAGATGCGCCGATCCTCCGGCACATAGCCGAGGCCCGCGCGCGCGATGCGGAAGGGGGGCCAACCGGTGATATCCTGGCCGGCGAAGCGCACCTGGCCCGCGCGGGGCGGCAGCATCCCCATGACGGCCTTCATGGTGGTGGATTTGCCGGCGCCATTGCGGCCCATCAGCGCCGCCACCTCGCCGCGTTCCAGCGTGAGATCGACGCCGAACAGCACCTCGGCCGGCCCGTAGCCGGCGGTGACGCCCGAGACTTCGAGAACGGGCTCAGCCATGCGCGCCTCGCCGCGCCCGCAGCGCCGCCTTGTGGCCTGACTGGCCGAGATAGACGCGCTGGACTTCCGGATTGGCGCGCACCGATTCGGGCGAGCCCTCCGCGATCACCTCGCCGCGCACCAGCACCAGGATGCGGTCGGCATGGGCGAAGACCGCGTCCATGTCGTGCTCCGTGAACAGCACGCCGATGCCCTTTTCGCGCGCGATGTTGGCGGTGAGCTGCATCAGCGCGGCGCGTTCGCGTGGCGCCATGCCGGCGGTCGGCTCGTCCATCAGCAGCAGCTTCGGTGCGGCGGCCAGCGCGATGGCGAGCTCCACGCGCTTCACATCGCCATAGGCCAGCTCGCCGATCGGGCGGTCCGCGGCCTCCGCCATGTCAACCTGCGCCAGCAACGCCAGTGCCTCCGCGCGATAGAGCGAGGCCGCATCCGCCACCAGATCCCGCGTGCGGCCATGATGGGCGATCAGCGCCATCTGGACATTGCCCGCGACGGACATCGAAAGAAAAGTCCGCGCCACCTGGAAGGTGCGGCCGACGCCGAGCTTGCAGACCTGGCGCGGCGGCAGGCCGGTGATGTCCTGGCCCGCCAGCAGCACGCGGCCGGAACTCGGCGCGAGCTGCCCGCCCACCATGTTGAAGGTGGTGGATTTGCCCGCGCCATTGGGGCCGATGATCGCTAGCATCTCGCCCGCCGCCAGGGCGAAGGACACGTCCTTCGCGGCCACCACGCCGCCAAAGCGCTTGTTGAGCCGCTCCGCCGAAAGCAGCGTCATGCGCGCCTCCGCAGCGCGCCATAGGCGCCCGACAGGCCGCGCGGAAAGATCAGCACCAGGGCGATGATGGAGGCGCCGAGGAAGAACCGCCAATGGTCCGTCAGCGGCATGAAGAAGTCCTTGATGGTGTGGAAGGCCGCGGCACCGGCGACCGCGCCCATCACCGTCTGCATGCCGCCCAGCAGCAGCATCGCCAGGAAGTCGATGGACATGGGGATGGAGAGCAGCGTGGGGTCGATCGAGCCCTTGGAGAAGGCGTAGAGCCCGCCCGCCAGCCCCGCCGCCGCGCCGGCCAGCGTGAAGGCCAGCCAGCGATGCATGCGAACATCGATGCCGATGGCATCCGCGCGCTGTTCCGAATCCCGCGCCGCCCGCAGCGTGGCGCCGAAGGGCGCGTAGATCACGTGGCGCAGCGCCGCGATACCGAGGATGCAGCAGGCGGCGACGAGGTAGTGGAACACTTCGCGGGAGCGCGCCCAGGCGGAGGGCCAGACGCCGACCACGCCATTGTCGCCGCCCGTGACCTCGACCCATTGGAAGCAGACGGCATAGGCGATCTGCGCGAAGGCCAGCGTCAGCATGGCGAGATAAATGCCCGTCAGCCGCACCACGAAGAAGCCGAAGAGCGCGGCGAAGGCGGCGCCGGCCAAGGGTGCCGCGATCAGCGCCGGTTCCATCGCGAAGCCACCGCGCGTCACCAGCAGGCCCGCGGCATAGGCGCCGAGACCGAAATAGGCGGCGTGGCCGAAGGAGACGATGCCGCCATTGCCCACCAGAAAATTCAGGGAGAAGGCGGCGAGGGCGAAGATCAGCACCTCCGTCG
Source organism: Falsiroseomonas sp. (assembly GCF_051860665.1). Taxonomy (GTDB): domain Bacteria; phylum Pseudomonadota; class Alphaproteobacteria; order Acetobacterales; family Acetobacteraceae; genus Falsiroseomonas. The sequence continues at coordinate 57,269 of NZ_JBHYDM010000008.1, forward strand.
CCACCTTCACCGTATAGGCGTCGCCGAAAAGCGGCACGGCGAGGGTGGCCACCAGCACGACGGCGAGGATGACCTTCTCCCAAACCCCGAAGCGCGGCGTCGCCAAAATGCCTTCCGGCAGTGCGGCACGTCCTGCCGCTGCTTCCGGCCGGCCGAGCAGCCCCCAGGGCTTCACCACCAGCACCACCGCCATCAGCAGGAAGACCAGCACCAGCGTGATCTTCGGGAAGATCAGCACGCCGAAGGAATTCAGCTGGCCGATGATCACCGCCGCCAGGAAGGCGCCGGGCACGGAGCCCATGCCGCCGATCACCGTCACCACGAAGGCCTCTGTGATGATCGACAGATCCATCTGCGAATTGGCGGAGACGCGCGGAATCTGCAGCGCACCGCCGAGCCCCGCGAGAAACGCGCCCAGGAACAGCGTGCCCGTGAAAAGCATGGCCTGGTTCACGCCCAGCGCGCCCACCATCTCCCGGTCCCGCGTGGCGGCGCGGATCAGGATGCCGAAGCGCGTCCGGTGCATCAGCAGCCACAGCAGCCCGAGCACGGCAGGGCCGACGCCGATCAGGAACAGCTCATAGGCCGGGAAGCGCTGGCCCAGAATCTCCACGCCATGCCGCAGCCCCGGCGCGCGCGGCCCGGGGATCTCGACCGGCCCCCAGATCCACAACACCGCGTCCTGCACCATCAGCACCACGCCGAAGGTGGCCAGCAGCTGGAACAGTTCCGGCACCTTGTAGAGCCGGCGCAGCAGCAGCACCTCCATCACCACGCCCAGCACGCCCACCACGGCGGCGGAGACCAGCACGCCCGTGAAGAACAGCAGCGGCGAGCGATCCAGATCCAGCAGCCAGGGCACCACCGTCACCGCCATATAGGCGCCGAGCATGTAGAAGCTGCCATGCGCGAAATTGACGATGCGGGTGACGCCGAAGACCAGCGTCAGTCCGGACGCGATGACGAAGAGCGAGGAGGCGCTGGCCAGCCCCGACAGGGACTGGACCAGCAGAAAGCCGAAATCCATGCGCCGCGATCAGCTCCGCGGGCGCGCGGCGCGCACCTCATCCTCGGGGAACATGTAGTTCGCGCCATCGGCATAGCGCGCATTGCGCATGGTGCCGGTGCGGCCGCGCAGCACCGTCTCCCCCACCCAGGTGCCCATGGTGCCCTGGTGGTCCAGGGCGCGCATCACGACGGGGCCGACGATGGTCTGCGTCGGCAGGTCGGCCAGCGCGTCCACCATCGCCTCCGTCTCGGTGGAGTTCGCCTTGTTCAGCATGCTGGCCACCACCTGCGCGGTGACATAGCCCAGCACGCTGCCCTTGCGCGGCGTGTCGTTGAAGCGGGCGCGATAGGCGTCGACGAAGGCCTTGTGCGGCGCGTCCTGCACCTGTTCCCAGGGATAGCCGGTGGTGATCCAGCCATCCGGGCATTCATCGCCCAGCGGCAGCATGTATTCCGGCTCCCCGGTCAGCAGGGACAGCACCAGGCGACGCTCGAACAGGCCGCGCGTATTGCCCTCCCGCACGAAGGCCGTCAGGTCCGGTCCGAAGAGCACGTTGAAGATGCCATCCGGCCGCGCCTGGGCCAGCGCGCCCACCGTGGCGCCGGCATCGACGCGACCGAGCGCCGGATACTGCTCCGCCACGATCTCCGCACCCGGAATGGCGGTGCCGATCAGCTTCTTGAAATTGGCGGCGGCGGATTGGCCGTATTCGTAGTTCGGCGCGACGATCGCCCAGCGCTTCTGCGTCTTGCCGCGCGCCGCTTCCACCACCATGCGCGTCTGCATATAGGTCCCCGGGCGCAGGCGCCAGGTGTAGCGGTTGCCCTGCGCCATGGTCAGCGCATCGGTCAGCGGCTCCGTCGCCAGGAACAGCTTTTTCCGCTGGTTCGCCAGGTCCGACACGGCCAGGCCGACATTGGAGAGGAATGTGCCGGCGAGGAAGGCGCAGCCCTCGCGCGTCAGCAGATCCTCCGCCACGCGCACGGCGTCGCCGGGGGTCGATCCATCGTCACGGAAGACGAATTCCAGCGGCCGCCCGCCCATCACGCCGCCGGCCTGGTTGATCTGGTCCACCGCGAGCTGGATGGCGTTGCGATAGGGCATGGCGAAGGCCGCCATGCGGGCATAGGAATTCAGCTCGCCGATCTTGATCGGCGCGCCCTGCGCCGGCGCCAGGCCCGGGCGCAGCCCTGCCAGGATGCCCGTGCCAGCCGCCAGGGCGCTGCGTCGGGTAAGGGTGAAACCAGCCATGCCACGGATCCCCATCTCGCTCTCGGCGCGCATCCTCCACCGGGTGGCGCCGCCGGTCCAGCAGCTTTCGCGCCCGCACCCCGGTTGACCGGCGCGGCGCCGCCGGATGATCCTGCGCGCATTGGATCCAGGAGACCCCGATGCCCCGCATGCTGCGCTTCACCTTCGTCGATGCCGGCGTTTCCGGCCGTGTCGAGCTGCACGAGACGCTCGCCGCCCGCACGGTGGAGGCCATCTGGGGCGCGCTGGCGACGCCGGTGCGGCAGCTGTCCTTCCACGCGATGTTCGCCGGCCCCGAGATCATGATCGGCCTGCCGCCGGAGAACCAGACCTTCGACCCGCGGAGCCTGCCGCCGGAGAACCAGACGGTGATCCCGACGCCGGGCGACGTGCTGTGGTTCTACCAGGCGCCGAACATGATGAAGGGCCTGGCCGACGAGTTCTGGGAGATCGGCATGTTCTACGGCGATGGCGGGCGCGTGTTCGGCCCGCTGGGCTGGACGCCGGTGACCATGTTCGGCCGCATGCTGGCCGAGGATCTGCCGGCCTTCGCGAAGGAATGCGCGGATATCCGGCTGCGCGGTGCGAAGATGCTGGAGATCAAGCGGGAGGGCTGAGCCCTCCCTACTTGCGCTCCACCACCTCCACCACCTGGTCGCCGGCATACAAGGGCATCCAGGGGCGGCGGATGGAGCCGACCCAGGCGGATTTGGCGGGGCAGGTGATGGTCTCCACCACTTGGCCGGTCATGTCGACCATATGGCCCATGACATCGCCCGCCGCCATGTCCTGGCCGGGCTCCACGCGGCAATCCCAGTAGCCGCCCTGGCTGCACTTCACATGCACGGCGTTGCCGCCGTAGCGGATGTCGCTCGCGGTCGGCGGCGTGCCCGGCAGCATGCCGAGCGCCTGCGCCGTGCCGGTCAGGGCCGTGGCGAAATTCGCCAGGTCCTCCGGCCGCACGCGGGCGCCGCCGCCGCTTTCCACGATCAGCGCGGCCTTGTTGTGGCGGCGCGTGACATTGGTGAGGAAGGTGCCCTCCATCCAATCCTCCGTCGCGCCCCATTGGTAGCGGCTGCCGACCTGCGCCGAGAGTTTTTGCGAGGCGAGCTGCGCAGGCGAAGACCCCTTGGCGTCGTGGATGACGTAGAAGGCGGTGATGGTCAGCTCGCCGCCGCTATGCAGGTCGAGCACCGCATCGCCGCCATGCTCGCCGGCCAGCGCCAGCAGCCGGTCCGCCAGCTGCTCGCCGACGCTGCCGCTGGGGCTGCCGGGGAAGATGCGGTTGAGGTTCGTGCCGTCCTGCGGGATCAGCCGGCTGTGCATGCGCTGGCCGAGCGGATTGGCGCACATCAGCACCGCGATGCTGCCCTTGAAGGTTTTGAGGTCCAGCCCGCGCAGGAAGCGCGCGGCGGCGATCGGCCCGACATTCTCGCCGCCATGGATCAGGCACTGGATATAGAGCCGCGGCCCCGGCAGCGCGCCGCGCGCGAGCATCACGGGCGAGAGCAGCGGGCCGATCGGGTCGCTGGTGAGGGTGATGGTGCCGGTGGCGAGTTCGCCGGGGGCGGCTTCGGCGGTGCCGAATTTCATGGGGTCGGTCTCCTGTGATTTGCCCCCACCCCGACCCTCCCCCGCGAGAGCGGGGGAGGGGGAAGTACGGGCTGCTCCCTCCCCCGCGGTTGCGGGGGGTTGCGGCACTGCCGCAACGCCGAAGGCTGGTCGGGGTGGGGGTCCTCTACTCCGCCGGAAGCGCCACCAGATCGCCGCGCGTCCAGCGCGCCGTGGCCGGCCCGCCGGTGCGGAACCGATCGGCGAGCGACGCGGGCCCCTCGACCAGCAATTGCCGCCCGCCAGGCAGTCGCAGCACGGCCTGCGTGCCGGTGCCGAGAAAACTCAGCAGCTCCACCGTGCCGGCAACCGCATTCGGCCCCTCCGCCGGCGCCTCATCCAGCGTCACGCGCTCCGGCCGCAGCACCAGCGTTCCCTCCGGCCCATCCAGCGCGATGCCATCCTCCGACCGTCCGTCGCGACTGACAAAAATATTGGCGCGGCCGATGAAGGTGGCGACGAAGCGGGTCGCGGGGCGCTCATAGACCTCTCGCGGCGTGCCGAGCTGTTCGAGGCGGCCCTTGTTCATCACCGCGATCCGGTCGGAGATGGCCATCGCCTCCGCCTGGTCATGCGTGACGAAGAGGGTGGTGAGGCCCAGCTCCGTCTGCAGGCGGCGCAGTTCGATCCGCGTGCCCTCGCGCAGCAGCGCGTCGAGGTTGGAGAAGGGCTCGTCCAGCAGCACCACGGCGGGGTTGATGACCAGCGCGCGGCCCACCGCAACGCGCTGCTGCTGGCCGCCGGACAGCTGTTTTGGCAGTCGCGCCTCCAGCCCCTGCAATTGCAGCAGGGACACCATGCGGGCGACTCGTTCGGCGATCTCGGCCTTGGCCACGCCGCGGCGCTTCAACCCGAAGGCGATATTCTCCGCCACGCTCAGATGCGGGAACAGGGCGTAGGACTGGAAGACCATGCCGGTGTCGCGCTGATGCGCGGGCATGGTGGTGATGTCCTTGCCGCGCAGCAGGATGCGGCCCTCGCTGGGTTCGATGAAGCCCGCCACCATGCGCAGCGTGGTGGTCTTGCCGCAGCCGGAGGGGCCGAGCAGCGCCACCAGCTCCCCGGCCGCAACGGTCAGGTCCATGCGGGCGACGGCGGTGGTGCTGCCGTAGCGGCGCGCCAGCCCGTCCAGCACCAGTTCCGCGCTGTTCGTCATCGATTCGCATACATTTGTTGGGCCACCATCAGCAGCAGCGCGAGCAGGATGAGCAGGGAGGAGACGGCGGCCACCGTCGGGTCCATCTGCATCTGCGCGGCGCCATAGAGCACGACGGTCAGCGGCGCGTCCCGGACGGAGCCCAGGAACAACGCCATCTCGACCTCGTCGAAGGAGAAGATGAAGGCCAGCGCCGCCGCCGCGATCAGCCCCGGCCGCAGCACCGGCAGCGTCACCAGGAAGAAGGCCTTTGTGGGCGAAGCTCCCAGGTTGCGCGCCGCTTCCTCGATGGCCGGGTCGACACGCCGCAGCACCGGCAGCATGACCCGCAAGACCATGGGAACGCCGACCAGGAGGTGGGAGATGACCAGGCGCGTCATGCCGGGTGGCGCGATGGGGTTGGCGGAGAAGAACAGCGTCAGCGCCACCGCCAGCACCAGCGCCGGCAGCACCAGCGGCGAGAGGAACAGCGCCTCCAGCAGCACCGATCCCGGAAAGGCGAAGCGGGTCAGCGCCACGGCGGCGGCGGTGCCGATGATCAGCGACAGCACGGCGACCATCGCCGCCAGCCGCAAGCTGACGAAGAAGCCGGTCAGGTAGCGCGCATCGGCCAGCGCCGCATGGTACCAGCGCAGCGAAAGCCCCTGCGGCGGGAAGGCCAGGTAGCCGGTATCGCTGAAGGAGGCGGCGACGATCACCAGCAGCGGCCCCAGCAGATAGATGAAGCCGAGCACCGCCATGCCCCGCAGCACCCAGCCCAGCGGCGTGCGCAGGCTGGTCATCGGCTCTTCTCCCCCAGCAGCTTGCCATAGGTCAGCGCGACCGAGAGCGAGATCACCAGCAGGATCGCCGCGATGGCGGCCGCGAAGGGCCAGTCCAGCAATTCCAGCGTCTGCTCATAGATCGTCACCGCCATGAAATGCGCCCGCGCGCCGCCGATCAGCGACGGCGTGGCGAAGGCGGAGACGGAGAGCGAGAAGACCAGCAGCGATCCCGCCAGCACGCCGCCGCGCGCCAGCCGCAGCGTCACCAGCCACAGCGCCACGGCCGGCGAGGCGCCGAGATTCATCGCCGCATGCTCCAGGTCCCGATCCACGCCGCGGATCACCGCATAGAGCGTGACGATCATGATCGGCAGCAGCACTTGTGCCAAGGCAATCACCACGCCGGCAAAGGTCCCGATCAGCTGGAAGTCGGGTGCCACCAGCCCGGTGCCCTGCAACAGGCGGGAGGCGACGCCGGAGCGGAAGAACAGCACCATCCAGGCGAAGCTGCGCACCACAGCACTCACCCAGAGCGGGAAGGTGGTCAGCAGCAGCAGCAGCCCGGCCCAGCGCGTCTCCGCCCGCGCCAACAGAAAGGCGAGCGGAAAGCCCAGCACCAGCGTCACCAGCGTCACGCACACGCCCAGCAGCAGGCTATTGCCCAGCACGCCGAGGTAATAGCTGTCGCCCAGGAATCGCGAAAAGGTCGGCGGCCCGCCGAGGGATTGCAGGAACAGGCCGAGCTGCGGCCAGACGAAGAGAATGGCGAAGACCAGCGCCGCCGGGGCCAGCAGCCCGGCAGCGATCAGGCCCCGCCGGGCGCCGTCCATCATCTCAGCGCGCGATCTCGCGGTTGAAGCGGTCCGTCCAGGCCGGACGGTTCGCGTTGATCGCGTCGCGGTCGAGATGCGCGAGCTTGTCGGTGGGCGCCATGAAGGGCGCGACATCCGGCGGCAGCTGCGTCGCGGTATTCACCGGCGCCCAGCCGATCTCGCGCGCGATGGCGGTCTGCACTTCCGGGTCCAGGTGCCGGTTCAGCACGGCCGCCGCGATATCCGCGTTGCGCGAGCGCTTCGCCACCGCGCCGGTCAGCAGCACATAGGGCGCACCTTCCTCCGGCACCGCATAGGCCACGGGAATGCCCATCGCCGTGCTGCGCATGGCGGAGGCGCCGTCATAGGGCATGATCCAGATATCGCCGGAAGCGAAGAGAGTCTGCACCTCCGCCGCCGAGCGGAAGATATTGGCGCGGCCGGAGATGCGCTTCAGCGCCTCGAAGCCCGGGCCGATATTCTGCTCGCCGCCGCCGAAGGCCTTGGCCAGCATCACGAGAAAATCGGTGCCATAGCCGTTGGTGATGTGCGGGAAGGCGATATGGCCCTCGAATTCCGGCTTGAAGAAATCCCGGTAGCTGCGCGGCGGCGTGGCGACCTTGTCCGGGCGATAGAGGATGCCTTCCGTCACCAGGCCCCAGGCGATCCACTGCCCATCGGCATCCTTCAGATTGGCCGGCACATTGGCGAAGTTGGGCGCATCCGGCAGCTTCTGCGTCAGGTCGCCGGCCTTGGCCGCCACCTGCTGGCCGCCGGAGAACATGAAGAGGTCGATCTGCGGCGCCTGAGCCTCGGCCCGCATGCGGGCGAAGGCATTGGCCGAGAGCAGCGGCGTCTGCGTGCCGCGCGCGCCGGTCTCCCGCGTGATGGGGTCGAAGACCAGGCGCTGGATCAGGTCCTGGCTCGGCCCTCCGAAGGCCGTTGCCACGATCTCGCGCCCGGCGAAGCGCTGCTGGGCCCGGGCCGCGGGGGCCAGCAGCGGCAGGGCCGCCGCGGCCAGCGCGGTGCGCCGAGCGAGGGGGCGGGAGAGGAAGCCATCGCGTGACATGATCGGATCCTCGATCGAAGCTGAATTGTCCGGACTATGGAACCGTGCCGCGGCGCGCCGCAAGCCCGTGCGGCGCATCATTCCTCGGCGGGAAGCCGCGCTTCCCGCTCGCCGTGCTCGGCCAGCAGCGTGGCCAGGCGGCGGCGCATCTCGATGCCCGGCTTGTCCGCCGGCATATGCAGTTCCGCCCCCATCTCCAGCGGCACGTCGAAGGTCGTCGTCTCCAGCACCGTGCGATCCTCCATCGTCACGGCGCGGTCGAATTCGATGACCTTGGCGGCGGGGGAATCCGCCTCGCTGTCATTACGAAAAACCCATTGGCAGATCATGCTGTGCGCGTCGTCGATCGGCGTCGCGCCGGTGCAGAGGATGTGCGTCAACCCGCTCGGATAGTCGATGCGGCTGGCGCGGAAGAAGGGCAGGAACCAGCGGCCCTCGATGATCCGCACCGTGCGGTCGCTGTCCGATCTCACCAGCTGCTTGCTGATGCCGCGGTTGGAGACCGGGGCCTCCGACCGCATGACGAAGCCCCACTCCGTGTGCTCGATGGTGGAGGGCGCCGGCTTCGGATCCTCCGGAATGCCGAAGGTCGCCGCATGCACATAGGAGAAATGCGCGGTATCAAAGCTGTTCTCCATGATGCGCAGGCCGGAGACGGCCCAGGCCTCGTGGAATTCGTCGATGCGGCGGAAGGCGGGGTCCGCCGCTTCCGGAATTTCCGGGATCGGTTGCAGCGGATCCTCCAGGCACACCCAGATCCAGCCATAGCGCGCGGCGGCATGATGCGCCCGCGCGCCACCCTTCATGCCGCGCAGCGGGTCATGCGCCTGCGGCACCTTCACGCAGCGGCCATCCGCCCCGAAAGCCCAGCCGTGATAGCCGCAGGCCAGTGCCGGCCCCTCCGGCACCGCCTCGTCCAGGAAGCCGGTGGAGAGCTTTGCGCCACGATGCGGGCAGCGATCCGTGAGTGCGGCTGGCGCGCCGTCCTTGCCGCGCCACAGCACGAGATCCCGGCCCAGCAGCCGGAAGGGCACTGGCCGGGCGGCCTGCAGCGCCGCCTCGGGCATCACCGGGTACCAGAAGCGGCGCAGGATTTTTTGGCGCGTGGCCAGCATGGCTTGGTCCGTGGAATTGCCTCGCCCCCTTGGCGGCGGCCCGCGCGTCGCAACCGGCGTGCCAGCCCAATTCGCAGGCAAGTCCCGGCTTCTGCGGGAAATCCGCCCATCCGGCGTGCGGTGATGCCCATAAACCGGGCTTCGTCCCCTGCCAGAGGCCTTCGGGGCGCGGCATGGGGGTTGCTTGCCTGGCAGATCGAACAAACCGCCGCGCCGGTCCACGGCGCGCACAGAGAGGCCGAACGATGCATCCCACCCGACGCACCCTCCTCGCCGCCACCGGACTTGCCACGACCGGCGGTCTGCTCACCCTGCCCAACCTCGCGCGCGGCCAGGCCGCGCTGACGCCCATCAAGTTCTCCCTCGACTGGGCCTTCCAGGGCCCCCAGGCGCCCTATCTGCTGGCGCTGGAGCGCGGCTATTTCCGTGAGGAGGGGCTGGATGTCAGCATCGATCGCGGCTTCGGCGCCGGCGATGTGCCGGTGAAGGTCGCCAGCGGCGCCTATCAGTTCGGTGTCGGCGACATCTCCGCCGTGATGCGCCTGCGGCTGACACAGCCGGGCACCGACCTGATCTGCCCCTTCATCCTCGCCCAGGGCAGCCCGCTTTCCGCCATGACACTGCGCCGCACCGGCATCCGCACGCCGAAGGACCTGGAGGGCAAGCGCCTGGCGGCGCCGGAGACGGATGGCGGCCGCCAGTTCTTCCCCGCCTTCGCCCGCGCCACCGGCATCGACCTGGCCAAGATCACCTGGATCACCGTCACGCCGCCGCTGCGGGAGCCGATGCTGGCGCGCGGCGATGCCGATGCCATCACGGGCTTCGAAACCTCCGGCGTCTTCAGCCTGCGTGCGCTGAACATCCCGCAATCCGATATCGTGGTGATGCGCTATTCGAATTTCGGCGTGGCCTTGCTCTCCACCGGGCTGCAGGTGCGGAAATCCTATGCCGAGGCCAATCCGCGCGTCGTCACTGGCATGATCCGCGCCATCATCCGCGGCCATGCCGATGCATGGGCGGAGCCGGATGCCGCCATCGCCGCCCTGGTGCGGCGCGACCCCACGGCGCCCGCGGCGCTCGAGAAGGAGCGGCTGATCGCCAATTTCGAATTCCTGCGCACGCCGGAGGTGCTCTCGGGCGGCTATGGCAACCTGCCGATGGAGCGCGTGCAGGCCTCCATCGAGACCATCCGCACCGCCTTCGCCATTCCCGCCACCCTGGCGGCGGCGGATTTCTACACGCCGGCCTATCTTCCGGCGGCGGAGCAGCTGCGCGTGGTCTGAGGCGCGGGCGAGGGGAGGTTGTGTGAGCGACCTCTCTTTCTCGTGCGTGGATCATGGCGAGAAAAAGGCGTAGTCCTTGATCTCGCCATGATTGGAGGTTCCCCATGATGGTCGCCCTCTGCATCCTGGCCGGATCGACTGCGCTGCTCGGCATGTCCAGCGTGGCGCTGAGCCTGGTTCCGGCGCTCGGCATGGGGCTTGCGGGCCTCGGGGCTGCCGCGGGCTTCGGTCTGGTCTCCCTGGTCGCCGGCCTCGCCGCGGCGCTGCTGGCGCTGGGCCAGGAAAGGCTGCGGGCAGGCTGAACCGGCCAGGGGTCTAGCCGCGGCGCGCCAGCAGGGGCGCCAGGCCGGGGTCCAGGTAGCGCACCTCCTGCAGCATCACCTCCGGGCCGCCCTGCACCTCGCCCATCGAGATCGTCAGGCAGAGGCTGGTTCCCATCAGCTCCAGCCGCTTGTGGCCGCGCAGCGGCAGTGGCAGGCGGTTGCGGCGGCAGGTTTGCAGCATGATGGCCAGGATATCCCCGGCGGTGAAGGACCAGGCAGCGCGCTGGCCACGGCGCGGCTTCTGCGGCACCAGCCGCGCGATCACCTCGCCGGAAGGCGCGGTGGCCATGTCCAGCCGCACCATCCCTGCCGCGGCCTGCCAGCCGGGATCGGCCAGGATCATGGCCTCCGCCAGCATCTCCATCACCTCCTCCGGCGAGAAGAGGATGTAGCGGACTTCCTTGGGCATCGGCGCATCATGGGCGCGCCGCTGCTGAAGAATGGATAATGCGGCCCGTCAGGGCAGCAGGATGCGCAGCGGGGCGGGGGCATCCTCGATCCAGGCCGGCAGCAGGCCTGCCGGATCGCCATCCGCCTGCACCGGCACCGCCGCGCCGACCAGCTCCACCCGCTGCGCGGTGTGGATCGTCACGCCCGGCAGCCGGGGCACCAGGCCGAGCGGCAGGGCGGCACCCGCCAGCGCCGCCGCGGCCGCCCCGCCTTGCCGGAACAGCACCACCTGGAAGCCGGGCTGCGCCGGCTGCGCCCGCGGCGCCAGCAGATGCCGCCCGGCATAGAAGCGGCCCTTGCTGATGATGACGCTGGCCGCCTCCAGCGCCTGGCCATCCAGCCGCAGCGCGATCGGCGGGAAGCGGTAGCGCGGCAGCTCGGCCAGGCTCTGCAGCACATAGGCGGCGCGGCCCAGCCGGCGCTTCAGCCGCAGGTCCAGCCCGGCCACCACGGCCGCATCGAAGCCGGCGCCCAGCATCTGCACGAAAAGCCGGGCGCGCCCATCGGCGAAGCGGGCCTGGCCGGGCCAGATCCGCCCAGGCCGCCCGCGCGCCAGCACGCCCGCCGCTGCCTCCGGCGCCAGCCGCAGGCCCAGCTCCCAGGCCAGCACATTGGCGGTGCCGAGCGGCAGCAGGCCGAGCGTGGCCTCGCTGCCCTGCAGCCCCGCCGCGACCTCCGCGATGGTACCGTCGCCGCCGGCCGCCACCACCACGCGGGTGCCGCCGCCGGCAGCCGCGGCGGCGATCCGGGTGGCATCGCCGGGGGCCTGCGTCTCCGCAACCTCCGGCCGCAGGCCGAGCGCGGCCAGCGCCGCCAGGGCCCGCGCCAGGCGGCGTCGGCGGCCGGCGCCGGCGGTGGGATTGAAGACGATGAGCATCGCCGCGCCCTAGCCGGTGCATCGTGACACCCCGCGGTCATTCCGCTGACGCGGCGGTGACAAGCGCGCGGCGGGCGTTTCACAGGGCACAAGTCATTCAAGATTCACGTCGCGGCGCGGCGTCCCGGGCTAGAGCGCGCTCGCGCAACGGAACCGCCTGCGGCGCGTTCCGGGTGCGCAGGGCAAGGGCCGGACGGGATCCTGCGCAGGCGGAACCGTGGGCTGCGCATCGCGCCGCGGTTCGCCGTGGCGGCGTGGGAAGAGGGCGGGCAGATCGCATGGACAGCACGGCAAGTCGGTTCGGCGCAGGGATCGGGCGGCGCTACCGGACGGTCTTCCTGTCCGACCTGCATCTCGGCACCCGCGGCTGCCGAGCCGATTTCCTGGTGGATTTCCTGCGCCAGACGGAATGCGACCAGCTCTATCTGGTGGGCGACATCGTCGATGGCTGGCGGCTGCGCAAATCCTGGTACTGGGACGCCGAGCATGACGAGGCGATCCGCCTGGTGCTGCGCATGGCCCGCAACGGCACCGAGGTCACCTATATCCCCGGCAACCACGACGAGATGTTCCGCGACTGGCTGGGCCTCGAGATCGCCGGCGTGCGGCTGGCGAAGGAATCCGTGCACCAGGCCGCCGATGGCCGCCGCTTCCTGGTGATCCATGGCGATGAATTCGACAGCGTGGTGCGCTACGCCAAGTTCCTGGCCCATCTCGGCGACTGGGCCTATGACGCCGCGCTGGTCGCGAACCGCTGGTTCAACGCGCTGCGCCGCCGCTTCGGCTATCCCTACTGGTCGCTGTCGCAATGGCTGAAGCGGCAGGTGAAGGGCGCGGTGATGGCGATCGACCGCTTCGAGACGGCGCTCGCCCAGGAAGCCCGCCGGCGGGGCCTGGATGGCGTGGTCTGCGGCCATATCCACCATGCCGAGATGCGCGAGGTGCAGGGCGTGCTCTACATGAACGACGGCGACTGGGTGGAAAGCTGCACCGCGCTGGTCGAGCATCATGACGGCCGCTTCGAGCTGGTGGACTGGGCGCGGGAGAACCGGCTGAGCTTCTTCCGCGGCGCCACCCCCGCCGCCGTGCCGGAGACGGTCTAGACCGGCGGCGCGGAGGCGCGACGCGCATGCGATCCGCCATCTCCCGCCCCTGGGCCCCTTCCGCCGAAGCGTCTTCTGGGGCACCAGGGACCCTTCGCGCGATGCATCGCGCGGCTGAGGCGAAGGGGGCCCTTTGGACGAAGACGCCGTTTGGGGCATGGGCGCGCTCCTGGAGTCGGAGATGACGGCCGTGACCGGCCCGCTGCGGATCCTGGTGGTCTCCGATGCCTGGACCCCGCAGGTGAATGGCGTGGTCCGCACCATGGAGACCGTGGTGGAGGAGCTGCGGCGCCTGGGCGATGTGGTGGAGGTGATCGGCCCCGATCGCTTCCGCACCGTGCCGACCCCCGGCTATGCGGAGATCCGGCTGGCCATCGCACCGAAGCGCCGGCTGGCGCGGCTGGTCGATGAATTCCGGCCGCAGGCGGTGCATATCGCCACCGAAGGTCCGCTCGGCTGGGCCATGCGGTCGATCTGCAAGGCACGTGGCTGGCGCTTCACCACCTCCTTCCACACGAAATTCCCGGACTATCTGCACGCCCGCACGCGCATCCCGAAGGCCTTGTCCTGGGCACTGATGCGGCATTTTCATGAAGCCGGGCAGGGCACGCTCTGCGCCACCCCCACCCTGGCCGAGGAGCTGTCCCGGCGCGGCTTCACCCATGTGGTGCCCTGGTCGCGGGGTGTGGACCTGGAGCGATTCCACCCCGATGCGGCGGATCGCGGCGCGGCCGAGGCCTGGGAGGCGCTGCCGCGCCCGATCTTCCTCGTCGCCGGGCGGGTGGCGGTGGAGAAGAACCTGGAGGCCTTCCTGGCGCTGGACCTGCCGGGCAGCAAGGTTGTGGTGGGCGACGGCCCCCAGCGCGCCGCCCTGATGCGCCGCTTCCCCGCGGCGCATTTCACCGGCTGGCGGGAGAATGGCGCGCTGGCGCGCGCCTATGCCCGGGCGGATGTCTTCGTCTTCCCCTCCCGCACCGACACTTTCGGGCTCGTGCTGCTGGAATCGCTCGCCAGCGGCACGCCGGTGGCGGCCTTCCCGGTGACCGGGCCGCTGGATGTGATCGCGAACCACCCGGTGGGCGCGCTGGATGCCGATCTGCGTGCGGCCTGCCTGGCGGCGCTGCGGGCCGACCGCGCCACCTGCCGGGCGCATGCCCAGAAATTCTCCTGGGCGGCCTGCGCCCTGCGCTTCCGCGACAGCCTGCTGCCCGGCCCCGGCCCCGGCTGAACCGGCCGCGCGGCGGGGCAGGTTTCCCGTTCGCGCCGGGCCGTGCTACCGGCTTGGCCATGGCGTGCGTCCACCTCCGCCCCTGATGCGCAAGTGATGCGCAAGCTGATCCGGCATCCGGCGGTCCAGGGGGGCCTGGCGCGGGTGGTCGGGCTGTATCTGTGGCTGGTGGTGCGGACCACGCGCTGGGAATTGCAGGGCGCCGGTCCCACCCTGGCCCTGGTGGCCGCCGGCCAGCCGCTGATCCTCGCCTTCTGGCATGAACGCCTGCCGCTGATGCCCGCCCTGGTCCGCCTGGCCCGGGCGCGGGAGCCGGCGGCGGCGCGGGTGCGGCCGCAGGTGCTGGTCAGCCAGCATCGGGATGGCCGCTTCATCGGCGCCGCGGTGGCGCGCTTCGACGTGGACATGATCTATGGCTCCTCCCGCCGTGGCGGGGCGGGGGCCATGGCGGCGCTGCTGCGGGCGCTGCGCCGCGGCCATCCGGTGGTGATCACGCCGGACGGCCCGCGCGGCCCGCGCCGCAAGGCCGCGCCCGGCGTGGGGCAGATCGCCGCCGTCTCCGGCGCGCCGGTGGTGCCGGTGGGCGCCGCCACCACGGTGCAGCGGCGGCTGGGGTCCTGGGACCGCATGATGTTCCCGCTGCCCTTCGGCCGCGGCGTGGTGGTCTGCGGCGCGCCGATCGCGGTGGCGCGGGAGGGGGCGGAGGCCGCCCTGCCCGGGATCGAGGCCGCGTTGAGCGCCGCCTGCGACGAGGCCGATCGCCTCTGCGATGTGCCGGAGCGGCTGGCATGACGCTGCCGACGCTGGCCTGGCGCCTCGCCACCCTGCTCGCCGTGCCGCTGCTGCCCTGGCACCTGGCGCGCCGGGCGCGGCGGGGCAAGGAAATCGCCACCCGGCTGGAGGAACGCCGCGGCGGCGGCGCCCGCCGCCCGCCCGGCCCGCTGCTCTGGCTGCATGCCGCCAGCGTCGGCGAGGCGCTCTCCGCCCTTCCGGTGCTGGAGGCGCTGGTGGCGCGCCACCCCGCGCTGCACCTGCTGGTGACCACCGGCACCGTGACCGGCGCCGTCTCGCTGATGCGGCGCCTGCCGGCGGAGCTGACGCGCCCCGGCGAATCCGGCTTCCCGCGAATCGCGCATCGATTCCTGCCGCTGGACGTGCCCGCCTTCGTGGCCCGCTTCCTGGAGGACTGGCGGCCGGATGCGGGGGCGCTGGTGGAAAGCGAGCTCTGGCCCAACCTGCTGCAGGCCGCCCGCGCGCGCGGCCTGCCCATGGCGCTGGTCAATGCCCGGATCAGCCCGCGCTCCTTCGCCCGCTGGCGCCGCCTGCCGCGCACGGTGGGCGGGCTGCTCGGCGGCTTCCGGCTGGTGCTGGCGCGGTCGGAGGCCGATGCGGCGCGGCTGCGGCAATTGGGCGCGCCGGAGGCGCAGTGCTGGGGCGACCTCAAGGCCTCCGCCCCGCCCCTGCCGGTGGATGCGGCGGCGCTGGATCGGCTGAGGGCGCTGCTCGGCGACCGGCCCATCTTCCTCGCCGCCTCCACCCATGCGGGGGAGGAGGCGCTGGCGCTCGCCGCCCATGCGCTGCTGGCCCCGGCCTGGCCCGAGCTGCTGACCGTGCTGGTGCCGCGCCACCCGGATCGCGGCGCGGCGGTGGCGGAGCAGGCGGCGAAGCTGGGCCTGGCCGTGGCGCAGCGCAGCGCGGGCGGCGCGCCGGGGCCGGCGGTGGCGGCCTATGTCGCGGATACGCTGGGGGAGCTGGGCCTGTTCTACCGCCTGGCCGGCGTCGCGCTGATCGGCGGCAGCCTGGTGCCGCATGGCGGCCAGAACCCGCTGGAGGCGGCGCGGCTGGGCTGCCCCATCCTGCTCGGCCCGCATACCTTCAACTTCGAGGAAGCGGTGGCGCGGCTGCTGGCCGCCGGCGGGGCGCTGCGGGTGGCGCCCCAGGCCGGGGCGCTGGCGGAGCAGGTGGCGGCCATGCTATCCGATGCTCCCCGGCGCCAGGCCATGGCCGCTGCTGCCGCGCAGGTGGCGGAAGGCCAGGCCGGCCTGCCGGGACTGGTGGCCGCGGCGCTGCTGGACCTGCTGCCCGACAGGGGGGAGCCTGTCACTTCGGCGACCGCATCCGGCCAGGGTGGCCGGGAGCCTAGCTAGGATGGGGACCGGCCCGGCGGGGGCGGTTCCCGCTTCGAGGCCGCTGCGGCGACTTCGGTCTGATCCCGCTGCGGCGCCCCGGGCTGGCGCTGCGGCACAAGGTTGTTGAACGGAACATGATGGTCGAGGCCTGATGCGAGCACCCGCCTTCTGGGCGGGCGGTGGCGGGGTTGTGCCCCTGCTGCTGGCCCCCTTCTCCGCGCTCTATGCGCAGGCGACCGCGCGGCGCATGGCGCAGCCCGGCTGGCAGGCGCCCGTCCCGGTGATCTGCTGCGGCAATGCCACCGCCGGCGGCGCCGGCAAGACCACCGTCGCCATGGATATCGGCCGGCGGCTGGCGGATCGCGGCGTCGCGGCGCATTTCATGCTGCGCGGCTATGGCGGCACGGTGCGCGGCCCGATGCGGGTGGACCCCGCCACGCATGACAGCACCATGGTGGGCGATGAGGCCCTGCTGCTGGCCGAGGTGCGCCCCACCTGGGTCTCCGCCGACCGTGCCGCCGGCGCCAAGGCGGCGGTCGCCGGCAATGCTCAGGTCATCGTGATGGATGACGGGCTGCAGAATCCGGGCCTGGCCAAGGACCTCTCGCTGCTGGTGATCGATGGCGGCTTCGGCTTCGGCAATGGCCGCATCATCCCCGCCGGCCCGTTGCGGGAGCCGGTGGCCGCCGCCGCCGCGCGCTGCCAGGCCGCGGTGCTGATCGGCGAGGATGAGACCGGTGCGCTGGAGCTGCTGCCGCCCGGCCTGCGCGTGCTGCGCGCCCGGCTGGTGCCGGGGCCCGAGGCCGAGGTGCTGCGTGGCCAGCCGGTCTATGCCTTCTGCGGCATTGCCAATCCGCGCAAGTTCTTCGCCACGCTGCAGGAAGCCGGGGCCGTGCTGGCGGGGCGGGAGGCTTTTGGCGACCACTACCAATACGATGCCGAGGAGATCCAGGAGCTGCTGGCCCAGGCGGATGCGGCACGCGCCCTGCTGGTGACCACCAAGAAGGATTTCGTCCGCATCCCCGCCCAGTTCCGGTCCCGCGTCACCGTGGTGACGGTGGGGCTGGAATGGGCGGAATCGGCGCAGATCGAAAGCCTGCTGGACCCGATCGCAGGCCGGGTGCCGATCCCGGCCTGAAAGCCGCGCTGCGCGCTACCGCCAAAGCCCCTTCGCGGCCAGCCAATCCTGCACCAGCGCCGCCACCTGGTCGCTGTTGCGGTCCATCATCAGCATGTGGCTGTTGCCGGGAATGCCGCGGCTCGGCAGGTCCACATCCTCCACCGCGCCGCCGGCGGCCGTGATGGCGGCGGCGAAGGCGCGGGCGTTGCGGCGGATGACGGACCAGCGCGGGTCCTGCTCGACATAGTCGCCATAGACCAGCAGCTGCGGCACGTCCTTCAGCTTCGCCGCCTCCGCCACCACGCCGGTGCCGGCGGGCTCGATCAGGACCAGGGCGCGGAACAGGTCCGGACGGCGCTGCGCCACCTGCCAGGCGAAGGCGCCGCCCTGGCTATGAGCGATGACCACCGAGGGTCCGACACGCTCCAGCAGCGCGATATAGGCGGCGATCACATCGTCATCGGTGCCGAGGTAGCGGGCCACCGCCTGGCGCATAAAGGCTTCGTAGTGGTCGGTCGGGAACTGGTTGCCCGGCAGCACGGAGCGAGTGGCGTAGGACCCTGCGCCGGTGCCGATGCGAAAGCGCTCCCAGGGATTCTGGGCCGGCAGGTGCAGCGGCGGGGCGTAGATCTCGGGCACCATGGCGGCGCCGCTGCGGCCGCGTTCCGCCGCATCCGTCACATAGGTGGCCCAGCCGCGGCGCAGGAAGAATTCGTCCCAGCCCGGCCGGCCATCCGGCGTGGTTTCCCAGGTGACGCCGGTGAGATAGGCGCCGTGCCAGAGCATCAGCGGTGCCGCGCCGCGCTGGGGGCTCGGCACCATGAAGCGGGCATACATCTGCCCCACCGTATGGATGCCGTTCGGGTCGATGCGCAGCGGCGCGCTGCCGACGGTCGGCAGGTATTCGCGCACCGGCCGGTCGGAGAGTTCCACCTGGCGGCCGCCGACATGGAAGGAGCCGAAGCGCTCCAGCGCGATCGGCTGCGCCTGGGCGGCGCCGCCCAGGCCGAGACAGGCCGCGAGCAGCGCGGCACCCCATTTGGTCATGACATTTCCCCCTGCCGGGACCAGCGCCCGGCCTGGAGACAATTCTATATCGCAGGACGTCGTGCTGCCTATCGGGCGGCCAATGTCTTTTCGAACAGGTCGAGCAACGCCGCGCCGAAAGCCTGCATGTTGGCGGCGCGGTCGCCATGCCCGGTCTCCAGCGTCATCACCGCCTCCGCCGGCCCGCTGACGGCGAGGCAACTATGCCCCGCCGCATCGCCGTAGCGATTGCCGGAGGGGCCGGCGGCGCCGGTTTCCGCGATGCCCCAGCTCGTGCCGAAGCGCGACCGCAGGCTGCGCGCCAGCAGCAGCGCATAGGGTTCGGAGGAGGAGCGCATTCCCGCCATGTCGGTGGCGGTGATGCCCAGAAGCTGTTCCCGCGCGATGGCCGTGTAGACCACCGCGCCACCCAGGAAATAGGCGCTGGCGCCCGGCACCGCGAGCAGGCTGGCCGAGACCAGCCCGCCGGCGGAGCTCTCGGCCACCGCCACCGTTTCGCGGCGCGCCTTCAACAGCGCGCCCACAGCCTCGCCCTTGGCGAAGAGCGCTTCCACCTATTCCGCCGCCTGGGCATAGGCCTCGAGCGGCGCGCAGGTGCAGACCAGGTTGCGGTCGCCATGCACATTGTCCACCCGCTTCACCGGCGGCCAATACTTTTGGCGCGCCACATAGGGCAGGGGGAAGGCGGCCTGTTCGCGGGTGTAGGGGTGCGACCAGTCGCTGGCCATCACCTCGGCGGCTGTGTGGGGCGCGTTCTTCAGCGGATTGTCGGCACGGTCCATGCGGCCCTGTTCGATGGCGCGGATCTCGCCGCGGATCGAGACCATGGCCGCGATGAAGCGATCCAGCTCGCCCATCGTCTCCGACTCGGTCGGCTCCACCATCAGCGTGCCCGTCACCGGCCAGGACATGGTCGGCGCGTGGAAGCCGTAATCCTGCAGGCGCTTGGCGATATCCTCGACCGAGGCGCCGCCATTCTGCTGGAAGCCGCGGCAATCCAGGATGCACTCGTGGGCCACCATGCCCTGGCGCCCGCGATACAGCACCGGGAAATGCTCCCCGAGCTTCACCGCCATGTAGTTGGCGTTGAGGATGGCCACCTGCGTCGCGCGCTTCAGGCCTTCCGGCCCCATCATGCGGATATAGGCATAGGAGATCGGCAGGATGGAGGCGCTGCCGAAGGGCGCCGCCGCGACCGGCCCATGGCTGGTCGACTGCGGCCCTGCTTCCGCCAGCATCGGATGCGCCGGCAGATAGGGTGCCAGATGCGCCGCGACGCCGATCGGGCCGACGCCCGGCCCGCCGCCGCCATGCGGAATGCAGAAGGTCTTGTGCAGGTTGAGGTGACACACATCGGCGCCGATGGCGGCGGGCGAGGTGAGCCCGACCTGCGCATTCATATTGGCGCCGTCCATATAGACCTGGCCGCCCTTGGCATGGATCAGCGCGCAGATCTCCCGGATGGCCTCCTCGAAGACGCCATGCGTGGAGGGGTAGGTCACCATCAGCGCGGCAAGGCGATCCGCATACTGCTCCGCCTTGGCGTGCAGATCGGCGAGATCGACATTGCCGTCGCGATCGCAGCCGACCACGACAACCTTCATGCCGGCCATCACGGCAGAGGCCGGGTTGGTGCCATGCGCGCTGCTCGGGATCAGACAGATATCCCGCGCAAGGTCGCCGCGCGCGCGATGCCAGCCGCGGATCGCCAGCAGCCCGGCATATTCGCCCGCACTGCCCGCATTCGGCTGCAGCGACACGGCGGCGAAGCCGGTGACGGCGCAGAGCCAGGATTCGAGACGCCGGATCATCTCGATATAGCCGGTCGCCTGGTCCACCGGCGCGAAGGGGTGGATATTCCCGAAACCCGGGAAAGTGACGGGGATCATCTCGGCCGTCGCGTTCAGCTTCATCGTGCAGGACCCCAGCGGGATCATGCTGCGGTTCAGCGCGACGTCCTTGTCCTCCAGCTTCTTCAGGTAGCGCAGCATCGCGTGTTCCGCGTGATGGCTGCGGAACACCTCGGCCGTCAGGAAGGCGCTGCTGCGGGTGAGGGAGGCGGGGATGCCGCCCTCCGGATCGATGCCGTCGAGCTGCGGCGCGGCCTGGCCCGCGGCCTCCGCGATCGCATCCAGCAGCGCCAGCAGATCTTTCCGAGTTACCGTCTCATCGAGCGCGATGCCGACGCCGCCGCCTTCATGGCGCGCAAGGTTGAAGCCGCGCTTCAGGGCGCCGGCGATCAGCGCCTCCGCCTTGCCGCCGGCCTCGATGCAGATGGTATCGAAGATGTCGCGGTGGCGCAGGGCGAAGCCGGCGCGCTTCGCGGCGCCCGCCAGCAGCCGCGCCTGCAGGGCGACGCGCTGGGCAATGCGGGTCAGGCCCTCAGGCCCGTGCCACACGGCATACATGCTGGCCATCACCGCCAGCAGCACCTGCGCGGTGCAGATATTGCTCGTCGCCTTCTCGCGCCGGATGTGCTGTTCGCGCGTCTGCAGGGCGAGGCGCATGGCGGGCTGGCCCGCGGCATCGAGCGAGACGCCGACGAGGCGACCCGGCATCAGCCGCTTATGCGCATCCTTCACCGCCATATAGCCGGCATGCGGCCCGCCATAACCCATCGGCACGCCAAAACGCTGGGTGGAGCCGACGACGACATCGGCGCCCATCTCGCCCGGCGGCTTCAGCAGCACCAGCGACAGCGGATCGGCGGCGACGATGGCGAGGCCGCCGGCGCCATGCACCGCCGCGATCTCGCGCGTCAGGTCGCGCACCTCGCCCGTCGTGCCGGGATACTGAAGCAGCAGCGCGAAGGGTTTTTGCGCCGTGCAGGTCGCGATGATCTCGGAGGGCTTCGCGATCAGCACCCGGAAGCCGAGGGGCTCCGCGCGGCCCGCCACCACGGCGCGGGTCTGCGGATGCACGTCGGAGGCAATCACCAGCGTGTCGGACTTGCCGCGCGTCGCGGCATGCGCCAGCGCCATCGCCTCGGCCGCCGCCGTCGCCTCATCCAGCAGCGAGGCATTGGCGACCGGCAGGCCCGCGAGGTCCGTCACCATGGTCTGGAAGTTCAGCAGCGCTTCCAGACGGCCCTGGGCGAGCTCCGCCTGGTAAGGCGTATAGGCCGTGTACCAGCCCGGATTCTCCAGCACATTCCGAAGAATCACCGGCGGCGTCAGCGTGCCGTGGTAGCCGATGCCGATCAGCGACTTGATGTCGGCGCGGTTCTTGCCGGCGAGCGCGCGCAGCTCCGCGATCGCCTCGGCCTCGGTCGCGGCGGGGGGCAGCGGCAGGTGCGCGTTGCTGCGGATATCGGCGGGCACGGTGCGCGCGGCCAGCGCCTCCAGGCTCTCGGCGCCGACCACCTTCAGCATGGCCGCGATCTCGGACTCCGAAGGCCCGATATGGCGGCGCGCGAATTCGCCCTTGTCCTCGAGCGCGGTGAGCTGGGCGATGGCGTTCATGCGAGCTCGTCCACGAAGGCGGCGTAGGCGGCCTCGTCCATCAGCGCGGCGACGGCGGCGGCGTCCACGCCGCCGATCTTGAAGAACCAGCCCTCGCCGGTCGGGGCGCTGTTGATCAGCGCCGGATTCTCCACCAGCGCCGCATTGGTCTCCACCACCTTGCCGGCGACGGGCGCATAGACGTCGGAGGCTGCCTTCACGCTCTCCACCACGGCGCAGGCCTCGCCCTCGGTCACCTCGCGGCCGGCTTCCGGCAGGTCGACGAAGACCACGTCGCCCAGCGCGTTCTGGGCGTGGTCGGTGATGCCGATGGTGGCGACGTCACCCTCCAGCCGCACCCATTCATGATCCTTGGTGAAACGCAGTTCGGCCATGGTGCGAATCCTTTTCAGCGAGCGTAGCGGTGGGGGGCGAAGGGCAGGGGCGCGACGCGGGCGGGCAGGGCCTTGCCGCGCACCATCAGGTCGAGCGCGGTGCCATCGGCCGCCGCGCCGCGCGCGACATAGCCCATGGCGACCGGCGCATTGACGGAGGGACCGAAGCCGCCGGAGGTGATTTCGCCGACGACCTCGCCCGAAACCTGCACCGGCGTATGGCCGCGGGCGGGCTGGCGCCCCTCCGGCTGCATGCCGATGCGCAAGCGCTTCGGCCCATTGTCCAGCTCCTCGCGGCAGCGCTCCGCCCCGCGGAAATCCCAGGCGGTGCGGCGGCGCTTGCCCATGGTCCAGACCAGGTTGGCTTCCACCGGGCTGGTCGTCTCGTCCAGGTCGTTGCCGTAGAGGCAGAGCCCCGCCTCCAGCCGCAGCGAATCGCGCGCGCCGAGCCCCGCCGGCATCACGCCCGGCAGCGCCAGCAGAGCCTTCGCCACGGCTTCGGCCTGCTCGGCCGGGATGGAGATCTCCACCCCATCCTCCCCGGTATAGCCGCTGCGGCTGACCAGGCAGACGACGCCGGCAATCTCATGCTCGGCAAAATCCATGAACTTCATGGCGGCGATACCGGGCGCCAACGTTGCCAGCGCGGGCACGGCGCCCGGCCCCTGCAGCGCGATCAGCGCCCGGTCGGGCAGCGGCCGCAGCGTGACGCCGGCGGGCAGCACCGCCTCGATGGCCGGGATATCCAGATGCTTGCGCGACGCGTTGAGCACCAGGAACAGCCGGTCGCCGCGATTGGCCACCATGAAGTCGTCCAGGATGCCGCCCGTCTCCGTCATCAGCACGCCATAGCGCTGCCGGCCGGGCTTCAGGATCTGCACATCCGCCGGTGTCAGCTTTTCCAGCGCCGCGGCCGCGCCTTCGCCCACCAGCTCCGCCTGGCCCATATGGGAGACGTCGAAGAGCCCGGCGCTGGCCCGCGTGTGCAGATGCTCCGCCATGATTCCGGCCGGGTACTGCACCGGCATGGCATAGCCGGCGAAGGGCACCATGCGCCCGCCCAATTCGCGGTGCAGGCCTGCCAAGGGTGTCTCGAGCAATTCGGTATCGGCCACGGTGCCCCCAAAGGCTCCCCATCGCCGGAATGGCGCCGGGTGTTCCGTGACCCCCCTCTGTCCGGTGACCTGAGAGATTCGGCCCGCCTCCCGGCGCCGCCTTACTCCGTCGGTGCCGCCCCCCGTTCGAAGGGCGAGCTTTCCAGAGTCCCGCCGGGCCTTTCGGCCCCTGCCCGCGCGGCCCTTCTGCCTGAGCGTTTCCGGGGGCCGGTTGCGCCTTCGGCGGTGGTTCCGGCGCCCGGTCCGGGTGCCTCGCCACTCTCTCCCGCGCGGTCCACGGGAGGGGCGGGTATGCCCGAGGCGCGGGCGCCGCGCAACGGCGCTTTCCGTCCTGCCCGGCTTCCGCCGCGGCTCACCCGGTGGTCTGCTGCCGGCGAAACGGGCAGGGGGATGCCGAAGGATGCAGGAATTAACCGCAGAGGGCCTGCTCGCCGCTCTGCGCGGCTGGGTCGAGATCGAAAGCCCGACCCAGGATGTGTCCGCGGTGAACCGCATGGCGGACCATGTGGAGGCCAGGCTGCGGGCCATCGGCGCCACCATCGAACGCATCCCCGGCCGCGACGGCTTTGGCGATATCCTGGTCGGCCGAGTCGAAGGTCAACAACACGGCCCCGGCCTGCTGCTGCTCGGCCATATCGACACGGTCCATCCGGTGGGCACGCTCGCCGGTGCGCTGCCCTTCCGGGTGGAAGGCGGCCGCGCCTATGGCCCGGGCATCTATGACATGAAGGGCGGCAATGCCATGGCGCTGGCGGCGCTGGAGCATCTGCACGCCCAGGGACGCCGCCCGCTGCTGCCGGTCAGCTTCATGATGATCCCGGACGAGGAGGCAGGAAGCCCCTCCTCCCGCCCCGCCATCGAGGCGGAGGCGCGGCGCCATGCGGCCGTGCTGGTGCCCGAACCCTCCGGCGAGGGCGGCAAGCTCACCGTCGGCCGCCACGGCATTGCGCGCTACCACCTGCGCACCATCGGCCGACCCGCCCATGCCGGCGCCACCCATGCGGAAGGGCGCAGCGCGATCCGCGAGATGGCGCGCCAGGTGCTGGCGATCGAGGGGCTGACGGATTATCCGCGCAACTTCTATGTGAATATCGGCACCATCTCCGGCGGCACGCATGAGAACATGGTGCCCGCCGAATGCCGCGCCATCTGCTACGCGCTGGTGCCGACGGCGGCGGAGGCGCGGGAGCTGCATGAGGCGCTGTCTGCGCTGCGCCCGCAGGACCCGGATGTGGTGCTGGAGGTGACAGCCGGCCTGTCCCGCCCGCCCTTCGGCAAGTCGCCCGCCATCCAGGCGCTGTATGACCATGCGAAGGTGCTGGCGGCGGATGGGGCGTTTCCGGTGGCCGGGGAACGCATCGCCGGCGGCGGTTCGGACGGCAATTTCACCGGCGCGCTGGGCGTGCCGACGCTGGACGGCCTCGGCGTGGTCGGCGGCGGCCCGCACAGCTTCGGCGAGCATATCGAGATCGGTTGCCTGGTGCCGCGCACGCGGCTTTTCGTGCGGCTCTTCGAGACGCCGCTGCCCGCGCTGTAGTGCGCAACCGCCTGCGGCGCGACACCTTGGCATGAAGGCGGTGGCCCGACTCATGCCGAACCGCAACGATGCCAAATTGTGACGCGCGCTTGGCGCCCGGATCGGCGGCCGCGATATCCCAGGGACATCGATCGCCCACCACACGAAGGTTGCCCGCCATGTCCACCGCCTCCGCCGATCCCACCCTGCTCCGCGCCGTGGCGGAGGTGCCGACGCCGCAGGCTGGCCGCTACCTGCAGCAGCTCTGCAAGCACTTCCAGCACAAGCTGCCCGCGACCTTCGACGCCACCACCGGCCACATCCCCTTCCCGCTCGGCGATTGCAGGCTGGAGGCGCGGGACGGCGTGCTGTGGATGGAGGTGACCGCGGCGGATGCCGAGAAGCTGGCGCAATTGCAGGATGTGGTCGCCCGCCACCTGCTCCGCTTCGCCTTTCGCGAGGAGATGCAGGTCGCCTGGCACCCTGCATGATGGCGTCCCCCGCCTTCCGCGTGGTCATCCTCGGCGCCGGCTTCGGCGGCATGGAGGCGGCGCGCGCGCTGCGCCAGGCGCCGGTGGAGGTCACGCTGGTCGATCGCCACAACCACCACCTGTTTCAGCCGCTGCTCTATCAGGTGGCGACGGCGGCGCTTTCCCCGGGCGATATCGCCTGGCCCATCCGCAACATCTTCCGCCACCAGCGCAACCTTTCCGTGCTGATGGCGGAGGTGGCGGGCATCGACACTGCGGCGCGCCAGGTGCGGACCGCGGATGGCATGCGCCTGCCCTATGACGCGCTGGTGGTCGCCACCGGCGCCACCCATTCCTATTTCGGCCATGACGAATGGGCCGCCTTCGCGCCCGGGCTGAAGACCCTGGACGATGCCACCGCCATCCGCCGTCGCCTGCTGATCGCCTTCGAGCAGGCCGAGCTCACCATGAGCGCGGCGGAGCGCCAGCGCCTGCTGACCTTCGTCGTGATCGGCGCCGGCCCCACCGGTGTGGAGCTGGCCGGCGCCATGGCGGAGCTGGCAAGGGATGCGATGTCACGCGAATTCCGCCGCATCAAGCCGGAGATGGCGCGCATCATCCTGCTGGAGGCCGGCGATCGCGTGCTGTCGACCTTCCCCGAGGATCTCGGCGAGACTGCGCGACGCTCGCTGGAGGCGAAGGGCGTGCAGGTGCTGACCGGCCGCAAGGTCACGCGCTGCGACGAAACCGGCGTCACCTGCGGGGAGGAACACATCCCCGCCTCCACCCTGGTCTGGGCCGCCGGCGTCGTCGCCTCCCCGGCCGCGGAATGGCTCGGTGTGGAGCCCGGCCGGGCCGGGCGGCTGCAGGTCGGGCCGGACCTCTCGCTGCCGGGGATGCCGGAGGTTTTTGCGGTGGGCGACCTGGTGCAGGCGAAGGACGCGGATGGCACGCCGGTGCCGGGTACCGCGCCGGCGGCCAAGCAGATGGGGCGTTTCGT
This sequence comes from Falsiroseomonas sp., assembly GCF_051860665.1. Classification (GTDB taxonomy): domain Bacteria; phylum Pseudomonadota; class Alphaproteobacteria; order Acetobacterales; family Acetobacteraceae; genus Falsiroseomonas. The sequence goes on from NZ_JBHYDM010000008.1 coordinate 83,552, forward strand.
CGGCCGCCTGCTGGCCGCGCGCGCCGCGGGCCGCACCGCGATGGCGGCGTTCCGCTATCGGCACCAGGGTGAGCTGGCGACCATCGGGCGGCGTTCGGCGGTGGTGGCGCTCGGCCGGCTGAAGCTCACCGGGCTGATCGGCTGGTGGTTCTGGGGCATTGCCCATGTGTATTTCCTGGTGGGCTTCCGCAGCCGCGTCGTCGTCTCCTTCCAATGGCTCTGGAGCTACCTGACCTTCCAGCGTGGCGCGCGGCTGATCACTGGTCCGGCGCGGCGCAAGCCCGATGCGGCCTGAAAGGCCCGATGGCGGCAGCGTGACCGGCGCCTCACCAAACCCGCGGCAGGCGAGGGCAGTTGAGACCCTGACACCACAGGGGAGACTCCCATGCGCGCGCTGGTCTGGCACGGCAAGGAAGATATACGCTGCGACACGGTGAGCGATCCCACCATCGAGGATCCGCGCGACGCCATCATCAAGGTCACCGCCTGCGCCATCTGCGGCTCCGACCTGCACCTGTTCCACAACCTGATCCCCGCCATGAGCCCCGGCGACATCATGGGCCATGAGACGATGGGCGAGGTGGTGGAGGTGGGCTCCGCCGCGAAGGGCGCGCTGAAGAAGGGTGACCGCATCGTGGTGCCCTTCACCATCAGCTGCGGCAGCTGCGAGCAGTGCCGGCGCGGCAATTTCTCGGTCTGCGAGACCACCAACCGGAACAAGGAGATGGCCGACAAGGTCTTCGGCCATGCCGGCGCCGGCCTCTTCGGCTATAGCGCGCTGACCGGCAGCTATCCCGGCGGGCAGGCGGAATATCTGCGCGTGCCCTTCGCCGACCAGACGCATATCAAGGTGCCGGACGGGCTGACGGATGAGCAGGTGCTGTTCCTGTCCGACATCCTGCCCACCGGCTGGCAGGCCGCCGTCGCCTGCGACATCGAGCCGGAGGATACGGTGGCGATCTGGGGCTGCGGCCCGGTCGGGCAGATGGCCATTCGCTCCGCCGTGCTTCTGGGTGCGCGCCAGGTGATCGCCATCGACCGGCTGCCGGAACGCCTCGGCATGGCCGCCGCCGGCGGCGCCATCACCATCAACTTCGAGGAAGAGAGCGTCATCGATCGGCTGAACGAGCTGACCGGCGGCAAGGGGCCGCAGAAATGCATCGATGCCGTGGGGCTCGAAAGCCATGTCAGCCTGGCGCAGCCGGATACGCTGCTGGATCGCGCCAAGCAGGTGGTGATGCTGGAGAATGACCGGCCGCATGTGCTGCGGGAGATGATCTATGTCTGCCGCCCGGCCGGAATCCTGTCCATCCCCGGCGTCTATTCGGGGCTGGTGGACAAGCTGCCCTTCGGCCTGGTGATGAACAAGGGCCTGACCATCCGCACCGGCCAGACGCATGTGCGCCGCTGGACGGACGACCTGCTGCGACGGATCGCGGAAGGCCAGCTCGATCCCTCCTTCGTCATCACCCATAGCGTCGGGCTGGAGGAAGGGCCGGAGATGTACAACATCTTCCGCAACAAGCAGGACGGCTGCATCAAGGTGGTGCTGAAGCCATGAACCGCATCGCGAACAGGACACGCCAGGCCGGCGATCCGCGCATCCTACGCAGCGGCCGCGGCTCGCTCGGCGCGGCTGACAAGTTGGGCCGCGCGCTCGGCTGGTTCAGCATCGGGCTTGGCCTGGTGCAGCTGCTGGCACCGAGGCAGGTGACGCGCAGCCTCGGCATGCAGGGGCAGGAGGGCCTGGTGCGGGCCTATGGCGCGCGGGAGGTGGCGAGCGGCGTGCTCTCGCTCTCGGTCGACCGGTCTCTGGGCCTGCAGTCGCGCGTTCTGGGCGATGCGGTGGATGTGGCCACGCTGCTGACGGCGCTGCGGCCCGGCAATCCGAAGCGGGACAATGTGATCCTGGCGCTGGCCATGGTGGCAGGCGTGACCATGCTGGACATCCTGGGCACCCAGGCGCTGAAGGCCCGGCATGGGCGAGAGCTGGCGCCCCCCGCGCCGCGCGGCGTCACGCCGCATCGTGGCGATCGCAGCGGCTTCCCCCAGGGTCTCGCCCGGGCACGCGGCGCCGCCAGCGACTTCGTGGTGCCGGCCGATTTCCGATCGGCGCCGAAGCCGGTCTGAGGCCGGCGGCCGGGCCCGCGGGGGACCCGGCCGCCTGCCGCGCGCTATTGCAGCGCCGGCCCCTCCTCCTCCTCGTCGATCCAGTTGCCGGCCGGCGCCTCCACCTCCGGCGTCGGATTGTCGGCTAGGATCGCGGCGGTGTCGTCGTCGAAGGCGGCCACCACCTCGCTGCCCTCCGAGGGTTCCGCCAGGCCGAGCGCGGCGACGGTGGCCGCCACCACGCGCGCGGCCAGCGCCGCGCTGCGCTCGTCGCGGCATTCCACCACGACCTCCGCATCCTCCCCGCCATCCTGGACCAGCTCGACCAGGAAGAATTGCGCGCCCGCGCGTTCCGAGGTCTCCCACATGCCCTCCGCGGTCCGGCGCATCGGCGTCACCGCCACGGTCAAGGCGGCATTGGCCTGTGGCTCGCTGCTGTCCGACATCGTCCCCTCCTCTGGCATGGCCGCCGGCATCCGGCACCTGTGGCAGCAACGCCGGGCGGCGGCGCTGGTGCCGCGGCCTGCCGCGCGATTTCGCGCGGCAAACCGGCGCGGTGCCAAACCGGCTGGCGCATCAATAGCTTGTGCGATGGCCCTGGCGGAAGGCCGCGCGGCCTCATCGCCTGCCGAAAGCGTCCGGACGCTGCGCGCCCGCAAGGAACGCCCGGCGCCCGCCCCTGTTGGGATCGCAGCGGCACGGCGGCGGCGGCGGGCGCGATGTCCGGCCGATCGGCGCGGAACAGCAGGCGAGGTGCGCAGATGAGTGACATGAGACAGGCTGGCCTTCCCGATCGCGACCCGCCGCGGAGCCCGCAGCCCGATCCGCTGCGCCAGGCTTCCGCCGATGGCCGCGCGGCACTGGATGAGGTGAAGTCCGCGACCAGCGAGGCTGCCGGCACGCTCCGGCAGGAGGCCAGCGGCACCGCCGCCGAGCTGAAGGCGGAGGGTGCCGAGGTGCTCGACGCCGCCCGGCAGCGCGCCTTGCGCTTCGCCGAGACGCAGCAGCAGGCCGGCGCCGAACAGGCCGAGGGTTTCGCAGAAGCGGTGCATGGCGCGGCCGACCAGCTCGGCGCGCAGTCGCCGGTGATGGCGCGCTATGTGCACGAGGCCGCCACGGCCATCGAGGATATGGGCCGCACGCTGCGCAACAGCAGCCCCGCGGAGCTGCTGGGCCGGGTGGAGGATCTCGCCCGGCGCCAGCCTGTGGCCTTCTTCGGTGCCGCGGTGCTGGCAGGCTTCGGCCTGGCGCGCTTCGCCAAGAGCTCTGCCGAGGCGGCGCGCCATCGCGGCGCCTCGGGCCGGATGGCCCCGATGGGCGGCGCGGTGGCGCCGGAGGTGGCGAGCCAGGCGCCGGGCTGGGTGCCGCCGCAGGCTGGCAGCGCTCAGGGCACCGGGATCCATGGCAGCGGCGCCAAGCCGGCGACGCTGGCCGCGGCCTCGCTCGGCGGCGCCGCCGCCTGGCCCGGTGGCAGCGCCTCCGGCCTGCCGCAGCCGCCCGTGGCGGGGGGTGGCGACCATGTCTGATCCCTATCGCCAGTCGGAGCGATCGCTGCCCGAGCTGTTCAGCACGGTGATCGGCCAGATCTCCACGCTGTTCCGACAGGAGGTGCAGCTGGCCCGCGCCGAGGTGGGGGAGAAGATTTCCCACGCCTCCGGCGCCGTCACGCCGCTCGGCGCCGGCGCCGGCCTGCTGCTGGGTGCGCTGATCCTGCTGCTCTTCGCGCTGGTCTCGCTGCTGGTGCATTTCGGCGTGCCGCTGGGCTGGTCCCAGCTGATCGTCGCCCTCGTCGCGGCGCTGCTCGGCTATGCGCTGATCCGCGGCGGCGTTTCGAAGTTGAACACCACGAACCTCATGCCCCAGCGCACGGCCGAGCAGCTGTCGCGGGATGCGCGAGTGGCGAAGGAGCAGGTACGATGAGCGGCACGGATCCCGGCAACCGCGGCAGCGCGGAGATCGAGCATGAGGTGGAGGCGACGCGCGCCGGCCTGACGCAGACGCTGGAGGAGCTGCGCGACCGCACCTCCCCCGGCCAGCTCTTCGAGCAGGCGCTGGACTATGCCCGCACCTCCGGCGGCGCGGAGTTCACGCGCAACCTGGGCACGGCGGTGCGCGACAATCCGCTGCCGCTGCTGCTGATCGGCGCCGGCATCGGCTGGCTGATGCTGGGCAAGGCGCCCGGCGTCACCACGCCGCGCCTGCGCAGCGGCGCCTATCCGGCTGGCAGGCAAAGCGGCGCCTACGCGGCGCCAGGCAGCTACGCCGTGACGGACCGGGACTTTCGCGGCGATGCGGAGTCCGGCCCGGGCATGCTGAGTCAGGCCGCGGAGGCGGTGGGCGATGCTGCGGGCGCGGTGCGCGACAGCGTCACGGGTGCCGCGCGCAGCGCGGCCGATGCCGCAGGCTCCGCCTATCGCAGCGTGGCGGGCGCGGTCGGTTCGGCCGGCGAGACGGCGGGCCAGGCGGCGCACGATCTGCGTGGCCGGGGCGAACGGGCGGCGCATGCGGCCGCGGACTATGCCGGCCAGGCGCGGCATGAGGCGGCGGACTATGCCGACCGCGCCTATTGCACCGCCGGCGACTATGCCGGCGCGGCGCAGGACCGGATGGGCGAATGGGTGGAGGAGGCGCAGCACAGCATGGGCTCGCTGCTGCGCGACCAGCCGCTGGTGCTCGGCGCGCTGGGCGTCGCGCTCGGCGCCGCCGTCGGCGCCATGCTGCCGCGGACGGAGGCCGAGGACCGGCTGATGGGCGAGACCCGCGACGACCTCGCGCAGCAGGCGGCGGAGATGGCGCAGCAGGGCTATGCCGCGGCGCGGGACAGCATCGGCGACCAGGCCGGGCAGGCCCGTGGCACGGCGACCGAGGGCGTCTCGACGATGGCCGGCCAGGCGCGGGAGGCGGTGGTCGGCGCGGCCCATGGCCTGGCCGAACGGGCCAAGGCCGCGCTGGCCGAGGCGCCGGAGGGCGAGGCGGCGAAGCCGGAGACCGGCGCCGCTTCCCAGCCCGGCGGCGGCGTCCATCCGGGCATGCGGCCGGCCGGCGGCCTGGGCTGAGGCCAGGGCGCGCCGCTACCCCCCGGCCGGCGGCCGGGGGGAGACGGGCGCATCCAGCAGGCTGAGGCCCTGGCGCAGCGCGCCTTCCATCACCGCCCGGTCCGGCCGCCCGCGCGCCAGCACGCGCAGGCCCAGCAGGAGCGTCATCAGCAGCCGCGCCAGATCCGCCGCATCCCGGCCCGCGGCGATGCTGCCATCCGCCTGGCCGGCCTGCACCTGGCGGCGGAAGAAGCCCTCCAGCTCCGCCAGCCGCGCCGCCACCACGGCACCCAGGCCGCGGTCATGCGGCGCCACCTCCAGCGCCGTATTCACCAGCAGGCAGCCGAGCCGGTCGCGCAGCGAGCGCGCGACGATGTCACGCAGCAGCGATTCGATGGCCTGGCGCGGCGGCTGTGTCGCCTCCAGCCGGAGGATTCGCGCGCGCATCCCGCCCTCCAGGTAGCGGTCCAGGCAGCGGGCAAACAGGCTGCGCTTGTCGCCGAAGGCATTGTAGAAGCTGGCCTGGCCGAGGCCCATCACCTGGCCGAGGTCGCGCACGCTGGTGCCGGCATAGCCGTGCCGCCAGAAGTGGCGCATTGCCGCATCCAGCACGGCATCCTCGTCGAAGCTGCGGGGGCGGGACATCGGGGGCGGAAGCCTCGCGGCCAAGGTGGCGCAGCATAGGGGGCGTGGTGGCCGGGTCGCAAATCCGTGGCGTCGCAACGGTCCCTTATTGTCCCGCGCGCAGCATGGTCGCAACCTTCGGCCCTCGCCACCCTTCGGATCCTGCCTCGATGTGCCGCTTCCTCGCCTATCTCGGCGAACCCATCTTCCTCGCCGACCTCGTCTGCGCGCCCGCGCATTCGCTGATCCACCAGTCCATGCATGCCGATGAGGGCAAGACGCCGACCAATGGCGATGGCTTCGGCCTCGGCTGGTACGGGGAGCGGGAGGAGCCGGGCCTGTACCGGGAGATCCGCCCCGCCTGGTCGGATGAGAACCTGCGCTCGCTCTGCGCCCAGGTGCGTTCGCGACTCTTCTTCGCGCATGTGCGCGCCTCCACCGGCACTTCCACCACGCGGGCCAATTGCCACCCCTTCGGCCTCGGCCGGCAGATGTTCATGCATAATGGCCAGGTCGGCGACTATGCGCGGATCAAGCGGCGGATGGAGGCGCTGATCCCGGACCGGCTCTACGAGCACCGCCTCGGCACCGGCGATACCGAGGCGATCTTCCTGGCCGCGGTCGCGGAGGGTTTGGAGACCGATCCGATCGGCGCGCTGTCGCGCACCCTGGCGCGGGTGCAGGCGCTGATGGAGGAGGCGGGCAGCAGCCAGGCGCTGCGCTTCGCCGCGGCGCATAGCGACGGCACCACGCTGACCTGCTTCCGCTGGTCCTCCGATGGTCGCCCGCCCTCGCTCTACTGGCGGCGCGTCGGCGGCAATGTGCTGGTGGTGTCGGAGCCGGTGGATGAACGCAATGCCGGCTGGCTGCCGATCGCCGCGAACCATGCGCTGGTGGCACGGCCGGGGCAGGAGGTGCAGGTGATGCCCTTCGCGGTCGCCGCCTGACCGGATCTTGTCCGATCTGTAACAACCGGTCCATAAGGCGTCCTCACGCAACGGGGGATGACCCATGCTGACCCGCCTCGCCACCCTGGTCCTCGGCGCCAGCCTGCTGGCCGGGCCCGCCCTTGCGCAGACCCTGCCGCCCGAGCGCGTGCTGCGCATGGTGCCGAATGCGGATCTGCAGACGCTGGACCCGATCAACACCACGGCCGGCGTGGTGCAATCGCATGCGCATATGATCTACGACCAGCTCTTCGGCCGCGACGCGCAGCAGCGCCCGCAGCCGCAGATGGTTTCCACCTACAGCGTCTCCGACGATGCGCTGGTCTGGCGCTTCACGCTGCGCGAGGGGCTGGCCTTCCATGACGGCGCGCCGGTGACGGCGGAGGATGTGGTGGCCTCGCTGCGTCGCTGGGGCGCGCGGGACCCGCATGGACGGCAGATCCTGGCGATCACCGCGAGCCTGGAGCCACAGGCGGACGGCAAGACGGTGGTCTGGACGCTGACGCGCCCCTACGGCCTGATGCTGGACGCATTGTCAAAACCCGCCGGCAATATGCCCGCCATCATGCCGGCCCGCATCGCCGCGACCGACCCCTTCACCGCAATCCGGGAGACGATCGGCAGCGGGCCCTTCATCTTCTCCCGCGAGGAATGGGTGCCGGGCAGCACCGTGGTCTATCGCCGCAACCCGAACTACGTGCCTAGGCCGGAGCCCGCCTCCGGCACCGCCGGCGGCAAGGTCGTGCATGTCGATCGCGTGGAATGGCAGAACATCGCCAATGCGCAGACCTCGACGCTGGCGCTGATCCAGGGCGAGATCGACTATATCGAGAGTCCCGGCGTGGACTTCCTGCCGATGCTGCAGCGGCGCGGCATGCGCATTGTCCGCACCAATACGCTGGGCGCGCCGGGCATGATCCGGATGAACCACATCCACCCGCCCTTCAACGATGCCCGTGTCCGCCAGGCGCTGATGCTGCTGGTGAATCAGGAGGAGATCCTGCAGGGGATGTTCCCCGACCCGGCGCTGTACCAGGTGTGCCATGCCTTCTTCGTCTGCGGGTCCCCGCAGGAGACGAATGCCGATGTCCCCGCCGGCCTCGGCAGCCCCGCCGCCCGCGAACGCGCCCGTGCCCTGCTGCGAGAGGCGAATTACGACGGCACGCCGATCGTCATCATGGACCCCACCGACAATCCCTTCGTCGATACCGCGACGCTGGTGCTGGCGCAGCAGATGCAGGCGGTGGGCTTCCGCACGGATGTGCAGGCGACCGACTTCGCCTCCATGGCCGGGCGCCGCGCCAATCGGCGCCCGCCGAGCGAGGGCGGCTGGCATATCGGCCTGACCTTCTGGAACGGCCTCGGCGCCTCGGACCCCGTGGGCAATGTGCCGATGCAGGCCAGCTGCGACCGTGCCTGGCCGGGCTGGCCCTGCGATGCCGCGCACCAGGCGCTGATCGATGCCTTTCCCTATGCGGCGAATGCGGCCGAGCGGAAGCGCATCCTGGATGAGCTGCAGGAAAGCGCCTATCGCCTGGTGCCCTATGTGCCCTATGGCCAGTGGTACCTGCCCTCCGCCGTCACGCCGCGCATCTCGGACGTTCTGGCGATGCCGGGCATCATCATTGCCTGGAACATCCGCAAGGCGGCGCGCTGAGGATCAGGCCACCGTATCCGCCATCTCCGCGCCGCGCTGCCCCATCGGGCGGTTCGGCGCGGTGGTGGTGTCCCGCGCCGTCTGGTGCTCCATCTCCGCATTCAGCTCGGCGCCCAGCAGCACCACGATGGCGGAGATCCAGATCCAGGTCATGAAGCCCATGACCGCGCCGAGCGAGCCATAGGTCTCGTTGTAGCTGCCGAAATTGGCGACATACCAGGAAAAGCCGGCGGAGACCGCGAGCCAGGCGAGCGCGGCGAAGCCGCTGCCCCAGCTCACCCAGCGCCATTTCGCGCTCTCCCGGCTCGGACCCCAGCGATAGAGACAGGCCAGCACGAGCCCGACCAGCAGCAGCAGCAGCGGCCAGCGGCCGAGGTCCAGCAGCGTCTCCGCCCGGCTGCCCAGCCCGACCAGGCCGAGCACCACCGGCACCGCCACCACGCCGATCATGGTCAGGATGGCGAACAGGATGAAGCCCAGGGTGAAGGCCAGGGTGGTCAGCGTCAGCTTGACGAAGCTGCGCTTCTCGCGCTCCTCATAGACCACGTTCAGCGCATCGAACAAAGCCTTGGCCGCCTGGTTGGCCGACCAGAGCGAGACCAGCAGGCCGGCGATGGCGCCGAGGCCGAGCGTGCCATCGGCGGATTGGGCCACGCGCTGTACCTGTTCGGTGATGATCTCCATCCCGCCGCCGGGCACGATGCCGCCGAGCGAATCCAGGTGCCCCTGGATCGTCGCCGGATCCGCCACCAGCGCATAGAGCGAGACCAGCGCGGCGAGCGCCGGGAACAGGGCCAGCAGCGTGTAGAAGGTGATGCCCGCGGCCTCGGTCATCAGCCGGTCCTCGCTGGCCTGGGACACGGTGCGCCTGGCGATCTGCCACCAGCCCCGGGCCGGGATCTCGGAGGGGGCATCGGCCTGGCGTCCCTGGCCCGTGGCATCGCGCCGATCCCCGCGCGCCAGCTGCGCGGTCTCGCGGCCGGCAGGCTCCCGCGCGGCCGGTTGCCGATCCCCCTGGCGCGGCCAGCTCTCCACCGTCCGCAGCCGGCGCGGCGTGCGGCGGGCGGAATCCAGCGCCAGCAGCCCGGTCAGCGCCGCCGCCGCCACCATCCAGCCGCCGCTCTCGCCTGTGCCGCGCCGGCGCCGGTCCTGCGCTTCGCTCATCCTGCTGGTTCCCATTCCGGCTGCCTCGGTCGGTCGGGCAACGCCGCGCCCGGCCCGCGGGTGCTGGCGCGCCTGGAAACTTTCCGCGACCGGCCGCGCTGACCGATCCGGGATGGCAAGGGAGGGGGCGATGGCCAAGGCGCGACCCGTGGCGCTGCCATGGCTGGTGCTGGAGGGCATCGGCGGCCCGGCGCGACGCGGCGTCCAGATGGTGCTGGCCACCGCCGCGCTGGCGGTGGGCGTGCTGGCGGAGGGGCTGAACCCCCGCAGCTGGCGCCGCCGCACGCTGCGCGCCGAGCTGCGCCGCACCCTGCACCAGGCGATCGCCGGCGGCTTCGGCACCGTCATGATCACCGCCAGCCTGGTCGGCTTCGGTGTCGTGCACCAGGCGATCCGCTGGCTGAGTTTTGCCGGGCAGGAGGATTACACGGGCAGCCTTCTCACCACGGTCCTGGTGCGGGAGGTGACGCCGGTGCTGGTCGGGCTGATCCTGCTCGGCCGCAGCGGCACGGTGACGGTGGTGGAATTCGGCGCCACCAAGGCCGGCGGGCAGCTGGACATGCTGGAGGCGCAGGGCCTGGACCCCTTCAGCCTGCTGGTGCTGCCGCGGGTGGTGGCGCTGGCGGTGGCGGGCTTCACGCTCGGCGTCATCTTCCTGGCCGTCGCGCTGTTCACCGGCTGGCTCACCGGCTGGTTCGGCGGGCTGGTGCAGAACGCGCCGCGGGAATTGCTGACGAACCTGTTTGCCGCCACCGATACCGCCGAATTCGTGCTCTTCGCCGTCAAGCTGGTGGTGGTGGGCGCGCTGGTGGCACTGGTCTGCGCCATCACCGGCATGTCCTCCACCCGGGCCGAATCGCCCTCCCACCTGCTGCCGCGCGCCTTCGTGCGCGGGCTGCTGGGCATCCTGGCAGCCAGCGCCATCCTCAGCGTGGCCGTCTCGTGACGCCGCTGCTGGAGGTGGAGGCGGCGCGGCCGGTGCCGGGGGCCTCGCCGATCCAGGGCGCGGTGACGCTGCACCTGGCGCCGGGCGACCTCGCCTTGGTGCATGCGGAGGATCCGGCCATGGCGCGGGCGCTGGCGCTGATCTGCGCCGGGCTGGTGCGGCTGGCGGCGGGCCAGGTGCGATTCCTAGCGCAGGACTGGGCGGCGCTGCCGCGCGTCCCGGCCCAGGCGCTGCGCGGCCGCATCGGCTTGGCGCCGGGCGATGGCGGCTGGCTGCCGCATCTGACGGTGGCGGATGGCATGCTGCTGGCCTGCCGCCACCACACCGACCTGCCGGATGCCGAATTGCGGTCCCAGGCCGTGGCGCTCTGCAAGCAATTCGGCCTGCCGGGCCTGCCGCTACGCCATCCGGCCGAGCTCAACCGGGTGGATCTGGCCCGGGCCGGCTGCGCCCGCGCCTTCCTGGGCGCGCCGGAGCTGATCCTGCTGGAAAGCCCGCTGGACCAGGAAACGGCGGATCTGCTGGCGGAGCCGCTGCTGGCGGCGCTGGCCCCGGCGCGCGAACGCGGCGCGGCGGCGCTGTGGTCCACGCGCTCGCGCCGCGCCTGGAACACGCCCGGCTTTCCTGCAAGCCAGTGGTGGGTGCTGCAGCAGGATGGTCTGAAGGGGGATGAACCATGTCTGGCTCCACGTTAAGCCAGGAAGACCGCGTCCGGCTGCGCCACACCGATCGCTGGGTGGGCGCGCTGGTCGTCCTGGCGCTGGTGCTGTTCCTCGGTGCGCTGTTCCAGCGCGGCGTGATCCGCGAATGGTTCGCCGATGGCGCCACGCTGATGGTGCTGCTGCCGGAGGAAGGCGTGGCAGGCCTCTCGGTGGGGGCGGAGGCCGAGGTGCTGGGCATCCGCGCCGGCTCCGTCCGCCGCATCATCGTCGACCCCGAGCGCCGCATCCGCGCGGAACTGCGCATCGAGGAACAGGCGAAGCCCTTCATCCGCCGCGATTCCACCGCCGTGGTGCGGCGCCGCTTCGGCGTGGCCGGCCCGGCCTATCTCGATATCCAGCGCGGGCGGGGGGAGGAGTTGAACTGGGACCGCGCCTGGATCCGCGCCACCAGCGAACGCGCGCCCACGGAAACGCTCGGCACGCTGCTGGATGAGCTGCAGCAGCGCGTCTTCCCCATCCTGGACGAGCTGCGCACCGGCACCGCCGCCTTCGCCGCCGCCACCCAGCGGCTGGAGCGCGGGGAGGGCACGGTGGGCCGCCTGCTGGCGGACGATACGCTGATCCGCCAGGCCGAGGCCGCCACCGCCCGCGCGGCGGCGGTGATGGAGAATATCGAGGCGGCGAGCCGCGAGGTGCGCCAGCTCACCGCCGGCCTGTCGAACGGCCGCGGCAGCGGGTCCCTGCCCGGTCTGGTGCAGCGGGCGGAGCGCGTGCTGGCGCAGGTGGAGCGGGCGAGTGCCGACCTCGCCCGCGCCACCCCGGCGCTGCCGCAGGTCACCGCCAATATCCGCGACGGCACGGACAGCCTGCCGGCCGTGATGGTGCAGGCGCAGGAGGCGGCGCGGCAGATGGAATTGCTGCTGGTGCAGCTGCGCCGGCATTGGCTGCTGGGCGGCGGTGGCGGCAGCGTGCGGGAGACCAGCGTCTCCTCCGGCGCCGTGCCGCGTCCGATGGTGGAGCGCCTGCGCCCGTGAGATTCCTGGCCATTGCCTTGCTGCTGCTGGCGGGTTGCGGCGGGCGTGCGGCGCCGGAGGGGCCGCCGCGCGACGGCGTGCTGGACCGGGCGGCGGATAGCGCGCGGGACGCGTTGAACCAGGACCAGCCGGTGGTGGCCGGCCGCCTCTATGCCCAGGCGCTGGCCCGCGCGCGGGAACGCGACGATCCGGTCGCGATCGATGCCATGGGCTTCGGCCAGGCCACCGCCGCCCTCGGCCAGGGCGATGCGCCGGTGGCGCTCGCGGTGGCGCGGGAGGTGCGGGCGGAACTCGCTCGGCGCGGCCGCGGCGCCTCCGCCGTGCTGCTGCTGGCGGAGGCGACGGCGCTGTTCCGGCTGGGCCGGATGGCGGAGGCCGAGGCCCTGGCCCGCCTTGTCGCCAGCCGCGGCGCGGAGAATGCCGAGGCCGCGCTGCGGGCACATTTTCTCCTGGGCCTGCTGGCCGCCGGACGCGGGGATATGGCGGGGGTGGAAGCGGCGCGGGCCGCAATCGGCGCGCCGGACCAGCCGGCCTTCCGCGCCGATGCGGTGGAACTGGATGGGGCCGCGGCGCTGCTGCGCGGCGATCCGGCGACCGCCCGGTTGCAGGGCGTGACGGCGGCGGCGCTCCGCCGCGATTCGCTCGATTATCGCGGCCTGTCCCGGGCGCTCGCCCTGCAGGCCACGGCGCTGGAACGGCTGGGGGAGCGGGAGGCGGCGGCCGATGCCTGGCTGCGCGCCGGGCGCGGCGCGGCCGAGCGCGGCGAGGCCGCCGATGCGCGGCGCTGGCTCGCCCAGGCCCGGCAGGCGGCCGGCGGGCAGGCCGATCTGCTGGCCGCGGTCGCGCAGGCCGAGGCGCTGCTGGCGCGCTGACCGGTTTGACGCGATCCTGGCCGCGCCAGAAGGGGGACGCCATGAAGAAGCTGGTGAACGATCCACGCCGCGTGGTGCGCGAGATGCTGGAGGGGTTGGCCGACCTGAACCCGGGCCTGGCGCTGCTGGAGGCCGAGGATGTGGTGCTGCGCGCCGATCTTCCGGTGCCGGCGCAGCGGCCGGTCGCGGTGCTCTCCGGCGGTGGTGCGGGGCATGAGCCGGCCCATGCCGGCTATGTCGGCCCCGGGATGCTGGCCGGTGCGATCGCCGGCGATGTCTTCACCTCCCCCTCCACCGATGCCGTGCTGGCCGCCATCCGCGCCGCCGCCGGGCCGCGCGGGGCGCTGCTGGTGGTGAAGAACTACACCGGCGACCGGCTGAATTTCGGTCTCGCCGCGGCGCTGGCGACCGCCGAGGGCATCCCGACCCGGGTGGTGGTGGTGGCCGATGACGCCGCGCTGCATGCGACGGTGGACCGCGCGCAGCGCCGTGGCATCGCCGGCACCGTGCTGGTGCACAAGGTGGCCGGCGCCGCCGCGGCCGCGGGGCTGGATCTGGACGCCGTGCTGGCCGAGGCCGAGGCGGCGGCCGCCGCCGTGGTCAGCATGGGCGTGGCGCTCGGCGCCTGCACCGTGCCGGCGGCGGGCCGGCCCGGCTTCGAGCTGGGCGCGGAGGAGATGGAACTCGGCCTCGGCATCCATGGCGAGCAGGGGATTCGGCGCGCCCCCATGGCGCCGGCCGATGCCATCGTCGCCACCATCCTGGACACGCTGGTGACCGATGCCGGGCTGGCGGCGGGGGAGGAGGTGGCGCTGCTGGTGAACGGCCTGGGCGGCACGCCGCCGATGGAACTGGCGGTCGTCGCCCGCGCCGCGCTCGCCGGGCTGCGGGACCGCGGCCTGGTGGTGGCGCGTGGCTGGGCCGGGAACTTCATGACGGCGCTCGAAATGCCCGGCTGCTCGATCAGCCTGATGCGGCTGGATGCGGCGCGGCTCGCCCGGCTGGATGCGCCGGCTTGCGCGCCGGCCTGGCCGGGTGGCGGCGTGCTGGCGGCGCGCGCCCTGCTCGCCACCCCGGTATCGGCACCGGCCGCCCACCCCGCGCCTGGACCCCTGGCCGAGACGCTGCACCGTGTCGCGATGGAGGTGGCGGCGGCGCTGGAGGCGGAGGAGGCGGCGCTGACGGCGCTCGACAGCCATGCCGGGGATGGGGACCTGGGCCTTTCGCTCGCGCGGGGCGCGGCGGCCATTCGGGCGCTGCCCCGTTCCGCCTTCGCCACCCCGGCCTCGGCCCTGGAAGCCATGGCGGGCGCGCTGCGGCGGGCGATCGCCGGCAGTTCCGGCCCCTTCTACGCCACCGCCCTGCTGGGCGCGGCGCAGGTGCTGGGGGGACGGGCGCCGGATCGCGCGGGCTGGGCCGAGGCCTTCCGGGCGGCGGTGGAGGCCATCTGCGAGCTCGGCGGGGCCCGACCGGGTGACCGGACCATGCTGGATGCGCTGCACCCGGCGGCGGAAGCCTTCGCCACGGCGGAGGGAACCGGCGCCGCGGCCTGGCAGGCGGCGGTGGCGGCGGCGGAGCGGGGCGCGGCGGCCACCGCCAGCATGCCGCCGCGCCTCGGCCGCGCCGCCTATCTCGGCGAGCGGGCGCTGGGCCAGCCGGATGCGGGGGCGAGCGCCGTGCTGGTCTGGATGCGGGCGATCCGCCAGGCCCTGGGCTGAGGCGGCCGAGTCGCCACGGGAAATCAAGGGTCTGGCGGATGCGCCTTCCGGGCCGGGCCGGTTGCGGCTACTCCACCGCCCGCGCCCCTGGAGTCCTGGATGACGATCGCCATCGATATCGGCCTGAGCGCCTCCGGCACCCCCGCCGAGTTCGACCTCGAGGAACTTCTCTCCACCCGCCTGCTGGTGCAGGGCAATTCCGGCTCCGGCAAGTCGCATCTGCTGCGCCGGCTGCTGGAACAATCCGCCCCCTGGGTGCAGCAGGTGGTGGTGGATCCGGAGGGCGACTTCACCTCGCTCGCCGACCGCTTCGGGCATCTGGTCGTGGATGCCGGCGAATATACCGACACGGCCCTGCAGCAGGTGGCGGAGCGGGTGCGGCGGCACCGCGTCTCCGTCGTGCTGAACCTGGAGAGCGTGGAGGTGGAGCAGCAGCTGCGGCTGGCGGCGGCCTTCCTCGGCGGGCTCTTCGACGTGGACCGGGATGCCTGGTTCCCGGTGATGGTGGTGGTGGACGAGGCGCAGCTTTTTGCGCCCGCGGCGGCCAGCGAGACCTCGGACGAGGCGCGCCGCGCGGCGCTCGGCGCCATGACCAACCTGATGTGCCGCGGCCGCAAGCGCGGCCTGGCGGGGGTGATCGCGACGCAGCGCCTGGCCAAGCTGGCCAAGAACGTGGCGGCGGAGGCCTCCAACTTCATGATGGGCCGCACCTTCCTCGACATCGACATGGCCCGCGCCGCCGACCTGCTGGGGATGGAGCGGCGCCAGGCGGAGATGTTCCGGGACCTGGAGCGCGGGCACTTCATGGCCCTCGGCCCGGCCGTGTCCCGCCGCCCGCTGCGGGTGCGGGTCGGCGTGGTGGAGACCGGGTCCCGCAGCGCCGGGCCGAAGCTGGTGCCGCCGCCGAGCCAGGCCAGCGCGGCGGAGGCGCGGGAGCTGATTCTGGTGGCGCCTGAGCCCGAGGTGCCGCGCCCGCCCCGGCGGATGCCGCGCGCCACCGCGCCCGATCTCTTGACCCAGCTCGCCCAGGCCCGCCCGCCGCTGCCCGCCGCGGAGCCGGTGGCGGAGCCGACGCCGGAGGAAAAGGCCGAGCACCGTCGCAAGATCGCCGGCGTGCTGCAAAAGATCCTGGCGGAGCCGGATGCGCCCTTCCGGCCGGCCAGCGTGCTGTATCAGGATTTTCTCGTCCGCTGTCGGATCGAGGAGGTGGGCGGCCCGGCCATCGACATCCCCGCCTTCCGCCGCCTGCTGACCACGGCGCGCGCCGGCATCGGCGCGGAGGCGGCGGAGGGCAGCGAATGGGCCCAGGCCGTGGCGCGGGCGGAGGCGCTGCCGGATGACGTGCAGGGCGTCTTCCTGCTGCTGGCCCGGGCCGCGCTGGAGCGCCAGCCCTGTCCGTCCGATGCCACCCTGGCGCGCGCCTATGGCAGCCGCTCGCTCGGCCGGGCGCGGCGGCTGCTGACCTATCTGGAGGAGCAGGGCGCGCTGGTGGTCCGCGCCGAGCGCGGCGGGCGGCGCAGCGTGGTGCTGGTCGGCCTCGCCTGGGAAACCGCGCCGGGCGACCCGAACGGGCCGGAGGAGAGCGTGACCGCGGCGGCTTAACCGCCGAGCACCCGCACCGGTCGGCCCGCCAGCCAGGCCGCGACCGCCTCGTGGCTTTCGCGATAGCGCACCAAAATGTTCTCCCGCGTGCGGCCGCCGATATGGGAGGTCAGCAGCGTATTCGGCAGGCTGCGCAGCGGGTGGTCCGCCAGCAGGGGCTCCTGCGCGAAGACATCGAGTCCGGCGCCGCCGATGCGGCCCTCCCGCAGGGCCGCGACCAGCGCCGCCTCCTCCACGATCGGGCCGCGGGAGGTGTTGATCAGCAGCGCATCGGGCCGCATGGCCGCGATCTCCGCGGCACCGACCAGGCCGCGCGTGCGCGGCGACAGGCGCATATGGATGCTGATGACGTCGGAGTCGCGAAACAGCGCCTCCCGGCTCACCAGCTGCACGCCGACCTCGGCACAGCGTTCGGCGGTGAGGTTCTCGCTCCAGGCTACCACCTCCATGCCGAAGGCGAGGCCGACGCGCGCCATGCCCTCGCCGAGCTGGCCGAGACCGACCAGGCCCAGCCTGCGCCCGGTGAGGCCGCGCCCGAGGGCGGCACCCCAGCCGCCATCGCGGATCACGCGATCCTCCGCCACGATGTGCTTCACCAGGCCCAGCACCAGGCCCCAGGCGAGCTCCACCGTCGCCATCGGATGGCCCAGCGCGGTGCCACAGACCGTGACGCCGCGCGCGGCCAGCGCCGGCAGCTCCAGCGCCGCATTGGTCATGCCATGCGTGACCAGCAGCTTCAGCCGCGGCAGCCGGGCGAGCAGCGCGGCATCGAAGTGCGTTTCCTCCCGCGCCGTGACGATGATCTCGGCCTCGGCCAGGAGGGCCGCAGCCTCGGCATCCGTGATGCGGCCGTGGAAGTCGAGGACATGCGCGGTGGCGAGATCCCGCCAATCCACCGCCTGACGGGCGAGGCCGTGATAGTCGTTGATGACCGCGATCCGCATCAGTCTCAGCCCGGTGGTGGAGGGGGCCGAGGATGCGCGCCGTGCCGGCGTGGCGCAACGGCGGCACCCTTCCCGCTTTGCAGCCCGCGCCGAAGCTGCCAGCCTGCGCGCAACAAACGGGAGCGAAATCATGTTCAAGGCGCTGTGCCGCAGCCTGGCCTGCGGAATCCTGACCGTTCTTGCCGGCGAGGCTGCCGCGCAAAGCTTTCCGGCGCGGCCGATCACCATGGTGGTCGGCTTCGCGCCCGGCGGTCCGGCGGATGTCGTGGCGCGGCTGATCGCGCCCTCGCTCGGCGCGGATCTGGGGCAATCCGTGGTGGTGGAGAATGCCTCCGGCGCCGGCGGGTCCATCGGCCAGGGGCGCGTCGCGGCGGCGCGGCCGGATGGGCACACCATCCTCTTCGGCAGCCTGGCCCAGGCGACCATCCCCACCCTGCTGCGCAACCTCAGCTTCGATCCGCAGGCGCTGGAGGCGATCGGCCTGGTGAACGAGGTGCCGATGGCGATCATCGCACGGCGCGATTTTCTGGCGGCCAACCTGGCGGAGCTGGTGGCGGTGGTGCGGCGCGACGGGCGCCGGATGAACCTGGGCAATGCGGGCATCGGCTCCACCAGCCACCTGTGCAGCCTGCTGCTGATCTCCGCCATCGGCGCCCCGGTGACGCTGGTGCCCTATCGCGGCAATGCGCTGGTCATGAACGACCTGATGGCCGGCACGCTGGACCTGGGCTGCGACCAGACCACCAACAACGCGCAGCAGATCCGTGGCCAGACGATCCGCGCCTATGCGATCAGCACCCCCACCCGCGCCGCCGCGCTGCCCGAGGTGCCGACCACGGCGGAGGCCGGCCTGCCTGCCATGAGCATGTCCGGCTGGAACATGCTGTTTGCCCCCGCCGGCACGCCGGGGCCGGTGGTGGAACGGCTGAACCGCGCCTTGCTGGCCGCGCTGCGGGACGAGAATGTCGGCCGCCGCCTCGCCGAGCTGGGCAGCGAGCCCGCCAGCGGGGAGCGCACCGCCCCGGCGGGCGCCCAGAACTTCTGGCGGGCCGAGATCGCCCGCTGGAAGCCGCTGCTGGAGGCGGCGGAGGCGGCGAACTGAGGCCCGGCTTGGCCGGCCAATCCGCGCCCTGCTAGGCTGGCCGCATGACCGGAAACCCGCTGCTCGCCCCCTGGACCACGCCCTTCGGCGTGCCGCCCTTCGACCTGATCCGGCCCGAGCATTTCGGGCCCGCCTTCGACCAGGGCATGGCGGAGCAGCTTGCCGAGATCGCCGCCATCGCCGCGGACCCGGCGCCCGCGGATTTTGCCAATACGGTGGAGGCGCTGGAGCGCAGCGGGCGGACGCTGGACCGGGTGCGCAGCGTCTTCTTCAACCTGGTCTCCAGCCAGGCCACCGAGGCCTATCAGGCGATCGAGCGGGACTATGCGCCACGGCTCGCCCGCCATCGCGCCGAGATCACGCTGAACCCGGCGCTCTTCGCGCGCATTTCCGCGCTGCTGGAGCGCCGCGAAAGCCTCGGCCTGGATGCGGCGCAGGACAGGCTGCTGGTGCGGCTGCATGCCGGGCTGGTGCGCAGCGGTGCCGCGCTGGATGCCGCCGCGCGGGAGCGGATGGCGGCGATCTCCACGCGGCTCGCCGTGCTGCACACGCAATTCGGCCAGAACGTGCTGGCGGACGAGAATGAGTGGCAGCTGGTGCTGGCGGAGGGGGACCTCGCGGGACTGCCGGATTTCGCCCGCGACGCGGCGCGGGAATCCGCGCGGGAGCGGGGCGTGGAGGGCTGGGTCATCACCCTGTCGCGGTCCTCCATCGAGCCCTTCCTGGTCTTCTCCACGCGGCGCGACCTGCGGGAGGTGGCCTGGCGCGCCTGGGTGGCGCGGGGCCTTGGCGCGCGGGACAATACCGTGCTGATCCGCGAGATCCTGGCGCTGCGGGCCGAGCGTGCCCGGCTGCTGGGCCATGCGGATTTCGCCGCCTGGCGCCTGGCCGACAATATGGCGCGCGACGCCGCCGCGGCCTCGGACCTGCTGCACCAGGTCTGGGCCCCCGCGAAACGCCGCGCGGCGGTGGAGCGGGCGGAGCTGGAGGCGCTGGCCGGCCACCCCATCGAGGCCTGGGACTGGCGCCACTATGCCGAGATCGCGCGCCGCGCGCGGCACGATATCGATGAGAGCCTGACGAAGCCCTATTTCCCGCTGGACGGCATGCTGGCCGCCGTCTTCGACACGGCGCGGCGCCTGTTCGGCGTGCGCTTCATCGAGCGGCCGGACATTCCCGTCTATCACCCGGATGTCCGCGCCTTCGACATGCAGGACGAGGACGGCGCCCATCGCGGCGTGTTTCTCCTCGACAGCTTTGCCCGCGCGGGCAAGCGATCCGGCGCCTGGATGAGCAGCTATCGCGTGGGGCATGGGCTGGATGGCCCGGTGACGCCGATCGTCGTGAACAACAACAACATCGCGAAATCGACGCCCGCGCTGCTGTCCTTCGACGAGGCGCGGACGCTGTTCCATGAATTCGGCCATGCGCTGCACGGCCTGCTCTCCGCCGCGCATTACCCCTCCCAGTCCGGCACCGCGGTGCTGGCGGATTTCGTCGAATTCCCTAGCCAGGTGCTGGAGCATTGGCTGGAAGTGCCCGAAATCCTGCGCAGCCATGCGCGCCACCATGAGACTGGCGAGCCGCTGCCCGAGGATCTGCTGCGGCGGCTGCTCGCCGCGCGCCAGGATGGCCAGGGTTTTGCCAGCGTCGAATTCGTCTCCTCCGCACTCATCGACCTGGCGCTGCACACGCATCCCGACCCGCAGGCGCTCGACGTGGTGCAGTTCGAGGAAGAATTTTTGGGGGAGATCGGAATGCCGGAGGCGATCGGCCTGCGCCATCGCCCCGCGCATTTCCAGCACCTGTTTGCGGGCGGCGGCTACGCGGCCGGGTACTACGCTTATATGTGGGCGGAAGTGCTGGATGCCGATGCCTTCGAAGCCTTCGAGGAAGCCGGCGATCCCTTCGACCCGGCGCTGGCGGCGAAGCTCAAGGACATCTACCAGGCCGGCGACACGCGCGACCCGATGGAGCTCTACGTCGATTTCCGCGGCCGCCCACCCTCCGTCCAGGCGCTGCTGCGCAACCGGGGGCTGGCCGAGGCGTAGGGGGTCTTGCCGCCGGCGGAGCCGCAGGGTGAAGCTGCGGCAATGCCGGGAGAGAACGCATGAGCCTTCGCCGCATCGCCACCACGCCCTTCAGCGACCAGAAGCCCGGCACCTCCGGCCTGCGCAAGAAGGTGACCGTCTTCCAGCAACCGCACTACGTCGAGAACTTCGTCCAGGCGATCTTCGACGTGCTGGGCGAGAAGCGGCAGGGCGCGACGCTGGTGGTCGGCGGCGATGGCCGCTTCCTGAACCGGGAGGTGGTGCAGGCCACGCTGAAGATCGCCGCCGCCAACGGATTTGCTCGAGTTCTGGTGGGGCAGGGGGGGCTGCTGTCGACGCCGGCGGCCTCGAACCTCATTCGCATCTCGGGCGCGATCGGCGGCGTGGTGCTCTCGGCCAGCCATAATCCCGGCGGGCCGGACGGCGACTTCGGTATCAAGTTCAATGCGGCGAATGGCGGGCCGGCGCCGGAGGAGATCACCGGCGCCATCTTCCGGCGCGCCAGCGCGATCACCGAATATGCGATGATGGAGGTGCCGGACCTCGATCTGGACCAGATCGGCGAACAGCGCCTCGGCGACTGCCTGATCCAGGTGGTGGATCCGGTTTCGGACTACGCCGCGATGATGCGCAAGCTGGTGGATTTCGACGCCATCGCGCAGCTTTTCGCGGGCGGCTTCCGCATGCAGTTCGACGCGATGAGCGCGATCACCGGCCCCTACGCGAAGGCCATCCTGGAGAACACGCTGCGCGCCGCGCCTGGCACGGTGCGCAACGGCACGCCGCTGCCCGATTTCGGCGGCCATCACCCGGACCCGAACCCGGTGCATGCGGCGGAGCTGATGGAGGCGATGCTGCGCGCCGATGCGCCGGATTTCGGCGCGGCCTCCGACGGCGATGGCGACCGCAACATGATCGTGGCGCCGGGGCTTTTCGTCACGCCCTCCGACAGCCTGGCGATCCTGGCCGCCCATGCGCATCGCGCGCCGGGCTATGCGCGGGGGCTGGCCGGCGTCGCACGCTCCATGCCCACCAGCCGCGCGGTGGACCGGGTGGCCAAGGCGCTCGGCATTCCCTGCTACGAGACGCCGACCGGCTGGAAGTTCTTCGGCAATCTTCTCGATTCCGGCCGCATCACCCTCTGCGGCGAGGAAAGCGCGGGCACGGGGTCGGATCATGTGCGGGAGAAGGACGGTCTCTGGGCCGTGCTGCTCTGGCTGAACATCCTGGCCGCCACCGGGCAGCGCGCGGATGCGCTGGTGCGGGACCATTGGGCGCGCTTCGGCCGCGACTACTACACGCGGCACGATTATGAGGAGGTGGATGCCGCCGCCGCGAACGGGCTGATGCAGGCGCTGCGCGCGCAGCTCGCCACGCTGCCGGGCAAGAGCTTCGGCGGCCTCACCGTCTCCGCCTGCGACGACTTCGCCTATACCGATCCGGTCGATGGCTCCGTCACCGCGCAGCAGGGCGTGCGGATCCTGTTCGCGGAGGATGCGCGGGCGGTCTTTCGGCTCTCCGGCACCGGCACGGTGGGCGCCACGCTGCGGGTCTATCTGGAGCGCTTCGAGCCCGACCCGGCCCGCCACGACCTGGAAACGCAGGCGGTGCTGGCCCCGGTCATCGCGGCGGCGGGCGAGATCGCGGGCATTGCCCGCCATACCGGCCGCGATGCCCCCTCCGTGGTGACCTGACCCCGCTTGGCTTCCCCAGCCCGGTCGGCTTCTGCTACGCCTTCCTCCACCAGTTCAGGCGAGAAGGCGGCAGACCATGCCCAACGACACCGCGGCCAAGCCGGCCGCCCCGGAGGACCTCTGGCGACTGCGCAGCAGCCTGGACAATATCGACACGGCCCTGATCGCCATGCTGGCGGAACGTTTCCGGGTGACGCGGGAAGTGGGCCAGCTCAAGGCCCGGCACCGGCTGGAGGCGGTGGACGTGGCGCGGGAGGAGGCGAAGGTCGCCCGCCTGCGGGAGACCGCCGCCCGCGCCGGCCTCGATGAGGATTTTGCCGAGGAGTTCATCCGCCGGGTGATGGCGGAGGTCGTCCGCCAGCACCGGATCATCGCCGAGAAGGGGTGAGCGACTTGCCGGTAGCGCGTCGGCAGTCTGCACGCCCCCCACCCAACCCTCCCCCCCAAGCGGGGGGAGGGCTTTGCAGGGTTCTACTTCGCCGGCGTCTCCACCCGCAGGTAGCGATCCTCCAGCGCCCGCCAGGTGGCGTTGTCGAACAGCTCCCAGAGCTTGCCGTGGCTGTACATGCTGCCGGCCACCGCATTGGTCGAGCCGGTCTCCTTCAGCGAGGCCAGCATCTCCATCCCCGCCTTGGCGATCAGCCGGGTCATGGCATTCGGGTAGATCGCCAGGCGGAAGCCGAGCGCCTGCAGCCGCTCCGCTGGCAGGATCGGCGTCTTGCCGCCCTCCACCATATTCGCCAGCAGCGGCACATCCGGGAAGGCGCGGCCGACATCCGCCAGCTCCGCCTCGGATTGCGGGCTTTCGACGAAGATCACATCGGCCCCGGCCTCCCGGTATGCCCGGGCGCGGCCGATCGCGGCGGCCAGGCCCTCGCCGGCGCGGGCATCGGTGCGGGCGATCACCACGAAGTCCGGGTCCCGCCGGGCCTCGACCGCGGCGCGGATGCGCATCTGCATGTCGGTGGTGGAGACCAGCTTGCGGCCGGGCTCATGGCCGCACTTCTTCGGCCATTCCTGGTCCTCGATCTGGATGGCGGAAACCCCGGCGCGCTCGTATTCCCGCACCGTGCGGATGACGTTCAGCGGGCCGCCATAGCCGGTATCGCCATCGGCGATGACGGGGATGGAAACGACGTCGCAGATGCGGCGGATGCGGTCGATGATCTCGCCGAAGGACAGCGCGGCCACATCCGGCGCGCCGAGGGCGCTCATCGAGATGCCGGCGCCGGTGATGTACAGCGCCTGGAAGCCGGAGGCATCGACCAGGCGGGCGGTCACGCAGTCGAAGGCGCCGGGGGCCAGGAACAGCTCCGGCCCGGCCAGCAGCTGGCGCAACCGGCGGTTGCGGCCGGGCGCATCTGCCAAGCCGATGGGCAGAACGGGGCCGGAGGGAGCAGAAACGGCATCAGGCATGGGCGGCAACCTCCATCAGCGGCGCCGGGGGGCTCTGCGCGAAGCTTCCCCCTGGCGCCGGGTTATCCCATGCTAGTGCCATGCAACGCCTTCGGACCAAACCCCCCATGCGCCTGTCCCGCCGAGATCTGATCGCCAGTCTCGCCATCGCCGCCGCCCCCATCGCCCCCGCCGCGGCCCAGGGCCGCCCCTTGCGGATCATCATGCCCTTCCCGCCCGGCCAGGGTTCCGACCTGCTGATGCGCATGCTGGCGGAGCGCCTGACCGGCCCGCTGGGCCAGCCCGTGGTGGTGGAAAACCGCCCCGGCGCCGGCGGCACGCTGGGCATGGATTATGCGGCCAAGGCGGCGCCGGATGGGCTGACCATCGTCATGGGCGGCAGCGGCCCCACCACCATCGCCCCCAGCCTCTACCCCACGCTGCCCTATGACCCGCTGCGGGACCTGACGCCGATCTGCCTGATCGCCAGCGTGCCGCAGCTTTTCGTGGTGAACGTCGATTTCCCGGTGCGGACCATCCCGGAGCTGATCGCCCGCGCCAAGGCGAATCCGGGCGGCATCTTCTATGCCTCCTCCGGCAATGGCACGACGCAGCACCTGAATGTCGAGATGTTCGCGGCCATGACCGGCACGCAGCTGACCCATGTGCCCTATCGCGGTTCCGGCCCCGCCATCACGGACCTTGTGGCGGGGCAGGTGCCCTTCCTGTCGGATACGCTCTCGGCGCTGACGGCGATGGTGCGGGACGGTCGCGTGCGCGCCATCGGCGTCACCTCTCGCACCCGCTCGCCCTTCTTCCCCGATGTGCCGACGATCCACGAGCAGGGGGTGGAGGGCTACGAATCCGTGGGCTGGATCAGCCTGCTCGGCCCCAAGGGCCTGCCGGATGCCCAGGCGGCACGGATCGAGGCGGAGGTGCAAAAAGTGCTGGAGCAGCCCGATTTCCAGGCGCGGCTGGCCGAGCAGGCCTTCACGCCGACCTTCCTCAATCGCCGCGACTTCGCCGCCTTCATCGCCAGCGAGACGGCGAAATGGCGCCAGGTGGTGCAGACGGCGGGCGTGAAGCTGGACTGAGGCGCCTCACCCCGCCTTGCGGAAGCGCCATCCGGCCGTGGGCAGGGCGGAGGCGCTCTCCGTCTCCATCTGCCCCGGGTTCAGCAGGTTGTGCGGGTCCATCTCCCGCTTGAAGGCCAGCTCCCGCTCCCCGATCGCCTTGATGCCCACGCCACGCAGCCCGGTGGTGTGGGAATTGGCGATCTGCGCGCCCTCCGCCTGCATGGCCCGCACCAGCTCCGCCATCTGCGCCGGGTCCTGGAAGGCGATATAGGGGGAGCCGAGGCCCACCACCTCTGTAGCGCGCCAAAAGCTTCTGGAAACTCTGCCACAACATATTGGAACCCTTAAGACACCCCTAAGACCACACCGGTAGTGATCTCAGGGACTGTCCCGGCCATCGTGCGGCCGCCCCGGCGCCCGGTCCGGCCCGTGCGTCGGGGCGACTTCGTTGGCCTCATCTGGGCGTGATCAGCACCTCCCCGACCTTGCCGCGCCCGCTGCCGGCGGCGCCGGCGATGGAGTAGGAGACCTCGACCCGCTGGATCGCGAAGTGGGCGAAGGTCTTGCGGACCCCGGGCGTGTCGTTCAGGGACATCAGGAAGCGACCCTGCAGCCTGGCCAACGCCTCGGCCAGGCGCTCGAAGTCCCCTCGGTCGAAGACGCCAGGGCCATAGTCCCCCTCGTTCCCCCAGTAGGGCGGGTCCAGATAGAATAGGGTCGCCGGGCGGTCGTAGCGGCGCAGCAGCTCCTCCCATCCCAGGCACTCGATCACCACCCCGGCCAGACGCTCGTGCACCGCCTCCAGGATGCCGGCCAGCTTCGTCACGTCAAAGCGGCCGGGCGCGGATGGGGAGACGCCGAAGTTTCGCCCATCCACCTTGCCGCCGAAGGCGGTGCGCTGGAGGTAGAGGAAGCGGGCTGCCCGCTCCATATCGGTCAGGGTGTCCGGCGCGGCGGCCTTCAGGCGCTCGAATTCGGCCCGGCTGGTGACCTGCCAGCGGAGCATGTCCATCAGGGGCACGTAGTGGCGTTGCAGCACCCGGAAGAGGGTCGCGACGTCGCGGCTGACGTCGTTGATCACCTCGGCCCGCACCCGCCACGGCCGGCGCAGGAACACGCCGCCCATGCCGACGAATGGCTCGACATAGGTTTGGTGGGGCACGGCCCGCAGGCGCTCGATCACCTGGCCGGCCAGGCGGCGCTTGCCGCCCAGATAGGGCGCCACCGGCACCACTGGGTCAGTCGGCGTAAAATCGGTCTGGGACTCCATCGGTCTTGGCATGCTTTCTTGGCCCCGCCGCTGGCCAGCGGTGCGGGGCGGTGAGAGCCGTGCGTGCTGGTGGCACGCGGTTTGGGGTGGTGACACACCCCAACCCCTGCGCTTGGCGGGGGAATGGCTTGCGTTGGTCAGCCGTCGCGGCCGACCGGCCTCACGGCACGCGGACGGCAATGGAGCTGTATTCCGCGGCGTAGGCACTGCGCCACGCGGTGGCGGCGCTGATCAGCTTCGGGGTGCTGTAGCTGGCGCCAGCCAGGTCGGCGCGGCCGAGCTTCTTCGATTGATTGCTCCCCCACCCCCACAGGGTTCCGTCCTGGGCGACGGCGAGGGTGTGGTTGAGCGCGCAATGCACCCAGCGCCACTCGGTAATGGTCAGCCCGCCATCGGTGCCCACGACCTGCGTCAAGGTCGAGGTGTTGCTGGTGGTGCCGATGCCCAGCTCGCCGGAGGTGTTCTGGCCGCAGGCCCAGAGCGTGCCGTCGTTCCGAAGGAGGAAGGTGGAGTACTCGCCGCAGAAGATGTTGACCCAGAAGGTGCCGGGGGCATTGGGCGCGACGATCGCCGGCAGCTGGCTGCTGACGCCCGGTCCGCGCTGGCCGGAGCCGAAAAGGCCCCACATCCAGACCTGGCCGTCCTCGTGGAAGCCGGCGCCGTTATAAGCGCCGACGCTCGCATAGCGCCAAGGCCCGGCGGGGCTGACCTTCTTGCAGTAGCGGTCCTGCGTGTAACCCTGATTGGTGATGCCGCCATTCTCTTCCGGGCTGCCGCGGCCGAGCTGCATCGAGCCGTTGTTCCCCCAGGTCCACAGGTCACCCTGGTTATCGAGGCCGGCCACCCACCGATGGCCGACCCACATATCGATGAAGCGGATGGCCTGGCTACGGTAGGGAGCGGCTGTGAGAGCCGTGTTGTAGGGCGCGGTTCGCGTACCGGCGGCGGTGCCGTCATTGAGCTGCGCGGCGATGTCGTTGCGGCCGAAGGTCCAGATATTGCCGTCGCGGTCGAGGGCGGCCGAGAACTCCGAACCGACGCCGACTTTGCGCCAGTGCGTCGCGGTGCCGATCTGGGTCAGAGCGCGGCGCAAGGTGGTGTCGCCCTGGCCGAGCTGGCCGAAGGAGTTGTCGCCGGCGGACCAGATCGTCCCGTCCGCGCGAAGCGCCATCATGTGGCGGGCGTAGAGCGCGAACTGGGTCCACTTCTGCGGCGTGTTCCAGGGTGCCAGGGGCAGCTGGAAGGCGTTGAAATACTGGTCGGCGCCCGTGCCCCCGGCAGCGGTCTCGCCCCAGGAATTCTGGCCGCCGACATACCAATTGATGTCGGGCTCGATGCCCCCGAAGAAGGCGCGGCGCAGCAGCATCAGCGCATCACCTTGCCGAACAGGGTGGTGCCGCCATTCCCGGTCCAGATCAGGATCCAGTCGGTGTCGGCGTTGTTCAGCACGATGCCGGTGCTGCCGAAGACGTTCGTGTAGCTGCCATCCGGCTTCAGCCACTTGATCGTCGGCCAGGTGACGATGTGCAGCCCGCCATTGACCAGCTCGATCAGCAGCTCGCCAAAGCCGGCCGGCCAGTTGGTGAAGGCGACGCTCAGCGCGCCACCCACCTGCAGGCGCTGGTGCCCGGCCGCGCTGGCGTCGAAGGTCTGGGTGCTGGCGGCTGCGCCCGTGCCCTTGTCCAGCGATGTCAGCCCGCCGGCGGAGAGGGTGCCGCCGGTGGACAGGGACAGCCCGTTGCCGATCTGCACCTCCTGCACCGCGCCGGCGCTGCTGGCGCCGCGGCCGAGCAGGCGCTGACCGTTGGCGGTCAGGCCGGAGCCGGTGGCGAGACCTGTCGCCGCTTTGGCGTCCAGCGCCGCCTGAAGGCCGGTGACGGTGGAGATGGCCTGGGTGTGGCTCGTCGCCGCCTTGCCATCCAACGCGGCCTGCAGGCCGGAGACGTCGGCGATTGCGTGGCCGTGGCCGGTGGCGGCCTTGGCGTCCAGCGCGGTCTGCAGGCCCGTGACGGTGGAGATGGCCTGCGTGTGGCTGGCCGCGGCCTTGCCATCCAGCGCCGTCTGCAAGCCGGAGACGTCTCCGATGGCATGGCCGTGGCTGGCCGCTGCCTTACCGTCCAGCGTGGTCTGAAGGTTGGTCACATCGCTGATGGCATGGGCGTGGCTGGTCGGGGACTTCCCATCCAGCACGGCCTGCAAGCCCGTGACGTCGGTGATCGCGACGGGGCCACCGCCACCCCCGCCGCCGGCGGCATTCAGCGTGTTGCCGTCGAGAGAGAGGTTGGTGCCGAGCACCAGTTCCTGCACGGCGCCGCCGCCGGCGGTGGCACGGCCGAGCAATCGACCCGAGGCGCTGAGGGTGAGGCCGGAGCCGGAGACGAGGCCGGTCGCCGCCTTGCCATCCAGCGCGCCCTGCAAGCCCGTGACGGTGGAGATGGCCTGGGTGTGGCTAGCTTCTGCCTTGCCATCCAAGGCGGCCTGCAGGCCGGTGACGGCGGAGAAGGCATGCGTGTGGCTGGCTTCGGCCTTGCCATCAAGGGCCGCCTGCAAGCCGGTGACGGCGGAGAGGGCATGCGTGTGGCTGGCCTCGGCCTTGCCATCCAAGGCGGCCTGCAACCCGGTGACGGTGGCGATCGCCTGCGTGTGGCTCGCCTCCGCCTTTCCGTTCAAGGCAGCCAGCAACCCGGAGACGTCCCCGATGGCGTGACCATGGCTGGTGGCTGCCCTGGCATCGAGCGCCGCCTGCAACCCGGTGACGTCGCTGATCGCAAAGGGGCCACCGCTCCCGCCGCCTTCGACGCTCAGCGTGTTGCCGGCCAGCGAGAAGCCCGAGCCGAGCACCAGCTCCTGCACCGCACCGCCACCGGCGGTGGCGCGGCCGAGCAAGGTACCGGAAGCGGAGACGGTGAGGCCGGAGGCGGAGGCGAGGCCTGTCCCCGCCTTGCCGTCCAGCGCGCCCTGCAAGCCCGTGACGCTGGAGATGGCGTGAGCGTGGGCGGTTGGCGCCTTGCCGTCCAGCGCCGCCTGCAGGCCGGTAACCTCGCCGATCGCGTGGGTATGCGGCCCGCCGCCGGCGAGGAAGTCCAGCAGGTCGCCCAGCCGGCCACGCCGGGTGGTCGAGGCGCCCAACTCGCCCTGCTGCACAACCAGGCGATCCTCGACATCCAGCGTCTCGGCTGCGGGCAGCCCATCGATCGTTCTACCGTCCCGGGGAGGTGCATCGCTCATGTTTGGGTCACCTGCAGGATGTCGCCATCGCTGGTCAGCAGCGGCAGGAGGCCGCTGGTGAGGAGCGCGTCGATGAAGGAGGGGGGCGCGATCGCGATCCGCCGCGCCTGAACCTGCCAGCGCATCTCGGCCACGGCCGGCGGCGCGCTGGTGATGGCCAGCTCCGCCTGCCAGTCGCCGGGCTCGTCATTCGTCAGCAGCAGCGAGGCGAAGCCGAATTCAGTCGGGTAGCGCGGGGCATCCGAGATCTGCACGGGCGGCACACCAGGCCGCCGCAGCCGCCAGGTGATGGCCATCTCCGCGGGCGGCGTGACCACGGTGCCATGCTCGTCCAGCGCCCGGGCGTGCAGCCGCGCGCCCTGCCCCTCCAGCAGCACTGGCGAGCGCGGCCAGGCCTGGGGTGCGAAGCGCAGCTCGATGCGGAGGGGGCGCGTTCCGGTCATCAGGGCGCGCTCACCGCAGCGCCTCGACATGCAGGAAGGTGTTTCTCTGCCGGAGGTTCAGGGGGAACCCATGGTCATGAAACACCATCAACCGCAGGTATTCGCCCGGCGTGACCGGAACGATGCCGCCAACCGCATTCAGGATCGTGACGTCATCGGCGCCGGCCGAAGGTAGGCGTTGGGCTGGCAGGCCGTTCCCCTCGTCCGTCGTGCCCCGCAGCACGCGCATCTTGCGATCGCCCGTGGCCGTGTTGTTCCAGGTGACCTGCGTCGCAACCCGGATGCGCGAAACGCCGGCCGGGATGGTGATGCGGGTTGGCTGTGCGGCCGACCACAAGCCGACATCGTCATAGATTGGTGCGGGCCAGGGGACGGCGGTTTCCACCGCGTTCGGGATCACCGCGTCCGCCGCGAGCGACAGTAGGGCGCCGCGCCCGCCGAACATGGCACTGATCGCGCTCAGCAGCTGGTTGCCCGCCGCCGGCGACAAGCCCGCGGCCTCGATGACGTGCAGGATTTCCTCCTGCACGCCATTCAGGAAGGCGGCCGAGACATCGGTACCTTCAATTCCGGCACCCAGATTTTCGTCGACGAAGCCGAGCTTGCCGCCGCCGATATCGACGGCCGTGGCGCCGGTGATCCGCTGCATCAGGGCGATCCTTCATAGGCAAAGACGGGGGTGGTGTGGGCGGGGGCGAAGCGGCGGATCGGACACTCGACCCCCACCGCCTCGATCGATCCGAGGGAGTGACCGGCCTTGCTGGCGCCGGCGCGGAAGCGGATCACGCGCGTCGACGGAAGCCGGATCAGCCAGAAGAAGCGGCAGGTCCGCGGCGCCAGCGGGTGTCCCGCCTTGGATGCGCCCGCCTTGAACGGGCGGCGCTCCTCGATCGTGATCGCTACGCCCCGGCTGGCCGCCAGGGCGATGAAGAAGGCGATGGTGGGGCTGCCAGCCTGGGTCCAGCGCTGATGCGCCACCCGCTGGCGCTCCGGCACGGTGGTAGGTCCGGCCGGGTCGCAGGGATCGGGACCCAGCACCCGCTCGAAATCGCCAAGCAGGTCGGTCGCCACCCGGGGATCTGACTGGGTCAGCAGGCTTAGGGCCGAGGTTTCCAGCCGCACCAGTTCCACGGCCGGGGCGCGCAGCACCCGTCCCATGACGCTGTCGGTGTCGCGCGCCAGCCAGCCCGGCGGCAGCAGCGCCAGCAGGTCTTGCCAGGCATGGACCAGGCGGCGGGGCGTCATGGCGCAAGCCAGGTGATGGTGCCGCGCGTGCGCAGCTGGCTGGCGGTCGCGGTGACATCCGCGGCCGGCAGGGTCATCTCATGGCTGTATTCGCCATTCGCGCTGCTGATCGCCTCGCTCAGCCGGGATCTCTCAAGGGTGCCGCCGATCGCCGCCTCCCGCGCGAAGAGCCCGTCCAGCGCGGCCGTCACCGCATTCCGCACCGCCAGGGTGTCCGGCGTGATGCGGATGCTGAAGGCCACCGGGGACAAGCTGACAGGCAGCACGCTGACCGCCGCGGTCACCGGCCGGCGCGGCTCGACATGAGCCGAGATGGTGGCCAGCTCCCCGGTTGTGGGGGCGCGGGGACCGTCCATGGCGATGACGATGCTCACAGTGCCTGGCCCGGTCGCGCCGGGCAGAACGGCGACCTGCGCGACACCGGCAAGCGCGGCCCTCGCCCAGTCTTCATAGTCGGATGTCGCGCCACCCATGCTGGGTTGGCGGATGCGGGCCAGAACCCGCGCGCGCAGAGCTTCCAGATCCTCCTCATCTGCGCCGCCGCTGAGGCCGGGCGCGGCGACGGTGACCGATTGCGGGTTCAGGTCGAGGACGGGGGACACCAGCGTCAATACAGTCCCCGCGCCGAGATTGCCGCCGGCGCCGGGCGTGGTTGCCTGGATCTGAACGGTGGCGGTGCCGTCGCCCCCGATGGCCGCCGTCGCCAGCGTGACGAACAGCGCGCCGCCGGGCGCCCGCAGGGAAAGACCGGCGGGTAGCGGCGTGCCGGTCACGCCGGCGGCGGTGCCGGGACCCGTCGCGGCCTGGGCGGCGGTGCGGTAGATGCCCCAGATATCGGCCAGCCGAGGCAGCCATTCGGTGGCCGTGTCCGCCATCAGCTGGTCAGCCAGCCAGCGCAGAAACAGATGCGCGTCGAACAGCGTCATGCCCCATGTGCGGGCCAGAACCCCCAGCACGGTATCCGGCGCCCGCGGATCGATCTCCGCCTCCGGAAACTGGCTGATCAGACCGACCGCCAGGCGCTCGGCGATCTGGTCTGGCGTGGGCAGCGGATAGGTCATCCGCTCACGCTCACATTCAGCACCAGCTCGGCCGAGCCGGCGCGGCAGGTCAGGGAGAGCACGTCGCGGCGCAACCAGGCGGCGGCGACGGAGACGGAGGCGCCACGCTCGACCAGCGGCGCCAGAGCTTCCTGCGCGTAGCGCTCCGCCCGGCCGCGCGTGTCCTCGCTCTGCTTGGCGCGGCGCAGCAGCCAAAGGCGGGAACCGAGGCGGCGGCCGGCGGCATCCAGGGCGTCGCCGCACCAGCCCCGGCGATCGCCGAAACCGGCCTCGGCCGGGGCGGCGGGCAGCACGTCATCCGGCAAAGCGCGACGGTCGCAGCCGATGGCCAGGATCATGCTGGGCGCCAGCGTCGCATCGCGCGCCAGGTCGCGGCCCTCGATCACCAGATCGAAGGCGCGCCGGCTGGGATCGAAGCGCAGGGCGAGGTCGGCCATGGCGCCGAGGGTCGCGCGCGCGGGGGCCGCGCGGCACGCCCCATAGACGGGGCGTCAGTGCATCGCCCGGGGTCGGGCGTCAGTCCATCGCCGGGGTCGGTGGCCCGCTGGTGCCGGGGTGGCCGTGGCCATTGTAGCGGTCGCGCATCTCCTGCATCGACCCGTCGGCGTCGGAGACCTGGCCCGCGACGTCCAGGTTGCCGGAGATGGTCACCGTGGCCGCCTCGATCTCCACCAGAGGCGCGACCAGCCTGATCTTGGTGGCGGCGTGCACCTCGACGATGCCGCCGGCGCGGAGATGAACACGGTTGCCATCGGCGTCGTAGATGACCTTTTCGCCCGGCTGAAGGCCCCCAAAGCGCAGGCTGGGCATCGCCACCGGCAGGGCCACCATGTCCCCCTGGTCGCCGCCCACCGCCAGCAGCAGGACCATGGTGCCAGGCCCCAGCGGCGCGCGGGACGCGTCACCGAAGGGCTGAAGCACCTCTACGGCCGCTCTCAGAATGCCCTCATGGGTCTCCACATCCACGGTTTGCGCCTGCCCATCGTCACGGATGGCAACCACGACGCCGCGCACCACCTGGCCGCGGGCCTGCATCACGTCACGCTCGCTCATGCGGGTGGCGCCGGAACATCGGGCAGGCTGCTGTCGAGCCGGCGCGCCGTGGTCCGGCGGCGGCGACGTGCCGCCCTGCGATCGCCCTCCGGCTCCATGTCCAGGGCCTCGGGACCGCAGAGGGTCAGCAGCGTGGTGCTGCCCTCTCGCTCGCTGTAGCGATAGGCGACGGCGCACACCAACATCTCGCCGAGGATGCCGGCGAAGGGATCGTCCAGCAGCGCCAGCTCATTGGGCCGCCAGAGCCTGCGGTCCGGCCCGGCACGCCAATCCAGCATGGTGTAGGTCAGCTTGTCCGCCTTGCCGCGGGCCACGCGCAGCATCCACTCGGCCTGGGTCTGCACACTGGCACCGCCGGACTGGCTCTTTGCCAGCACGACGCGGGGACGATGCCGCGTGATCTCCGCATCGCGTGCCCGGCCCGTCATGACGATGGTGGCGCGTTCCTGTCGCTGCGGCGGGCGCGGCAGCGGCGGCGGCGCGCCGGGTTCGACAGGCGGCAAGGTGCTGTCCAGGGCAGGCCCGCCAGTCCTCTGCGGCCGGCTTTGCCCCTTGACCACATACTGGTCATGGCGCCCCGCCCAGCTGCGGTTCACCACGGCGGCGTGGATATTGCCTGGCAGGCTCAGGCGCTCCGGCGCCCGGCTCTTGCCGGCCTGGGTCAGCACCAGCCCGCCGACCCCGTCCGACAGGGCCAGCACCGCACGCTGGCGACAGGCACGCTCGATCGCCTCCATGGCCCGCTCCGCCGCATCCAGCGAGAAGATCGGGAAGGCCTCGCCGACCGGGGCCTCGGCCCGAACGGCGATGCCGAAGGGCGCGCAGATCCGGCTGACGATCTCGGTCAGGGTCAGGCCGCGGAATTCGAAAGGGCCATCGACGCTGGCCGCGCCATCGACCAGGTCACCGGTCGCATCGCGGCCAGCGATGGCCACCCGCATCTCCTCCGGCCGCACCGTCAGCTTGATCTCGTCGATATAGCCGCGCAGCACGGCCTCCCCATCGATCCGGATCTCCACCTGCGCCCCGGGATCGACCCGGCGGCCGATATCCGTGGCCGCCGGGCCAGCGATGGCCGCGCGGATGCGGGCCGCATCGTACAGCTCCACCAGGAAGCCACCGGCAATGTCGCCCAGATCCCGCGTCACCTCGACGTCCGTCCAAAGATCCAGCGTCTGGCCATCCACCACCAGGGCGATGCGTCGGGTGGTCATGGCAGGGCCTCCAGTCGGGTGTCGCCGGCGATGATGGCGGGGTGCTGAAGCCGGTTGCGAACAACCAGGTCGCGATGCAGCGCGGCGACACGGGCGGGATCGTCGCCGCCCAGATGCTGCGCCACCAGCCAGGCACCGGTTCCGCCGGCCGGCACGGTGACGTGGATCACCTCCGGCAACCGTCCGATGCGATCGTCCAGATCGGCGACGATGGTCCGCCGCAGTTCATGCAGGCTGGCCAGCAGCAGGGCCGCGCCCTCCGGTTCCGTCGCAGCCAGCCGCGCGCCATCGGCAATCGCGGTGGCAAGGGCAGCATCCAGCCCGCCGCGCCAGGCCCGGGCCGCGCCGCGGCTTTCGAAGGCGATGTCGATGGTGAGCTGGCAGGCGGCGGCCAGCGCTTGCGCGGTCGCCGCGGCGCTGAGCGCGCCGGCGGCCGGCATGGTCGCGGCGGCGGCCAGCGCCAGCTCCGCGGCCTGCCGCGCCTCTGCCGTCACCGTTGTGACCGCCGCGAGGCCCGGGCCAATGGCAGGCGTTGCTGGCGCAGTGGCTGCCGCCATGGCCGCGTCCGGCACGGCCTGGCTGGCGCTGGCCAGCTCGGCGCCGGCGTCATTGCTGGCGGTGTTCAGGGCGAAGCCGGACAGTGCCGTGACCGGCGCGTCGATGGCGTTGCGCAGCGTGGCGCCGCCCCGGATGCCGGTGACCGCGCCACGCCAGGCGGTGGCCGCGCCGCCGACGAAGGCGGTGACACTGGAGACGACGCCGAGCGCGAGCCGGACCGGGGCAAGGACCCGGCGCAAGAGGCTGCGCGCCTGGTCACGCACATCGTCGATCGCAGCCAGAAGCTGGC
This sequence comes from Falsiroseomonas sp., assembly GCF_051860665.1. Taxonomy (GTDB): domain Bacteria; phylum Pseudomonadota; class Alphaproteobacteria; order Acetobacterales; family Acetobacteraceae; genus Falsiroseomonas. Next base: position 118,545 of record NZ_JBHYDM010000008.1, read on the forward strand.
CCAGCGTGTCGAGGATGCGGAGTGGCTGGGGCGCCCGAACGAAGGTGGCGTCGATCCGGGCGACGCGCAGCTCCTTCTCGCTGAAGCGGATTTGCGCCGGCTCGACCAGCACCACCTCGATGTCCCCCAGCCAGGGATGGCCGAGGGTCGCGACACCGGGCTTGCGGAAGGCGGCGTCCAACCGCTCCGCCCGGCGCACATAGTCCTCGCCGACGATCAGCCCGGTGATGCTGATGCGCGTGGGGCTGGCGCCCAGATCCTCGTGCACCACCGTGTCGAGGCCTGGGAACAGGAAGGTCAGGACCCGGCGACCGGCCTCCTGCCGCGCATCGACGATGTGGAATTCCACGCCGCGGAAGCTGCTGGTGAACAGCCCGTCGATCAGCGCGGCCAGGCTGCCGGGATTGGTCAGGCTCCCAGACATCAGGGCAGCGCCAGCATGGGGCCGCGGTCGGTCGCTGCGGTGATGGGCAGATCGCGATTGCTGCTGGTGCTGCGCTCCACCTCCGTGCCCGGGGTGGCGCGCACCACGATCTCGCCCTGCAGCTGCTGCGAAAGCGCCAGCGGGCGCCCGTCCTCATAGAAGCCGCCAGCGGCGCCTCGGCCGCCCATTGCCTGGCGCCGAACGGCCTGCGCTTCGGGCGAAGTGGCAGCCCCAACCCCCGGGCCGTCGCCGCTGCCGCTGCCGAAAACAGCGCGTGCGACATCCAGCACAGGCTGGATCTGCCGGAGCAGCCACTGGAAGGCGGCACCGATCCCCTCGATCAAGCCGCTGAAGAAGGTGCCGAGGCCGGACCAGGCGGCGCGGATGATGCGGGCCATCTCGGCAAACTGTCCGCCCTCGGCCCAGCCCCGCTGCCAAGCCGCGCTGATACGATCCCATTGCGTGTAGATCAGCACGCCGGCCGCCACGATGGCGGCGGCAGCCAGGCCGATTGGTCCAGTGATCAGGGCGAAGCCGGCCGCGATGGCAGGGGCGACGACGCCAAGGGCGCCAAGGACGGCCGTCAGCACGATGGCGGCGCCCGTAAACTTGAGGACGCCGTCGATCAGTCCCGGGAAACGCTGATCGATCTCCAGCAGCTTGACGCGCCCAGCTTCCAGCGCCGGGATCATGGCGACCTGCACCTGGCCGAAAGCACCGCCGACGCGATCGCCGAATTGCCCGGTCAGCTCGTTGAAGCGCGTCAGCTGCCGGTTCAGCCCCTCCATCTGAGTAGCGGCATCCGTGCTGATGACGGTGCCATCGGCCCGGGCTACTTCGTTGCGGATTTCCAGATAGCGCCCCCAGTTCTGCACCATCGCCAGGACGAAGCTGCGCGCCTGCTCGTCCCCGAACAGCCGGGTGATGTCCAAGGCGTTCCCGGCAGGGAACATCTGCCGCACCTTGGCCACCACGGCTTCCATCGGATTGACCCCGGCCTCCTGCGCACGACGGATCAATCGGTCCAGGTCGACCCCAAGCTCGCGGAAATTCTTGATCACCTCAGGCGAGGCGATCGCTGCAAAGAAGTTGCGGGTGTTGTTCGCCGCCTCCGCCTCGTTCCCGGCGGTGAGGCGGGAAATCTGCAACGCCGCGCCCAGGCTGTTGACCGCCGTGCGCCCTGTCACGCCGAATGCCGCAAACCGGGATGCGAGCTGCGGGATGTACTGCGCCATGGCGCGCAGCTCGACCTGACCGGCCTTTCCGGCCACGACAAGCGCCGCCAGCGAATTCTCCATCTGCTCAGGCACGATGCCCAAGGTATTGCTGAGGGTGAAAGCCGTGTTCGAGATGTCGTTGATCGCGGCGTTCGCAGCCGTCGCGACGCGGGAAATTGTGGGCAGCAGCCGGTTGATCAGCGCGGGCTCCATGCCCGCGGCAATCAGCGTGCCCGCTCCATCCGCCACGTCACGGGAGCGCTGGCCCGTCTCCAGCGCCAGAGCACCGAACTCCGCGCGCATGCGGTCGATCATCGCCTGGGCGCCCACTCCGGCCTGACCGGCGGTGACGGCAATGTCGCGCAGCCGCTGGTCGAATTCCGCCGCGCTGGCGATCGGCGCGGCGAAGCTGATGCCGGCGACCAGCGTGCCGATGGGCCCGATGCGCCGCGCCAGGTCGCGGATACCCTGCAGGCGGCGCTGCAATACGCCCAGGCCCGGGCTGACCAGATCCCGCAGGCGCAAGGTGAAACTGGCGACCAGGTTGCGATCCGCGGCCATCAGCTATTCTCCCGCTGCCTGTCCTGAAGCCGCCGCGCCGCCTCATGCCACCAGGCGGCGTCAGGCCAGGTGAGGCGTTCCAGCTCGGCGCGCGACCAGTGATAGTGACCGCCGAGGGCGGCCAGGATCAGCGGCCAGTCTTCCGGCCATTCCCCAAAAAACCGGCGACGCAGCGCTGGGCGTCGCCAATGTCGGCGGCGTCCATCTGGTCGAACATCAGGCCGAAGCGCCGCTCCGGGATGCGCGCGCTACGGGCCAGGGCGACCATGGTCTGCGCCTCGGGCGTGGCGGCGGCCACGGCGCGCAGGTCGGCGCCGTTCAGCCGGTGGAAGGTCAGGGCATCCACCGGCTCCTCCCGCACCGCGTCGCGATGCGTCTGGCGGTAGCGCAGCGTCACCGGGAACAGCAGCGGCAGGCGCACGGTGCCATCCGGCAGCACCTCGGCCCGCGCCGGGATCGCATCCGGATCGTCGTCCAGCACCGGCACGGCCCCGGCGGCGGACGCGGGAGCCTGGGTCTGCGGCGCGTGAACGTCCTCGGTGATATCCACCACGACGCGGCCCGTCGGCTCGATGTCAGCCATTCAGCAGTTCCTCCCCTTCGCCCGCCATCCAGACCAGCTCGACCTTGCCGCCCTCGCCGCCCGTCACCTCCGGCCGATTGGTCAGGAAGGCATCCGGGAAGATGTAGGTCTGGCCGGTGTCGAGCAGGATCTGCAGTTCGCCCTCGCTGCCGTCGCCATAGAGGTCGGTCAGGCGCTGGCCGCGCAGCAGCGAGGTGACGACGGTGATCTCACTCGCCTCCATCTCCTGCGACCGGTGCACCTGCCGGCCGAGCACGACCGCGTTGTTCTTCAGCCCGCCCATCTTGAACTTGCTGCCCTTCTCCGCGGCGATCTTCCGATCCCGCCAGTAGGCGTCGATGATGCCAACCGTCTGCGCCATGGTGCGGCTCCCTTACGCTTCGAATTCCAGCACGCTGGCCAAGACCATCAGATTGCCCATGATCCTCAGCCGCAGGACCGCGTTCAGGCGGTTCTTGTCGCTGGCGTCGCGCGTGAAGACGCTGGCCTCGACCGTCTCCTTGGCGCCCTCGATCCAGCCCAGCCGCTCATACAGCTTGCAGCGATTGCCCCAGACGCCGTGCATGATGCGGGGCGTCACCACCGCATCACCGAATTCGGCCGCCGGGCTGCCGTCGTCCGCCAGCTTGTGGCGCGGATAGGTCAGGCGGACATGGGCATTCCAGTCGAAGCGGATCCGGCTCAGCACCTTCGGCGTCATGATGTCCAGCCAGGCCGTGTCCGCCACGCCGAGCGTGGAGACCTGGTAGGCGGTGATGACGCGGGACAGCGCCACGGTGCCATCGGGCAGCGCGTTCCAGGTGGAGTTGCCGTCCCGCAGCAGCTGGTCCTGCTCGACCTCGATGAAGCGGGCGACCGGGGCCGGAGGCAGCACGCCGGGCAGGGTGATGCTGGCGAGCTGCCTGGCGGGGTCGTTGGCCAGGTGGAAGCTGGCGCGGCCGGCGAGGCTGGCCGCCCAGATCCAGGGCGGCGTCGGGCTGGCGAAGGCGCCGATCGGCGACAGGTGCTGGCTGTTCTGGGCGGAACCGGCGGTCAGCAGCGCGCCATGCGTGCCGCGCAGCCCGACATAGCCATGCGCATCCAGCGCCACCATGGCCTGGAAGCGCCGCGTCAGCTCGGCCGTCAGGGCCGCGAGGCTGGTGCTGTCCGACCAGGCGATGGCGATATCGGTGAAGTCCTCCGCCGCGATGCTGGCGAGGGTGGCCGCCAGATCGGGCTGACCGGCGCCGCCGCTCAGCGCCGTGACGGTGGCGGTGAGGCCCGGCGGCGTGGCGTCGTCCGGCCGGTAATTCAGCCGAAGGTCGATCGCATTGCCCAGCAGCCCGGCCTGGCGCGCGGTGATTTCGGCGGTGCTGCTGCTGACGGTGGCGGTGACCGGCAGCGTGGTGTTGGCGACAACCGCCGCCTGCAGCAGGCCGGCCGCGGCGGCGGCGCCGGTGCCGGCGGGGATGGTGGCGGCCACGCGCTGCCCCGCCACGTAAACGGCCAGGGTGCCGGCCGCGCTCGTACTGCCCGCGAAGGCGATACCCCCTTCCGCGGCGGTGGCGCCGCCCGGGGCAGCCAGGCCGATCGCATGCAGCTCCGTCGTCGCATTGGCGTCGATGAAGGCCTCGATCATCTGGGCGATCGCGCTACCCGCGCCGAAGTAGGCCGCCGCCTGGTCTCGGCGGGTGATGCGCTGCAGGCTGCCCGCCGTGGCGGTGCCGGTCAGCATCTGCCCGATCAGCAGGACGCGGGCGGCATAGCTGCTGAGGCCGGCGCGGCGCGTGGCCGGCCGCACTTCCACATAGCTGCCCGGGGAGCGCCAGTCGGCGGGGATCTGCTCGAAGGAGACGGTCTGGCTCATGCTGCCCTCACTTCTTGGCCGGCGGGGTGGCGGGGGTGGGCGTCGTCTCGGCCAGCGCCAGGTCGCCGTCGGCGAGGCGGCGCAGCACGAAGGCGTCGCGCGGCAGCTCCACGGGAACTTCGATCACGGCGCCCGTATCGGGGCGGCGCACCCGCCGGCCTTCGACAGGCGCCACCCGAACCATCTGCGTCATGCCTCGTCCCTCACGGTGATCAGGTCGGATTGCTGCGTTGCTTCGCCTTCGGCGATGCGCCAGTCGGCGGCGTGGCGCAGGAAGTCATCGAGCGTTCCGTCGCCCGCGGGCACCAGGCTGAAGCCGCAGCGCAGGTTGAGGCCGGTGACGTTCGCGCCTTCGGCTTCCCACCCCTCGACCCATAGATTGCCGAGGCTGGTGACCGAGACGGTGCCGACCGCCGGGATGGTCAGGCCATGCAGCGCGGCGGCCGCGACCTGCGCCATGCCAAGCTGGGCGATGCCGAGGCTGTCGCCCAGCAGCCTTTCGCGATGGCCCCTGCTGTTCTGGTTGACCATCACCAGCGTCCAGTCCGCGCCGGCATCGAAGCGCCGGCCGGAGGCGGCGGAGGGTGTCGCGCCCACGAAGCCCAGCCCGACGAAGGGCATGCGGCGCACCAGCTTGGCCCATGCCGAGGGCGACAGGCGCGGCGGCATCACGGCGTGCTCGAATTCGCGCGGCGGGAATGCGGCCTGCAGGCGCGCCTCGATCCCGGCGAACATGGCGAAGAGCGGGCCGGCCTGGGTCAGCGACTGGTACAGGTTCACCAGTTCAGCCCCCCGCCGGCGATGAAGGTGGGCTCGCGATCGGACACCCGCGCATCCAGCCCGCCGGTGCCGGTGGCGGGCGCCACGGCGATCGGCAGGTCCAGCTTGCCCTCGGCGATCATCTTGAGCCAGGCGATGACCTGATCGCGATCCGTCACCAGGTCGCTGCCGGTGGTCTTCTGCTCGGCGCGCGACAGGTCGTAGCGGGCGAGGATGCGGCAGGCGCGGACGATCTCGGCAGGTACGGGGGCGGCGACCGGCACCGGGTAGCGGCGGCGGATGTAGCTGTCGATCAGCGCGGAGGCCTCGACCAGCGCCAGCTCGACGGAAGACCGCACCACCATCTCGTCGAGCTGGCCGGCGGGCGCGGAGAGGCGGATCATCTCCACCTCCCCGAACCGGGCGATCATGTCCTCGACGCTGGCATAGGGCATGGCGCGTCAGGCCTTGCCGCGGGGGCGGGCGCGCGAGGAAGCGGCGGGAGCGCCAGCCGCTCCCTCCGCCGGGTCTGCCGGTGGCGCATCACCGCCGGCGGCGTCAGCCTGCGGCTGCGCCCCCTGATTGGGGTCGGTGGCCGGCACCGCGGCGGCCGATCCCGGCGCGCCTTCCCCCTCGGCATGGGTGCCGGCGACCATTTGGTCGCCGGCGTTCGCGTCCGTCTGGTCGGCCGTCACGGCCGCCTCCGTCAGGGCCTCGCCCTGGCTCGACGCCGGGGCATCCACCCCGTTCGCCGGCAACGCGCTGTTCGTGGGTGCCGCCGGCGCCGGCGCGGGCGCCAGTTCCTCCACCACCAGCTGCGGGTCCGCGCGCAGCATCTCCAGCTGCGCGGCGTTGAAGGTCCCGGCCGGGTGATCCACCGCGGTCCGGCTGTGCGCCATGCCGGCGCGGCGATGCCCTTCACGGACCGCTCGGATGCGGATCACGCCAGCCACGGCGTCACCATCAGCTCGGCGGTGTTCTGCCAAATGTTGGTGGCACCGGCGGCGTCGCGCTCGCGCAGCAGCACCTCGCGGCCGGCCGTCTCCAGGCTCGGCGGGACCACCAGCAGGTTCGGCCGCAGGTTCAGCTTCCGGCCACGATCGCCGCGCATGCCCATCATCGCGGCGCGGGCGGCGGCGTAGCTGGCGGCGTTCAGCGTCTGCTTCGACCCGTAGCCCAGCTGCCAGAGGCCGTAGCCGCCGACCATGCGACCATCGACGCCGTAGCGCAGCTTCTTGTGGCTGAACACGGCCTCGTCCGTCGCGGCATCCATCCGCACGAAGTCGAAGGCGCGCCGGTTCTGGAAGATGAACGGCTTCATCGGCCGGCTGGTGTCCAGCAGCATCCAGGGCGCGCCGGACCCGCCGCCGCTGTTGCTGACCGACTGGGTCACGCCGTTCTCGTCGACCACCGGGTGATCCGTGTCGAAGAAGTACTGCCCGTCATAGCAGAGCGCGGAGAAGGCGTTGGCGGCGACCTCGAAGACCAGCTCGTCCGGGAACTCGGCCGTGTTCTGGCCGATCTGCTGGAACATCGGCGTGTAGAGGCCGAGGTTGTCATCCTCGATGTCGTCCTTGTCGACACCGATGGTCAGCTCCCAGGGCTTGTTGACCAGGCGATAGTCGCCGGTCTCCAGGTTGTGCAGGACGCGCTCGCCGATCCATTCCCGGATCTTCGGCAGGTCCTTCAGCCAGCCATAGTCGTTCGCCTTGGTGGTGGACGGTACCTCCATGGCGATCCGCCGCCACTGCGACGGCGCGCCGGTGAGGCCGACCTGAAAGGCGGCTGAGAAGCCCGTGTAGAGCGAGCGAAGATTGCCCGAATTGATGATCATGCCGGCGCTCCTTCAGGTCTCGACCCAGACGCCATCGGCGTCCACGCCGCGGCAGATGCCGGCGGCGCTGCGGGTGCTGCTGCCATTGGTCTTGGCCACCGTCTCGTCATCGACGATGAAGACCTGCTTGCCCCAGTCCGCGGCGGTGATCGCATCGGCGCTGGCGCTGTTCTTCCACTTGAAGACACCGCGCTCGACGGTGACCGGGCCATCATTGCTGTCGGTCAGCGCGCGGCCGGCGGCGGTCTGGCCGGTCGCCACGGCGCCGGGCGTCAGAAGGCCGCTGGCATTCAGCATGGCCAGCGCGCCGGGGAAGATGCGCACGCTGGCGGCGACGGTGAAGCGGAAGCGCCTGGCGGCGTTCAGCTCCTGGGTGTTGCGGGGTCCGGTCAGTGGCATGTCAGGCGCTCCCCACCATGACGCCCTCGGCGGCGCGCGCTTTGACGAAGGCCTCCGGGGAGATGCCGAGCAGGGCGATGACCTGCTTGTCCTCGGCGCCCAGGCCCTCGGTGCCCTTGCCGGTGGCGGGCGGCGTGCGGCCGGTCAGGCCGCCGGCATGCAGGCTGGGCAGCCCGTCCAGCTCCTTCGCCACGGCGACCGGGTCCGCCATATGGCGGGTGATGTAGTGGTCGCGGAGCGAGGCCGGGATCGGCTTGCCGGCGCGGATCGCACCGTCCACCGTCGCCTCGGCCGCCACGCGGGCATTGGACTGCTGCAGGGTGGCGAGCTGCGTCTGCAGCGCCACCAGGTCCTGCGCCATCTTGCCGGGATCGCCGGCCGCCAGGCGCGTCTGCAGCGCGGTGACGATGGCGGTGGGCGGGGCGCCCGCGCCGAGGCCGGCGGCGGTGGCGAGCGTCGCCATCTGCTGGCCATGGGCGGCGACGGCCGTCTGGGCCGCCTGGGCTGCGGCGAGGATCGCCGCGTCGTCCGCATCCTCGGCAAGGCCGAGTGCGCGGCGGAGGGCCGTGAGGTCCACCTGTGTCTCCTTCGGGGTCTGGGTATGCAGGGTGGCGAGCTGGGGCAGGTTCGGCGTGTTGGTCAGCGCGGCCCGCAGCACGCGCATGATCTGGCCGCCCGTCTTCGTCACGGCGATGACCGGGCTGATGCCGCGATAGGCGCGGGAGGCGAGCAGCGCCTGCCCCTCGGGCGTCCATTCGACGCGACCCCAGATGCCATCTTCCCGCGCCTCCATGGCGACGATCCAGCCCCGGGCCGGGGACGGAATGCCGGTGGTCATGGCGAGGTCGGTGGCGTGGTTCTCGTCGAAGGGCAGCGGGCCGCGGGCCATGCTTTCCGCGATCACCGCGGCGGGGTCGGTCAGCGTATAGGGGCCGCGGCCGTCACCACCCCGGAAGGTGCCCGCCGGCACCAGCTGGACCCAGACCGGCGCGGCGCCTTGGCCGGCGGCGGCGCCACCGGAGTAGGGCAATGCGGAATGGAGGATGGCGGTGAGCATGCCGCATCATCGCGGGCGGCATCCCCCCGATTTACGCCCCGCGAGTGGGGCGGTGAGGGTCTTTTCGGGGAAGGCGCCACGGCGGCGCTGTGCGGGCTGTCGAAGCCGGTGGGGACCGATCCCGGCAGAGGCGGCCAGAACGCCTCTTAGCCGCTCTTATTCGCTCTTAATCGGGTGATGCGGAGCGGGGGCGCATCGCCAGACCGAAGCGATCCTCGACAATGTCCAGAACGTCGCGGCGATCCTCATCCGAAAGGCCGAGATAGGGCCGGGCCGGAATGGTGACTTCCTTGGCCACCCCCCAGATCGCGCCGCTGGGCGTGCGCAGCGTCAGCATGCCAGCGCGGCGTGGCTTGATGACCGCGCCGAACTGGTGGACGGCCGCGTAGATCTTGTTGCTGCCGATCGCCACGTCCCAGCCCGCCGCCTGGTGCACCAGGCTGTTGTTCAACCCGCTGCGGTTCCAGTCCCGGCCGCGCAGGATGCCAGGCCCTTCCTTGATCTCGGCGTAGAGCGGGTTCAGCGGCGCCCATGGCGTGCCATCCGGCGCGCGTTCCAGCTTGAAGCGGTCCTGCGCATTGTCGCGCAGGCGGATGCCGATCGGCTGGGTCAGCTCCTCCGGCCGGCTGAAGGCGAAGCGGAGCTGGGCAACGGCGCCGGCGATCTGGGCATCCCGGATCTCGACGGAGAGGGTGACGCCGGTCACGGGGTCGGCTGGTCCTGCGCCTCATCCACGAAGCCCATGGCCGCATAGGCGGCGAGCTGCGCCTGCACCTGGTGATGTAGCTGGCGGAGCTGCTCGTCCGTGCGCGTGGCAAGCCAAGCCGCAGGCAGCTCGGCATGCGCGGCCAGCTGCCGCAGCATCTGCTCACGATCAAGCTGGGTTTGCGACGCGCTCATGACCTCTCGACAGGCTCCAGCACAATCCGGGAAGGCGTGCGGCGGACAATGCGCCACAGCAGGCCGGGCGAAGCAAGGAATTCAAACTGGCGGTAGCGATAGCGCGGGAAGGGATGCACGTAGGCAACCCCGCGCAGCCCGGCCGAAAGGCGCAGCTCGATGCTCGGACCGCCACCCTGCTGGGCAAAGCTGCGCGCCACGGCCGCGTCGATCGACGATGACAGGAACCACGGGAACTGGACGGTATCGCCTGGCCGCTTGCCCGCCAGCAGCGCCGCATCGGCATCGCCGCCCCCTCGATAGGCGACGACACGGCGCGGCATGACGGCTCGACCCAGCGCCTCGCTAAGCTCCGCGATCATCCCGGGCGGCACCGCCTCCGCGTCGATCTCCCCGCGCAGCGCGGCATTCATCGCCCGTCCTGCCACGCCCTTGTAGGCGTCGAGGGCTGCGGCCTCGCCTGCGGTCAGGCCACTGCCCCAGGGCGCGAACTCCTCCCGCAGCCGTTCGCTTGCCCGGGCGATGGCGACGCTTGGCATCGGCGCGACCGGCGCGACCGATACTGACGGGGGCGGCGCGACCGCCGTGGCAGCAGGGAGCGGCGGCGGCGGCGGCATCCAGCCATCGGGCACCTGCAGCGTCGCCGTGCCCGGGATCTCCGGCAGACGTCCGCCGGCGAAGGCCTGGCCTGGATTGTAGTCGAAGCCCGGGTCGATACCCTCCGGCACCTGGCTGGTGACGCCGGTGCGGGGGTTGGTCCAGCTGCGGGTTTCGATCCTGGGTGCGGCGTCCGGCGCCGCCTTACCCATGCGCGCCAAGTCGCGGGCGGAGCGGGAGCGGGCGCGGCAGCCGCAGCGCCAGCCGTTCGGCGGGTAATGGGTGGCCCAGAACCCGTCATCCGCCCGCAGCACCAGCCCATCCCAGGCCTTGTGCTGCTTCCGCGGATGCACCGCGCCGCTGTGGACGTATTGCAGGTAGGGGAAGGCAGCCAGCACATCCGGGTTGGTCTGCTGCGCCCAGCGGCCGGCGCCATAGGCCATGGAAAGATTGACGTCGTAGATCAGCCGGGATCGCCAGGCGGCGGTGCCGTTGTGGACCCAGCCGTGGCGGCCGACGATGCCGTCGAAGTCGCGCCGGAATTCTGCCAGCGTCGTGCCCTGTTCCAAGGCCTTCGCCACGGCATCCCGGAAATCCTGCACCAGCGCCTGCGTCGCCGCGCCCGCGACCATGAAGGCCCGGCTATGGCCATCGCGCCAGACATCGGTCCAATGCTGCGTGGTGACGTTCGCCTTGCCCGCCAGAAAGCGGATGGCCTCCGCCGGTGGCAGGTTGATGGCGGCGAGAGTTTCCCGCGACACGGCCATTCGGGATCAGGCCAGATCGTCGAGCGCAGCGGCCTCGCCCGCCAGATGCGCCAGCGCCATGCCCTGGCCGATGGCGCGGGCCAGATCCTCCGGCGGCAGGTCGAGCGCCGCCAAGCGGCGCGACAGGTCGGGCAGGTCGGTCGCCGCTTCAAATTCGGCCCGCACCCGCGCTGTCAGGCCGGCCATGGCGCCGGCCGCGTCCTCGGCCAGACGGTCGGTCAGCGCGTCGATCACCTCCGGCTCCGGCGCGCTGGCGTGACGGCTGGTGACCAGGCGGCGGATGCTCTGCAGGCTGGGCGGCAGCGTGGGCGAGGTGGAGGGCGGTGCCGGCGCGGCGACGCGCCCGCCGATGCGCGGCGCATCCAGCGCCGGCTCGGCGAAGCCCAAGCGATCCCGCACCTGGCTGGCTTCCACCTCCAGCCCCAGCGGCCCCAGCTTTTCCAGTGCCGCGATCACCTGTTCCAGCGGCACCTCGTCCGGGCGACCCAAGCGCAGCACCGGGTACCTGCGCTGCTCGCCGAAGTTGAAGGCGATGATCAGGCGGGCGAGCTGCAAGGTCAGCGTGGCGGTGACGAGGCGTGCATCCGCCCGCTCGATATCCTCCTGGACCTTTCGGTGTTCCTGGCTGACCGAATGGCCGCCGCTGATCGCATCCGTGGTGGTGGTCTGGCCCAGCACCGCCTTGCTGACCTGCCTGTCCAGCCAGTCAGCACGGCGCTCGTAGATCTCCGCGCCTTCCTTCTTGTCCGCCACCTCGACGAACTCGATCATCATGCTGGCGGGGATCAGCGCGGCGCAGTCGCCGGCGATGTTCGCCACCGCGCGATACAGGACTTCCTTGTCCTTCTCGCTCGCCTCCGGCCCGTACTTCCCGATCCGCACGGGCTGGCCGTAATTCTGGCAGAACACCGCCCAGTCACGCAGGGTGAAGGCCTTGTACATCCAGGCCCAGGCCGCGATGCGTGCCAGGCCGCTGCGCAGCAGCAGGCCGGATTTCTGCGGGTGGCGGTGCACCAGGAACTTGTGCTGGCTGAGCGCGGCGTCGCCGCCCATATCGCGCAGCAGCAGCGTGTGACCATCCTCCCGCGATACCTCGAACCAACGCTGCGGCCGGTACACCAGGGCTTCCGGCACGATCAGGCCGGGCTCGGTGCGCCACATGATCTCCATCACGCTGAAGCCCTTGCCAACGCCATCCAGCAGATCCAGCAGCGATGCCTCCAGCACCCCGGTAGCCAGCCATTCCCGCAGGAAGTCGGCGTGGCGGATGTGTTCCGGATCGTCGCTGGCGGCCTCGACCGTCAGGGGCAGCTGGGAGACCTGGCGCTTGCGGGTGCCGAGCACCGCGCCGTAGTGCAGATCCCGCTCCTCGATATCCTCAGCCAGCTCCAGATAGGCCAGGCCCTCGCCCTGCGCCGCGGCGCGCAGCACCGCCGCCAGGCGCGAGGGCGTCATGCCATCGGCGGGGTGGTTCGCAATGACCGGGCGCACGCCAGCCAGCGTGGGGGTCGCCACCTCGCCGCGCAGCTCGCGGATGGTGCGGCTGGTGATCGGCTTGCCGAACTGGTCGAGGACGCCCGCCATCAGATACTGCCCCTCAGCTCGCGCGAATTGCGCATGTCTTCCGGCCAGTGCTGCGGCGCCTGTTCCCGAGGGCGGCCGGTCGAGGCGACGGTCTGGTAGCCGTACTCTCCGGCCTCAACCCTTGTCGCGAAGACGGCCAGGCCGCAGGCCACCGCGGCGTCGCCATGACGCTTGCCGCCATCCTGCGCGGCCAGCCGCTGCTGCGGCACGCGGATCACGCCGCGCACCATGCGCAGCATCGGGAAGTCGCCGATCGTGTCCTCGTCCTGCGGGACCGTGATGGTGCCTTCCTCGAAGTGGCGCTTCATCACCGGCATGTGCTCCCGGTACCATGGCTCGCTCAGCATCACCTGCTGGACGATAGCGCCGCACTTCTGGGCCGTGACCTGCGCCAGCACCATGCCATTGCCACCGGCATCCAGGGCCACGCCCCGCTTGCGCTTCATGGCATCCAGCACCGCGAACAGGATCGTCTTCTGCTGCTCGTAGGGGATGGTGCGCAGCTCCACCACGAAGGGGGTGTGCAGCGTGGTGTCCTGTCGGATTTCCAGCGGCCAGATCACGGACAAGTCCTGCACCATGGCGAAGTCCATGCCCACGGCGTAGGGGCGTTCCTCGCTCAGCCGCGCCAGGTGGGGCTGAAGCGTGTCCCGGATCCACGCCTGGCATTCCGCCACGCGCGTCGGCTCCGGAAGCATGGTCCACGCCTTGTCTCGCCCCCAGCGCAGCACCGGTGCGCCGGGCGCCACGCGGGCGCGCACCAGGCTGGACGGGATGGGGATGCCACCGCCGCTGGCAGGGATGCAGTGCAGCTCCTCATCCGCATTGTCGCGGTACTTGGCCAGCACCTCGGCGCGGAACTGCGCCTCTCCTTCCTCCGTCCATGCCTCGCCGAGGCGGAGGCAGATGCGGCGATACAGGCCCTGCGCCATCGCCTCGTCGAAGGTGCAGCGCAGCAGGGTGTAGCCCGGCAACTTGCCGGCGCGGATGTCCTGCACCAGGGCGTTGAAGGGATTGTCCTCGCCCAGGTGGGTGGACAGCGCCAGCACCTTGCCGCCCCACATGAGGTATGCAAGCGCGGCCTTCATGACGCCCAGAAAGTCGTCCATGAAGGCGCCCTCATCCAGGATCGCCAGGCCCTGCTTGCCGCGGAAGGCGCGGGCCATGGACGGCAGCGCCACCACCTCGTACCCGCTGGCGAAGCTGACGCGGAAGGCCTTGATGTCCTGCTCGGGCTTGTCCGGGTTGGTCCAGATGAATTCCTGGACGGCGCCGGCGGCGAAGTCGAACGCTTTGGCCCAGTCGGCGACGTAGCCGATGAACTCCCGCGTCATCTCCATCTCATAGCCCATGTAGAGCACATCCATGCCGCCGGCTTTGGCGGCGCGGACGGCATGCAGGGTCGCGATGACGGCAGCGGTCCAGGAATAGCCGGTGCGTCGCGACTTCTCCACGACGACAACGCTGCGGCGCGGCTCCAGCGCCGCCACCAATTGCTGCTGGTAGGGCAACAGTACGGCGGGCAGACTTTCGGCGGTGAGGGTCATGCCTCGGCGGCCTCGGCCGCGTCGGTGGCGTCCGCGGCCTCCTCCGCGACGCGCGCGGCGGCCAGGGCCCATTCCGCGATGCGTCCCAGCGTGAAGGCCATCGTCACCGGATCGCCGGTAAAGGCGGCAGCCTCGGCTTCTGCCGCCACGGCTCGCAGCGCTTCGTTCGTCATCATGGCGCTTTCACCCCCAGCACGAACGCCTTGATGAACTCCGCCGTGTCGGCGGACATGCCCTGCGCCTTCGCCGCATCGGCCGCTCTGCCAGCGGCCTCCTTGGTCGCGACCTCTGCCGCCTCCGCACGCACGGCCGCGATGTAGTCAAGGTTCGTCCGCGCCGCCCGCGTCACATTCGCCAGCGTCCGGCCGATGCTCGCCACCGCCTTCGCGCGCTCACCCAGGGGCGCGCTCTCCCCGGCCTCCTCCGCCAGTCGCGCCATCTGCCGCGTCTGGCGCAGCAGCTCGAACACCTCGTTGTGCAGCAGCTGGATGTTGATGCGGGCGGAGTGGGCATCGCGCCCGTCTTCCAGCGCGGCGGACAGGTGCTCGGCCACCTGGCGGGACCGGCGCAGATCCTCGAACTCCTCGTCCAGCCATTTCACATGGCGGCCAAGGGCGGACCGGCTCAGGTCCGCCTCCGGCGCCAGCTCCTGCAGCTTGGCCATGATCTGGTCGATCGTCTTGCCACGCTCGCGCAGCCTGACGATCTCGCCCTGGATCTCTGGCGGCAGCTTCTGCGTCACGGACGATGGGCGGCGGGCCATGCGGCGTCACCGCGCCGCAGGTTCGGCGACGCCCGGCCAACGCTTGCCCTGCGTAACAGCCACGCCATTGCCGGTGAGCGTCGCCACCCACAGCAAGCCGCTCGGGACTGGCAGCCTCTCGATCTCGACCAGCCGCTGGCCTTCCAGCCAGGTCATGTAACCGCGCAGCTCGTCCGGGCTGATGACGCCGAGGTGGTAGAAGCCCACCATCCGCAGCAGCAAATCCTCATTGAGAGAACGCCCTTCGGCCTCTGAGAGGCACCTCAGAGCGCAGAGACGGCGCTCCTCATCCAGTAGCCGCTGGTAACTCACCGGTCCGCATCCCTCTGGTGGTTAAGCAGGTGGTCGTGGACAAGGCGCAGATGCGACTCCACGCGCTGCACGCCGGCTGCGACGCCTCCCATCTCCGCCCTCACCACAGCCACGCCGCTCTCGACCGCACTGATGCGATCCGACAGCAGCCGCATATCGGTGTGGCTGGGCACGCCGCGCATCTGCGCCTCCACTGCCTCGATCCGCGCGCCGAGGGCGGTGATGTCCGCCTTCTTCGCGAAGTCGGGCGATAGCTGCGTCCGAACCCAGGTGATGATCAGGCCGCCGATCATGCTGGCCGCGGTGAGCGCGACGACGATGTCCTTCCAGGGGAAGACGAAGCCTTCACTCACGGCCTGCGGCCTCCAGCCTTGCGGCACCTGGTGCAGGTGCGGGCGTTCGGGTTGTGGCGTCGGTCGAAGGGCTGCAATGGCCTGTCGCACTGGTCGCATTGCTCCCCCGTGATCTGCCCCGCTGTCGCGCGGAAGCGGCTGGCGGCCTGTGCTGGCTCCTGCGCCTGCGCGTGGTCGGCGTCGTCCATCAGCCGGCGAGGCCGGCCGGCGTGGGCTTGGGAAGGCGGGCGCGGATCATCTTGTCCAGCGCCACGGTGTCGACATCGAACCGCGCCAGGGCATCCGGCCAGCGCTCCTGCGCATAGCCACGGGCCAGCTCGCCCGCGGCGTTCGACACGGCATTGTTCGGCAAGGCCCCGGCGACCACGCGGCGCCGCGCTTCGGCCAAGCCATAGGCCACAGCGCGCTCCAGCCCGGCCTCCAGATAGGCGCGGACCTCGCTGTCCGCGCGCAGCTTGAGCCACTCGGCCGCGCGCGAAATCAGGTGTCGGCCCATGAAGAGGGCCACGGGGGCCAGCAGCTCCAGCGTGTGGTCCAGCAGCAGCGCGAACAGCGGTGGGATCGTCGTCGAGGTCTCCACGCCGCGCTCGGTCAGCCCGATCGGCACGCCCGGCACCTGCCAGATGGCATAGGTCATCGAGAGACCCACCAGGCAGGCAGCGGCGACCAGGACGAAGAAAATGTTGCGAGGCATGCAAGCTCTCCTATGCGACGAGCACGGTCCGCGCCGTGGCGTAGATCGCCTCGACGTCCTTGATCCCGATCAGCCCGCCGTTGATGCGACGGCGTACGCCGCGGATGTCGCGGACATCCGCCATGCGATTGCAGCCGGCCTGCGCCCAGAAGCGCGTGGCACTTTCGACCGCACCCTCCGGCGTCAGCAGCCAGTCCGGATCGGCGACCACATCGCGGGCGATCGCGGCGCTCAGCGCGGCATAGTTATTCCGGCCGGTGGTCTGCATCAGGCCCCGGCCGCGATAGCGGTAGCCGTCGCCCGGCTTCTTGTTGCCGAGACGCCCGCCATAGGTTTTTTCGCCCAGGGCTTCCGGATTGCGGGCATAGGGGCGCGCGCTGGCGAGCGTGGGGAAGCGCGACGGCCAGACCTCGGTCAGCCGCTTCTCGGAGTAGAACAGATCCTCGGCCAGACGGCGGAAGCCGCCGGTTTCGTGCAGCACATTGGCCAGGAAGGCGGCCAGCCGAAGCGGGGTGTCGATGGACTGCGCCCCGCAGTGCTGCACCAGCAGCGGATGCCACCGCGACGGCCAGTCGGCGCCCAGGCGCCAAAGGTGGTCAGTGGTGAGCGGGAAGGCGGGGGGATGGGTCATTGCGCCGCGACCATCGCGCGCGCAGGGGCACCCAAGTTACGCCCCGCATATGGGGTGTCAGTCGAACAGGCTGGCCTGGGCCGGCCGCGTCTGGCCGGAGAGCTGAAGGTGCTTGTGCACCGCGCTTTCCCCCATGCCCAGGCGGCGCGCGATCTCCGTGTAGCTGCAACCCTCCGCCCGATACAGCCGGATGCGCCAGACCTTGGCGAGCGGGATCTTCACATCCTCGCCGCCGCGCCATTCGGACAGCGCCTGTGTCGCCGCCAGGCCGATGGCGCGCGCCAGCTTGGACCCCTGGTTCGGGTGGCGTGGGATGGGGATACGGGTGCCGCCGAATTGCTCGACCACCGCCAGCGTCGCCTCGGGGCCGATCCGGTCAGCCAGATAGTCCAGCTCCGCCGGCGGCGGATGCTGCGCCAAGGCGGCGGCGCGCCGATCGGCGGCCATGGCGGCGGCGAGGCGCGGGGGGAGCGTCATGCCTGCCACCGCGACCCGGGGGTTGTGCAGCGGGCGCGCATCGGGTTCTGATCGGGCAAGCAATGACGGAGGACGGCATGCAGACGCTGATGTACGGCCTGTCGGCGTTCGTCGCGTTGCTTGGCACAGCGGCGATCATCGTCGGTCAGTTCCGGCCACGCACCTTCGGGGGCGGCCGTGGGCGTGCGGCCTTGATCGGCCTCGCGGTTTTCCTCTGCGGCGCCTACGGGGTGTCCCGCTTCGAGCCGACGCATATCCGGCAGGGACGAGAACAGCGGGAACAAGCAGCAGCTCGCGACGCCGCCGCGCGTAACGCGGACTACGCGGCCCGACAGGCTGCTGCCGCCGCAGACGCCGCGGCAGCGCGGCAGCAGGCAGAAACTGAGCGGCGAGCGGCGGAGGAACGCGCCGCCGCCGAGGAGGCCGCGCGCCTGGAGGCGGAACGCGCGGCGCGCATTGCGGAAGATAAGGAGCGGGAGCGAGTGCTCGCCACGCTGCCCGCAGTGCAGCGAATGCGACCACCTTCCGACCGAGTGGCACTCGATGCTTGGCGGGAGGCCGAACGCCATACCGCGCCGTGCATGGTTCGAGATCCACGAAAGCAGCGGGAGTGCGAGTGGTACACGGAGGAATTCAGGCGCGACTACCTGCGCGCGCGCGCTGGGATCTATCTGGCGCAGCGAAACGTGGCCTATCGGCTTAGCGGACCGGGCAACCCCGCCGACCGCGAGCATTACACAGGCGTCATAGCGGATCTGATCCAGTCCTGTGCTTGGCGTCTTGTAATCTTGTCGTCTCCGCACATCGAGACGGGGATTGGCGACAACGACAACATGCGCACAACCTGTGGCCGACTGACCGCCGCCGGGCAATCCGATGCGGCAGTGCGAGCGCGGCAGATCATGCGGCTCATTGCCGTGGAGCCAGTCCGCAATCCTCCACCGCGCCGCTGACATCACCCGTCGTGCCCCGACTGCGGCGCCCAGCCGATCAGCACCATGTCCATGCTGCTGGCGGCGCCGTCCCGAGGCGGGTCGAAGAAAGCCACCATCTCTGCCAGGTCGCGGAAGCCGTCCGCCCGCGCGAACTCCTCCATCTTCTCCTCGACGATGAAGCCGCCGATCGGCATCTCCATGATGAAGCGGACGATGGGCGCCAGTTGGGCCACGCAGCTGCGGGGGGCTGGCCCAGCACGGCGCGCCAGCGCCAGAGGCCATTCCTGGTTGATGTGCATCAGCGTCACCGGGATCTGCACGCGGGCCACCCCGCGCCCGATCAGGCGGCAGTGCTTGGTCCGCATGGCGGTGTAGAGATGCACCGGCTGCTCCGGCCGGGCGTGCCCAGCACGGCCGGTGCGCGGCGCGCGCAGGGTGTGGCGCTTCATGCCGGGGCACCACGGCCCGGGTTCCAGGCCGGCCTGGACGAAGCCCACGAACCGCTTCTGGAAGCTGTAGGCCACCATCACCCGCCCGCCTTCGCCAGTTCGGCGCGCAGCTCTGCTGCACCTCCCTCGACCGCATCGACGATCATCGACGTCTCGATCGACGCAATCGCGTGCTCGACATGCCGCGCCGGCACCACGCCTTTGGTGCTTCGGCCAGCGGTGATCGCCGTCTCGATGCAGCGGGCCACCGCTTCGCGGGCGCGGGGGCCGAGGCGGGTGGCAGCCTCCGTCATTCGACGATCTCCAGCGTGCCCTCGAAGCGCAGGCGGCCTCCGCCCGGCAGGGTGATCACGGTGCCCACGATCATGAAGCCGGGCCCGCCCTCCACGACCATGTGAGGCGCGCGGGCGGCCAGCTGGGCGATCTGCACCTCCAGCGCCGCATGCGCCGCGGCATGCTGCTGGTGCTGCTGGACAAGGTCGACGTCCGCCATTCCCGGGCGCTGCGCGATCATCGACGCGGTCCCTCGATCATGAGCAGCGGCGAAGGGGCCGCGAGCCTGCCTGCTTTGGCCTTCGCGGGCGGATCGGTCGGGGCGGCTGGCTCCCGCAGCTCAACCCGCAATGAAACGCTGAGCGTCCGTCCCTGTGGCAGCTGGAAATCCTCCCAGAGGAAGCCACCCTTCGGGTCGTCGCTATACCGACCGTCGGCGAGCAAGCCATCAACCTGGGCATGCAGCTTCGCGATGCAAAGGCGCAGTGCGTCGCGCTCGGCCTTCCGGATCGTCCCGCGCCCGCTCATTGCAGCACCATCGGGTGCTGCGCCTGGTGGTTCTCCCGCTGGTCCGCGACGCGATGCAGATAGTCGCCGCAGTTGCGCAGCAGCTCCGGCAGATGGTCCGGCCAGGCGCAGCGGTCGAGGATGACGAGGGCGGCCTGCATCACGGCCTCCGCCGTCACCAACCCTTCGTGCCCCGTGGTGACCTGCGTCATCGCCTCGACCAGGGGGCGGGTCACGGGGTTCGGCTTCTTGCTCATGCTGCCTTGCTCCTCAGCCGCTTGCGCCAGGCCTTCAGGCCCTCCAGCACCTTGTTGGCCTGGACGCTGTCCAGGAATTCCGGCGCGCTGATCCCGTCCGGCGTCTCTGGGCTCTTCGTCTGCCGGCGCACGAAGGCGCGCAGGGCGCTCTCGTCACCGTTGGCGACCAGCGGCGCGATCTCGTTCCACACGCCGTGGATCATGCGGATCTGCGCCTCCTTCGACACAGGCCGGCGGCCGGCGCCGGCGAGCGGCGCCTTGTCCTTGAAGCCGAGGCCGCGCAGCGCCGTCAGCAGCTCGTCGAGGTGGGACGGGCCGCATTCCGTCGAGCTGGTCTTGCCGGTCACGCGCTGCAGCAGCGCGCGGTAGTCGGGGTCCTCCATGCGCAGCTCGCGCCGGGCGATCTGGACCTTGCGGCGCAGCAGCTTGGTCCGCGCCTCGATGCTCGCCAGCAGCGGCGCGCCGCGCCGGGCCGGCTCCACGATGGGGGAGGTGGCGCCGCGCCTACGCATCAGCCGCCTCCTGCTGCACGCGGCGCAGCGAATTGCCGAGGCGATTGCGGTACAGCAGCGCGGCATTCAAGGCTGCGTCACCGTCATCCGCCTCCGGCACGCCCGGCACCAGCCAGGTCTTTCCGTCGTAGGAAAGACGCGCACTGCCCTGGATGGCTGCCTCCAGATGCGCCTGCTCGCCCTTGGCAAGCACAATCGTGCCCTGCGGCACCTCTTTGGCAGCAACCACGTCGATCTCACCCGACTGCCAGCAGGCAGCGGCAAGGGTGTTTCTCCTCCTGCCCATCTCAGCAGCCCTCCATTGCGATGCTGCGCTGGGCGAACAGCGCGACGGATGCCATCGCCCGCGCGGCCGTCAGCCGGCTCAGCTCGAAGTAGCGGGGCATCTCATGCCCCGGCCGCGTGCGGCGCTCGCGGCACCAGGCGCGCCCGGCGCCACCAACCTCGCCGGCGCTGTAGTCCCACCGCCAGGGCCGCAGCAGCGCTGCGTGGTCCACCCGCCCCGTGATGGCCGGCACCACCTCCCAGCGGGACGACAGCGGGCTGCGGCAGCGCCAGGCGATGCGGCGCCGGGCGCCCCATCGGTCCGCCGTCACGTCCCAGCCGAGGGCGGCGCAGATCGCCGCATCCAGGGCCTCGTCCGCGCTGTGCCCCTCCTCCAGCTGCGCCAGCACCTCGTGCAACGCCACCAGGTCCGGTCGCAGGCCCAGCGGTGCCACTGCCTGGCCCATCGGGCGACGCGCGAGGGCGTTCATGCTGCCATGCTCCCGGGTGCCCGCGGTGCGTCCATCGCGCCGGCATTGGCCGGGGGCGCGTCGTCGCTCGGCGCCACGATGAAGTCCTCGCCCGCGCTGCCGATCGTCACGCCGGGCACGGTCCGCGCCAGCTCTGGCTTTTCCAGCATCGCCTCGCGGTTCAGCTCCACCTTGCGGCGCAGGAACTGCTCCAGCTTCAGGCGCTCCACCTCGGCCAGCACGGCGTCCGGGCCGGTCAGGCGCACGCTCGCGGGGCGATGGCGCCAGCTCAGGGTGCCGGTCGCCAGCGGTACCGTCTTCGTCTTGCCGCCATCCGTCAGGGCCTGACGGTTCGCCTCCGCCCAAAGCTGAAGCCCGCGGGTCAGATCCAGGATGGATTTCTGCAGCGGCAGGCTCTCCAGCTCGGCGCGCAGCTTGGCGGCGGAGATTGTCTCCTCCTGCGCCGCCTTGATCACGGCCAGGTCGCGCTGCGCTGCGCCGATCATCGCCAGCATCGCGCTGGCCTCCGCCCTGTCCGCCGGAGCGCGCACCACCTCGGCCTGGCGCTTCACCCTCGCCATCACTTTGCTCCTTCGCTGTTGAGGCGGATCGCGCGCGACAATTCATCCAGGCGGGCTCCGAAGGCGGCGTCGGCAGCCGCCAGGGACGCGATGCGCTGGCAACCATGCAGCACCGTGCTGGGGTCGCGGCCCAGCAGTCGCCCGATGCGCGGGGTGCTGTAGCCCAGCACCCGATGCGCCAGCGCCATCGCCACCTGTCGCGGCAGCGCGATTTCGCGGGAGCGGCACTCGCCGAGGATCGCATCGGCGGCGATGCCGAATTCCTCGGCCACCGCCGCGATCGTGCGGTCCATGCCAGCACGCGGCAGGTGGCGCAGATACAGCGGGTCCGCCTCCAGCCGCGCGACGCGTGCCCGCAGGGCGTCGATCCTGGCGCGGGCAGCGCCGTCGACGGCACGCGGGCTCTGTTCAAGCTCCATCACAGCATCCCTCCCTTGCGGGCCAGGGCCCGCATCTTCTCTGCAAATTCGGGGTCGTATGCGTCGCGCCGCCGGACGATGGGTTCGGCGGTCATCGATGTGCCGTGGCACGGCGGCGCCAGCTCACGCTTGCCAGCCCGAAGACAATCCGCGCAGATGAAGCTGCCTTGCTTCGTCTCGTAGATGCTGACATCGCGATCACAGCATTCATCGCAGACGTTCACATCGGGGTCGTCGTCGAGCTGGATGGCGTCTTCCGGCATCACGCGGCTTCCTGGCCGGCCGTCGAGCCGACACGCTCGTAGCCGAGCTTGATGTGCGACACGTCCACGACGCAGCGTTCCGCGCTGGCCAGCATGTGCGCCAGCTTCAGCGTCTTCGTCATGCCGCGCAGCGCACCCGGCTTCTTCGCGATCTGCGTCAGCAGCGTGCGCTCCGCCGTGCCGCTGATCGCCCAGGCATCCAGCAGCGCCTCGATGTCCCCTGCCTTCGGCTTCGAACGACTGACGCGCAGACCGACCCGGCTGGTGAGCTGAGCGAACTCGCCCGTGCGGCCGGTGCCTTCCAGCCTGCCGTTCACGGTCGGGTTGCCCAGCAGCACCACGCCAACCTCGGCGGCGTCGTGGATGCTGCGCAGCTGGTCCAGTGCATGGCTGGTCAGGTGCTGCGCCTCATCGATCATGATCAGCGCATTGCGCCCGCGCAGCTTGGCCACCAGACCGCGCATGACGCGGTGCAGGGACCCGCCCTGATAGCTGTTCATCACAAGGCTCAGCTCCTCCATGAGTGCGCGGGGGCTGCTGAGCGTCGGATGCGCCACGACCTTGAAAACGTTCGGCGTGGTGCGCGTGTACTGGCAGGCGGCCGTGCTCTTGCCGACGCCCGGATTGCCCACGACAACCGCGAAGTCCGGCATGTGCTGCGCATGCTGGAATGCCACCATCAGATCCTGCGAGGTGGGCGTCACGACGAAGCGCGGCTCCTCCGGCATCAGGCGCTGCGTTTCCTGCCGCACGGATCGGGTGCGGAGCCACTTCTGCGCGTCGGCCGCCTTCAGGTCGGATCGGCCGGCATAGGTGCCGCCGATCCAGGAGCTGAACGTGCCGTATGGCATGCCGATCTCGCGGGCGATCTCGGTCCCCTTCAGCCCCTCCTGCTCCATCACGCGGCGGACCTCGCCACGGATCGCGTCGACCTCTTCTGTCGGCATCATGCTCACTGGCGTGTCGGATGGCATTTTCGCTCCTTGAACTGCGGGGTCAGTCGTCATCGGCCACCACGCGCAGCGCGGGCGTGCGGCTGTGATGCTGGCGCAAGGCCTCCATCATCCGGCGCTCAGCATCCTCTCGGCGCGCCGTGAGGTCGGTGGCTTGGGGCAGGTGGTCGGCGGCAAGCGCGGCGCTGCCGCGGCTGTGGAACAAGCCACGCACAACCTGGCGCTCCGGCGCCTCGGTCGGTGCGGTCGCGACCTGCGCGAGGTCGCGCGCCAGCTCCTCCGCGTCGAACACCTTCTGTGCATCGGCCACCAGCTTCACGCCCTTGCGGCGCAGCTTCTTGGCGGTGGCGATGCGGCGTGCGGCCTCGGTATCGGCGAAGCCGGCATCTTCCCAGCACTCGGCTGTGCAGATGAAGGCGCCATCGGCGCGATACAGGTGGACCGGTGCATGTAGCTTGTCCGGGTCGAAGCGAAGCACCACGGGCTTGCCGATGTGGTTCACCATCTGCGGATGGTGGTAGCGGTTGCCGAACAGCGCGACGGTGCTGTCTTGCCGCACGGTCACATCCTGCACCGCCAGCAACCACAGGCGCTGCTGCTCGGGCGTCGCGCGGCGGATCGGGGACCGCGCATAGCTCTCGTCAAAGGTCACATCGAAGCTGCGCCCGTGGCAGTTCTGTGCCGTGCGGTTGGGGCGCGCGTTGTGGTCCGCGACCATCTCGGTCAACACGCTCAGGAACTGGGAAAGCGGCACCACGCGCGCCCCATGATTGTGCGGCTTGTTGGTGGTGCTGTTGCCGAGATACGCGCCCTCGAAGGCCGGGTGCCGTGCGATATCCCGCGCGAAGTCGCCCCAGGCACGCTCGATCTTCTTCGACTGGCCGCTGTAGGGTCGCGTGAAGTGCACCTCGACGCCGAGTGTCGGGAAGATGCCCATCGGCTCCTCCTCCCGCCGCTTGAAGCGGAAGCGCCGGTTCACGCCGCCCGACATCGTCTTGTTCGCGGCAGCCAGCGTATTGTCCACGGTGACGTGGTCCGGGATGCCGAACTTCTCGACCAGGTCCCCGAAGGCCAGCCGGAAGGCATCCGCATTTTCGGTCAGATCGACACGCCAGGACAGGATCTTGCCGGAGTATTCGTCCTGGAACGCGATGCAGATCGGGCGGCCCAACGAACCATCCGGCCATTCCACCCTCACGTCGAAGCGGTGGCCGTCCGTGTTCACCATCTCCAGCGCATGCAGCGCGCTGCGGTCGCGCCGCAGCATCGGGAACAGACGGTCAGCCGCCTCCGCACCATCGCGATGGAAGGCGCTCGTGGCCCGGTCGATCGCTTCGATGTGGCGCCGCAGCGTCCGGTCGCTCGGTAGCGTGTCCCAGCCCTTGCTGGGCGCCACCTTGCGCAAGCCGCGGATACACGTCTCGACGGGCGGCCGGGACGGGCTGAGCCAGGCGCTGCGCAGCCAGGCCAGCGCATCCGGGTGGCACTGGGCGCGCATGCCTTCGCGGCCGGCGCTGCGGGGTGCCAGGCGCGGCAGCCGGTGCTCCTTCGGCACGCCGCGCACCAGGTCCTCCCACCCGTAGAGAGTGGCCAGGCAGATGTCGCGTTCTGCCGCGATCATCTGCATGGCCGCGACCTTCGCCGTGCCCTGCGCAACCAGCTGCGCCACCGCATCCAGGGCTTCCAGACGCTCCCGCGCCTGCTTCTGCCGCTTCTCCGGCTGGCGT
Organism: Falsiroseomonas sp.; assembly: GCF_051860665.1. Classification (GTDB taxonomy): domain Bacteria; phylum Pseudomonadota; class Alphaproteobacteria; order Acetobacterales; family Acetobacteraceae; genus Falsiroseomonas. Next base: position 143,460 of record NZ_JBHYDM010000008.1, read on the forward strand.
TCGTACCAGCTCCACGCGGCCTCGTCGGACAGCGCGGCCTTCGCCGCTGCGCGCGGCTCGGGCGCCGGGCGCGAGGCAAGGGATGCCTCCAGCGCCAGCTTCGCACGCGCTGCCAACGGCAGGTTGGAGATGTGATATTCCACACCGCCGCCGCGACCTTGGCGCGGGCGCCAGGACCGGCCCTTCGCTTCAGGCGCGTCCCAGCCCTGGCCGACCGCGATCCGTTGCAGGCTTCGCTCCGTAGTTGGCAGCCCGGGCAAGCCCATTTCCGCCAGCGCCGCCGCGGTGAACCATTCGCGCTTCGTGACCGCGCATGTGTCGTCGGTCGGGTTAGCCATCAGACGGCTCCATGCTTTCGCGCCGATCGCATCAGCGCTTCGCGCTCACGGCGCAGCTCGTCTTCACGCTCGCGGAGCGCCGCCGCGCGGATCAGCGGCAGGTGGTGCCGTTCGATCACGGCCCAGCCCATCGGTTCGGCCAGTATTTCCAGAAGCCGGCGGTCACCGGTCGCGTGCAGCAGCGCCATCAGGCGCAGCATGCTGATGCGGTGTTGGTCACGGCCGACGCTGGCATAGGCGTCCAGCATCGCCGGGGAGACCTCCTCGCCGAGAAACTCGCCCATAATCCGCGCCACCTGCTTGCGCGGCTTGCCGCAGTCGCGCAGCGCCACGGACACGGCGCGAGAAATGCGCGCAGCCAGGGTGCTCCCGCGCACCTCGGCTTCCTCGAAGGCGAGGACGGTCTGCGGCGGCTCCCAGCTCAGCAGGTCGGGCTGCGGCATTTTCACATGCCCCTCGGCCAGCAGAGGAGCAGCAGGATGTAGATCATGAAGCACGCGCCGCCAGCGAAGATCAGCGCGCCCAGCACCACCTGCCACCAGGTCGGCGGCGGCGGGATCGGCTCGCGCGAGTGGGGGAAGATGCCGGACATCAGGCGGCACGCCCGTGGGCGCTGACGGCCGGCGGCGGCACCATTCCGGTGACGCACCGCCGGCCGCGCCCTACCATCGGTGACGCGACTCGACCGATGGAGGAAGGGATGGACAAGGAGTATTCGGCCGGCGCCATGGCGCTTGCCAGCTGGGCGCTGCTGAACGTGCTGCTCGTGCACATGAAGGAGACGGGCGCGCTCACGGACGAGACCCGTCGTGATCTGATGGACCGGGCTCTTCGTGCCGTTGAGGGGCCGCGTCCCCAGCCAGGCGAGAAGGATCTAACTGAGGGGGCTCGCCGGCTGCTGGAGGAGTGGATGTAGCTCCGGCCAGGATGGCCTCGTTCAGCTCTCGGATGTACCGGCGCGAGAAGCCGTGGCCGGCCCCACTCGATTTCTTGGCCGGGCCGATCATGCGGCCCTCCCGTCCGCAATCCGCGCCAAGACGCCGCGGCGCAGGCCGATCAGGAAGGCGTCCGCCAGTGTCACCGCCTGCGCGTCCAGGCAGCCCTGCACGCAATCGGCCACCGGCACGCCGGGCAGCGTTCCCCCGTCGCGCAGCTCTCGCGCCACCCAGTAGGCGCGGCCGCGCTGGTAGAAGACGCGGAAGCGCTTGCCGTCGACCGAAACCGAGATGAAGGGATCATCCGCACCCGGCACGGCGCTGCGCGCCATGCTCTCGGGATAGGCCCCGCCGGGGGAGGCCACGAAGGCGTTCATGCCGCTTTCCCTTCTTCGCCGGATGCGATCTCGCCTTCGCTCACCAGGTAGGCGAGGAACTGCTTGCGGGCCGCCTTGCCCGCCTTGTTCGCGCCGGCCTTGCGCCAGGCGCTCAGCAGCGCCTGAAGAAGCCGCTGCGTCTCGGCGGCGGGGCTGCTGGACGGGGCGCCGGCGAATTCGGACAGGGCGGCGGAGACGTTGCGCGCCGGGCTGTCGGGCCGGGTCAGGGCGCTGGCGATCTTGATCTGCACCAGCGCCGGCTGGGCCGCGATCTTGTCCAGCTCCGCGCCGCTATCGGCCACGGGGTGGGACGCCAACATCGCCCGCACCTGCGGGTCGATCTTGGCCCGAGCGACGGCCTGCTGGATGGTCCGCTCGGACAAGCCGAGCCGCTCGGCCGTGGCTGCAGAGAAGCGTCCGGGAAAAGTCGCAGAGGTTTGCGACTTTTCTTTCCCCTTGTTTTTGCTGGCCTTCCCGTGCGCAGTCTGTGGGTGCAGCGCCTCGTACAATTCCTTGCGCTTGGCCAGGAACACCGAGCGATCGAGCTGCGACAGCTCCCGTCGCATCAGGTTCTCGTCGATCTCCAGCAGCTCGGCCTCAAGGCCGGTGGCGTCGCTGACGATGGCGTCGATGTGGCTGAGGCCGGCGGCGCGCGCCGCCGCGGTGCGGTGGGCGCCGGCGAACAGGCGATGGCGCCCGTTGGCATCGGCCGGACCGACCGTGATCGGCGTATCCTGCCCGCGTTCCTCCATGCTGGCGGCCAGCATGGCGACATAATCGGCATCGACCGCCCGAAGCCGCTCCCCGACCTCGATATGGTCAAGCGGGATCGACAGGATTTCCCTGTTCATGCGGCCTCCGATTTCTGACGGTGCGGGGACGGGATCGCGACGCTAGGGTGCGTCCCGTTGGTGGAGCGCGGCCGGGAAGTCCCCTCGGGGGTCCAGCGGTCGGGCCAAAGGGTGTGAGGGGTCTCGCCGAGGGCTTCGGCGATGCGCTGCTCGATGGCCGGGCTATAGTCCGGGCGCAGCAGGGTGTTGGTGATGCCCGCCTGGTTGTAGCCCCAGGTCCGGGACAGGACGGTGATGGGGCCGAAGCGCTTGCGCAGTTCGCCCTTGATGTCCTCCCGGTGCCAGCCTTGCGGTACCCCGCGCTTCGCCATGCCCGACCGTCTCCCGTCCAGTCGCACGCGGCTGGCCAGGTGGCCGGCGCGGGTGACTTCCTGCGGTGAGATTGCATGAGATTTGGTGGTCGAGCAACACGAAAATCCATGTCGGACTTCGCATGCTCCGTAATTCGGTGGAAATCGTCCCTAAATGCCTGAAATCACGGAACTCCGACACGACCTGCAGGGCCATGACGCGGATGTCGGTGTTGGCGCCCCGAACCCCGACGCGAAATCTCGTGGGGAGCGCCTACGCCTTGCTCTGAGGGATGCGGGCGGAAACGCGACGGTCTCAGGCCGGGCAGCCATTCCGAAGACCACGATCGACGGTTATCTCCGGGGTGGAGAGATGAAGCTCTCAAATGCCGTGGCCCTGGCCGAGGCCACCGGCGTCCGCCTCGAATGGCTGGCCACTGGAGCCGGCCCGATGCGAGAAGGCGCAGCGCCACAACCGTCCGTACCGCCAGCACCACCAGCTCGGCCGCGCTTGTTCTCGCTGATCAACGCGGATCGTCTAGGAGCCGCCTATGCCGCCGCACTGCAGGCGCTGGCCGCGCGTGGGCAGCAAGGCGCGGAGCCACGCCGCGTCATGCAAATTACAACCTTGATCTACGACAGCCTGACGGAAGCCGAGGAAAAGTCTGGCTTTTCGGACGATGCTCCACAGATCGACATTCAGAACGATTCGCAAAAACCCGTCGATGCCAACCCGAAAGGGCGTTGACTATCGTATAAAAGTTCCGCATTTGTTCCTAGCCGCGACGTCTTAATACGATCGCGTAGGGAGCCATCATGTCGACCAGGCCGTCCTCTCCGCCTGCCGTCTCCACCGAGCTGTTGCAGGCCTTGCTTGGGCCGGCGAGCCCGCACCCCTCGCCGCCCACCACCATCACGATCCATGTGCAATCGGGGGGCTGCCTAACTCTCGTCCTCGCCCCGCACGGCTTGGCCGCGCCGAGCGAGTAAGAGGGCGGCGTCTCAGCCTAAGAGCCGCCTCAGGGACCGACTGAGACGCCGCCTCCCATTTCCAAAATGTCCTGGCAAAATCCGCCCGTGCGGCGCGCTTTCCAGAGACGGCTACCCCGCGTCACGCCCGGGCCGCCTCGCCGCCTAACCCTCGGCGAACCGCCATTTATCCCGCCACGTCCCCGCACGTCCCGCCAGATCCCGGATTTCCAACATCATCTGTCAGGGAACAACCTCGCCGTCGGAGAGGAACAGCTCCGTCCGCATCGGCCCGGCATGGCCGACGCGGCGATGCACCCGCGCCAGGCTCTCCGCCAGGCCCTCGGCCGGGAACATGCCCTGCAGCACCGTGGTCTGCGGGTGGGATTTCTGGATCTGGCGCAGGCCGTGGCCATAGGCGAATTCGTAGATCGGCGCGCCATAGGGGCCGGCGCCCTCGGCGTGGTCGGAAATCAGCGTGCCGCCATGTTCCGCCACCAGGTCATCCGCGGCATCCCGCGTCGGCGGCGCCAGCATGGTGAAGACCGCCGTCATGCCCGCCGGCACTAGGCCGCCGAGCGCGCGCATCATGGAAGGCGCCGGCGCCTCATGGATCGAGATCAGCTTCTTCAGGATGCCGGCCTCCTTCGCCAGGCGCAGGCCGAAGCGGGTGGCGCTGAGGTAGTCGGGAAATCCCAGGATCACCTCCCGCCAATCCCAGGCGGGGGCGAGGGGCAGCTCCACCTCGGTGATGATGCCGTTGGTGCCATAGGCGTGGTGCACCAGCTCCACGTCGCGGCCGCGCAGTTCCAGGCTGCGGGGCTCGGCCTCGATGCTCAGCATCTGCAGCGCGGTGATATTGCCGCGGTCGCGCAGCATGCCGAAGCCGCAGCTGCCCATGCCGCCCGATCCGCCCGCGATGAAGCCCGCCACGGTGCTCGCCTTGCGGGTGGAGGGATGGATCCGCACCTCCCACCCCCTGGGCCGCAGCGCGGCGTCCAGCAGGTCCATCCGCATCCCGCTGCCGCAGCGCACCGCGCCATCCCGCTGCCAGATGATGCCATCCAGGCCGCGCAGGTCGAGCAGGATGCCGCCGGCCAGCGGCACGGATTGCCCGTAATTGGCCGTGCCGCCGCCGCGCGGCACCAGCGGGATGCGCAGCCGCACCGCCTGCCGCACCACATGCCGCAGCTCCGCCACGTCGCGCGGCGCCACGATGAGGTCCGCCGCCTTGCCTGCCAGCGCCTTCCGCAGCAGTGGGCTGACGGCAAAGTTGTCGCGCGAGCGCAGGCGGATTTCCGCGCCATCCTCAATGACCGGCACATCGCCGATGGAGGCGACGAATTCGCCGATGGCATACATGCTGCTTGTCCCGCTGCGGCCTGACGTAAGGCCAAGCAAGCGATATGCCGCGAGCGGAGCGCCCATGCATGTAACGGATGTGATCTACCACCCGGAGGGGCTGCCGGCCCGCCTCTACCAGCCGGAGGGGCCGGGGCGGCATCCGGCCGTGGTTTCCGTGCATGGCGGTGCCTGGACTTTTGGCGACCGGATGATGAATGCGGCGCTGGATGGCGCGCTGGCGGAGGCGGGCGTGCTGGTGATGGCGCCGGAGATGCGCAAGCCGCCGGCGCATCGCTACCCGGCCTCGGTGGAGGATATCCGCCAGGCCATCGCCTGGCTGAAGGCGCAGCCGGGTGTGGGGCCGGTGGGCGGCCTCGGCACCTCCTCCGGCGGCCACCAGGTGATGCTGGCGGCGCTGCGGCCGGAGGCGAATACCACGCTGGCTTTCGTCGCCGTCTGCTGGGGCGTGCTGGATCCGCTGGCGCGCTACCGCATGGCGCAGGCGAAGGGATTGGAGAAGCTGCTGGCCGCGCATCACGCCTGGTGGCCGGATGCGGCGGCGATGGAGGATGGCAGCCCGCAGCATATCGTCGAACGCGGCGAGGCGCTGCCGCCGCCGACGCTGCTGATCCAGGGCGATGCGGATGCGAACCTGACGCCGGACATGGCGCAGCGTTTCGCCGCCACCTGCCGCGCGCGCGGTGCCGCGGTGGATCTTCGGATATCTCCCGGCCGCGGCCATCTCTTCATCACCGAAGATCCGCAGGCGGTGGATTCACGCGCGGCCATCGCCGCCATCGCAGGCTTCGTGCATGCCCAGGCCGCGGTCACTCCGGCCTGAGCAGCGGCGTGCAATTGGGCAGCGGCGTGTAACGCGTGCCGCAGCAGCCGCATCATGCGGATGGCATGGCGCTTGCACACGTCTGCGTTGTGCCGCCGAGGTTCCGGCGACACGACAGGAGATGGGACGATGCGTCACCGCCCTTCCACCGCCACGCTGGACCTTTCGCGCCGCGCGCTGATCGGCACCGCGGGTGCGGCCACCGCCCTGGCCCTGATGGCGCCGCGCCTGGCCCGGTCACAGACCGAAAAGATTGTCCTGACAATCGACTGGTTGCCGACCGGCGACAAGCAGGCGGGCTTCGGCGGCCTCGCCCAGGGCTTCTTCGCCGCCGAGGGGCTGGATGTGGAAATCCGCCGTGGCAGCGGCGCGGCGGATAGCCTGAACAAGGTCGCGACCGGCGCCTCCCACTTCGGCTATTCCGATATCGCCAATGTCATGGCGGCGCGGCCGCAGGGGGCGATGGTGAAGGCCATCTTCTCCCTGCATGCGAAACCGGCGCATGCCGTCATCACGCTGAACAGCAGCGGGATCACCAGCTTTGCCGATCTGCAGGGCAAGTCGCTCGGCACCGCGCCCACGGCCTCGTCAAACCTGTTCTTCCCGCTGGTGATGCGCGATGCGGGGCTCGATCCCGCGCGCGTGCGCATCGTCAACACCGACCCGGCGGCGCTGGGGCCGATGCTGCTGACCAGGCGGGTGGACGCCGCCATGCTGTGGCTGACCAATACCGTGCAGCTGGAAGGCCCGGCGCGGGAGCAGGGGGCGGAGCTGGTGGTGCTGCCCTTCACGCTCGCCGGCCTGCGCATGTACAGCGGCGTGCTGATCGCCTCCGACGAGACGCTGGCGCGGCGCGGCGACCTGACGCGCCGCTTCCTGCGCGCCATGCGGCGGTCCCTGCTGTTCCAGCAGCAGGACCCGCTGGCCGTGGCGCGCGCGACGGCCGCGCTGAACCCGCAGCAGAATCCCGAGATCGAGGCCAGCCGCATCGAGATCATGAAGCGCAGCATGCTGGAGATGGACCCGGCGCGCTTCGGCCATTTCGACCCCTCCGTGCTGCGCGAGACCTATGGATGGCTGGTGCGCGCCCAGAACCTGAATCCGGCGACGGACCCCGAAAGCTTCGTCGATCGCAGCTTCATGCCCGCCACCGGCACATGACGCCCGCCATCCGCTTCGAGGGAGTCGGCCATACCTATGCCGTGCGCCAGGGCACGCCGGTGCAGGCACTTTCGGACGTGTCCTTCGACGTGGCGCCCGATGAATTTTTGGCCGTGGTCGGCCCATCCGGCTGCGGCAAGTCCACGCTGCTGCGGATGATCGCGGGGCTGCTGGCGCCGACGCGCGGCCGCGTGCAGGTGCGTGGTGCCGCGCCGGCGACGCAGCAGGCGGCGATGGCGCTGGCCTTCCAGAAGCCGACGCTGCTGCCCTGGTTCGACGTGCTGGGCAATGTGCTGTTTCCGCTGAAGCATCGCGGTTTGCGCATCGGCGCGCCAGAGCGCGAGCGGGCGCGGGGGCTGCTGGCCATGATGGGCCTGGCGGATTTCGCCGCGCGCCGCCCGGATGAACTCTCGGGCGGGATGCAGCAGCGCGTCGCGCTGTGCCGCGCGCTGGTGACGGAACCGGAAATCCTGCTGCTGGACGAGCCCTTCTCCGCCCTCGATGCGCTGACGCGCGACGAGCTGGGCTTCGAGCTGCTGCGCCTCGGCGCCGCGCGGCCGCGCACCGTGGTGCTCATCACCCATTCGGTGGCGGAGGCGGTGATGCTGGCCGACCGCGTGCTGGTGATGTCGCCGCGCCCGGGTCGCATCGCCGCGGAAATCATCCCCGACCTGCCCCGCCCGCGCGGGCCGGAGGTCACCCGCCTGCCCGCCTTCCAGGAGGCCATCAACGATGTCCGGGACACCATCACTCGAACAGGCGCCGCCCGGCTTCCGGGTCTCGCTGCCTAGCCTGAACCTCGGCTGGCTGCGCCGGCTGGGCGTGGCGGTGCTGACGCTGGCCACGCTGGTGCTGGTCTGGGAGGCCGGCGTGCGGATCTTCGCCGTGCCGCGCTTCATCCTGCCGGCGCCGAGCGCGGTCTGGACGGAAACGGTGGCGGTGGGGCCGGCGCTTTTCGTCGACCTGCGCGCGACGCTGACCACCGTGCTGGGCGGCTATATCGTCGCGATCCTGGTGGCCTTTCCCATTGCGGTCGCCATCTCCTCCTCCCGCGCCGCGTCTTCCGCCATCTATCCGCTGCTGCTGGTGAAGCAGTCGATTCCGGTGGTGGCGCTGGCGCCGATCCTGACGGTGGTGATGGGCACCGGCGAATCCGCCCGCATCACCATCACCGCGCTGATCGCCATTTTTCCATTGGTGGTCGGCATGGCCACCGGATTGTCTGCCGCGCCGCGCGAGTTGCTGGAGCTCAGCGCATCCATGAAAGCGTCCTGGTTCAAGCGGCTGGTCGATATCCGCCTGCCCTGCGCCGTGCCGCATGTTTTCGGGGCGCTGAAGGTGGCGATCGGGCTGGCCTTGATCGGCGCGGTGGTGGCGGAATTCGTCGCGGCGGAGCGGGGGCTCGGCTACCTGATCTATTCCTCCACTGCCTATTTCCGCCTGCCGGTCGCCTTCGGCGCCATGCTGGTCCTGTCCTGCATGGGCATGCTGCTGTTCCAGGCGGTGGTTCTGGCGGAACGCATCTTCTTTCCCTGGGCCGTTAGCCGCGAGGAGGACCCCGCATGAGCGCCGTGCTGACACGCTTCGACAAGGCGGCGATGGTCGCGGCGCTGGGTGACGTGCCCTGGTCCGATGCGCCGGCACAGCTGAAGCTGAAATCGCGCGACTTCTACTGGTTCAGCCCGGTGCTGGCGGAAAAGCTGGATGCCTGCCGCGCCGATCTCGTCGTGATGCCGCGCGACGAGGCCGATGTGATCCGCATCGCCGCCGCCTGCGCCCGGCTGCGTGTGCCGCTGGTGGTGCGCGGCGCCGGCACCGGCAATTACGGCCAGGCGACGCCCTTCTTCGGCGGCGTGGTGATGGAGATGACCGGCCTGAACCGCCTGCGCTGGATCGAGCCGGGGCGCATCCGCGCCCAGGTCGGCATCCGCATCGCGGCCCTGGATGCGCTGGCGCGCAAGCAGGGGCAGGAGCTGCGCCACCACCCCTCCACCAAGCGCCTGTCCACCATCGGCGGCTATTTTGCGGGCGGCTCCGGCGGCGTGGGTTCCGTCAGCCATGGCGGGCTGCGGGAGCCGGGCAATCTGCTCGGCGCGCGCGTCATCACCGTGGAGGAAACGCCGCGCATCATCGAGCTGCGCGGCCAGGACACCGGCCTGGTGAACCGCACCTTCGGCAGCACCGGCATCGTGACGGAGATCGAGATGCCGCTCGATCCCGTGCGGCCCTGGCAGGATGTGCTGGTCAGCTTCCCGGAGATCAACGCCGCGCTGCGCTTCGGCCGCGCGTTGGCGGAGGCGCCGGGGATCGCCAAGAAGCTGGTCAGCCTGCTCGGCGCGCCCACCGTCGCGTTGATGGCGCCGCTGCGCGCGCTGGTGCCGCCGGGGCGCGACGTGGTGCCCTGCATGGTGGATGCGGCGCATCTGCCGGCGCTGCGCGACCTGGCCGCGGCGCATGGCGGCCGCATCGATTTCACCGCGGACAGTCTGGAGGCGGAGACCGATCCGGCCCGCACGCCGGTCTTCGAATTCACCTATGGCCATACCACGCTGCATGCGCTGAAGACCGACAAGGCCATCACCTATCTGCAGAGCCTCTACGACATCGACCGCGCCGAGCAGCAATGGGCCGCCGTGCAGGCACGTTTTCCCGGGCAGGTGCTGGCGCATTTCGAATTCATGATCTGGGAAGGCCGGACCGCGCTGAGCGGCGTGCACCTGATCCGCTGGTTGGATGCGGCGCATCTGCAATCCGTCATGGATTTCCATGAATCCATCGGCGCCTTTGTTGCCAACCCGCATGTCTCCACGGTGGAGGATGGCAGCCGCTACAAGCTCGCGCCCGGTGACCAGCTGCGCTTCAAGGCGGAGGTCGATCCGCGTGGCCTGCTGAACCCCGGCAAGATGCGAAGCTATGTCCCGCAGGAGGAAGCCGCGTGATCATCTACAAGCCGCCCGCCGCCGCCGCCTCCATCCCCGTCATCGACATCGGCGGCCTCACCTCGGCCGAGCCCGCCGCGCGCAAGGATGTCGCCTGGCGGATCCACAAGGCCTGCCGCGACACGGGCTTCTTCTACGCCGCCAATCACGGCATTCCGCAGCGCCTGCTGGACGGCCAGTTCGCCGCCGCCCGCGCCTTCTTCGCCAGGCCGCTCGCGGAGAAGATGGCGGTGCAGTTCCGCCCCGGCGCGCATAATCGCGGCTACGAGGCGATGCAGCGCCAGCGCCTCGACGAAGGCTCCCCGCCCGATCTGAAGGAGAGCTTCATGTTCGCGGGCGAGGCGCCGGACGGCCCGCGCAATCTCTGGCCGGAGGGCATGCCCGAATTCCGCGCCCAGATGGAATGCTACCATGATGCGGTGACCTCGCTGGTCGACCGGCTGATGCGCGCCTTCGCCCTCTCGCTCGATCTCTCGGAGAGCTACTTTGCTGATGGCTTCGTCGGCGTGAAGCCCTCGGTACGCCTGCTGCACTACCCGCCGCATCCGAAGGACGCCGCCTTCAACCAGCTGGGCGCCGGCGCGCATACCGACTGGGGCGCGCTGACGCTGTTGCTGCAGGATGATGCGGGGGGTCTCGAGGTCTGCAATGCGGAGGGGCAGTGGATCGCCGCCCGGCCGATCCCCGGCACTTTCATCGTCAATCTCGGCGACATGGTGCGGCGCTGGACCAATGACCTGTACCAATCGACGCCGCATCGCGTGGTGAATGCCATGAGCGGGCGAGACCGCTATTCCTGCGCCGCCTTCTACAGCCCGCGCCGCGACTATGTGGTGCGCTGCCTGCCCACCTGCCTGCCGGAAGCCGGCCCACCGCATTACGCGCCCTGCACCACGGGCGAGCACATGGATGAGATGGTGCGGCGGACCTACGGCGGGTGACACCGGAGACGCTGTCGATGCGCACGCGGGACGGCGTGCGCCTGGATGCGGATGTCTGGCGCCCCGCAACGCCCGGCCCGCATCCCGTTCTGCTGATGCGCCAGCCTTATGGTCGGCGCATCGCCTCCACCGTCGTCTTCGCGCATCCGGCCTGGTATGCGGCCCAGAACTATATCGTGGTGATCCAGGATGTGCGCGGCAGCGGCACCTCCGAAGGCGATTTCCTCGCCTATGATCGCGAGGCGGAGGATGGCGCGGATGCCATCGCCTGGGCGGCCGCGCTGCCAGGCGCGGATGGCCAGGTTGCGATGTACGGCTTCTCCTATCAGGGCGCCGCGCAGTTATTGGCGCTCTCGCAACAGCCGCCGGCGCTGCGCGCGATCTCGCCGGCCATGGCGAGCTGGGATCTGTATGCGGAGAAGGCGCGCGACAAGGACGCCTTCCTGCTGGCGGGTAATGCCTATTGGGCGGCGCAGGTCGCGGCCATCCAGGCGCGGCGCGCGGGGGATGCGGCGGCCTATGCCGAACTTGCCGCGTCGGGGCCGGAGATGTTTGCCGGGCCGTTGCCCGCGGCGCCGGCGCTGCTCGATCGCCACAAGGCGCTGCACCACTACGAGCTCTGGCGCGATGCGCCGGCCGGGGACACGTACTGGACGCGCGCCTCCGCCGCAGCGGCGATCGGCGCGGCGCGGCCCGAAATCCCCACGCTCTGGGTCGGCGGCTGGTTCGACTATCACCTGGATGGCACGCTGGCGGGCTTCGCGGCGCTGTCGCAGGGGCATGCGGAGAACTGGCTCGTCATCGGCCCCTGGCCGCATCTCGCCTGGTCGCCGCAGGGCGCCGGCACCGATTTCGGGCCGGCGGCGCTGAGCGATATCGACGCGATGCAGGTCGCGCTCTTCGACCATGTGCTGAAGGGCCATGACGCGCCGGGCTGGATGGCGGAGGGTCGCGTGCGGATCTTCGACCTCGGCCTGCGCGTCTGGCGCTGTTTTCACGACGTCCCGCGGCCGGCGTTGCGGCCGCTGTATCTGGCCGGCGATGGTCGCGCCGCGGTGCGGGAGGGGGAACTGGCCAATGCGCCGCCCGCGCAGCCGGTGTGGGAGCATGTGACGCACGACCCCTGGCGTCCCGTCCCCGCACTCGGCCTGCACCACACCAGCCCCGCCTGGTGCGACCGTGCCGCGGTCGATGCGCGCTTCGATGTCGCCTGCTTCACCACGGAACCGCTGGCCGCACCGCTCGACCTGATCGGCGTGCCGGAGCTGGTGCTGGATCTGGCGGCGAATGCGCCGAGCTTCGATGTCAGCGCCACGCTCTGCCTGGTGACGCCGGAGGGTTGCAGTTTCGCACTTTCCCAGGCGCATGCCGTGGTGACGCGGCCGGGCGTGCTGCGGCTGAAGCTGCGCGCGCTTTGCATCACGCTGCAGCCGGGGCAAAGGCTGCGCCTGTCGCTGGCCGGCGCCTGCTTCCCCGCCTATCCTGTGAACCCCGGCACGGGCACGGATCCCCGCGCGGCGACGGGGGCGGAGGCGCTGCCCATCACGCTCGCCCTGCGCTGCGGCGGGCCTTCGCCATCGCATCTGCTGCTGCCGGTGATGTGAGGGGCAGCGCGAGCGTGACCAGCCAGCAGGTGAGCAGCATGGCGGCCGAGCCGAGCAGGCAGGCCGTCAGCCCGCCCGCCTGGTACAGCAGGCCGGAGAGCAGCGTGCCACCGAAACGGCCGACGGCATTGGCGGCGTAGTAGAAGCCCACATCCTCCGCCGCCTTCTCGGACCCCGCATAGGCGAGCACGAGATAGGAGTGGATGGAGGAGTTCACCGCGAAGGCAAAGCCGAAGAGGCAGAGGCCGATCACCACGAGCCAATCGCTTCGCGCAAGATCGGCCCATAGACCCGCGACGATGGCGACCGGCACCAGCGCCAGCAGCAGCGACCACAGCCGCGCCGCCGGCACTTCGGTGGCGAGCCCGTCCTCGCTGCGCCTGACCAAGGCGGGCGCGGCCGCCTGCACCAGCCCATAGCCGATGGTCCAGATGGCGAGGAAGCCGCCGACCATCGAAAAAGTCCAGCCGGAGGCGTAGAGGAAGACCGGCAGCCCGACGACGAACCAGACATCCCGCGCGCCGAACAGCACCACGCGTGCCGCTGCCAGCAGGTTGACGCCCCGATTCTTGGCAAACAGTTCCTTCGCGGACCTGGACGCGCGGGCCTTGCCCATCAGCTGCGGCAGCGAGAGCAGAACGCCCGCGAGCACGCCGCCGAGCAGCGCCGCCATCAGCCAGAGCGCAGCGCGGAAGCCCATCGCCTCCAGCAACAGCCCGCCGAGGAAGAAGCCCAATCCCTTCATGGCGTTCTTGCTGCCGGTGAACCAGGCGACCCAGCGGAACAATTGCGCCGACGCGTCACCCCGCGTCCGATCGTCGGAGGGCGAAGCCCGGAGGCGTGAATCGGCCGCGCCGCCGAAGGCGGCATCATGGGTCAGCTTGATGGCGGATTTGCTGGCGGTCTTCGTCAGGTCCTTCGCGACGCCACAGACCCCCTGCGCCAGCACGACCCAGGCGACGGACAGCGCCATGCCCCAGTCCGGCGAGAGCGCCGACAGCAGAAGAAAGCCCGCGATCTGCGCCGAAAGCCCCACGGCCAGCATGCGCGCGATGCCGAAGCGCGTCGCCAGCCAGCCACCGATGAGGTTCGCGCCGATCCCCGCTGCCTCATACAGCAGGAACAGGAAGGCCAGCGTGAAGGGCGAGAAGCCCAGGCGGAAGAAATGCAGCAGCACCAGCATCCGCAGGGCGCCGTCCGTCAGGGTGAAGCCCCAATAGGCGGCGGTGACGATGGCGTAGTTGCGGGTGCCGGCATTCACAGCCCGACGTGCTCCATATGGCAGGCCAGGTCGACCATGCGGCAGGCATAGCCCATCTCATTGTCATACCAGGCGTAGATCTTTGCCAGCGTCCCGTCGGTGACCATGGTGCTGGGACCGTCCACGATGCTGCTGCGCGTGTCGCGCGCATAGTCGATGGAGACCAGCGGCCGCGATTCGAAGCCGAGAATGCCGGCAAGGGGGCCGGCGGCGGCGGCGGCAAACAGCGCGTTCAGCTCCTCCGCTGACGTCGCGCGCTGCAATTCGAAGACGCAGTCGGTGAGGGACGCGTTCAGCACCGGCACGCGCACGGCATGCCCGTTCAGCTTGCCGCGCAGCTCGGGATAGATCAGGCCGATGGCCGTCGCGCTGCCCGTGGTGGTCGGCGACAGCGACAGCATGGCGGAACGCGCGCGCCGCAGATCCTTGTGCGGGGCATCCACCACGCCGTTGGTATTGGTCGGATCATGCAGCGTGGTGATCTGGCCGTGGCGGATGCCGATCGCCTCCTGCACCACCTTCACCACCGGGGCGAGGCAATTGGTGGTGCAGGAGGCGGCGGTGACGATGGGATGGCGCGCGGGGTCGTAGAGCTGCTGGTTCACCCCGACGACCACGTTCAGCACGCTGTCGAATCTCACCGGCGCCGCCACGACCACGCGCTTCGCGCCACGATCGAGATGGCCCTGCAGCGTCTCGGGCGTGAGGAACCTGCCGGTGCATTCCAGCACGAGATCGACGCCGAGATCGCCCCAGGGAATCTCGCCGGGCTTGGCATGTTCCGAGTAACCGATGCGCTTGCCGCCGATCTGAAGGGTATCGGCTTGGGCGGAAATGTCCGCGCGCCAGCGGCCCTGGACGGAATCGAATTCCAGCAGATGGGCGCAGGTGGCAGCACCGCCCTTCACCTCATTCACATGAACCACATCCAGGCGGTTGCCGGCGCGCGGATCCTCCGGCTGGCGTTCCGCGGCACCCATCGCCGCGCGCAGCGCCAGCCGCCCGATGCGGCCCATGCCATTGATGCCGACCCTCATGCCGGCGCCCCCGCCTGCGGCTGCGCCAGCTCATCCAGCCGCGCCTTCAGCGCCATGCGGTCCAGGGTCGCGAAGGGCAGGGCGGTGAAAATGCCGAGGCGCCTTTGCAGCGCGGCATAAAGCTCGTTCAGCAGCGTCGCCCGCTCCGCCGTGCTGCCGCTGAATTTGGCAGGATCCGGCAGCGGCCAGGCGGCCGTCAAGGCGGTGCCGCCGAATTCCGGGCAGGCCTGGCCGGCCAGCGTGTCACACAGCGCGATGACGAAATCCATGCGCGGCGCCTGCGGTCCGGTGAAGTCATCCCAGCTCTTCGAATGCAGGGCGGAGGTCTCGTGCCCCAGCGCCTTCAACTGCTGGATCACCTCCGGCAGCGGCCCCTCGGCGGCGGGCTCGGAGCCGGCGGAGAAGGCGCGGAAGCGCCCCTGGCCGATCCTGTGCAGGATCGCCTCCGCCATGATGGAGCGGGCGGAATTGCGCGTGCAGAGGAACAGCACGTTGAAGACCGGTGGCATGGCATGTGTCTCCGGAAGCAGGCTCTGCAGGTCGCCGCAGCGCGCGGGCACGCCGTCGCAGCAGGCCTCGGTCAGGAAGCCGATCAGCGAGCGCAGGCGGCCGATCTGCGCGGCATAGATCAGGCTGCGCCCCTGCCGCGTGGCGGCGACCAGGCCGGCCTGCTCCAGCGCGCGCAGATGGTGGGAGAGGGTGGAGCCCGGCACCGCGAGGTGTTCCGCCAAGGCGCCGGCAGGAAGGCCGGAGGGCCCGGCCGCCAGCAGCGCCCGCATCAACTCCAGCCGTGTGTCCTGGCCCAGCGCCATGAAGGCGCCGGCCGCGTCGCTCGTTTCCATGCCTGCCCAATGCCACGCCGGGCGGGATCTGCGGGTGACGATTCGATGAAACCGGAATTACGGAAGAATTGCCGCCACCACGGCCCGGGCCGCGCGGGTGACGCCCGCCAGGGTGGCGGAGGCTGCGCCGGTCCAGTCGCCATAGCCCAGCAGCCAGAGGCGTGGTTCCGCCAGCGCCTGGCCCTCGGGGCTGACCCGCACGCGGCCATCCGCCTCCACCAGGCCGAGCGGCGCCAGATGGTCCAGGGCCGGGCGGAAGCCGGTGCACCAGATGATGGCCTCCGCCGCCACGCGCGACCCATCCGCCCAGACCGCGCCCGCGGCTTCGAGCCGGGCAAATGGCGGCAGGCTGTGCAGCACGCGGCGGGCGCGCGCCTCCACTACCGGCGGCACCATGACGATATTGCCGAGGCCACCCAGCGGCGGCGGCGCGGGCCTGCCTTCGCGTTCCGCCTGCCATCTTGCGGTGGCGCGGTCGAACAGCACGCGGCCATCGACGTCATCCGGCAGGAAGACCGGCGGGCGTTCCGTCACCCAGGTGGCGCGGGCGGCGTGGCGGGAGACCTCGGCCAGGATCTGCGCGCCGGAATTGCCACCGCCGACCACCAGCACGGACTGCCCGGCGAAGTCCGCCGGCCGCCGATACCGGGCGGAATGGATCTGCCGGCCCGCGAAAGCCTCCCGGCCCGGAACCTGCGGCACGAAGGGATGGCTCCAGGTGCCGGTGGCGCTGATGACGGCGCGCGCGGTCCAGGCTGCGCCCTCCGCGGCCTCGACGCGCAGGCCTTCGGCGGCGCGGCGCACGGCGGTCACCTGCACCGGCCGCTGCACCGGCAGGGCGTAGCGCGCCTCATAGGCGGTGAGATAGGCGATGACGGCATCGCGTGGCGGATAGCCGCCGCCGGGCGTCGGCGGCATCGGCCAGCCGGGCAGGGAGCTCTGTGCGGCGGGCGAGAAAAGCGTCAGCGACTCCCACCCATGCCGCCAGGCCCCGCCCGCAGCCGCCCCGGCATCGAGCAGCCGATAGTCCAGCCCGCGGCGCTTGAGGAAATAGCCTGCGGCGAGCCCGGCCTGGCCGGCGCCGATCACCAGCACGTCCATCACGCCGCGTCGCCGCTGGGTGCCGCCCGCAGCAGCATCAGCGCCAGGCAGCCGGAGAGCGCCAGCGCCATGGTGACGCTGAGCGCCGCCGCCACCCCGCCACGCTCCAGCAGCAGCCCGAAGAGGAAGGGCGAGGCCGCCTGCAGGAAGCGCGCCGGCGCCCCCAGCAACCCCTGCCTTGCGCCATAGCCGGCGGGGCCGAAGACCGCGAGCGGCAGCGTGCCCTTGGCGATGGTCATCACGCCATTGCCCATGCCGTGCAGCACGGCATAGGCCGCCGCCGCCGGGCCGCCGAAGACCAGCAGCACCGCGGCGCCCAGCGGATGCCCCAGCATCGCGAGCCGCGCGGAGACCAGCGGATGGAAGCGCCGCAGCAGCCCGAATTCGGCGACGCGGGCGGCCACCTGCGCCGGGCCGATCAGCGCCGCCGCAGCCACCGCCGTGGCCCCCGTGGCGCCGGCCGCCTGCAGCAGCGCCGGCAGATGTGCGGCCATGGCGCCGGCGATGAACCAGCTTCCGGCGAAGACGAAGGCGAGCAGCGGCATGGCGAGGCGGCTTGGTGCCGGCGGGGCCTCCTGCACCATCGCGGCCTTGCGCTCCGGCGGCGGGGCGGGCGGCACCAGCAGCCGGTTCAGCGGCAGGCCGACCAGCAGATGCAGCGCTGCCCAGGCCAGGCAGGCGCCGCGCCAGCCCAAGGCCTCGGCCAGAAGGGCGGAGACCGGCCAGCCCACCGTGCTGGCGAAGCCCGCGATCAGGGTGATGCCGGTGATCGGCCCCCGTGCCGCCCGCCCATAGAGACCCGCCAGCGTGGCGAAGGCCGCGTCGTACAGCCCCATCGCCATGCCGATGCCGAGCACGACCCAGCCCGCGGCCATGCTCCATGGCCCCTGTGCCAGGCCGAGCCCCGCCAGCCCCAGCGCGAGCACGAGGTTGGAGGCGGTGAGCATCCCCCGCCCGCCCTTCTGGTCGATCACCCGCCCCACCACCGGCCCGAGCAGGGCGGAGAGCATCAGCGCGGCGGAGAAGGCGCCGAAGACCCAGGCGGTGGAGATCCCGAAATCCCGCGCCATCGGCGCCGCCAGGATCGCCGGCAGGTAGTAGGAGGAGGCCCAGGCCAGCGTCTGCGCCGTGCCGAGGGCGATGACGACGCGGGTCGCGCCGGCAGGTGCCTGATCGCTCACGCCGCGCCGCAGCAGGGCGCGTTGGCGGGCAGTTCGGGCTTGGGCGCGCAGCAGACGCCCTGCGGCGTGACCGGCGTGCAGCAGGATGTGGCGGCGGGCGCGCGGTCCAGGCTGCACACGCCCGTCTCCGGCAGCACCAGCTCCACCCGCTGCGCGGCGGCGGTATCTCCCGCCAGATGCGCTGCGATGCTGCGCACCTGCTCATGGCCGGTGGCGAGCAGAAAGGTCGGCGCGCGGCCGTAGCTCTTCATGCCGGCGAGATAGAAGCCGGGCTCCGGCTGGCGCAGCTCGGCCTCCCCATGCGGGCGCACGGTGCCGCAGCTGTGCTGGTTCGGGTCGATCAGCGGGGCGAGGGCCGGCGTCGCCTCCACCGCCGGGTCCAGCAGCAGCCGGATTTCCCGCAGGAAGCCGAGATCGGGCCGGAAGCCGGTGGCGACGATGACGCGATCCGCCTGGACGGTCAGCGCCTGCGTCCCCTGGCGGCCGGTGATGGCGAGCGCTCCGTCCTTCTCCGCGATGCGGTCGATCAGGAAGGGTGCGAGGGCGGTGACGGCGCCGCTGTCCACCCGCGCCTGCGCCCGCGCGCCCAGCGCCCCGCGCGCTGCCAGCCCATCCCGCGCGCCGCCACCGAAATTCACTGCGCCGAGCGGCCGGCGAAACGCCCAGAGGATGCGCGTGCCCGGCACCTGCCGCGCCAGCTCCGCCAGGTCCAGCACCGCATTCATCGCCGAATGCCCGGCGCCGACCACCAGCGTGCTGCGGCCCGCATAGCTGTTCCGGGATGCGCCGAGCACATCGGGGATGCCGTAGGCGATGCGCGCGGCGTGGCGCGCCTCGCCCAGCGCCGGCAGGCCATGCGCGCCGGCGGGGTTGGGGCTGGACCAGGTGCCGGAGGCGTCGATCACCGCCGAAGCCTCGATCGCCTCATCCTCCGCCAGATGCAGCACGAAGGGCGCCGCGGCGCGGTCCGCGCCATCCTGCAGCCGGCCGAGATCGCGGCGGGCGATGCCGGTGACGCGGGCGTTCGTCCGGATATCGCCGGCCAGCGCCGCGGCCAGCGGATCGAGGTAGCGCGCGACCAACTCGGCGCCGGTCGGATAGAGCTCGGGGTCCGGCGCCTGCCAGCCGCGCGTGGCCAGCAGCGCGGCGGCGGCGCTGTCGATATTGTAGCGCCAGGGCGAGAACATCCGCACATGGCCCCAGTCCCGCACCGCGGCGGCGATGCGCGGCCCGGCTTCCAGCACCAGCGGACGCAGCCCGCGGGCGCGCAGATGGGCTGCGGCGGCGAGGCCGATCGGGCCGGCGCCGATGATGGCGACAGGCAGGGACGCGGTCATGCGCAATCTCCCTCGCAGGGCTTTTGGGCAAAGGCGCGGCCGGTGTCGGTCAGCGCGGCGGTGGCCTCCATCCAGGCCTCCAGCGCCACGCGGAAGGCGGCGCGGCCGCTTTCCGTCAGGGCATAGACGCGGCGCGGGCGGCCCTGGACCACCTCCTCCGCCACGGTGACGAAGCCGCCGGCCGCGAAATCGCGCAGCACGGGGTAGATGGTGCCCTCGGTGGGGGAACAGCAGCCGCCGGTCACACGCTCCACCGCGCGTGCCACGTCGTAGCCATGTAGCGGCGCGTCATGCAGCACCCGCAGGATGAAGAATTTTGACAATCCCATCTTGATGGTGCCGGCCCAGTAGTCGCGGGCGCCATAGTCGATGCGGGGCGGGACGGGGCGGAGCTTCGTCATGCGCCGAGGCTAATACCTTGGGGATCGATGCCTCAAGCCTCGATGGGTGAAAAATCCTTCACCTGGCTCAGGCCGTCGCCGTCACCGCCGGCAGCGGCTTGCGGCGCTTCGCCGCCATGCGCTCGAAGGTCAGGTAGACCGCCGGCGTGGTATAGAGTGTCAGCAGCTGCGACAGGATCAGCCCGCCGATGATGGTGATGCCGAGCGGCTGGCGCAGCTCCGCCCCCGGCCCCGTGGCGATGGCCAGCGGGATGGCGCCGAAGAGCGCGGCCAGCGTCGTCATCAGGATCGGCCGGAAGCGTTCGCGGCAGGCCTCCAGGATCGCCACCATGCCGCCCTCGCCGCCTTCGCGTTCATGGGCGAGCGCAAAATCCACCATCATGATGGCGTTCTTCTTCACGATGCCCATCAGCAGGATCACGCCGATCATCGCGATGACGCTGAAGGGCGTGTTGGTCGCCAGCAGCGCCAGCAGCGCGCCGATGCCCGCCGTGGGCAGGGTTGAAAGAATGGTCAGCGGGTGGATCAGGCTTTCGTAGAGCACGCCGAGCACGATGTAGATGGTGACCAGCGCGGCCAGGATCAGCAGCGGCAGGCCGGTGAGGAAGGTCTGGAAGCTGCGCGCATTGCCGGCGAATTCGCCGCGCACGCTGGCCGGCATCTGGATATCCAGCGCCGCCTGCTCGACGATGCGCGTCGCAGCGCCCAGCTCCACCCCCTCGGCCAGGGAGAAGCTGATGCTCGCCGCCGGAAAAAGGCCCTGATGGGTGATGGAGCGCGGCGCCGTGGTGCGTTCCAGCTGCACCAGGGACCCCAGCGGCACGGGCCCATCCCGGCCCGGCACGAAGATGCCGGTGAGCTGGCCGGGATCCTCCGTCAGCCGCGGGTCGATCTCCAGGATCACGCGATACTGGTTGCGCGTGCGGTAGATGGTGGAGACCTGGCGCTGCGCGAAGGCATTGTTCAGCGCGCCGCCGAGGGCGGAGATGGAGACGCCAAGCCGCGCCGCCGCATCGCGGTCGATCACCAGGCGGGAGACCAGGCCGGTGCGTTCCTGGTCCGAGGAGACATCCACCACCTGCGGGATGGTGCGCAGCTGGTTCACCAGCCGCTCGCTCCAGGTGCCGAGCTCCTCGAGGTCCGGGGTCAGCAGCACATACTGGTAGTTCGCATTGCCCTGTCGGCCGCCGATATTGATGTCGCTCTGCGCCCGCAGGAAGGTCTGCGCGCCGACGATACGGCCGAGCGGGGCGCGCAGCCGCGCGATCACCTGCGCGGCATTCATCCCGTTGCGATCGGCCAGCGGCTTCAGCCCGACCTGCAGGCGGATATTGGAGGAGCCGAAGAAACCGCCACCGCCGAGCGAGGCGGAGACGCTTTCCACCGCCGGATCGGCGCGGATGATCTCCACCACCCGGTCCTGGTAGCCGACCATCGCCTGGAAGGAGGTATCCGGCTGCGCCACCACGGCGCCGACCAGCAGGTTGCTGTCCTGCTCGGGAAAGAAGGCCTTGGGCACCTGCATATAGAGCCAGACGGTGAGCGCGACGAGGCCGATGGTCACGGTGACCGTCAGCCGCCGCCAGCGCAGCACCGCCACCAGGCTGCGCATATAGAGGTTGATCACGCCCTCCATCACCGCCTCGAAGCCTCGCCCGAAGCGGCCCGGCGCATGCGGCCCCCGGCGGGCCAGCAGCACCGCCAGCATCGGCGTGACGGTCAGCGAGATGACGGCGGAGATCGCGACCGCGATGGACAGGGTCGCGGCGAATTCGAAGAACATGCGCCCGACCACGCCGCCCATGAAGAGCAGCGGGATGAAGACCGCGATCAGCGAGACGCTCATGGAGACGACGGTGAAGCCGATCTGCCGCGCGCCCTCCAGCGCCGCCTCCCGCGGCCGCAGGCCGCGCTCGGTCATCCGCGCCATGTTCTCGATCATGATGATGGCATCGTCGACGACGAAGCCCACCGAGATGGTCAGCGCCATCAGCGAGAGGTTGTTGAGCGAGAAGCCCACCATCCACATCACGCCCAGCGTGCCGAGCAGCGACAGCGGCACGGAAATGCCGGCGGCGAGGATGGCGGAGGTGCGCCGCAGGAAGACCGCCACCACCAGCACCACCAGCACGATGCTGATCAGCAGGGTGTGCTGCACCTCCGCCACGCTGGCGCGGATCGTCTCCGACCGGTCGCGCATGATGGTGATGTCGATGCCGGCGGGGATCCAGCGCGCCAGGTCCGGCAGCAGGGCGCGCACGCCATCCACCACCTCCAGCACATTGGCATCCGCCTGCTTGTAGACGGTGAGGATCACGGCCGGGCGGCCGTTATAGGACCCGGCCTGCCTGCGGTCGCGCGCGCCGAGGTCCACCTGCGCGAGGCTGGACAGGCGCACGATGGCGCCATTGGACTGGGTGACCACGATGTCGCCGAAATCCTGCGGCGTCACCAGCCGGTCATTCACCGAAATGGCGGCGGATTGATGCGGCCCGTCGATCAGCCCCGTGGCCTGGGTCACATTGGCATTGGTGATGGCGGTGCGGATCTGGTCGAGCGAGACATTGGCCGCCGTCGCCGCAGCGGGGTCCACCGCAACGCGCACCGCCGGCTGCTCGGCGCCGGCGATGCCGACGGTGGCCGTGCCATTCACCTGCGACAGCCGCGGCACCACCACGCTATCCGCGGCATCGTAGATCTCGCCCGCCGTCAGCGTATCCGAGGTCATGGCCAGGATCAGCACGGGCAGGTCGCCCGGATTGAGCTTGCGGAAACTCGGCTGGCTGGTGAGGCCGGAGGGCAGGTCCGCCTGCGCCGCATTGATCGCCGCCTGCACGTCCCGCGCCGCGGATTCGATGGATCGCGAAAGCTCGAACTGCAGGATGATGCGCGTGGAGCCGAGCGAGGAGCTGGAGGTCATCTCCGTGATGCCGGGGATCTCGCCCAGCTTGCGCTCCAGCGGCGCCGCGACGGAAGACGCCATGATGGCCGGGTCCGCGCCGGACTGGCTGGCCGTCACCGCGATGGTCGGGAAATCTACTTTTGGCAATGGCGCCACGGGAAGGTCGAAATAAGCCACCAGGCCGGCGAGTGCCAGACCGATGGCGAGCAGGGTCGTGCCGATGGGGCGCGCGATGAAGGGGGCGGAGATCGACACGGGCTATTCCGCCGGCGCCGGTGGTGCGGCGCGATGCGTCAGCCGCACCGCCTGGGCGCGGATCGCCTCCATGGCCAGGTAGATCACCGGCGTGGTGTAGAGCGTGATGACCTGGCTCAGCAGCAACCCGCCAATCACGGAAACGCCAAGCGGCAGCCGCAGCTCCGACCCCGCGCCCGATCCCAGCACCAGCGGCAGGGCGCCGAGCAGGGCGGCCATGGTGGTCATCATGATCGGCCGGAAGCGCAGCAGGCAGGCCTCCCGGATCGCATCGCGCGGCGACATGCCGTGCTCCCGCTGCGCCTCCAGCGCGAAGTCGATCATCATGATGGCGTTCTTCTTCACGATGCCCATCAGCAGCACGATGCCGATCAGCCCCACCACGGACAGGTCCAGGCCAAACAGCTCCAGCCCCAGCAGCGCGCCGATGCCGGCGGAGGGCAGGGTGGAGAGGATGGTGATCGGGTGGATGACGCTTTCGTAGAGCACGCCGAGCACGATGTAGATGACGATGATGGCGGCCAGGATCAGCCAGCCCTGGCCGGCCAGCGAGCGGGTGAATTCCGCCGCATCACCGCCAAAGCTGCCGGAGATGGAATCCGGCATGCCAAGACCTGCCTGCGCCGTGCGGATCGCCTCCAGCGCACCGCCGAGGGAGGCGCCGGGGGCGAGGTTGAAACTGAGCGTCACGGCCGGGAACTGGTCCTGCCGCGTGATGGTCAGCGGGCCGCGGCCACGGGTGATGGTGGCGATCTCCGCCAGCGGCACCTGCGGCGCGATGGTGGCGGTGCCGGTCGCGGTGCCCGTCACCCGCAACAGGCCGATGGCGGCGGGGTCGTTCGCCTGCGCCGGATCGGCCTCCAGCACCACGCGGTACTGGTTGTTCTGCGCATAGATGGTGGAGACCTGGCGCTGGCCGAAGGCGTTGTAGAGCGTGTCGTCCACCGCCTGCATCGTGACGCCGAGCCGCGCCGCGCGCAGCCGGTCCACCTGCACATGCACGCGCAGCCCATCCTCCCGCTGGTCGCTGCCGACATCGCGCAGCTCCGGCAATTGCCGCATGGCCGCCAGCATGCGCGGCGCCCATTCGGAAAGCTGCGCCGCGTCGCTGTCCATCAGCGTGTACTGGTACTGGGTGGAGGAGGGCCGCGTGCCGATCTGGATATCCTGCACTGGCTGCATATAGGTCTCGATGCCCGGGATGGTGGCCAGCCTGGGCGCGAGGCGCGCCATGATGGCGGAGACATCGTCGCTGCGCTCGCTGCGCGGCCGCAGCACGGCGGTCAGTTGCCCGGTATTCTGGGCCGCATTCACCGTGCCGGCGCCGGCGACGGAGGTGACGGCGATGACATCCGGATCCTCCCGCACCAGCTCCGAGACCCGTCGCTGCAGCTCCGACATGCGGGCGAAGGAGACATCCTGCGGCGCCTCCGTGGTGATGGTAATGAGACCGGTGTCCTGGAGCGGAAGAAAGCCCTTGGGCATGACGATATAGAGGCCGACCGTGCCGGCCACCGTCAGCGTCGCCAGCACCAGCATCAGCCCCTCCCGCGCCAGCGCCCAGTCCAGGGTGCGGGCATAGCCGCGGCGCAGCGCCTCGAACCCCCGCTCGAAGAGGTCGGAGATGCGGCCGGGCTTGTCCTCGCCATGCGGCTTCAGCAGCAGCCCGCACATCATCGGCGTCAGCGTCAGCGACACGACCATGGAGACGAGGACGGAGATGGTCAGCACCATGGCGAATTCGCGGAACAGGCGCCCGACCACGCCCTCCATGAACAGCAGCGGGATGAAGACCGCGATCAGCGACAGGGTGAGGGAGACGATGGTGAAGCCGATCTGCTTCGCACCCTCATAGGCCGCCTGGAGGGGCTTCTTCCCCTCCTCGATCATGCGGACGATGTTCTCGATCATCACGATCGCATCGTCCACCACGAAGCCCGTCGCGATGACCAGCGCCATCAGCGAGAGGTTGTCCATGGAATAGCCGAGCAGCGCCATGATGCCGAAGGTGCCGATGATGGACAGCGGCAGGGCCACGCCGGGCACGATGGTGGCCCGCGCGGTACGCAGGAACAGGAAGATCACCGCCACCACCAGCACGATGGACAGCACCAGGGTCAGCTGCACCTCATGCACCGAGGCGCGGATCGTCTCGGTACGATCCGAGACGACGGAAAGCTCCACCCCCGCCGGCAGCGCGCGTTGCAGCCCTTCCAGCTGGCCGCGCAGCGCCTCCACCGTGGCGACGATATTGGCGCCGGGCTGGCGCTGCACATCCAGCAGCACGGCGGGGCGGCCGTTGAACCAGGCGGCGGTCAGCGTATTCTCCAGCCCCTCCACCGCCACGCCCACATCGCGCAGCCGCACCGGCGCGCCCTCGCGCCAGGCAATGATCAGGTCCTCGAAGGCGGCGGGGGTGGTGATCTGGTCGTTCGCCATGACGGCGGAGGCCTGCTGCGGCCCGTTCACGGACCCCTTGGCCCCGGCCACATTGCCGGCGGTGACCGCCGTGCGCACCGCCTCCATGCCGATGCCATAGGCGGCGAGCCGGCGCGGATCCACCTGCAGCCGAACCGCCGGGCGCATATTGCCCTGCACGGCGACGCGGCCGACGCCGCCCACCTGTGCCAGGCGCTGCGCCAGCAGCGTGTCCACGATATCCGACATGCGCGCCACCGGCAGCGTCTCGCTGGTCAGCGCCAGCGTCAGGATCGGTGGATCGGCCGGGTTCACCTTCGCATAGGTCGGCGGATAGGGCAGGGTGGAAGGCAGCGTGCCGCGCGCCGCATTGATCGCCGCCTGCACATCCTGCGCCGCATCGTCGATGTCGCGGCCCAGGTTGAACTGCAGCGTGATGCGGGAGACGGAGGGCCCGCTGACCGAGACCATCTCGGACAGGCCCGCGATCTGCGCCAGCTGGCGCTCCAGCGAGGCCGTGACCAGCACTGCGATGGTATCCGGGGAGGCGCCGGGCAATTGGGTGGTCACCTGGATGGTGGGGAAATCCACCTCGGGCAGGGAGGAGACCGGCAGGCGCCTATAGCCATAGAGCCCGGTCAGCAGCACGGCGATGGCCAGCAGCGCGGTGGCGACGGGCCGCGCGATGAAAGGCGCGGAGATATTCACGAGGGTGGACCGCCACCCGGCGCCGGGCCACCCGCGGGGGGCGCCCCCGGTAGCCCGCCCGCGCCCGGCGGCCGCCGGCGCTGCTGCCGCGGCACGGCCGCCGGCACCACCGGATCCGCCACCTGCACCGCGCTGCCCGCCACCAGCCGCAGCGCGCCGGAGGTCACGGCGCGCTCACCCGGCCGCATGCCACGCTGCACCACGGCCTGCTGGCCGGCGATGATTCCAAGGCTCAGCGGCCGCTGTTCCACCGTATTGTCGTCCTTGATGACGAAGGCATAGGGCCCCTGCGGCCCGCGCTGCACGGCGACCAGCGGCAGCACCACCACGCCCTGCAGCGTCGCCACCTGGATGCGCGTATTCACGAAGGCGCCGGGCCAGAGGCGGAGGTCGGCATTGTCGAATTCCGCCTTCAGCTTGATGGTGCCGGTCGTCGCATCCACCTGGTTGTCCACCGTCACCAGGCGGCCGACTGGATTGGGCGGCGCCGCGTTGCCATCCAGCCGCGGCGGCGCCGCCTCCGCCAGCCGTGCTTCCACCGGCACCGGCCCGGCCTGCAGCGCCTGCATCACCTGCGGCAGGGTCTGCTGCGGCAGGGTGAAGGTCACCGCCACGGGGCGCAGCTGCGTCACCACCACGATCCCGGTGGTGCTGCTGGACTGCACGAAATTGCCGATATCCACCTGCCGCAGGCCGACCCGCCCATCGATGGGGGAGCGGATGGTGGTGTCGTCCAGCTGGGATTGCGCGGCGTCGATCGTCGCCTGGTCGAATTGCAGCTGTGCTTCCAGCTGCGCCACCGTGGAGCGCTGCGTGTCCAGCACCTGCTGCGAGGTGCCGCTGCTGCGCGCCAGCTGCTGGTAGCGTTGCAGGTCGCGCTGCGCATTGGCCAGCTGCGCCTGGCGCTGCGCCCGCGTCGCCACGGCCTGGTCCAGTGCCGCCTGGTAGCTGCGCTGGTCGATCCGCACCAGCACATCGCCCGCCTTCACCTCCTGCCCCTCGCGGAACAGGATCTCGGTGATGCGGCCGGAGACCTGCGGCACCACGGTCACGGTATTGGAGGCCTGCACCGTGCCCAGGGCATCGAGCAGGATGGGCAGGTCCTCCACCGTCGCGGCGGCGGCGGTCACCGGGATGGCGGGCGCGCCGGTGCCGCGCCGGGCGCCGGGGGCGGCGGCGCCGGCATTTCCGGCGGGTGCGCTCGCGCCCGGGCCGAACCAGCCCTGACGCCAGCCATACCAGCCGCCACCGGCGGCCAGCAGCAGGAGCAGGACCAGCAGCCAGGGCCATTGGCGCCGGCGCGCCACCGGGCTGGGCGGGGCGGCCGGTGCCGGCAGGGCCAGCACCTCCGGCGGTGCTGGCAGCGCGGCCGGGCTTGTCGCGGCGATCGGGGCTTCCGGCCGGGGCGGGCGGGGCAGGTCGTTCATGTCGGCGGGCTCAGGGGGGCGGCTGCGGCAGAGGGGGCAGCCGCCGGCGGAACATAGGTCCAGCCGCCGCCCAGGGCGGTGAACAGCGCGGCGGCCGCCTGCAGCCGGTCTGTCTGCGCCTGGGCCACCGCATTGCGCGCAGTGAAGAGGCTGGACTGCACCGAGAGCACCGTCAGCAGGTCCACCGTGCCGGCCTGCAGCTGGGCATCCGCGATGGCATAGGCGCGCTGCGCGGCTTCCGCCCGCACGCGCTGCAGCTGCAGCGTCTCCGTGGTGCGGCGCAGGGCGGAGAGGCTGGTCTCGGTATCCTGCAATGCCGCCAGGATGGTGCGCTGGTAATCCGCCAGCAGCTCCGCCTGCCGTGCGCTGTACTGTTCCACCTGGGCGCGCAGCGATCCGCCATCGAAGATCGGCGCGGTCAGCCCGGCGGCCAGGCTATAGACCGTGGAGCCCGGCCGCAGCAGCGTATCCAGAGCCAGGCTCTGCAGCCCACCGCTGCCGGTCAGCGAGATGGTGGGGAAGAGCGCGGCGCGGGCGGCGGCGACATTGGCATTGGCGGCGGCGAGATTGGCCTCCGCCTGCTGCACATCCGGCCGCCGGGCCAGCACCTCGGAGGGCAGGCCCGGCTCGATCGCCGGCACCACCAGGGCATCCAGCCGCACGGCGCGGATATCGATCTCCCCGGGTGCGACGCCGGTCAGCGTGCCGAGCGCGAAGCTGTTCTGTTCCGCGGTCTGCTGCAGCGGCGGAATGGCGGCGCGCTGCTGCGCCACCACCGTCTCCTGCTGCGCCACGTCCAGCCCGGTGGCGGTGCCGACCGCGACGCGCTGGCGCAGGATGGACAGGTTGCGCTCCGCCACCTCCAGGTTGCCGCGCTGGATCTCCAGCTGTTCCTGCGCGCCCAGCACATTGAACAGCGCCGTGGCGACGGAGGATTGCGTGCTGAGCGCGGTGACGCCGATCGCGTAGCGCGCCGCGGTGGCGGAGGAGCGGGCGCTTTCCAGGATCGCCCGGTTGCGGCCCCAGAAATCCAGCTCGTAGCTGGCCGAGAGGCCGGTGCCGAAGCTGTTGTTGGCGCTGGCCGCCGAGCCCAGGTTGCGGTTGGTGGAGCGTGAGCGCCCGGCCTGGATATCGCCATCCACCGTCGGCAGCAGCGCGGCGCCGGAGATGCGGACCTCGGCATCCGCCTGGCGCAGCCGCGCGGCGGCGGCGGCCAGGTCCAGGTTCCCGGCCATCGCCGCCTGCATCAACTGGTCCAGCTGCGGCGCCCCGAAGCCCCGCCACCAGCTGGCATCCGGCCAGCGCATGGCATCCGGCACCGGCTCCGCATTCGCCGCGCGGAAGAAGCCGGGCAGGCGCAAGCCGGAGCTGGCGGGGTCGATTCGCGCAGCACAGCCGCTGGCGGCAGCCCCCAGGCCCAGCGTTGCGGTGGCGCGCAGCAGGTTGCGGCGATGGGGAAGGGGGGGAAGCATGCGCACCAGTCATGGACCTCGCTTGTGGCGCCTGGAAGGCTGACCTCCAGGAGTCTCCTCTTTGATACGACCGAGGCGCGAGGGCTACCGGCTTTTGGCTACGAAGCGTTGCGGCGCGTAATTCGGCGTCGCAACCCGAGCTTTTGCGCCACAGCCGCGCCGCCCGGCAGGGCAAAGGTTAACATTTTTTCAGCAGAACCGACCGCGGCTTGTAACACACCGCCGATACCTCCTGCGCCCGATTTGGGGGGGGCCGCCTGCGGCATCCCGGACGTCGAAGCCACGGAGTATCTGCCATGAGCCTGAGCACCATCGCGACCAATGCCCTGAGCTTCGCCGAAACGGGCAGCCTGACCCTGGCGGGGGCCGAGATTTCCGCCTTCGACCCGGGCAGTGATCGCCTCTTCGTGACCTCCAATGCCGGCTTGCAGGTGGTGGACCTGTCCAACCCCGCCGCGCCGGTGCTGCTGGCGACCATCGACTTCACCGACCTCGGCTTCGCCACCACGGATATCACCAGCGTCGCCGTGAAGAATGGCGTGGTCGCCGTGGCCCTGCCGGCCGCGGACAAGGCGCAGCCCGGCCAGGTGGTGCTGCTGAACGCCGCCGATGGCGCGCTGCTGAACGCCGTGACGGTCGGCGCACTGCCGGACAGCCTGACCTTCACCCCCGATGGCAGCAGGATCCTGGTGGCGAATGAGGGCGAGCTGAACGAGGACGGCACCGATGGCGACGGCAGCGTCAGCATCATCGACCTGAGCGCCGGCGCCGCCAATGCGACCGTCACCACCGCCACCTTCGACGCCTTCGACGGGCAGGAGGATGCGCTGCGTGCCGAAGGCGTGCGCATCTTCGCCGGCCGCAGCGTTTCCCAGGACGTGGAGCCCGAATATGTGGCGATCTCCGCCGATGGGCAGACGGCGATGGTGACGCTGCAGGAGGCCAATGCGGTGGCCCTGCTCGACATCGCCAGCGGCACCTTCACCGATATCGTGGCGCTGGGGCAGAAGGATTTCTCCGGGCTGCTGGCCGACTATTCCGACCGCGACGGCCCGGGCAATGCGGCCCTGCCGGCGAACCTGGTGAATGCCCCGGTCTTCGGCCTCTACATGCCGGATGCGATCGACAGCTACCAGGCAGGCGACCAGACCTACTACGTGATCGCCAATGAGGGCGACGACCGCGACGATTTTCTCGCGGACGGCGAGACCATCCGGGTTGGCAACGGCGACTATGAGCTGGACGCCACCCTCTTCCCGGATGCGGAGACGCTGAAGGACAACGACAATCTCGGCCGGCTCACCGTCTCCAATGCGCCGGGGCTGCGCGGCGACACGGACAATGACGGCGATATCGACCAGATCCTGATGTATGGCGGCCGGTCCTTCTCCATCCTCGATGCGCAGGGCAACATCGTCTTCGACAGCGGCGACGCGGTCGAGCGCATCGTGGCGGAGTTCTTCCCCGAGCTGGTCGATGACAGCCGCAGCGACAACAAGGGGCCGGAGCCGGAGGGCATCGAGATCGCCACGATCGGCGGCCAGACCTATGCCTTCGTGGCCCTCGAACGCTCCAATATCACGCTGAGCTTCGACGTGACGAACCCGGCCGCCGTGACCTATGTCGGCGCCGCCCAGATGGATGGCGCGGTGAGCCCCGAGGGCGTGCTGGTGATCTCGGCCGAGGACTCGCCGACCGGCAAGGCGCTGCTGGTGGTGAGCAACGAGGTGAGCAGCACGCTCTCCGTCTTCACCGCCACCCCGACCCCGGCCTTCACCCTGCAGCTGCTGCATTTCTCCGATGCCGAGGCCGGCCTGCTGGCCGGCGACACGGCGCAGAACCTGGCAGCCCTGGTCGATGCCTTCGACGGGACCTATGAGAACACGCTGATCCTGGCCGGCGGCGACAACTATATCCCCGGCCCCTTCCTGGCCGCCGGCACCGATGCCTCCGTCGCCGCCACCCATGGCCGCGGCAACAATCCGGGCGCGGCGGATATCGAGATCCACAACCGCATCGGCGTCGAAGCCTCCACCGTCGGCAACCATGAATTCGACCTCGGCACCAATGCCTTCGCCGATGCGGTGAACGACGCGGCCTTCCCCTACCTCACCTCCAACCTCGACTTCTCGGGCGATCCGGCGCTGTCCGGCCGCTATACCGAGACGGTCGGCGTGGGCGGGCTGGAAAATGCCGCCAACCTCGCCGGCCGCATCGTCCCCTCCGCCGTGGTGGAGAAGGGCGGCGAGAAGATCGGCCTGGTCGGCGTGACCACGCAGATCCTGGAGAGCATCTCCTCCACCGGCGGCGTCGAGGTGAAGGGCTTTGCCGGCGACGGCACCGAGACCAACGACATGGCGCTGCTGGCCGCCCAGCTGCAGCCGGTGATCGACGAGCTGATCGCCCAGGGCGTCAACAAGATCATCCTGATGTCCCACCTGCAGCAGATCGGCTTCGAGAAGGAGCTGGCGACTCTGCTGAACGGCGTCGACATCATCCTCGCCGCCGGCTCCAACACCCGCCTGGGTGACGAGAACGACCAGGCCGTGGAATTCCCCGGCCATGCCGCGGATTTCGCCGACACCTATCCGCTGGTCACCACCGGCGCCGATGGCGGCACCACGCTGATCGTCAACACCGACAACGAGTTCACCTATCTCGGCCGCCTGGTGGTGGATTTCGACGCCGAGGGTCGCGTGATCGTCGAGAACCTCGACAGCACGGTGAACGGCGCGGTCGCCGCCACGGAGGAGAATGTGGCCGAGGCCTGGGGCGTGGAGGTCGAGGACCTCGACACCACCGCCTTCGCCGAGGGCACCAAGGGCGCCGAGGTGGCCGAGGTCGTCGATGCGGTGCAGGCCGTCATCGAAGCCAAGGACGGCAACGTCTTCGGCTACACGGACGTCTATCTGGAAGGCGAGCGCGCCCAGGTCCGCAGCCAGGAGACCAATCTCGGCAACCTGACCGCGGATGCGAACCGCGAGGCGGCGACCGATGCGCTGGGCGACCAGCCCTTCATGGTCTCCCTGAAGAATGGCGGCGGCATCCGCGCCCAGGTCGGCGCCATCGATGTGGTGAGCGGCGACAAGGAACCGCCGCTGGCGAACCCCGATGCCGGCAAGCCGGCGGGCGGCATTTCCGAGCTCGACATCGAGAATGCGCTGCGCTTCGACAACAAGCTGATGGTCTTCGACACCACGCCGCAGGGCCTGCTGAACATCCTGAACTTCGCCGCCGGCATCGCGCCGGGCAATGGCGGCTTCGTCCAGCTCGGCGGCGTGCGCTTCTCCTACGACCCGGACAATGCGGCGGGCAGCAAGGTGCTGAGCGTCGCGCTGATCGACAATGATGGCCGCGTCATCGCCCGGGTGGTGGAGAACGGCCAGGTGCTGGAGGAGGCGCCGGACCTGATCAGCGTGGTGGCGCTGAACTTCACGGCCAATGGCGGCGACGGCTACCCGGCCAAGGCCAATGGCACCAACTTCCGCTACCTGCTGGCCGATGGCACGCTGAGCGCGCCCATCGACCCCGCGCTGGACTTCACCGCAGCCACCAATGTGCCAGCCAATGCGCTGGGCGAGCAGCAGGCGCTGGAGGACTACCTGCAGGAATTCCACGGCACGCCGGAGACCGCCTATGCCGAGGCGGATACGCCCGCATCCGAGGATATGCGCATCCAGAACCTGAATGCGCGCGAGACGGACGAGGTCTTTGCCGGCGAGATCGTGCAGGGCAGCGACGCGGCCCAGCGCCTCTTCGGCACCGTGGGCGACGACGTGGTCATGGCCGAGGGCGGCAATGACACGGTCTTCGGTGGCCAGGGCGACGACCTGATCTTCGGCGGCGATGGGCTGGATCGCCTGGTCGGCGGCGCCGGCAACGATACGCTGCTGGCCGGCGCGGATGACGACCGCCTGCTGGGCGAGGCGGGCGACGACCTGCTGGATGGCGCGGCGGGCGATGACCGCGTCGTCGGCGGCGCCGGCCGGGATACGGTGCTCGGCGGCCTGGGCAAGGACACGCTGCAGGGCCAGGACGGCGACGACATCCTCCAGGGCGGCGAGGATGACGACCGCCTCTACGGCAATGCCGGCAACGATACGCTGGAAGGCGGGCTGGGCGCGGATGTGCTCTTCGGCGGCGCCGGCGCCGATATCTTCGTCTTCAACGCCTATGCCGAGAGCCCGCGCGCGGCGGCGGACCGGATCCTGGATTTCGAGGCCGGCGACCGGATCAGCTTCGCCGGCATCGATGCGGATCCGACGGTGGAGGGCGACCAGGCCTTCGCCTTCGTCGGCACGGAGGCCTTCCTCGGCGGCGGCCAGGCCTCCATCCGCATCCATTACGGGCCGAACGGCACCGCCATCCAGCTGGATGCCGGCGATGGCGGCGCATTGGAGATGGTGGTGCGCCTGGCCGGTCAGCCGGTGCTGCAGGCCAGCGACTTCATCCTGTAGCGTCCAGCAGCGGCGTCGCCTCCGCGGGCGGCGCCTCGTCCAGGGCCTCCGCCTCGCCTGCCGCGACGGGGGTCGCCGCGACGATGGCGGCGGCGACGCCCTGCAGGCTGCGGATGGTCTGGCCGAGGCTGGCCAGAAGCTCCGGCGCCTGCTGCGCCAGCCGCTCCGGCAGCGCCGCGCCGCCGGCCTCCTGCACTAGCGTATCAGCGCCCTGCAGCAGCGCCTCCGCCTCCTGGCCGATGGCATCCAGGCGCTGCAGCGTGGCGGCGATTCCGGGCTCCGCCGCCTGCGGGGCGGGCAGGGCGGCCAGCCGCGCCGTCACCTCCCGCGCCGTCTCCTGCAAGGCCTGCGCGGCCGCCGCCAGCTCCGCAGCCGCGCGGGTCGGGGCCGCGCCGGCCTCCGCCAGCGCCGCGCAACTGCCCGGTAGCAGCGCCGCCAGGTCCCCCAGGGCATCCGCCGCCGGGCGCATCCGGCGGCTCGCGGCGTCCATGGCACCGACCGAGGCCGCCATGCGCTGTGCCGCCACCTCCATCACCGGCTGGGCCGCGGCGATGGCCGCCATATGCGCCTCCGCCGCCGGTCCCAGGCTCTCCAGCCGCGCCATTTCCTGCCGCAGGGTCTCGGTCACCGCCGCGATGCCAGCCGCGGCCAGCCCGGCCTGCGATTCCAGCGCCGGCACCACCAGGCCGAGGCCCGCGGCTTCCTGGCGCAGGGCCTCCGTCGCATCGTCGATGCGCACCGCCATGTCGCCGAGCTGCGCGCCGAGCCCCGGCAGCGCCGCCTCCAGCCGCGACGCCTCGCTGCGCAAGGCCTCCGTCGCCTCCGTCACCTGCGCGGAGAGTGCGGCGGCCTCCGCCGCCAGGCCGGGGGCCAGGGTGCGGAGGCCGGTGATCTCCTCCTGCAGGCGCTCATGCGTCTCCGCCGCCTGCGCCGCCATGGCCGCGGCCTCCGCCGCCATCTGCGGCGCGAAGGTCTGCAGCTGCGCCAGCTCCGTGCGCAGCGCCGCGGCGGCCTCCGCGCCCCGCGCCGTCATCGCCTCCACCTCCGCCGCCAGGCGCGGGGCGATGGGGGCGAGGCCCGCCAACTCGGCCCGCAGCGCCACCGTCGCCTCCCGCGCTTCGGCGGCCAGGGTCGTGACCTCCTGCGCCATGGCCGGGCCCAGCGCGCCGAGGCGCGCGACCTCCGCCGCCAGCGCCTCCGGCAGCGCGGCCAGCCTTTCGCCCGCCTCGCGCAGCGCCGTTGCCCCCTCCGAGCCCTGCTCGGTAAGGCCCTGGCGCAGCGTCCCGGCCAGGCCGGCAATCTCCAGCCGCAGCATCTGGCCTGCCTCCTCGATCGGGCCGGGCAGCGCCTCCAGCCGTGCCAGCAGCGGCGGCATCGCCGCCTCCAGCTGGCTGCCCATGGCGCTGGCCGCGCGTTCCAGGCGCTGTGGCAGGATCTCGCCCAGGCCGAGGATGGCGCCGCCGGCGCGCTCCAGCCGCTGCGCGACCACGGCCAGCCGCGCCGCAATCACCTCGTCCTCCGCCCGCGCGGGGGCGGGCGGGATGGCCTCCAGCCGCGCCGCCAGCCGGCCCTCGGCGGCGGTGATCGAGGCATCCAGCGGCCCGGCCAGCGCCGCCACCACCTCCCGCGGCAGGCTCTCCAGCCGGCTGCCCAGCCCCTGCGGCAGCAGCCCGAGGGCCTGTTCCGCGCGGGCCGCCATCTGTTCGATCCGCTGCGCCTGGGCATCCGCCAACCCGGGCAGCAGGGCCAGGGCGCGGGCGGCGATGGCGCTGCTTTCGGCGCTGTCCTCCAGCCGCGCGGTGGCGGTGGCGGCGGCTTCCGCCATGCGGCCGCCGGCCTGGCCGGCCTCGCCCAGGGCGCGGCTGACCTCGGCGCCCTCCTGCTTCAGCCGCAGCATTTCCTCCGACAGGGCGCGCAGCAGCGTGGCGACGGCCTCCGTCGTGGCTTCGGCCACCGGCGCGGCGGCCTCGGCCCGGCCGCGGCGCCACAGCCCGGCCAGGGCGGCGAGCGCCGCGGCCAGGCCGAGCCCCGCCGCGCCGGGCGGCGCCCAGGCGGCGTCCAGCGAGCCCTCCAGCGTCGCGGCGGCCAGCAGGGCGGCGGCGGCGGCCAGCAGCGCGGCCATTGCCCCCTCCGCGCCCAGCCAGCGCAGGTCCGGCCTGCGGAAGCCCGGCTTCGGGTTCGGCGCTGTCATCGGTGTCTCCGGGGTGCCCGCGGCGGCGGCCATCGCGTCGTTCATGTCATGCCACCTCGGCTGTCTGGGTCTCGGCCGGGGCATCCGCCTCCGGCTCCAGGGTTGCGTCGGCGGAGGGCGGCTGCAGCGCCTCCGCCAGGCCGTGCCACAGGCGGATCAGCGCCGCCGGCTCCACCGGCTCGGGCAGCCGGAGCAGCGTCCATTCGCCTTCCGCCTCACCGGGCGCGAGGCGCAGCGGCGCCGGGGAGAGGGCCGGCAGCGGGCCGCGCCATTCGCAGCTGGCCTCGCGCGCCGCGGCCTCCGGCAGCCGCGCCAGCGCCTCCCGTAGCAGGGCCTCGGCGCCGGCCTGGATGATGACGGTCAGCCCCGCCTCGCCCTCGGCACTGGCCGGCGGCGCCTCGGCGATGGCGATGATGCGGGGCAGCAGGGCCTGGCGCAGCGCCTGCGTTCGGAAGGCCCGTTCCTCGGCCATCGCCTGCCGCATGGCGGCGGCGCGCGCGGCGCCCTCGGCCGGCCATTCGACCTCCGCGGCGCGCAGCAGCGCATCGGGCGCCCAGCGCAGGATCACATCCCATTGGTGACGGCGGCCGAAGCGGGCGAGGGCGGCCGCCAGCGCCGCGGCATCGGCGGCGAGAATCGCGCGCAGCGCCGGCTCGGGGCCATGGGCCGCGGCAGGGTCGCAGGCCAGGAAGGCGCCCGCCTGGCAGGCCTGTTCCAGCCGCGCCTGCACCTGCTGCATCTGGCGCAGCTGCGCGAGGCGGTCGCGGCGCAGGAACAGGCGGCGGAGCGGCGGGTCGCGCGGCTGCACCAGCGCCGCCACGGCGCCGGCCTGCAGCACGCGCACATCCTCCCCCATCGCCGCCGCCAGGGTGCCGGCCTCGGCGGCCGCCACGATGCCGAGCAGACGCACGATGCGGCCGGCGGGGTGGCAGGGATCCTGTGCTGGCATCATGCGGCCAGCCGTCGGCGCGACGGCAGCATCCGGGGCATGACAGGCTGGAGGGGCATCATCGCGGCTCGTCTGGCGCCCCTCGCGGCGCGGCAGGCGTCCGCTGCGCTGCGCGGGCTGAGTGGCAAGGCCGGGCTTCCTGGCCGGTCCGGGTTCACGCCCGGGCGCAGGCACCCCTTCTGGCACCCGGCGCGGAAGCTAGCAGCGGCTTGGTGAACGAGCGGTGAAGCGCGGCGGCGCGCGGCGGCGCCGGATCTCAGGCCAGCTTTTCGGTGGAAACCGCATGCAGCGCGCGGCCGGTTTCGGCGAAGGCGGTGATATTGCCGAGCGTCGTCGCCGCGATCGCGCTCAGCGCCTCCGTCGTGAAGAAGGCCTGGTGCGCGGTGACCAGCACATTGGGGAAGGTCAGCAGCCGGGCGAAGACATCGTCCTGCAGCATCTGGCCGGACAGATCCTCGAAGAACAGGTCGCCCTCCTCCTCATAGACATCGAGGCCGAGCAGCCCGATGGCGCCGGACTTCAGCCCGGCGATGGCGGCGCGCGTGTCGACGATGGCGCCGCGGCTGGTGTTGATCAGCATCGCGCCAGGCCGCATGCGCGCGATCGCGGCGGCATCGATCAGGTGATGCGTGGCGGGCGTCAGCGGGCAGTGCAGCGTCACGATATCCGACCGCGCCAGCAGATCCTCGACCGTGACGAATTCCAGCCCCAGCGCCCGTCCTTCCTCGGACGGGTAGGGGTCATGCGCCAGCAGCCGGCAGCCGAATCCCGCAAGGATGCGCGCCACCGCCAGGCCGATGCGGCCGGTGCCCACGATGCCGGCGGTGCGGCCATGCATGTCGAAGCCCAGTAGCCCGTCCAGCGCGAAATTGCCCTCCCGCACGCGGTGATAGGCGCGGTGGATGTGGCGGTTCAGTGCCAGCATCATCGCCACCGTGTGCTCCGCCACCGATTCAGGCGAATAGGCCGGCACCCGCGCCACGGTGATGCCGAGCCGCTGCGCCGCGGCGAGGTCCACATTGTTGAAGCCCGCCGAGCGCAGCGCCAGGAGGCGGATGCCGCGCCGCGCGAAATCCTCCAGCACCGCGGCGCTCGCCTGGTCGTTGACGAAGGCGCAGACGGCCTCCGCTCCCTGGGCGAGGGCCGCCGTCTCGGGCGCGAGACGCGCCTCCAGGTAGCGCAGCTGGTGCGGGCTGCCGGCGGCCGCATTGGCGGCATCGAGGAACTGCCGGTCATAGGGTTTGGTGCTGAAGACGACGACCTGCATGCGCGGCACTCCCGCTGGTTGCCGCAGCCTCGCGATAGGCGGGGGCGCGCGCAAGCCCGCGCCTCGCCACCCCGCGGCCGGTCTGGCATGCTGGCCGCATGGCACACGAACCCCTGATCGTCACGCTGACGGCGAATCCCTCCGTCGACCTGGGCTGCGAGGCGGAGGCGGTGCGCCCGGTGCGCAAGATCCGTACGCGCAACGAACGCTTCGACCCCGGCGGCGGCGGCGTGAACGTCGCCCGCGTGGTGCGGGAGCTGGGCGGCACGACGCTGGCGGTGGTGC
The DNA here is from genome assembly GCF_051860665.1 of Falsiroseomonas sp. Lineage (GTDB taxonomy): Bacteria > Pseudomonadota > Alphaproteobacteria > Acetobacterales > Acetobacteraceae > Falsiroseomonas. The sequence goes on from NZ_JBHYDM010000008.1 coordinate 181,541, forward strand.
TGGCGGGCGGTGTCACCGGCCGCTTCATCGAGGAATTGATCGATGCCGAGCGCGTGCCGCGCCGCAGCGTGCCGATCGCCGGCCGCACCCGCATCAGCCAGATCGTGCAGGACCTGTCGAGCGGCCTGGAATACCGCTTCGTGCCCGAAGGCCCGGAGGTGGCGGAGGCGGAATGGCAGGCGACCCTCGCCACCCTGGCGGAGGTGGCGCAGCCGGAGAGCTGGCTGGTGCTCAGCGGCAGCCTGCCCCGCGGCATGCCGGAGGATTTCTTCGCCCAGGCCGCGGCGGCGGCGCGCGGGCGCGGGCAGCGCGTGGTGGTGGACAGTTCCGGCGACCCGATGCGCGCGGCCATCGCCGCCGGCGGGCTGGAGCTGATCAAGCCGAGCCTCGGCGAGTTCGAGGCGCTGCTGGGCCGCAAGCTGCCCGAGGCGGCGGAGCAGGAGGCGGCGGCGCTGGATCTCGCGCGCTCCGGCGCCGCGCGGCTGGTGGCGGTCACCCTCGGCCATCGCGGCGCGGTGCTGGCCTCGGCGGAGCGGGTCTGGCGGCTGCCGGCGCCCGATGTGCTGGTGCGTGGCGCTTCCGGCGCCGGCGACAGCTTCGTCGCCGCCATGACCCTGGCCCTGGCGCGCGGCGCGGCGCCGGAGGAGGCCTTCGCCTGGGGCAGTGCCGCGGGCGGCGCCACCGTGGCGCAATCCGGCACCGCGCATGCGCAGCGGGCGCAGGTGGAGGCGATCTACGCGCAGATGCGGCGGCAGCTGGCGCGTCCCGCCGGCTGAGGTCAGGGCGCGCCGGCGGGGGCGGCGGCGGCGCCGTCATCGGGCGTGACGGACCAGCCGATCCGCAGCACGCCTGGCGCATCCGGATCGGCGGGCGCGTCCTCCAGCACGAAGACCGCCTCCAGCCACAGGGGCAGGCCCTGGCGGTGCTGGCGCCACAGCATGCGGTGCTGCGGCATGTCGAGGCCGCGTCGCCGCTCCATCTCCCGGCCCTCCGCCACGGGTGGACCGTGGGAGGCGAGCGCGGCCTGCCGCAGGGGCGCGAGCGGCGCAGCCTCCGGCAGCAACTGCGTGAGCCAGACGGCGCGCAGCGGCGCGCCAGGCGCCTCGCCCTCGGCCACCATCCGCAGCCCCGGACAGAGCAGCCAGCCGGCCTGCGGGCTGCAGTCATCGTCCAGCGGCACCGCCAGATGCAGCGTCAGGCCATCCGCCAGCGGCAGCCGCCCCGCGGGCCGCAGATCTGGCCGCGCATCCAGGGCCTGGCCCAGCGACTGGGCCGGCGAGGGCAGGTCCGGGACCACCAGCGCCGGCAGGGCCGGCAGCCAGGCCAGCCCCGCCGGCTGCAGGTCATCCGGCGCCTCGAGCCTCGGCGCCAGGGAACGGGCGGGCCAGGGCAGGTCCGCAACCTCTCCCGTGCGCAGGGCCGGCAGGCAGGCAAGCCCGACCAGCGCCGCCGCGGCGAGCCGCGGCAGGTGCGTCCTGGGCAGGCTGACCGGAGGGGGCGGGGACATGGGCGGGCCTAGGCGGAATCGGCCGGATGATGACGCGGAGGGGCTCATTGCGTCATCGTTCAAGTGTGGGAAGGTGACCGCAGCGGTAACAGCCGCTGTCCTTCCGCGCCAGGCCTCGGCGCTCGCCTCCGGGTGGAGCGTCGCACTCGCCGGGATTGTGTCAGGAATTGTCCGGATGCGCTTCAGGCGATTGGTCGGAAGGATTTTCGCGTTAGGGTTCGGGCATGCGTGTTCCTGCCCGCCAGCCCTCCCTGGCCGGGCCCGCGGCATCCACCTGCGGATGCGCGCCGCGGGCCGGTCTCGGCCGCCGCGCCCTGGCTGGGGCGGCACTTGCCCTCGGCGCCGGCGTCGCGCTGGCGGATAGCCGCGCGCCGGCCCCCGGCGCGGGCGGAAGCCTGGCGCGGCAGATGGCGGAACGGGACCAGGCCGACTGGGCCAGCTTCCGCGGCCGCTGGCTGGAGCCCAGCGGGCGGATCCGCGATTCCGGCAATCGCGACATCTCCCACAGCGAGGGCCAGGGAACCGGCCTGATCTTCGCCGTGCGGCACGAGGATCGCGCCAGCTTCGAGCGCATCCTGGCCTGGACCCGCGGCACGCTGCGCCGCCCGGGGGATGCGCTGCATGCCTGGCGCTATACGCCGGGCGCCGCGCTGCCCGTGGACGACCCCAACAATGCGACGGATGGCGACCTGCTGATCGCCTGGGGCCTGCTGCTGGCGCATGAACGCTGGGGCGACCCGGCGCATCGGGCGCTGGCGCGCAGCATCGCGCAGGACCTGCTGCGCCTCTGCACGCGGCCGCGGGGGGCGGGCCACCGGCTGCTGCTGCCGGGTGCGCAGGGCTTCGTGCATGCGGACCACCTGGTGGTGAACCTCTCCTACTGGGTCTATGGCGCGCTGCGGATGCTCGGCGAGGCCTTCCCGGACCCTGCCTGGCACGCGCTGCGCGATGGCGGCCTGCAACTGGCGCGGGAGGCGCGCTTCGGCCGCTGGGGGCTGCCGCCGGACTGGCTGCGCCTGCCGATGGGCGGCAGCAGCCCGGTGCCCGCCGCGCCCTGGCCGCCGCGCTTTTCCTGGGACGCGGTGCGGGTGCCGCTGCACCTGGTCTGGGGCGGGCATCTGCGCGAGCCGGTGCTGCGCGCCTGCGCCGAATTCTGGGGCGATCCGCGCTGGCGGACCATGCCCGCCTGGGTGGACCTGACCACCGCCGCCACCGCCCCCTATGGCGCCACCGCCGGCATCCAGGCCGTGGCGCAGCTGACGCTCGCGGCGCAGGCCGGCTGGGGGCGGCACGAGGCCTTGCCCCGCGTCGCCGATGCGCCGGACTACTACGCCGCCAAGCTGGTGCTGATGTCGCATTATGCCTGGGACGAGCGCGGGCTCGACATGTCCGAGGAACCGCGGCTGCGGCTGCGCCAGGGCCAGCGCGGCGGCTGACTCGGGGCCGCGATCCCAGCGGGTGGGAACACTTTGTTCAGCCCGGGCCCGCATGCTCCCGCCCGGATGCCCGATATGATCGCCGATCCAGCCGAGGATGCCGCTTCTGCCCTGCCGGAACGCCAGGCGAGCTTCGCCGAGCGCGGCTGCGCGGTGCCCTTCACCGCGCCGATGCTGGGCGGCGCCCGGCTGCGGCGCGGCGCCGCCGGCCAGGTGGAGCTGCTGCTGCCGGCGCGCAGCGGGCGCGCCGCGCGGGTGCTGCCATGGGAGGCCTGCCTGCGCTCCCACGCCCCCACCCTGCATGATCGCCAGCTCTGGGACCGTGTGGCGGCGCAGGAGCGGCCGACACCCGCCCTGATCCGCGCCACGGCGCGGGAGGTGGCCCGGCTCGGCTTCGCCGGCCGCGCCGCCCAGGCCGCCGCCTTCGCCGCGCTGCGCCAGCAGGACCAGGTGCGCGAGGCGGTGCGGCAGGTGCTGTCCGGCCATTTCGAGGCGCTGGAGCCGGAGGCGGCGGAGCTGCTGGTCCCGATGGTCGCGATCCTCGCCCAGACCGGCATCGGCCCCGCCCCGAGACCGCAGCAGGGCGCCGCCATCCCGCGGGTCCTGGTCGCGCTGGAGGCGTTGGGGCGCAGCCTGGCCGCCTTCGCGCAGCTGGCGCCGAGCCAGGCCGAACGCCGGGCCGCCGCCATCGCGCTCGGCGCCGCGCGGATGACGCTGCCGGTGGCCGAGGCCTGCCTGCGGATGCTGTGGCAGGCGGTGGCGGACCTGCCCGGGCGGCTGGCGACCGGCGAGCTGCGGCGGGTGGAGGTGCTGCCGATGCTGGCGGACCTCGCCGCGCGCGCGGACTGGCTGCTGGATGGCTGGCCGCTGGTCACCACGCTCTGGACCGCGGCGGAGCCGGCCGGGCGCGGCGCGGTGCTGGCCGAGCTGGTCGGCCTGCTGCCGGTCCCGCCGCTGGAAGCCGCCGCCTGGCCGGGGGCGCGCGGCGAATGGGATACGCTGCTGCGCGCCCGCCGCGCCGTGGCCGCCGATGCCGCGCGGGGCGGTGGGCCCTGGCCGCAGCCCGCCCTGCACGGGGCCGCGGCCTGGTGAGCGGGCCCGCCCCGCAGCGCGGCCTGCGGTCAGTCCCGCGCCGTGGCGGGCTGGCCCTCATGCGTCTCGCTGCCGGCGCGCCAGCGATGCGTCGACGCGCCGAAGGCCACCATCTGCCCGGATTCGTCGAAGACCTCCGTGCGGCAGAAGAAGATGTTGCGACCGCGCTGCGCCACGCGGCCTTCCGCCACCAGGCGGCCGCCGCGCACCTGGCCGGTGAAGCGGCAATCGAGGTCCAGCGTCACCGCCTTGCGGACATTCCCCGGCACGCTGCACCACAGCCCGGCATAGCCGGCGGCCTGGTCGATCATCGACAGGATCAGCCCGCCATGGATGATGCCGGAGCGGTTGCGATGCGCATCGCCGGCCTGGCAGGCCAGCCGCGCCAGCCCCTCCTCCCAATGCACCAGGGTGAGGCCGAGCAGCCTGTGATAGGCTGCGCCCTCCGGATCGAGGTCGGGAAGGGCGGGCGGGGCGGTCGGGGTCTGGGTCATGCCCCCCGATGCCGTCCCCGCGCCGCCGGGTCAACCGTCCCGGCCGGCAAGGAGGATGCGATGGAGCCATGGCCCGAGAACCTGCCCCGGCAGGTGGAGATCGATGCCGCCGGCGATGTGGCGTTGACGGCGCCGCAGGCCGCCGCGCTGCTGGGCGTGGCGCTGCCGGCCTTCCTGGCGGATCTGCGCGCCGGGCATGTCTATTCGGTGGTCGAGCGGGGCGAGGGTGAGGATGCCGGACGGCTGCGCCTGACCCTGCGGCGGCGGGCGAGGCAATGCCGCCTGCTGGTGGAAGCGGCCACCGGACGGGTCCTGGGCGGGGGGTGAGATGATTTTAACCCACCCCTTGTGGGAAGCCTCTATGAATTGTCTTGCACGTGCCTGACCTCGACCAACCGCCTGGCGCCGGAACGGCCGCGGCCGACCCCTGGCGCAGCGAGCTCCAGAACCTCGAAGACGAGGGAGTCGTCCGGGACATGCTTTCGCCAGATTCATGGCAGGATCCGCTGTCGGATTCGCAGCCGGGCGCGCATCCGGAAGCCTGGCAAGACCCGGCGGGGGATGCGGCGGATTGCGCCGTCATCCCCCTTTCGCCGCAGGGCGAGATCCGTGAATGGCCCGCCGCCGCGGCCCGCCTGCTGGGCCATGCCCCGGCCGCGGTGCTGGGCCGGCATATCCGCCTGCTCTACCCGCCCGAGGCGGTGGCCGAGGGGCGCCCGGCGCAGGAACTGGCCGCGGCACGCCGCGAAGGCCACTGCGCCGTGCGGGCGTCGCGCCGGCGCCAGGACGGCAGCTGCTTCCCGGCCTCCAGCGTCCTGGCCGCGATCCCGGACGGCTTCCTGCTGCTGCTGCAGGACCTGACCGGGCGCGCGCAGCTGCGCCGCGACCTGCAGGCGGCACGGCAGCAGCTGGAGGCGCGCGTGGCGGAGCTGGCGCAGCTGCGCCACGCCAGCCGCGGGGCCGGGGAGGAGCGGTTCCGCCAGGTGGTCGAGGCGGCGCCCAATGCCATGGTCATGATCGATGCCGCCGGCCAGATCGAGATGGTGAACGCCCAGGCCGAGCGGGTCTTCGGCTATCGGCGGGAGGAGATGCTGGGACAGCCGGTGGATATGCTGGTGCCCGCCGCCTTCCGCGCCCAGCATCCGAAGCTGCGCCAGGCCTTCCTGGCGCAGCCGCGGTCGCGGCCGATGGGCGCGGGGCGGGATCTGCACGCGCTGCGCAAGGATGGCAGCGAATTCCCGGTGGAGATCGGCCTCAATCCGATCGAGACCGAGGACGGGCCGATGGTGCTGTCCTCCATCCTCGACCTCTCGGCCCGCGTGCAGCTGGAGGCGCTGCTGCGCCAGGCGCAGAAGATGGAGGCGGTGGGCCGGCTGACCGCCGGCGTGGCGCATGACTTCAACAACCTGCTGCAATCCATGATGGGCAGCCTGGAGCTGCTGCAGGACCGCGTGCGGCGCGACCCGGTGAGCGAGGAGCTGGTCTCTGCCTCGATCGACGCGGCGCTGCGCGGGGCGCGGCTCACGCATCACCTGCTCGCCTTCTCCCGCAAGCAGGTGCTGCGGCCGAGCCGCATCGAGATCGCCGCCCTGCTGCGCAAGACCGTGGCGATGCTGGAACGCACGCTGGGCCCCAATATCCGCATCCGCGCGGCGGAGGAGGCCGGCGGGCTGCATGCCTTCGCCGACCCCGCGCAGCTCGAGGCCTGCATCCTGAACCTCGCGATCAATGCGCGAGACGCCATGCCGCGCGGCGGCAGCCTGACGATCCGCGCCTATGGCACGCGCATCGCGCCGGAGGAGGCGACGGAGACGCTGCAGCCGGGCGACTATGCCGTGCTTTCGGTGGAGGATACCGGCGCCGGGATCGACGAGGAGATCCTCGACAAGATCTTCGAGCCCTTCTTCACGACGAAGAACGTGGGGGAGGGATCGGGGCTCGGCCTGCCGATGGTGCTGGGCTATGCGCGGCAATCGGGCGGCGATGTGCGCATCGCCTCCACCCCCGGCCATGGCACGCGGGTGGAGGTGCTGCTGCCGCGCATCGCGCCCGGGCGGGCGGCGGAGGATGGCGGCGCCGAGGGTGCGGCCGCGCCCACCGGCCGCGGCCGCATCCTGCTGGTGGACGACGCGCCGGCGGTGCTGCAGACGCTGGGCGCCTTCCTGACCGGCGCCGGCTACCAGGTGACGCGCGCGACCAATGGCGACGAGGCGCTGCGCCTGGTGCGCGAGGGCGCCAGGCTGGACTGCGTGGTGACGGACTATGCCATGCCCGGCCTGTCCGGCGTGGACCTGCTGCTGCAATTGGCGGAGCTGCGACCGGGGCTGCCGGTGCTGGTGGTGACGGGCTATCCGGGGCTGGAGACCCTGCGCGACCTGCCGCCGCATATCGAGATCCTGCGCAAGCCCTTCCTGCGCGCGGAGCTGCTGCGGCGGGTGGCGAAGCTGGTGGGCCCGGCGGGCTGAGGTCCCTCAGCCGATCGTCAGGTTCTGCAGCGCTTCCTCCAGCTCGGCGAAGCTCGGCATGGAATGGCTGGGCGCGGTCTTGCGGCCCGCCTCCACCGCCACCTGCGGCGCGTTGCCGTGCAGATGGGCCACAAGCACGGCGCGGATCACCTCGTAGTATTTGCAATCCTCCTCGATCACGCCGTTCAGCCGCGTCGCCATCGGGCCCATCACGCCATAGGCCAGCAGGATGCCGAGGAAGGTGCCGACCAGCGCGCCGCCGATCATGCCGCCGAGCACCGCCGGCGGGCTGTCGATCGACGCCATGGTCTTGATGACGCCGAGCACCGCGGCGACGATGCCGAGCGCGGGCAGCGCATCCGCCGTGTTCTGGAACACATGCGCGACATGCAGCTCCTCCTCCCGCACCTTCTTCAGCTCCTTGGACATGATGTCCTCGATCTGGTGCGGGTCGTCGGCATTCATGCCGACCATGCGGAGGTAGTCGCAGATCATCGACAGCGCGACCTTGTCCGCCATGATCTTGGGAAACTTCTGGAAGGCCGGGCTTTCGGAGGGCTTCTCGATATGCGCCTCCAGCGCCATGGCGCCCTTGGTCTGCGCCAGGCGCACGAACCAGTAGAGCAGCGACAGCAGGTCGACGTATTCGTGCTTGTGGAAGCGCTCGCCCTTGATGATCTTCCCGAAGCCGCCCAGCGTGTGCTTCACGCCGTGCATGCTGTTGCCCATGATGAGCGCGCCGACGGCGGCGCCGCCGATCATCATCATCTCATAGGGCAGCGACTTCAGGATGATGCCGAACTTGCCGCCGGCGATCACATAGCCGCCGAAGACCATCGCCAGCAGGAAGACCAGGCCGCCGATCGTCGTCATGGGGCGGGGGTCCTCGAAGGGCGCGGCGTGGTGGGGGCGGGGTCGCGCAGCAGGGTGATGGAGACGCGGCGATTGGCCGCGGCATTGGGCGTCTCCGGCACCAGCAGGTCGCGCGCCGCATTGCCGGTGACGCTGCGGATGCGCGCCTCGGGCAGGCCGGCATCGGTCAGCAGCCGGCGCGTGACATTGGCGCGTTCCGCCGAGAGGTCCCAGTTGGACCGGTCGCCGCCGCCGCGGAAGGGCGTGGCGTCGGTATGGCCGGCGATGGCGATGCTGTTCGGCAGGCGGGTGATCACCTGGGTGACGCGCGCCAGCAATTGCCGGGCACGGTCATTCGGCGCGGCGCCGCCGAGCGCGAACATCGGCAGGCCTTCCGCATCCACCAGCTGGATGCGCAGCCCTTCCTGCACCTGTTCGACCATCATCTGCTTGGCGAGTTCCGCCAGCGCCGGGTCCATGGCGATGGCGGCGCGGATCTCCTCCGCGGCGCGTTCGAATTCGGCCCGCTCGCGGCGCTCATGCTCGGCGCGCAGCGCGGCATCGGAAATGGCGCGCGCCTCGGCCTCCTGGCCCTCGGCCTGCAGCTGGGCCTCGAGCTGCGCCTGGCGGGCCTGTTCCTGCGGGTCGCTGTCGCCGGGCGGCAGGTCCGCACGGGCCTGGCGGGTGCGGCGCGGATTGGCCTCCTCATCCTCGCCCTCCGGCCCCTCCCGCATCGGGACGGGGCGGGCGACGGTGGGGACATCCTCCTCCACCTCCACATCCTCCAGCACCGGCAGGGGGCCGCGCTGCAGGCGGATGGCGCCGGCATTCTGGGTCATCTGCGCGGATTCATTCGGGGTGCGGCCGCCGAAGGGCTGGCCGGTGCCGGTCTGGCCCTGGCCCATGACATTGGTGGGCGCGAAATAGTCGGCGAGGCCGCGGCGCTGCTCCTCGGTCGTCGCGTTCAGCAGCCACATCAGCAGGAAGAAGGCCATCATCGCCGTGACGAAATCGGCATAGGCGACCTTCCAGGCGCCGCCATGGTGCCCGTGCCCGCCCTCCTCGATGCGCTTGATGACGATCGTCGCGCCGTTCTTGCCGCCCTTGGCCATGAATCCCCGTACTGACCCGCGCGCCCCTCATGGGCCGCTGGGCACAGGGATACCGGGTCGTGGTTAAGACGCGCCTAAACGCGGCGCTTCGGGTCGAAGCGCCAGGGGCTGGCGCCGTCCTCATTGGGGTCGAGGTTCAGCCGGTGCTCCAGTGGCGGGAAGGCACGGCTGCGGCAATCGGCGCGGTCACAGAGCCGGCAGGACAGGCCGATGCCCACGGCGGCGCGCGGCAGGTCCAGCCCATCCGCATAGACCACCTCCGCGGCGCGGGAGAGGTCGCAGCCCATCGCCACCACATGCATCGGTGCCGGTTCGCCCCAATGCGTGGTGGGTGCCGCGATGGCGCGGGCGAAGCAGAGGAAGGCCGCGCCATCCGGCAGCTGCGCCACCTGCACCCGTGTCACGGAAGGCGTGGCGAAGGCCTGGTGGACGATCCATTTCGGGCAGGACCCGCCGAAGCGGGCGAAGGGGAAGCCGGCGGCGGAAAAGCGCTTGTCGACATTCCCGGCCGGATCGACGCGCAGGAAGAAGAAGGGCAGGCCGCGCGCGGATCCGTTGTCCCCTGGGCGCTGCAGCGTGGACAGGCGATGCGCCGCCTGTTCGAAGGAAACCCCGAAGCGCGCCGCCAGCGCCTCCACCTCATGCCGAAGGCTGCGCGCGGCGTTGAGATAGGCGCCATAGGGCATCAGCAAGGCCGCGGCGGCATAGTTCAGCAGCCCGATGCGCACCAGCGCCGTGGCTTCCGGCGTCGAGAGCTCCGCCGGGGCGATGACGGCTTCCACCGCCTCCCGCGCCTCCAGCAGCATGAGTTGAAATGCCATCTGGAAGCCGCGGCTTTCGCGCGGCAGGGATTCCGAAAGATCGAGCCGGCGGAGCGCCGGATCGTAGCGCCGCAGCGCGCCATCCAGCCGGCCCACGGCGACGGTGACGCCATGGGTGCGGCGCAGCCGTTCCGCCACCGCGTGATTCATCTCGGCCGGCGTGGCGCGCAATTCGCCGCCGATCGCCTCCGCCACCTGTTCCAGTTCCGAAAAATGGTTGGCGCGGTCGTGGAAGAAGTCGCGCGCCTCCTCATTCGGCAGCAGCAGGCGACGGCCGGAGGGGAGCGCGATGCCGGAGGCATCCTCCCGCGCCACGCGCCAGGCGCGATACAGCGCGAGCACCGCGCGGGCGGCCTGCGGCGCGCTGCCGGCGAGTGTCGCGATCTCCGCCTCCGGCACCTCCTCCAGCCCCAGCAGCGGGTCCGACAGCACCTCCCGCAGCCCGGCCTCGGCCTGGCGCTCGCCGGTGCCGGACAGCGCGGCGAGGTCCACCGTCAGCACCTGGCCGAGCTTGATCAGCAGGCTGGCGGTGACCGGGCGCTGGTCGTGCTCGATCAGGTTCAGGTAGCTGGCGGAGATGCCGAGCCGCACCGCCAGCGCCTGCTGCGTCAGGCGCTTTTCCTGGCGCAGGCGCCGGATGGTCCGACCGATCAGGGTGCGGGACATCTTTTCAAACTTTACAGATTTGCCGGTCTGTCTGTGAAGGACGCCACAGGATTGCGGCGGGAGACCCAGGATTCCAGAGGATTTTTCGCAGGGCAATGTGAATGATTGACAGGCGCCGCAGCCATCGCGGTTCGCTTCAGGAGTCTTGCCAATGCGTCCTTCGCCCGTTCAGGTTTCTGCCCCCGATGGCGGCCTCGGCGCCGGCCCGGCCCAGCCCGGCCGCTTCGACGGCATCCGCCGCGACTATTCCCCCGCCGATGTCGCCCGCCTCGCCGGCAGCTTCCGGGTCGCGCATACGCTGGCCGATCGCGGTGCGCGGCGGCTGTGGCAGCTGCTGCAGTCGGAGCCCTATGTGAACACCCTCGGCGCGCTGACCGGCATGCAGGCGGTGCAGCAGGTGAAGGCGGGGCTGAAGGCGATTTACCTCTCCGGCTGGCAGGTGGCGGCGGATGCGAATACCGCCGGGCAGATGTATCCCGACCAGTCGCTGTATCCGGTGGATGCCGTGCCCAACGTCGTGCGCCGCATCAACAACGCGCTGCGCCGCTGCGACCAGATCGCCGTGCAGGAAGGCAAGGGCGATGCCACGCAATGGATGGCGCCGATCATCGCCGATGCCGAGGCCGGCTTCGGCGGCGCGCTGAATGCCTATGAGCTGATGCGCGCGATGATCGAGGCCGGCGCGGCGGGCGTGCACTTCGAGGACCAGCTGGCTTCCGAGAAGAAGTGCGGCCATCTCGGCGGCAAGGTGCTGGTGCCGATCAGCCAGCATATCCGCACGCTGAACGCCGCGCGGCTGGCAGCCGACGTGGAGGGCGTGCCGACGGTGCTGCTGTGCCGGACGGATGCGGAATCGGCGCAGCTTCTGACCAGCGATGTGGATGAGCGCGACCGCCCCTTCATCAGCGGCGAGCGCACGCCCGAAGGCTTCCACCGCATCACCCCCGGCATGGGCAAGCGCTACGCCATCGCGCGCAGCCTGGCCTATGCGCCCTATGCCGACCTGCTGTGGTGGGAGACCTCCGACCCCGACCTGCAGGATGCGCGCGATTTCGCGGAAGCGATCCACCGCGAATTCCCGGGCAAGATGCTGGCCTACAACTGCAGCCCCAGCTTCAACTGGCAGCGCAAGATGGGTGTGGAGGCCGCGACGCGCTTCCAGCGGGAGCTCGGCGCCATGGGCTACAAGTTCCAGTTCGTCACGCTGGCCGGCTTCCACAGCCTGAACCTGTCCATGTTCCAGCTCGCCCGCGGCTATGCCGAGCGCGGCATGGGCGCCTATTCCGAATTGCAGCAGGCCGAATTCGCCGCCGAGGCCGAGGGCTTCACCGCCATCCGCCACCAGCGCGAAGTCGGCGTCGGCTATTTCGATGCGGTCGCCACCGCCGCCAGCGGCGGCACCGCGAGCACCACGGCGCTCGCCACCAGCACCGAGGCGGCGCAGTTCCATGCGGGGCCGGCCGTGCCGTCGCGCCAGGCCGAACCCGCCCATTGAGACCTGCCAACTGAACCCCGTCAGACAGGAGCACGATCATGTCGCATGACAGTTACGACGATGGCCTGGTGCACAGCCACAGCTGGGCCTGCAGCGAGCGCGGCCGCATGGCGCAGCCACCTTCCGCCCCCGGGCAGGCGCGGCGGCAGGAGGGCGATTACGACGACGGGCTGGTGCACAGCCACGGCTGGGCCTGCAGCGAGCGTGGGCGGATGGCCGGCGGCTGACAGCGTGCGCGCCCCGCTTGCGGTGCATCAATGCCGCAGGCGGGGTCTCGGCGCAGGCTGCGGGCCTCACGCGAGGGGAGAACCCGCATGCCCAGCCGCCATTCGACGCTGCAAATCGTGCTGCACTGGACCATGGCCGCGGTGATCGCCGCCGCCTGGCTGCTCGGTTCGCTGATGGAGGATCTGGCCCGTGGGCCGGACCGTGCGACGGGCCTTGCCCTGCATGTCCTGCTCGGCCTCGGCGTGCTGGCGCTGCTGCTGCCGCGGCTGATCGCCCGCCTCGCGGGGCCCAGCCTGCCGCCGGAACCCGGCGAGACGCGCTGGGAGCATCGGCTGGCCGCCGCCGCGCACCTCGCGCTCTATGCGCTGATGCTGCTGGTGCCGCTGGCCGGGCTGGCCACGGCGCTATCGGCCCGCGCGCCGGTGCCCGTGCTCGGCCTGTTCGAGCTGCCGAACCTTTGGGCCGGCCTCGGTCAGCGCAAGCTGTTCGAGGGTGCGCACGAAATGCTGGCGAACCTGCTGCTGGGCGTGGTGGTGCTGCATGTGCTGGCCACGCTGTACCACGCGGTCATCCGGCGCGACGGCGTGGCGGGGCGCATGATCCCCTGGCTGCACCAGCCCTGAGCCAAGGTCCTAACCCGCCAGCGTCGCCGCCAGGTTCACCGCCGCCGCCAGGATGACGGCGTTGAACAGGAAGGCCAGCAGCCCGTGCAGCAGCACCAGCCGCCGGATCGCAGCCGTTTCCGTTGTGGCATCGGAGACCTGGAAGGTCATGCCGACCGTGAAGGCGAAGTAGAGAAATTCCGGAAAATCCGGCTGGGCATTGCCGGGAAAGGCGATGCCCTTGCCGTGCCGCCAATGCGCATGCGCGTAGTGGACGGCGAAAAGCACCTGCAGGAACAGCCAGGACAGCGCGATGGTGCCGAGGCCCAGCAGCAGCAGGCCCGTCGGCGCCGGCCGCGGCGCCTCCACCAGCGCCCAGGCCACGGCGGCGAGCGAGGCCAGTGCCGCGCTCAGCGTCGCGCCCAGCATGGTCCAGCGATTGCCATCCAGCGCCGCCGCCTGCTGCCGCAGCCCCTGCGCCGTATGGGCGCGCCGGCGCGTCAGCACCAGCGCGATCCAGGCGGCGGCGGCGGCGCACCAGCCGAGCAGCAGCGCGGAGGGCAGTCGCGCTGCGCCGGTGGCGTGCGCCGCCGTCGCGACCGCCAGGCCCAGCGCCAGCGCCCCGCCCAGCAGGTCCCGGCGCATGCGCCCTCAGCCCGCCAGCGCCTGCGCGAAGACCGCAGGGTCCACGTTGCCGCCGCTGACCACGACGCCCAAGGTGCGGCCCCGGGTCTCGACCTTGCCCGCCAGCACGGCAGCCAGCGCCACCGCGCCGCCCGGTTCGGCGACGATCTTCAGATGCTCGAAGGCGAAGCGCATGGCGGCGAAGACCTCGGTGGGCGTCACCACCACGGCGCCCGCCAGCCGCGGCTGGTTCACCGCGAAGGTCAGCGCGCCCGGGCGCATCGACAGCAGCGCATCGCAGAGCGTCGCACCCTCCCCGTCATTGGCGATGCGGGTGCCGGCCTCCAGCGACAGGCGGGTGTCATCCCAGCCCTCCGGCTCCACCGCCCAGATCCGCGTGGCGGGGGAGGCACCCTCCGCCGCCAGGGCGCAGCCCGCGACCAGCCCGCCGCCGCCGGTGCAGACGGCGAGCGCATCCAGCGTGAGCCCCGCGCTTGCGGCATCCGCGAACAGCTCCAGCGCCAGGCTGCCCTGGCCGGCGATGACGTCGGGGTGGTCGAAGGGCGGCAGCACCGTGCCGCCGCGCTCCTCGGCCAGCCGGGCGGCCAGCGCCTCCCGGTCCGTGGTCTTGCGGTCGAAGAAGGTGATCTCGGCGCCCCAGCGGCGGGTGCTCTCCACCTTGATGGCCGGCGCATCCATCGGCATGGCGATCAGCGCCGGCATGCCCAGCATCGCCGCGGCGCAGGCCACGGCCTGGCCATGATTGCCGGAGGAGTGGGTCACCACGCCCCCGGCGCGCGCGGCCTCCGGCATCTGCAGCGCCGCATTGGTGGCGCCGCGCAGCTTGAAGCTGCCGGTGCGCTGCAGCGGCTCCGGCTTCACCAGGATGGTGCCGCCGGTGAGCTGGTCCAGCAGCGCATGGCGCAGCATCGGCGTGCGGATGATGTGCGGCGCGATGCGCGCGGCGGCGGCGCGGACATCGGCATGGGTCGGAAGCGCGGTCATGCGGTCACCTTGGCGAAGCGATTGGGGTCCACCAGGGCCAGCACGGGCAGCAGATCCTCCGCCACCGCGCCGGCCACCAGCCCGGCCACCAGGCGGCCGGCCGCCGGCGCCGTCTGGATGCCGTAGCCGCCCTGGCCGATCATCCAGAGGAAGCCGGGCGCCTGGTGGTCGAAGCCGATCGCCAGGCTGCGGTCGGGCGTAAAGCTGCGCAGCCCGGCCCAGCGGTGCTCGACGCGGTGCACGGGGATATCCAGCGCCTGCTGCATGCGGTCGATGGCGATGGCGATGTCCATCTCCTCCGGCTGCACGTCATGCGGCGGCATGTCCGTCTCATCGGCCGGGGAGACCATCAGCTTGCGCCGCGCCTCCGGCCGCACGTACCAGGAATGCGCCGCATCGCCGATCAGCGGCCAGCCACTGCAATCATGCCGGCCCGGGTCGATGATGAGCGCCGTGCGCCGCTTCGGCTGCAGGCCGAGCGGCGTGACGCCGGCCAGGCCCGCCACCTCATCGCCCCAGGCGCCGGCGGCATTCACCAGCACGGGTGCGCGGAAGACGGCGCCGCTGCTGGCCTCGGCATGCCATTGCCCGCGGTCATGCCAGATGCGCCCGGCGCGGGAGCGCAGCGCCAGAACGCCGCCGGCCGCCCGCGCCGTCTTCAGGAAGCCGGCATGCAGGGCGGCCACGTCGATATCGAAGGCATCCCGCTCGATGGCGGCAGAGACCGCATAGCCCGCCCGCAGCGGTGGTCCCATGGCGGCGACGGCCTCGGGCGCGATCTCCTCCAGCCCATCCCCGGCCGCGAGCATCGCGCGCATCGCCTCGGCCTGTTCGGCCGGCGCCAGGGTGACCACCGGGCGCGGCGCGAGCAGCGGCGCGGGGGCGAAGCCGGCCGGGGGCGAAGCGAAGAAGGCGCGGGAGGCGGCCGAGAGGCGGCGGACATCCGGTGGTCCGTAGTTCTGGATCCAGATGGCGGCGGAGCGCCCGGTGCTGTGATAGCCGGCCGTCTCCTCGGCCTCCATCAGCGCCACCCGGGCGGTGGCGGCGCAATGCGCGGCGGCGGTGGCGCCCGCCATGCCGGCGCCGATGACGAGTAGGTCGAAATCCTGGGTGTCCATGCCCGCATGGTCCGCGGCGCCGCCGGGCCGGTCAATCCTGCGCCAGGGGGCCGGCCGGGGCTCTCCGGGCAATCCTATCGTCAAAGCAACGTCATGGAAGGTTGCAAGCTTCGTCGGGGCCTGACTAACCTGCCATCGGGAAAAAGGCGGACCGGAGAACCGGCCGTGAGGGAGGAGGTTCGGATGGCATTCGACGGGATGAGCCGGCGCGATGTGCTGCGCGCCAGTGCCTTGGCCACCGTGGCGGGAAGCACGCTTGCCGCCCCCGCGGTGCATGCCCAGGCGACCACCACGCTGCGCTGCGGCTTCTGGGACCACTGGGTTCCGGCCGGCAACGGCATCATGCGCGAGCTCTGCGCCGAATGGGGGCGCAACAACCGGGTCGATGTGCAGGTGGATTTCATCACCTCCGTCGGCAACCAGAACCTGCTAACCATCGCCGCCCAGGCCCAGGCCCGCAGCGGCCACGACATCCTCTCCTTCCCGACCTGGGAGCCCTCGGCCCATGCCAGGCTGCTGGAGCCGGTGGATGACGTGATCGGCCGGCTGGTCGCGAAATATGGCCCGATCAATCCGGCGGCCGAGTTCCTGGCCAAGCGGGAAGGGGCCTGGCGCGCCATTCCGGCTGTCTCCGGCACGCAGCAGAAGCCCTGCCTGGCGCGCTTCGACCTGCTGCAGGAACATGCCGGCCTCGATGTCCGCGCCATGTATCCGGCGGAGGACCGCACCGGCCCGGGTGTCGATCAGTGGAACTGGGATACCTTCCTGACGGCGGCCGAGAAGTGCCACGGCGCCGGCTTCTCCTTCGGCCTGCCGATGGGCAGCTTCACGGATGCGGTGGACTGGGTGGGCGCGCTGTTCCGCAGCTACAACGCCAAGTTCATCGACGAGAGCGGCACCGTGACGGTCCGCCGCGACCCCGGCGTGCGCGCCGGCCTGGAATACCTGGTGAAGCTGGCGCGCTTCCTGCCGAACGACGTCTGGGCCTGGGACGATGCCAGCAACAACCGCGCGCTGATCTCCGGCCGCTCCGCCCTCATCTTCAACCCGCCCTCCACCTGGGCGGTGGCCAAGCGCGACGCGCCGGCGGTGGCGGAGAAGTGCTGGACCTTCCCGATGCCGGCCGGCCCGGCCGGGCGCTTCACGCCCTACCTGCCGTATTTCTGGGGCATCTGGTCCTTCAGCCGGAACAAGGGGCCGGCCAAGCAGCTGCTGGAATTCCTCTCCGACCGCACCTCCGCCGAGCGGCAGACGACGACCAGCAGCGGCTACGACATCCCGCCCTTCGGCACCATGGCGAATTTCGACATCTGGCGCACCGAAGGCCCGCCCGTCGGCGTCGTCTACAACTACCCGCTGAAGCCGCACCACAATGCGACGCAATCCGTCGCCTTCGCCCCGGCGCCGGCGGAAATCGCCGTGCAGGCCTATAACCAGGCGATCAATACCAAGCTGGTCGCCCGCGTATCCCAGGGCGGCGAGACGATCGACCAGGCGCTGACCTGGGCCGAGCGCGAGCTGCGCAATTTCGCCCGCGGCTGAACCGCCTGACCGGGGCGGGGCGCAACACGGCGTCCCGCCCCTTTTTGCAGCCGCATCTGGGGAGAAGCGCGCATGGCGGCGGATGGCAGCATGCTGGCGGGGCGAAGCGAGGGGGTGACCTCCCTCCAGAGGTTCACGCGACGGCGATCGACCATCGCCTTCCTGATGACCCTGCCGCTGATCATCGTGATCGGCGGGCTGGTCGCCTATCCGGCCCTCTATGCCATGTATCTCTCGACGCTGAACCGCACCATGGTGCGGAACATCGGCCTCGAGAACTTCGCCATTCTGCTGGATACGGACACCTTCTACATGGTGATCCTGCAATCCTGCATCTTCGCCGTCAGCGCCGTGCTGCTGAAGGCGCTGATCGGCTTCTGGCTGGCCCATATGCTGCACGACATCCCCGCCAAGGGGCAGCGCAAGTGGCGCGGCATGCTGCTGATCCCCTGGGTGATCCCGCCGGCGCTGTCCACGCTCGGCTGGTGGTGGATGTTCGACCCCAGCTATTCCTCGATCAACTACCTGCTGAACGTCTTCGCGGTGCCCTCCGTGCCCTGGCTGGGCGAGCCCTGGTGGGCGCGCGTCTCCGTCATCATCGTGAATGTCTGGTACGGCGCGCCCTTCTTCATGATCATGTACCTGGCCGCGCTGAAATCCGTGCCGGAGCAGCTGTATGAGGCCGCGGCCATCGACGGCGCCACCGGCTTCCAGCGGCTGCGCTACGTGACCCTGCCGATGATGCGCAACATCATCAGCATCACCGTGCTGTTCAGCCTGATCGTCACCTTTGCCAACTACGACATTGTTCGAGTCCTGACGAATGGGGGGCCGCGCGACCTGACGCATGTCTTCGCCACCTACGCCTTCCAGGTGGGCATCCTGTCCGGCAACGTGCCGCGCGGCGCCGCCGTCTCCCTCTTCATGTTCCCGCTGCTGGCGATCTTCGCCTTTTTCGTGCTGCGCGGCGTAACCCGCCGGAACAAGGAGGAAGCGTGAGATGAGCGCGAGCGGTGCCACCCGTGACCTGCCCGGCCTCTACCACAAGGCGGGCAGCCTTTCCTCCGAACGCCGCTGGGCGCTGTGGACGGCCTATATCTCGCTGATCTTCGCCGCCATCATCTTCCTGGCGCCGCCGGTCTACATGTTCATCACCAGCCTGAAGACCAGCGCGGAAGTCGCCAACCTCTCCGGCAACCCCTGGCTGGTGCGCAACCCGACGCTGGAGAACTACACCGCCATCCTCGGCAACCCGACCTTCCTGACCTTCTTCTGGAACAGCGCGAAGATCACCTTCTGCGTCGTGCTGCTGACCATGGTGATCTCGACCCTCGCCGCCTTCGCCCTGGCACGCATGCGCTTCTGGGGCAGCCAGGCGCTCGCCACCGGCGTCTTCCTGACCTACCTGATCCCGGAAACGCTGCTCTTCATCCCGCTCTACCAGATCGTCGGCGGGCTCGGGCTGCTGAACTCCTCCTGGGGCCTCGTCGTTGTCTACCCGACACTCACCGTGCCCTTCTGCACCTGGATCATGATCGGCTACTTCGCCTCCATCCCCAAGGAACTCGACGAAGCCGCCCTGATCGACGGCGCCAGCTGGTCGCAGATGCTGCTGAAGATCTTCATCCCCGTGGCCCTGCCCGGCATCATCGCCGCCACCATCTTCGCCTTCACCGTCTCCTGGGCCGCCTTCGTCTACCCGACCGCCTTTGTCACCACGCCGGACCAGATGCCGCTGACCATCGGCGTCGTCTCCCAGCTCGTGCGCGCCGATACCTTCGCCTGGGGCCAGATCATGGCCGGCGCCCTCCTCGCCGCCCTCCCACCCGTCATCGTCTACGCCTTCCTCATGGACTACTACATCGCCGGCCTCACCGCCGGCGCGACGAAGGGCTAGCGGGGTGAGGATGGGCGCTGGTGGCGCTGCGTGGTTCGCAGGGGGCGCCGCCCCCTGCACCCCCCCCCAAAGGACAAAGGGCCC
>NZ_JBHYDM010000009.1:0-194444 GCF_051860665.1 Falsiroseomonas sp.
TTCACCTCGGAGGCGACGACGGCAAAGCCCTTGCCGGCCTCGCCGGCGCGGGCGGCCTCGATGGTGGCGTTCAGCGCGAGAAGGTTGGTCTGGCCGGCGATATCGCCGATCAGGCGCACCACATCGCCGATGCGGGATGCGGCATCCGAGAGGCCGCGGACGGTGGCGTCGGTGGCTTCCGCCGCGGCGGTGGCCTCGCGGGCGGCATTGGCGGCCGCCTCGATCTGGCGGACGACCTCGGCGATGGAGGCGGAGAGCTCCTCGGTGGCGGCGGCGACGGAGCCGACATTGGTGCTGGCCAGGCCGGCGGCATCGGCCACGGCATTGGCGCGG
Source organism: Falsiroseomonas sp. (assembly GCF_051860665.1). Taxonomy (GTDB): domain Bacteria; phylum Pseudomonadota; class Alphaproteobacteria; order Acetobacterales; family Acetobacteraceae; genus Falsiroseomonas. The sequence goes on from NZ_JBHYDM010000009.1 coordinate 334, forward strand.
GAGGCACTGCTCTCGGCGGTGGCGGCCATGGAGCCGGCGGTGGCATCGAGCTCGGTGGCGGCGGAGGCGACGGAGCGGAGCACGTCGGCGGTCTCCTCCTCGAAGCCGCGCAGCAGGGTCTCGACGGCGGCGGCGCGGTCGAGGCGGGCCTGCTGCTCGGCGGCCTGGGCAGCCTCCAGCGCCACCCGCTGGAGCGAGGCCTGTCGCAGGTTCTCGACCGCCACGGCCATTTCGCCCAGCTCATCGGCACGGTCACGGCCCGGCACGTCGAGCGTCAGTTCGCCATTGCCGATGCGGCCCACCACCGTGGTGAGCGCGCCGAGCGGCGCCACGACGCGGCGGAGGATGGTGAGCATGACGCCCATGACCAGGCAGAGGGTCACGAACATGCCCGCCCCCGTGATCTGCAGCATCTGCCAATGCTCGGCGCTGGTGGCCTCGCCGGCCGCCAGCGCCTCGTCCAGCGCGGCATCGCGCATCGGCAGCAGGGCGGCCAGGGCGGCGACGGAGAAGGGGCGGAAGCGGGCCAGCTCGATGCTCCAGAGCGCCGGCGGAGCGCCGACACGGGTCGAGGCCTCGTCGATCAGCCGGCTCCAGCCCGGTTCGGACTGCGCCACATAGCCCTGCCGCTGCGCTTCCAGCGCCTGGGCGAGGCGGGGGGTGGCGAGCGCATCCACCAGCCGCTCGATATGGCTGAAGCTTTCCAGCATGCGGCCGGTGAGGATGCGCGCGGTGGCGACAGCCTCCGGCTGCACCGGCTGGCCGCCCAGCCAGCCCGTGATGAACAGGGCGCGGCGGCCGGCCAGGTCGCGCAGATTGGCGGCGTGGATGGCGATCTCGGCGCGGATGGCGAGGTCCGGCGCGGTGACGGCCAGGCGGCGGCCGACCTCCAGCGCCAGGGCCGAAAGCCCGTTGCCCAGCTCGTTCCGCGCCGCCGTCAGGTCCCGCAGGATCGCCGGGTCGCGGTCCTGCGGGGGGAGGGCGGCGGCTTCGGTGACGCGGCGCAGCAGCTCCGTCGCCACGGCGCGGGTGCGTTGCAGGGCCGCCAGTTCGAAGCCCGCGGCGCTGGCGCTGGCCTCGGCGGCCGCGACCGTGCGCAGCGCCTCCTCATGCCCGGCCCGCAGCTCCGCCAGATTGGGCTGGGCCACCACCAGGGCGGCGCTCAGCCGGCCGGACTGCACGGCATAGCCGGCCTGTGCGCGCAGCACGTCGCTGATGGTGCGGGTGGCCAGGATGCTGCGGTCCGAGGCCCGGGCATCCTGCCAGGCATTGCTGGCCAGCCAGACGGATAGCAGGAAGCCGGGCAGGGCGATGGCGGCGAAGCCGAGGAGGAGGATGGAGCGGATACGCATTGACGGCGCGACCTTGCTTGGATGGCCCTGTATGCAAGCAGGAGCCTTTCGGTTCCGTGAATTTCGCGACGCATGAGACAAAGGCGCCAATATTTGCTCCCTTGGGGAGGGCGTGGAGCCGAACCTCGCAGCCGATGCGCCAGGCGCGCGCCGTGCCGGCGAGCCTGCGCCCCTGCAGGCGAATGAGGCCGGCCGCCCTTGCGCTTCGGGCAGCCGGCCTGAGTCGTCTCGGAGAGTCCTTCTGGCCAACCGGCCGAGCCGGTGCCGGGGCGCAATTCTTCCGCGGGCCGGGCTTCGGGGCCTTACGCGGCGCGGATGGCGCCGAGGAAGGTATCGACCTTGCCGCGCAGGCCCTCGGCCTGGCGGGCGAGTTCGGCGGAGGCGCTGCGGACATCGCTGGCGGCGGTTCCGGTGCGAGCGGCATCCTCGCTGACGCCGGTGGCGTGATGGGCGGCCTGCTGGGTGCCGCTGGCGGCCTCGGCGACGGCCTGGCCGATCTCGGCGGTGGCCTGGGCCTGCTGGGAGGCGGTCTCGGCCACCTGGGCGGTGGTGGTGTTCAGCGTCTCGATGGTGCGCGCGATGGCGCGGACCACCTCGACGGTGCGGTTGGTCTCGGACTGCATGGCGCCGATCTGGGAGCCGATCTCCTCGGTGGCCTTGGCGGTCTGGGCGGCGAGCTGCTTCACCTCGGAGGCGACGACGGCAAAGCCCTTGCCGGCCTCGCCGGCGCGGGCGGCCTCGATGGTGGCGTTCAGCGCCAGCAGGTTGGTCTGGCCGGCGATATCGCCGATCAGGCGCACCACGTCGCCGATGCGGGATGCGGCATCCGAGAGGCCGCGGACGGTGGCATCGGTGGCTTCCGCCGCGGCGGTGGCCTCGCGGGCCGCGGTGGCGGAGGCCTCGATCTGGCGGACGACCTCGGCGATGGAGGCGGAGAGCTCCTCGGTGGCGGCGGCGACGGAGCCGACATTGGTGCTGGCCAGGCCGGCGGCATCGGCCACGGCATTGGCGCGGGAGGCACTGCTCTCGGCGGTGGCGGCCATGGAGCCGGCGGTGGCGTCGAGCTCGGTGGCGGCGGAGGCGACGGAGCGGAGCACGTCGGCGGTCTCCTCCTCGAAGCCGCGCAGCAGGGTCTCGACGGCGGCGGCGCGGGCGAGGCGGGCCTGCTGCTCGGCGGCCTGGGCAGCCTCGAGCTCAAGGCGTTCGAGGGAGGCCTTGCGGAGTTGCTCGATGGCGACCGCCATTTCGCCGAGCTCGTCGGTGCGGGCCTGGCCGGGGACATCCAGCGTCAGCTCGCCGCCGCCGATGCGGCCGACCACGGTGGTCAGCACGCCGATGGGTGCCACGATCCGGCGCAGCAGCATGACGAGGCTGGCGATGACCAGGACCAGGATCGCCGCCATGGCGGCCAGCGCCAGTTCCAGGCTGCGCCAGCTTTCCGTGCTGTTGTCCATGCCGACCTCCAGCGCCTCCTCCAGCGCCGCGTCGCGCATTTCCACGATCCGGGTCAGTTCCGTCGGGGAGAAGGCGCGGATCTGCGGCAGGGTCATCGACCAGGTGGTGCCGCCGGAGGCGAGGTTGGCCACGGCTTCCTGCACGATGCGACGCCAGGTCGGATCCGCGGTTTCCAGGAAGTTGCGCCGCTGGGCGGCCAGCGCCTGCATCAGGCGCGGGGTGCCGATCGCCTGGGTCAGGCGCTCGATATTGGCGAAGGTCTCGCGGATCGCGCCGCTCCATTCATGGGCCTGGGGAATCTGCTCAGGCCGCACGCTCTGGCCACCGACCCAGCCGCTGATGAACAGGGCGCGCCGGCCGGCGAGTTCGCGCAGGGCGGCGACCTGGATGGCGATCTCCAGCCGCACCGCGAGTTCGGGCGCGGTCAGCGCCAGGCGCTGGCCGACCGCCAGGGCCAGGTTGGTCATGCCCTGCCCGAGTTCGGCCCGGGCCTGGGTCAGGTCGCGGGGGATGGCGGGGTCGCGCGCCGCGGGCGGCTGCGCCGCGGCGGCGGTGACACGGCGCAGCAGGTCGTCGAGCCGCGCCTGGGTCGCGGTAAGGGCGGTGGGATCGAAGCCTGCCGCCTGGGCGCTGGCGGTGGCGGCGGCCAGCAGGCCGGCGATCTCGGCATGGCCCTGCCGCAGCTCCGCAAGATCGGACTGCTGGGCCAGGGCGGCGTTGTTCAACCGGCCGATCTGGACGGCATAGGTGGACTGGGCGCGCAGCACGTCGCTGATGGTGCGGGTGGCGAGGATGGCGCGATCCGCACGCCGGGCTTCCTGCCAGGCCCCTGCGGCAATCCAGATCGAAAGGGCGAGGCCGGGCAGGGCGAGCAGCCCGAAGGCCAGCAGGAAGACATTGCGAATACGCATCGGGGGCAGGATCCGGTCTGGTCGTCCGCTAGCTTGCCGCCTTCGGGTTGCAAAGCCGCTAACGCGCCGGCGCCCGGCCGCGCAAAGCGGCGAAATGCCGGGTGATTTGGCCGGCGCGGCGCGGGGGGTCTAGAAGACCGCGAAACCTGCCGACGGATACCCATGACCAGCCTCCCTCCCATCGCCCTGTTCGACATGAAGGCGCAGCAGGCGCTGATCCGCGCCGAGCTGGACCAGCGCCTGGCCTCCGTGCTCGACGGCGGCCGCTTCATCAACGGGCCCGAGGTGGGCGAGCTGGAGCAGAAGCTCGCCGCCTTCGCCGGCTGCGCCCATGGCGTGGGCGTCTCCTCCGGCACCGATGCGCTGCAGATCGCCATGATGGGCGAGGGTATCGGCCGCGGCGACGCGGTGTTCCTGCCGGCCTTCACCTATACCGCGACGGCCGAGGTGCCGCTGGTGCTGGGCGCCACCCCCATCTTCGTCGATGTGGACCCCCGCACCTTCAACATCGACATCGCCGACCTGAAGCGCCGCATCGCGCTGGTCGAGGCCGAGGGCCGGCTGCGGCCGGCGGCGGTGGTGGGCGTGGACCTGTTCGGCCTGCCGGCGGACTGGCCGGCGATCGAGGCGATCTGCGCCGAGAAGGGCATGTTCGCGCTGGATGATGCGGCGCAGGCTTTTGGGGGCTCGCTCGGCAACAAGCGGCTGGGGCGCTGGGGGCATGCGACGGCGCTGAGCTTCTACCCGACCAAGACCCTGGGCTGCTACGGCGATGGCGGCGCGCTGCTGACGGATGACGCCGACCGCGCCGAGCTGTGGCGCAGCCTGCGCACCCATGGCGAGGGCAAGACCCGCTACGAGGTGGAGCGCACCGGCATGAACGGGCGGCTGGATACCATGCAGGCCGCGATCCTGCTGGCGAAGCTGCCGCTGCTGGAGGGCGAGCTGGTGGCGCGGACCAAGGTGGCGGCGGCCTATCATGCCGGGCTGGCCGGCAAGGTGCAGGTGCCCGAGCTGGTGCCGGGCCATGCCTGGGGCCTCTATTCGATCCTGCTGGCCGATGCGGCGGAGCGCGGGCGGGTGCAGGAGGCCTGCAAGGCGGCGGGCGTGCCGACCTCGATCTACTACCCGAAATCGCTGCATCGGCAGCCGGCCTATGCCGCGGCCCATGCCGGCGGCATCGCGGCCGGCGCGCCGGAGCTTCCGGTGGCGGAGATGCTCTGCGAGCGGATCCTCTCGCTGCCGATGCACCCCTACCTGACCGAGGCCGAGGTGGCGCGGGTGGTCGCGGCGGTGGCAGGCGCCGTCTGAAGGCCCGCGGCCGGCGGCGGCTCAGCCGCCGCCGTTGAGCAGCCGGATCAGCCCGTCGAGCTGGTCGAGGTCGCGGTAGCGGATCACCACCTCGCCACCCTTGCCGGCGTGGCGGACCTGCACCTGCAGGCCGAGGCGCTCCGTCAGGTCCCGCTCCAGGGCGCGCGTCTCGGGGTCCTGCGGCCGCGGCGGCGTGCCCTCGGGCTTCGGCTTGGCGGTGGCCAGCGCCTCCGTCTGGCGGACGTTCAGCCCGCGCGAGACCACCTGGGCGGCGAGGCGGGCGGGGTCGGGCGTGCCGATCAGGGCGCGGGCATGGCCGGCGGTCAGCACGCCGTTGCGCACCAGGTCGCGCACCGGGCCGGGCAGGTTCAGCAGGCGCAGCGTATTGGCCACATGGCTGCGGCTCTTGCCGACGGACTGGCCGAGATGCTCCTGCGTCACGCCGAATTCCTCGAGCAGGCGCTTGTAGCCCTCGGCTTCCTCGACCGCGTTCAGATCCTGGCGCTGCAGGTTCTCCACCAGGCCGGCGGCCATGGCCTCGCGGTCGCCGAGGTCGCGGATGACGACGGGAACCTCGTGCAGCTGCGCCGCCTGGGCGGCGCGCCAGCGGCGTTCGCCGCCGATGATCTCGTAGCTGTCCGTGCTGCCCGGCTTCGGGCGCACCAGGATGGGCTGCAGGATGCCGTGCTCACGGATGGAACTGGCGAGTTCATCCAGGCTGGCGCGATCCATGCCGCCGCGCGGCTGGAAGGGACCGGGCTCCAGCGATTCGACCGGAACGGAGCGCAGCGCCTCGCCGGGCTGGGGGGCGGGCCCGTCCGGGATCAACGCCGAAAGGCCGCGGCCGAGGCGGGAGGTGGGTTTGCGGGTTGTGCTGCTCATGTGGCGCGGATCCGCGCACGCTCCCGTTTGAGGAATTCGGCGGCGAGCTTGACATAGGCCTGGGCGCCGGGTGAGCGGAAATCATAGAGCAGGACCGGCAGGCCGTGCGAGGGGGCCTCGCTGACGCGGACGTTGCGGGGGATCGCGGTCTCGAAGACCTTGTCCTTGAAGAAGCCGCGCACATCGCTGGCCACCAGCTCCGAGAGGTTGTTGCGGCGGTCCATCATGGTCAGGATGATGCCGTCCAGCCGCAGGCGCGGGTTGAGGGCGCGGCGGACCCGGTCGATGGTGCGGGTGATCTGGCTGATCCCTTCCAAGGCAAAGAATTCCGTCTGCAGCGGCACCAGCACGCCATCCGCGGCGACCAGGGCGTTCAGGGTGATGAGGCCGAGCGAAGGCGGGCAGTCGAAGAAGACGTAGTCGAATTCGGCCAGGGCTTCCTTTCCGTCCTCGAAGGCCTTGGCGAGGCGGTGCTCGCGGTCGTCGATTCCGACCAGCTCGATCTCGGCACCGGCGAGATCCGGGTCGGCGGGCAGGATGGAGAGGTTGTCCACCTGGGTGGGGCGCAGGAGTTCCGCCAGGGGGCGCCCTTCCACCAGCAGGGCATAGCTGCCCGCGGCGCGATCCTCCCGCGCGATGCCGAGGCCGGTGGAGGCATTGCCCTGCGGGTCGAGGTCCAGCAGCAGCACCTTGTGGTTGGCGGCGAGCGCGGTGGCCAGGTTGATGGCCGTGGTCGTCTTGCCGACGCCGCCCTTCTGGTTGGCGAAGGCGAGCCGGCGCGGGGGCGCGCGGTCAGTCTTGCGGCTGGACATGGCGGATATCGCTGAGGCGGAAGATGGTGGCCTCCGGGTCGGTGCGGCTGGGGAAGCGGTTCAGGGTGAAGGACCAGCGGGCCTGGGCCTCGGCGAGCTCGGCCTCGGCCGTGCGGCCCTTGGGGAAGACGGCGGTGCCGCCCGGGGCCAGCAGGCGCGCGGCATGGGCGAGCAGCGTGTCCAGCGGCGCCAAGGCACGGGCTGTCAGGATGGCGAGCGGCGGCAGGCGGGCAGTCTCGATCCGGGTCGGGTGGATGGTGACGCCGGCAAGGCCGAGCTGGGCGGTGGCCTCGGTCAGGAAGGCCGCCTTGCGGCGATCCGATTCGACCAGATGCATCGGCCGGGCGGTGGCAATGGCCAGCACCAGGCCGGGCAGGCCGGCGCCGGAGCCGAGATCGCCCATCGGCCCCTCTCCCGCTGGCAGCAGCGGGGCGAGTTGCAGGCAGTCCTCGATATGGCGCTGCCGGAGCTGGTCGAGCGTGGCGCGGCCGATGAGGTTGATGCGGCTGTTCCAGCGCAGCAGCAGATCGACATAGAGCTCCAGCCGCGCCTGGGCCGCATCGTCCAGCGGTGTCGGTTCGGGCAGGTTTTGGGGGGGAAGGGTGGCCGGGTGTTTCACGTGAAACCCCTATACCGGCTCGACCACGCCACGTCGAAGGTGGATGGCGAGCGCCGCCACGGCGGCGGGGGTGACGCCGGGGACGCGGCTGGCGCTGCCGAGGCTGTCCGGCCGGGCGCGGGCCAGGCGCTGCTGCATCTCGGCCGAGAGGCCCGGAATGCCGCGGAAGTCGCAATCGGCTGGGACGGCGAGCGCCTCCTCCCGCGCCAGCAGGCGGCGTTCCGAATCCTGGCGGCGCAGATGCGGGGCGTAGAAGGCCTCGGCCTCGATCTGGACGGCGACGGCGGGCGGGAGCTCGGCGAGCCAGGGGAAGGCGGCGGCGGCCATGGCGGCGGTGACATCCGGCAGGGCCAGCACCTCCAGCACGGTGCGGCGGCGTCCATCCTGGCGAATCGGGATGCCGGCGGCGGCGAGGTCGTAGGGCGTGGCGAGATCGGCTGCCGCGCGGTCGAGGGCCGCCGAGACCTGGCCCGCGAATGCGGCGTGGCGGGCAGCGCGGAGCGGGCCGATGCAGCCCCAGGCGAGGCCGCGATCCGTCAGCCGCAGCCCGGCATTGTCCGCGCGCAGGCTGAGGCGGTGCTCGGAGCGCGCGGTCAGCATGCGGTAGGGCTCGCTGACGCCCTGGCTGACCAGATCGTCCAGCATCACGCCGATATAGGCCTCGGCCCGGCCGAGGATGCGGTCCGGCAACTGGCCGGCGGCGCGCTGCGCCGCGTTGAGCCCGGCCATGAGGCCCTGGGCGGCGGCTTCCTCATAGCCCGTGGTGCCATTGATCTGGCCGGCCAGGAACAGGCCGGGCAGGCTGCGGACCTCCAGCGTGCGGTGCAGGGCGCGCGGGTCCACATGGTCGTATTCGATGGCATAGCCGGGCCGCAGGATGCGGGCGTGGGCCAGGCCGGGAATTGTCGCGATCAGCGCGGCCTGCACATCCTCCGGCAGGCTGGTCGAAATGCCGTTCGGGTAGACCGTGTCGTCATCCAGCCCCTCCGGCTCCAGAAAGATCTGGTGGCGCAGGCGGTCGGCGAAGCGGACGATCTTGTCCTCGATCGAGGGGCAGTAGCGCGGGCCGACGCCCTGGATCTGGCCGCTATAGACCGCCGAGCGATGCAGGTTCGCCTGGATCAGCGCATGGGTTTCGGGCGTGGTCCAGGTGATGCGGCACTCCACCTGGGGGTTGGTGATGCGGTCCGTCAGCCAGGACATCGGCTCGGGCGGGTCGTCGCCGGGCTGGGGCTCCAGCGCGTCCCAGTCGATCGTGCGGCCATCGAGGCGCGGCGGCGTGCCGGTCTTCAGCCGGGCGAGCGGCAGGCCGAGGCGATCCAGCGTGCGCGCCAGGCCGATGGAAGGCGCCTCCCCGCTGCGGCCGGCGGGGGTGCGCATGTCGCCCAGGTGGATCTCGCCGCGCAAAAAGGTGCCGGTGGTGAGGATGACGGCGCCGCAAGGAATACGGGTGCCGCCGGCGGTCAGCACGGCGCGGACGCGGCCCGCCGCGTCGATCTCCAGATCCTCGGCGGCCTCGCCCAGCAGGGTGAGGCCCGGCGTCTCGGCCAGCAGGCGTTGCATGGCGGCGCGGTAGAGGCGGCGGTCGGCCTGGATGCGGGGGCCGCGCACGGCGGGGCCCTTGCTGCGGTTCAGCAACTTGGCGTGGATGGCGGCCGCATCCGCGGCGCGGGCGATCAGCCCGTCCAGCGCATCCACCTCCCGCACCAGATGGCCCTTGCCGATGCCGCCGATCGCGGGGTTGCAGGACATTTCCCCGATGGTGTCCAGGCGATGGGTCAGCAGCAGGGTGCGGGCGCCACAGCGGGCCGCGGCGGCCGCGGCCTCGCAGCCCGCATGCCCGCCGCCCACCACCACCACGTCGAAACTTTGGATCGTCGCCATGGGGCGGGGTATAGGCCGATCACTTGCCGATGCAGAAGTCTCGGAAGATGGCATCGAGGATCTGTTCGACGTCGACGCGCCCTGTCAGCCGGCCGAGGGCGTTCAGCGCGGCCCGAAAATTCTCGGCGGCGACTTCGGGCAGGCGGGCGGCCTCGGCCTCGGCCAGGCGCGCGACGGCCTCCGTCAGGCTCGCGCGGTGGCGAGTGCGGGTCAGTGCGGGGGCATCGCCGAGGCCGGCATGGCGCTGCGCATGGTCAGCCAGCGCCGCCTTCAGCGCCTCCATCCCCTGCCCTGTCCGGGTGCTGGTGGCCAGCACCTCGCGCCCGGCGATCCGATCCGGCGGAGGCGCCAGGTCGCATTTCGTCGCCAGGACCAGCGCGCCTGGGGCCAACTCCAGCAGGGCGAGGCTTTCCGCATCCGGCGCCGCGTCGCAGGCGAAGGCGAGCAGGAGCAGATCCGCCTCCCCGGCCCGGCGCGTGGCGCGTCGGACCCCTTCCTGCTCCACCGCATCCGTCGTGCGGCGCAGCCCTGCCGTATCCGCCAGCATCACCGGCACGCCGCCCAGGATCAGGCGGCATTCCACGATGTCCCGCGTCGTGCCGGGCTGGGCCGAGACGATCGCCGCATCACGCTCCGCCAGGGCATTCAGAAGCGAGGACTTGCCCGCATTCGGCGCGCCCAGGATGGCGATGGACAGCCCCTCCCGCAGCTTTTCGCCGCGGCCGCCATCCGCGAGATGGGCGGCGATCTCGCCCCGCAGCGCCGCAGCGCCCTGCCGTGCCAGGTCCGAAAGATCGCTTGGCAGGTCGTCCATCTCGAATTCGATGGCGGCTTCCTGCTGCGCGAGGATCCGCGTCAGCCGCGCGCTCCAGCCGCCATAGAGCCGGGCCAGCGCACCCTCTGCCTGGCGCAGGGCCTGGCGGCGCTGCTGCTCGGTCTCGGCGGCGATCAGATCCGCCACGGCCTCCGCCTGGGTCAGGTCCATGCGGCCATGCAGGAAGGCGCGGCGGGTGAATTCGCCGGGCTCGGCGGGGCGGCAGCCCTGGCGCAGCAGCGCCGCCTCCACCGCCGCCACCACGGCGCTGCCGCCGTGCAGATGAAGCTCCGCCGCATCCTCGCCGGTGTAGCTGCCGGGGCCCGGGAACCACAGGACCAGCGCCTGGTCGAGCACTTCGCCGGACGCGTCGCGCAGCCGGCGCAGGCTGGCGCGTCGCGGCTCAGGCAGGCGCCCCGCCAGCCCCTGCAGCATGGCGCCTGCCTGCGGCCCCGACAGGCGCAGCACCGCCACCGCGGCCTGGCCGGCACCGGAGGCGCGCGCCAGGATGGTATCGGTCATCCCGCTCATGCGGCCGCCGTTGTTTCACGTGAAACGCCGCGCGCCACCTCAGCCCTTCGGCGGCGGCTGGTCATGCTCGGTCAGCATCAGGTGCCGGGCGCGCCCGCCTTCCACGAGATGCGCCTGAAGGATCTCGTCCACATCCTCGCGCGTCTTCGGGCTGTACCAGATCCCCTCGGGGTAGATGACCAGGGCCGGGCCGAATTCGCAGCGGTCCAGGCAGCCGGCCTGGTTCACCCGCACCGCCTTCAGCCCCAGCTCCTTGGCGCGCACCTTCATGTAGTCGCGCAGCGCCTCGCTGCCGCGCGCGGCGCAGGAGCCGCGGCGATGGTCATCCGGACGGCGATTGCAGCAGACGAAGACATGCGCGCGGAAATAGGGGGGCGGGTCCGGCAGCGGACCGGCAGGGGTGCTGAGTGCATCGGTCACGGGAGCCTCCGCAGAAGGGCATCTGCCTGCGCATGTAGCGAGCGGCCGGGCCTGCCGCCAGGGCAAGGTCCGCGACATCCACCGCGGATGGTCCTAGACTGCCCCGGCTTGACGAGCCCCCGCCGAATGTGGCGCATGGCGGGCCCCTGGACGGATCTTCATGCCCCAAGTCACCTGCCTCACGCCGATCGGCGAGGTCACCATCTCCGCCGAGGAGGATGCGATCGTCGCCCTGGATTGGGGCCGCGGCCGCGACCAGGAGGCAACTCCCCTGCTGCGAGAGGCGGTGACGCAGCTGCAGGATTATTTCGACGGCCTGCGCACCGGATTCGACCTGCCGCTGGCGCCCTTCGGCTCCGCCTTCCAGCAGCGCGTCTGGGCGGCGCTGCGCGCGATTCCGCCGGGCGAAACCCGCTCCTACGGAGATCTGGCAAAGCTCCTGGGCTCCTCCGCCCGCGCCATCGGCCAGGCCAACGGCGCCAATCCCATCCCGATCCTGATCCCCTGCCACCGCGTCGTGGCCTCCGGCGGCAGGCTCGGCGGCTATTCCGGCGGCGAGGGTCCCGCCACCAAGCGCGTGCTGCTCGAACTCGAGCGCCAGGCGCGTGTTCCAAACCCCTCCGGCTCCCCCCAGGCCGAACTCACCCTCCCCCAAGCTCCAGGGACTTCCCCCCGATGAACCATGCCATCCGCGTCCACGAATATGGCGGTCCCGAGAAGATGGTGTGGGAGGAGGTGCCGGTTCCTGCACCGAAACCCGGCGAGGCGCTGGTCCGCCACAAGGCCGTCGGCCTGAACTACATCGACGTCTATTTCCGCACCGGCCTCTACAAGGCCCCTTCCCTGCCGGCGACCATCGGCATGGAGGCCTCTGGCGTGGTCGAGGCGGTAGGCGAAGGCGTCACCCATGTGGCCCCCGGCGACCGCGTCGCCTATGCCACGGCGCCGATCGGCGCCTATGCCGAGGCGCGCACCATCAAGGCGGATCGCCTGGTGAAGGTGCCGGAGGCGATCGGCTTCGAACAGGCCGCGGCCATGATGCTGCAGGGCATGACGGCCGGCTTCCTGCTGACCCGCACCTACAAGGTGCAGCCCGGCCAGACCATCCTGATCCATGCCGCGGCGGGCGGCGTCGGGCTGATCATGACGCAATGGGCCAAGCATCTCGGCTGCACCGTCATCGGCTGCGTCAGCACCGAGGAGAAGGCCGCACTGGCCCGCGCGCATGGCGCGGACCATATCGTCATCGGTCTGGAAACCCTGCCTGCCCAGGTGAAGGAAATGACCGGCGGCGCCATGCTGCCCGTGGTCTATGACAGCGTGGGCCGGGACAGCTTCACCGCCTCACTGGACTGTCTGGCGCCCTACGGGATGATGGTTTCCTACGGCAATGCCTCCGGCCCCGTCACGACGGATATCGGCATCCTGGCAGCCAAGGGTTCCCTGTATCTGACCCGCCCGACCCTCGCGACCTATACCGCCAAGCGCGAAGACCTGGAGGCGCAGGCGGCTGCCTTGTTCGAGGTGGTCGCCAAGGGCGCCGTGAAGATCCGCGTGAACCAGACCTTTGGATTGAAGGAGGCGGCGGAGGCGCATCGGGCGCTGGAGGCCCGCAAGACCACCGGAAGCACGGTTCTTCTTCCCTGAGCGGACGCGGCCGGGTTGTTACAGCAACCCGGCCAGTGCCAGCCCGGCACTGGCCGCACCGGCCACCCCGATCACGGTCAGCGTCAGGCTGGTTCCTAGCACGCGCCAGCGGAAGACCTCCGGCTCCTGTCCTATCCCGATAGCGTGCAGCGCGCGGCCGGCCAGCAGGGTCACGCCGAGCACATGCAGGGCCCAGGCGGGCAGGCCATTGGCCTCACACAGCATCATCAGCAGCAGCGCCAGCGGCACATGCTCGGCGAAATTCCCATGCGCCCGCACCGCCCGCTCGACCAGCCGGTGCCCGGTGCCAAGCGGCTGGTGATGGATCCGCCGGGCCCGGATCACGCGGCCAGAAAGCAGCACGAAGCCCAGTGCCAGCGGCGCCGCGTAAAGCGCCGTGACCGGCAGCATCACCCGGCCTCCCGCACATCGGCCCGGGTCCCGCCCGACAGGCGCAGCAGCTCGGCCGGCGTCGTCGCGAAGACATGCATGGGCGACCCCGCCGCCGCCCAGACCTGCGCATGGCCGAACAGATCCTCGTCCAGCAGCACCAGGGGCGGCGTCAGGTGGCCTACCGGCGCCACGCCCCCGATGGCGAAGCCCGTCACCTCCCGCACCCAGCCGCCATCTGCGCGTTTCACGTGAAACACCGGGCCTGCATCGCCCTGCAGGGCGACGGCGACCTTGGCCATGTCCGCGCGATTGGCGCCCGAGGCGATCACCAGCACCGGCCTGTCGCCTGCGCGAAAGACGATGGACTTGGCGATCTGCGCCACCTCGCAACCCACCGCGGCCGCCGCCTCCGCCGCGCTGCGGGTGCCGTCCGGGAAGGCCGCCACCGTATCCGCATGCCCCGCCGCCCGCAGCGCCGCCCGCACCCGTTCGACAGATCCGCCCGACATCGCCATATCCCTCGCTGATGGAACCTCTGGCCCTCTACATCCACTGGCCCTTCTGCGCCGCCAAGTGCCCCTATTGCGACTTCAACAGCCATGTCCGGGACCGCATCGACCAGGCCGGCTTCGCCACCGCACTGCGCCGCGAACTGGCGCATGAGGCCGCCCGCGCCAATCAGGGCGGCCGCCGGCGCCTGGCCAGCATCTTCTTCGGCGGCGGCACGCCCAGCCTGATGGACCCCGCCACAGCGGCCCTGCTCATCGAGGACGCCCGCCGCCTCTTCGAAGCCGAGCCCGACTTGGAGATCACGCTGGAGGCCAACCCCACCAGTGTCGAACTGGCGAAGCTGCGGGCCTTCCGCGCCGCCGGCGTCAACCGCGCCTCGCTTGGCGTGCAGTCGCTGGAGCCCGCGGCACTCGCCTTCCTCGGCCGTCGCCATGATGCGGCCGAGGCAATCGCGGCGCTGGAGCAGGCCCGCGCCACCTTCCCGCGCCTCTCCTTCGACCTGATCTATGCCCGCCCAGGCCAGGCCGATTCCGCCTGGCGGGCGGAACTGCGCCAGGCGCTCGCCCTGGCCGCGGACCATCTCTCGCTCTACCAGCTCACCATCGAGCCCGGCACGCAATTCGCCACCCTTTTCGGCCGCGGCGCCTTCACCCTGCCCGAGGGCGAGGAAGCCGCCCGCCTCTACACCGCCACCGCGGAGGAAGCCGCCCGCTTCGGCCTGCTGTCCTACGAGATCTCGAACTACGCCAGGCCGGGTGCGGAAAGCCGCCACAACCTCGCCTATTGGCGCTACGGCGACTACCTTGGCATCGGTGCCGGCGCGCATCAGCGGCTGACCCTGCCGGACGGCCGCCTGCTCGCCAGCCGCCGCCACCGCGGGCCGGAGGAATGGCTGGCCCGCGTCCTCCGCGACGGACATGCGGTGGTCGAGGAAGAAGCCCTTTCGCCACGCGACCGGGCGCGGGAAGCTTTGCTGATGGGACTGCGCCTGACGGAGGGGGTGGACGTGCAGCGGATCGAACAGCGAAGCAGCCTGCCTTTCGCCGAATGTGTCGAGGCCGAGGCCCTCCAGGACCTGCTCGCGGAGGGCCTGCTCGCATGGCGCACGCCCACCCGCCTCGCCGCCACGCCCGATGGCCTGCTCCGCCTCGATTCCCTGCTGCCCCTGCTGGTGCGGTGATGTCCTGGCGACGCTGGTTCTCCTCGCCCAGGCCCGAGGCGGCCTTGACCCGGCCACCGCCCGCCGCCGTGCCGCGCCGTGCCGCCTTCCTCGGCGCCTATGGCTACGGCAATCTCGGCGACGAGCTCTGCCTGATCGAGGCGATGCAGGCCTTCCCGGAGGAGGAGGCCCACGCCCTCTCGGTCGATGCGGACTGGACCCGCCGCTGCGTCCCCGGACTCGCCGGCTGCTTCACCACGGGCGAGGCGATGCTGGCGCTCGACCCCGCCCGCATCGTCTTCGGCGGCGGCATGGTCGGCGTCACCAGCGCGCTGCGCGCCTGGCTGCCCTGGATGGCCCGGGCGGAACGTCAGGGCGCCGTGATCCATTTCCACAACCTCGGCGTCGGCCGGCTGAAGGAGGTGGAGGACTGGCTGGATGCAGAGGCGCACGGTGTCATCGATCGCTCGGCCAGCTTCACCGTGCGCGACCACCTGGCCGTCGAGTATTTCGCCGAGGCCGGCATCGCCCGCCTGCCCGCCATCACCCATTTTCCGGAATGCGACATCGCCCCCGACCGGTCGCTGGCGGATTCCCTTCTGCCGCAGGGCCGCCCCCTGCTCGGCCTTTCCATCATCCCGACGCCGATGATGAAGGCCTGCCTGGCGCTGGAGGGGCCGCGCATCCGCGCGCTGCTCGCGGAATTCGCCGACCACAGCGTGGTGCCCATCGTCAGCACCGTGCACCGCTACAGCAGCGAGGAGGATGACCTCGCCGGCGTCACCCAGTTCCTGCGCGACTTCCTGCCCGAGGCGCGCATCGCCGCCCCCGCGCTGCTCGACCGCGCCTTCTGGCACCGGGAGCTGACGCCGCGGCGCCTCAAGGGGATCATCGGCCGGCTCGACACGCTGATCACCCAGCGCAAGCACAATGCGGTGCATGCCATCGGCAGCGGCATCCGCGTCATCGGGCTGCATCCGCTGGAGGATAACAGCCTGCGCCGCACCTTCATCGCCCTGCAGCACCGGCTGCAGCCCGGCTCGCGCTGCATCGGCCTGCTGCCCACCTCCTGGCGCGCCGCCTGATGCGCACGCTGGTTCTTGCCGAGCGTCCCGGCCGCGGCCTGCGGTCGCGGCTGCTGCTCTCGCTGCTGCCGGCCCTGTTCCCCGAAGGCGGCCCGCTGCTGCTGGCCACCCCGGCGCCCAGCGCGCCGGAAGGCTTTGCGCCGGTCGCCGCGCAGCCTGATCCGGCGCAGCTCGGCATCCAGCGGGTCGTCCTCGCCGGCCTCTTCGAGGAACCGGCCAAGCTGGCCCAGGCCCTGGCGACCGCCGCCGCCGCCCTGGCCGCCGGGGCCAGCCTGGAAACCCGCGCCTTCTCCCTCGCCCGCGCCGCCGCCCCGCGCGACCCGCCCCCGGGCATCGAGCTGCTGGACCGCGCGACGCGGCTGGAGCTGCGCGACTGGTTCACCATGGACCGCCTGCTCCTCTGGCAGGTCGTGGTGCCGGAGCCGCTTCTGCTGCCCTATCCCGAAGCCGGGCTGCCCGCCGACCCCGACTTCGGCGCGACCCTGCCCGAGGGTCCGCTGCTCGGCCTGGCCATTCAGGACGGTCCCCGGATGCGTGCCGCCTGGCCCGCGCTGCAGCCCGCCCTGCACGACCGCCTCCGGGCGCTGCCGCCCGGCCTGCCGATCCTGCCCCTGCCGATCGAGCATCCCGGCCTGCCGGAGGACGATTTCCACGGCACCCGGGCCTTCGCCGAGGCCCTGCTGCCCGAAAGCCCCCTGCTCCTGCCGGAACTCGCCGACCCTGTCCGGCGCCGGCGGGAATGGACACCGGCGCGGCTGAAGGCGGCGGTGGCGCGCTGCAGCCTGGTCATCACGAACCAGGATGTGCCCGCGGTCTTCGCCGCCGCCTGCCGCGTGCCGGTGCTGGGCCTGGCCCTGGGCGGGGATCGCCGCGTCGTCACCGCCTTCGGCCAGCTCGCCAATCGCATGGCGCCCGGCTCCGGCCTTCTCTACCCGCGCCCCGCCAGTTCCAGCGCCCGGGCGTAAACCTGCTTGCGCGGCAGGCCGGTGGCGGCGGCGACCATGGCCGCGGCGTCGCGCAGGCTCTGCCCTTCCATGGCCGCGCGGAGCTGCGCGTCCAGGTCGGCCTCCGCCGTGCCCTCCTCCGGCGCCGGCCCGACGCAGATGCAGATCTCGCCGCGCGCCGCCTCCGCCGCGTAATGCGCCGCCAGCGCCGCCAGGGACCCGCGCCGCACCTCCTCGAACCGCTTGGTCAGCTCCCGCGCCACGGCCGCCGGCCGCTCGCCGCCCAAACCCTCCGCCAGGGCGGCCAGCGTCTCCGCCAGCCGATGCGGCGCCTCATGCAGCACCAGCGTCGCCGTCAGCCCCGCACGTTCGGCTGCCCGATGCCGGGCGATGGCCGCGGCGCGCGGCCCATCCTTCGGCGGCAGGAATCCCAGAAACACGAAAGGGTGAGGCGGCAGCCCGGACAGCGTCAGCGCGACCACCGCCGCGTTGGGTCCTGGAATGGCGGTCACCGGCACCCCGGCCTCGATCGCGGCGCGCACCAGCCGGTATCCGGGATCGGAGACCAGCGGCGTGCCGGCATCGGACGCCAGGGCCAGCCGCTGCCCGCCTTCGATCCGGGCCAGAACCCGGGGAATCATTTCCGCTTCGTTGTGGTCATGCAGTGGCACCAGCGTCGCGGAGACGCCATAACGCTGCAACATGAGGCCTGTTACCCTGGTGTCCTCGCAGAGCACGGCATCCGCCGCGCCGAGCACCGCGAGAGCCCGGGGCGAAAGGTCGCCGAGATTGCCGATCGGTGTCGCCACCAGGGAAAGCCCGAGCGGGGCCTCCCCAGGCGCCGCCCGTTCAGGAGGGTCGCCGTTTGCCACGTCCGTCGTCCTGCTACCCGTCTGATGCACGCGCTGACCGGGCGTCCTTGCCCGCCGCGTCCGCCGCGCCCGCCGGGCGCCGCCGCTTCGGCGGGGTGACGCTGGGGGCGCTGCTGGGCACCCTTCTGGGCCTCGCCGCCTGTGCGCCGCAAGCCCCCCGGCCCGCCTTCATCGGCGTCGCCCCGCCGATCGGCGGTCAGCCGGTCCTGCCCGGTCCGGTGGGCCCCCAGCGCATGGGCATGCTGCTGCCGCTTTCCGGGCCGCAGGCGCCGCTCGGCCAGGCGATGCTGAATGCCGGCACCATGGCGCTCTTCGATGAATCGCAATCGGGCATCGAGCTCGCCCCGCGCGACACCGGGGGCACGCCGAACGGCGCCGCCGCGGCCGCCCGCGCGGCCATCGCGGATGGCGCGCGCATCCTGGTCGGCCCGCTGACCAGCGCCGAGGTTGCCGCCGTCGCCGGCCCGGCGCAGGCCGCCGGCGTGCCGGTGCTGGCCTTCACCAATGACCAGCAGCGCGCCGGCAATGGCGTCTGGGTGCTCGGCATCACGCCGGACCAGCAGGTGCGCCGCGTGGTCGCCGCCGCCGCCGCGCGCGGCGCGCGGACCTTCGCGCTCGGCGCGCCGGACAATGATTTCGGCCGCGCCCTGGCCAATGGGCTGCGCGGCGCCACGGCCGATCTCGGCCTGCCGCCGCCCAGCATCGCGCTGCACCCCGCCAATGCCGAGCCGGCCATGGCGGCCTCCGGCGCCCGGGTCAGCGGTGGCCGCGCCGATGCGGTGCTGATCGGCGAATCCGGGGAGCGCGCCCGCCGCTTCGCCGCCACCTGGCTCTCCGAGGCGCAGGCCGCCGGCAGCACGCCGCGGCTGATGGGCACCGCGCTCTGGCTGAGCGACCCGACGCTGGGCCGCGAACCCGCGCTGGTCGATGCCTGGTTCGCCGGCCCCGATGGCCGCGCCAGGGCGCGCTTCGAGGCCCGCTACCGCGACGCCTTCCGCGAAACCCCGCCCCGCGTCGCCGCCACCGCCTATGACGCCGCCGCCATCGCGACCCGCGCGCTGCGCAGCGGGGAGACGGTGGGCGCCATCACGGGCGGCGGCAGTTTCGCCGGGGCGGATGGCCCGGTCCTGCTGCTGCCCGATGGCCGCACCCAGCGCGGCCTCGCGATCTATGCCGTCAGCCCGGGCAGCGAGCCGCAGCTGGTCGAGCAGGCCCCGGTGCCGACTGGCGCCGGCTCGTGACGCCGCGCCTGCCGTCACGGCCGGCCCGCCGGGCCTGACCTCGCCATGCCCGTCGCGGCCCCCCCGACCGGACGCTGGCTGGCCGGCGCGGCGCTGATCGGCGGCGTGCCCGCCATCGCCCTGCTTCTGCTGCTGCTGGGCGAGGCGGTGGACCCGGCGCCCGGCCTGTTGGCGCTGGGCGCGACCGTTCTGGCGGCGCTGACCGTCGCACGCATCTGGCTCGGCAATCTCGGCAGCCTCGCCGCTGCCCTGCGCCAGGCGGCGGAAGGCGGCGGCATGGTGCCGGAACTGGCGGGGCCGCTGCTGCTGCCCTCCGTCGCCGATGTCGCGGAGGTGGCCCGCCGCGTCGCCCGCGCCCTGCAATCACGCACCGAGCAGGTCTCCCGCCTCCGCCAGGCGGATGAGGCGATCATCGAGCGTCTGCCCGACCCGCTGGTGGTGCTGGATGCCGATGGCGCGCCGCTGCGCGCCAATGCGGAAGCCCGCGCCCTGTTCGGCGCCGCCCCGGGCAGTGCCGGCGACCTCGCCGCCCTGCTGCGCCACCCGGCCCTGGCCGAGGCGGTTTCCGCCGCGCTGTCCGGCGGCCAGCCGCAGCGCGCCGATCTCGCCCTGCCCGTGCCGGTGCCGCGCGACCTCAGGGTGCATGCGGTGCCCATGGACCCGCCGCTGGGCGATGGCGGCCGGCTGCTGCTGGTGCTCTCGGACCGCACACGGGACCGGGCGGTAGAGCGGATGCGGGCCGATTTCGTCGCCAATGCCAGCCACGAGCTGCGCACGCCGCTCGCCAGCCTGATCGGCTTCATCGAGACCCTGCGCGGCCCCGCCGTGGACGACCGGGAGGCCAGCGCCCGTTTCCTCGGCATCATGGCGGAGCAGGCGGACCGCATGCGCCGGCTGATCGACGACCTGCTCGGCCTGTCGCGCATCGAGATCACGGAGCACCAGCCGCCGACCGGCCGCGTCGATCTCGGCGCGCTGGCGGCGGCGGAGGTGGAGGCCATGGCCCCGGTGCTGGCCACCCGCTCTGCCAGGGTGGCGCTGGAGGCGCCGGCCGGCTTGGTGGCGACGCCGGCGGATGCCGGCCAGCTGGCCCAGGTGCTGCGCAACCTGCTGGAGAATGCGGTGCGCTACGGGCGGGAGGGCGGGACCATCCGCCTGTCCGTCGCCCCGGCGGAGGAGACGGTGCCGCCCCGCTGGCCCGCCCGCCCCGGCCTGGTGCTGACGGTGGCCGATGACGGCCCCGGCATCCCGCGCCAGCACCTGCCGCGGCTGACCGAGCGCTTCTACCGGGTCGATCGCGGCCGCGGTCGCAATGCCGGGGGCACCGGGCTCGGGCTCGCCATCGTCAAGCACATCGTCAACCGCCACCGCGGCCAGCTGCTGATCGAAAGCGAGGAGGGCGTCGGCTCCACCTTCCGGGTCTGGCTGCCGGCCGATGCCGGAGGCGGCGCCGCCGACTGACCGGACGGGAGGAAGGAATTCCGTTGCGAGGCCGCGCCACGGGCTCCGCGGGCGCGAATTTTCCCCCTGCGTGGCACGTTTGCCCTTACCGCGCGTTGGCAGGACTTCCCCGGCCCTGGCCCTGGAGTCCCGCGTGACCTTTCCCGCCCCCCTGTTCCAGTCCTTCTTCCTCGGCGGCTTCGAATGCTCCTCGCACCGGAACATGCGCCGGCGGCGCCTCGACATGATCGCCGCCACCCGGCACGACCTGCTGGCGCTCGAGGATTATCGCCAGCTGGCCGAGCATGGCATCCGCACGGTGCGGGACGGGCTGCGCTGGCATCTGATCGAGACGACGCCAGGGGCCTACGACTGGTCGTCCCTGCTGCCGATGCTGCGCGCGGCGGAGGCGGTGCGGGCCCAGGTGATCTGGGACCTGTGCCACTATGGCTGGCCGGACGACCTGGACGTGTTCAGCCCCGCCTTCGTCGACCGCTTCGCCGCCTTCGCCGCCGCCTTCGCGCGGCTGCATGTCGAGGAAACCGGCCGCCCGCCCTTCGTCTGCCCGGTGAACGAGATGTCCTTCATCGCCTTCTCCGGCGGCGACATGGCCCGCTCCTCCCCGCATGCCACCGGGCGGGGGCTGGAGCTGAAGCGCAACCTAGTGCGTGCCGCCATCGCCGCCACCCGGGCCATCCGCGCCGAGGCGCCGGGCGCCCGCTTCGCCTGCATCGACCCGGTGATCCACATCGTCCCCCGCCATGCCGGGGAGGCCGAGGAGGTCCGCGCCCATAATGCCAGCCAGTGGCAGGCCTGGGACATGCTGGCGGGCCGCGAGGCGCCGGAGCTGGGCGGGGCGGAGGATCTGCTGGATGTGGTGGGGGTGAACTACTACTGGAACAACCAGTGGCTGCACCATGCCGAACCGCTGAGCGTCTTCGACGCCGCCCGCTACCGGCCCTTCCGCGACATCCTGGCCGAGGTCGCCGCCCGCTATGCGCCGCGCCCGATCTTCGTGGCCGAGACGAGCATCGAGGGCGCGCCGCGCCCGACCTGGCTGCGCTACGTGACGGAGGAGACGCTGGCCGCCGCCGCCGCCGGCGTACCGGTGCAGGGCGTCTGCCTCTATCCCGTGCTCTCCCACCATGGCTGGGATGACGACCGCTACTGCCCCAACGGCCTCTTCGAGCTGACCCCGCTGCACGGCCGCCGGCAGGTCCACCGCCCGCTGGCGGAGGAGCTGGCCCGGCTGCAGGCGCAGGTGGCGCAGGCCGTCACCGGGGCGCGCCGGGCCGCGCTGGGATAGAAGCGCTCGATCATCCTGATGGAAATCGCAGCGACGCGGCCGCGTGATCGCACCCTTCCCCTTGACCCGGGGCCGCGACGTGGCATGTCCGGGCGGTGATGGACGCCCCAGCCCCCACCGTGCCTGCCCCCGCCCCTGCGACCAGCCGGAAGCGGCTGGCGGTGGTGTTGCTCAACCTCGGCGGTCCGGACGCGCCGGAGAGCATCCGGCCCTTCCTGGTGAACCTCTTCACCGACCCGGCCATCCTGCGCGTGCCGGGCTTCATCCGCCCCTGGCTCGGCCGGCTGATCGCCTGGCGCCGCACGAAGCCCGCGACCGAGAACTACGCCATCCTCGGCGGCAAGTCCCCGCTGCTGGAGCTGACCATCGCGCAGGGGCAGGCGCTGGAGGCGCTGCTGAACGCCGAGGGTGGCGATGAAGTCAAATGCTTCACCGCCATGCGCTACTGGCACCCGATGAGCAACGAGACGGCGGCCGCGGTGAAGGCCTGGGGCCCCGACGAGGTCCTCCTGCTGCCGCTCTATCCGCAGTACTCCACCACCACCACCGGCAGCAGCGCGCTGGAATGGGTGAAGGCCGCATCCCGGGCAAGGCTGGAGGTGCCGACCACCACCATCTGCTGCTTCCACTCCCACCCCGGCTTCGCCAGCTCCACCGCCGAGATCGTGCGGGAGGCCTGGGACAAGGCGCGGGCGGAGCTGGACCCGGCGATTCCGCTGCGCGTCCTGTTCAGCGCGCATGGCCTGCCCGAGAGCATCGTCACTGCGGGCGATCCCTATCAGTGGCAGGTGGAGCAGACGGTGGCCGGCGTGGTGGCGCGGCTCGACCTGCCCGATCTGGACCACGTCGTCTGCTTCCAGTCCCGCGTCACGCCGCAGAAATGGATCGGCCCCTCCACCGAGGATGAGCTGGAGCGCGCCGGCCACGACAAGGTGGCGGTGCTGGTGGTGCCCATCGCCTTCACCTCCGAACATTCGGAGACGCTGGTGGAGCTGGACGTGGAATACCGGGAGGAGGCGGAGAAGCTGCACGTCCCCGGCTATTTCCGCGCCCCGGCCCAGAACTCCCACCCCGGCTTCATCCAGGCCCTGGCCGACCTGGTGCGGCATGGAAGGGCGAGCAACCGCACCCTGTGTTCCTTCGCCGGGCCGCGGCAATGCCCGAAGAACCACAAGGACTGCCCGCATGCGGCGCTGATCGCGAAGCTGGAGGCGATGCCCGGCACGCCGCCTGACCGCACCGCCCGCGCCCGGACCGCGGCATGACCCGCCCGCTTCTTCGACCCGCCGCCGTCCTGTTCGACTGCGACGGCGTGCTGGCCGATAGCGAGGCGCTGCACAACCGCATCATCGCGGAGGAGATCTCGGCCCTCGGCTGGGAGATGGACGCGGCGGAGGCGGAGCGTCGCTTCATCGGCCTGTCCTGGCGCAATATCGTCCCCCTGGTGCAGGCCCGCCTGGGGCCGGACAGCGTGCCGGCGGATTTCGTGGAGGGCGTCGTCACCCGCGTGCTGCGCGCATTGCGGGAGGAGGTGGTGCCGATCCCCGGCGTTCTGGCCGCGCTGCGCAGCATCGTCGCGGCCGGCATTCCCGTGGCCGTGGCCAGCAATTCCTCCCGCCCCGAACTGCTGACCAAGCTGCATGGCTTGGGCCTGACCGAGACCTTTCGCGGCCGCATCTTCTCTTATGACGACGTGGCGATGCCGAAGCCGGCGCCGGACATGTACCGCGCGGCGGCCGAGGCCTGCGGCGCCGATCCCCGCGCCTGCGTGGTGGTGGAAGACAGCGTCACCGGCAGCCGCGCCGGCCGCGCTGCCGGCTGCCGCGTGCTGGGCTTCGCCCATGCGACCGACCCCGCGGAGCTGACCGCCGTCGGCGCCGAGGTTTTTCATGAGATGGCGGCCCTGCCAGCCCTGCTCGGTCTGCCGGAGGCGCATGCGGCATGACGCTGGACTTCCTCGCGCCGCTCTATCCCTGGACCAAGGCGCTGCACCTGATCGCGGTGATCGCCTGGATGGCCGGGCTGTTCTACCTGCCGCGGCTGTACATCTACCACTTCCAGGTGCCGGTCGGCGACGCGCGGTCGGAGCTGTTCAAGGTGATGGAACGGCGGCTGCTGAAGGCCATCATGAACCCGGCGATGATCGCCACCTGGGTGCTCGGCCTGGCGCTGATCCTGACCCCCGGCGTGGTGGACTGGACGGCCGGCTGGTGGCACCTGAAGTTCACCGCCGTGCTGCTGATGTCCGGCTTCCACGGCATGCTGGGCGCGGCGCGCAAGCGGTTCGAGGCCGATGGGCGGCCGCGGACGGAGCGCGCCTGGCGCTACTGGAACGAGGTGCCGACGCTGCTGATGATCGTCATCGTCATCATGGTGATCGTGAAGCCCTTCTGACGCGGGAAAGGCCGGGGAGAAGGTATTCTCCCCGGACCCCTCATCTATTCTTGGCCATTGGCGCCGGCTGGGCGGCCGCAGGGAGGCCTTGCAAACTCCCGAGAAACTCGCCATCTCTGGATTGACGGTCCGGCCGGCGGCCCATAGGTTCGCCATGTCGTTCCGACAAATCGGCGCAGCGTCGCGTCCTGCGGCGTAGCCGGTCCCTCATCTCCTCAGACTTTTCCTGGTCGCCGCAACCCAGCCCCTGCAACGGGATCGCGGCGCGGGGATGGCCTTCCGGACCCTGCCATTCTGGCGAAAGGGACCGCGGCCCCGCCGAGACTCCAGGTCCGCCCGATCCCCTTCCTCGCGCACGACGGACGCGTCCGCACATGCATCTCTCCGAACTCAAGGCCAAGTCCCCGGCCGATCTCCTCGCCTTCGCAGAGTCCCTGCAGGTCGAGAACGCGTCGTCCCTGCGCAAGCAGGACATCATGTTCGCGATCCTGAAGACCCTGGCGGAGAACGAGCAGGCCATCTACGGCGACGGCACGCTGGAAATCCTGCCGGACGGCTTCGGCTTCCTGCGCAGCCCGCAGGCCAACTTCCTGCCCGGCCCCGACGATATCTACGTCTCCCCCGCCCAGGTGCGCCGATTCGGGCTGCGCACCGGCGATACGGTGGAGGGCCAGATCCGTGCGCCGAAGGATGGCGAGCGCTACTTCGCCCTGCTGAAGGTCGACACCATCAATTTCGAGCCGCCTGAGGCGCTCAAGCACCGCATCAACTTCGACAACCTCACGCCGCTCTATCCCACGCGACGCCTGAAGATGGAGAATGCGGAGGCCGAGGCCCAGGCGAAGGGTCCGACCAAGGACTATACCCACCGCATCATCGACCTGGTCGCCCCCATCGGCATGGGCCAGCGCGCCCTGGTCGTGGCGCCGCCGCGCACCGGCAAGACGGTGATGCTGCAGAACATCGCCAAGTCCATCACGGCGAACCACCCCGACGTCTTCCTCATCGTCCTGCTGATCGACGAGCGGCCCGAGGAAGTCACCGACATGGCCCGCACCGTGCGCGGTGAGGTCGTCGCCTCCACCTTCGACGAGCCGGCCACCCGCCACGTCCAGGTGACGGAAATGGTGCTGGAGAAGGCCAAGCGCCTGGTCGAGCACAAGCGGGACGTGGTGATCCTGCTGGACTCCATCACCCGCCTCGGCCGCGCCTACAACTCGGTCGTGCCGTCCTCGGGCAAGGTGCTGACCGGCGGCGTGGACGCCAACGCCCTGCAGCGCCCGAAGCGCTTCTTCGGCGCGGCGCGCAACATCGAGGAAGGCGGCAGCCTCACCATCATCGCCACCGCGCTGATCGACACCGGCAGCCGCATGGACGAGGTGATCTTCGAGGAGTTCAAGGGCACGGGTAACTCCGAGCTCATCCTCGACCGCAAGCTCTCCGACAAGCGCACCTTCCCGGCGATCGACATCACGAAGTCCGGCACCCGCAAGGAGGAGCTGCTGGTGGACCGCGCGACCCTGTCGAAGATGTGGGTCCTGCGCCGCATCCTGAACCCGATGGGCACCCAGGACTCCATGGAGTTCCTGCTGGACAAGCTGAAGTACAGCAAGACCAACCAGGACTTCTTCGACGCGATGAACACCTGACCCGGCGGCGGGACGGCACTCCCGTCCCGCCACCGCTTGCCGGACCACCCCGCCATGGACCAGCCTACGCCCACCGCCCGCCTGCTGCGCGCCGCCGTCTTCGCCGCCCGCGTCCATGCCGGCCATCGCCGCAAGGGCGACGCCGCCGAGCCCTATGTGAACCACGTGCTGGAAGTGGCGCAGATCCTGGCCGAGCACGGCGCGCCCGAGGACGCCATCCTCGCCGGCCTGCTGCACGACACGGTCGAGGATAGCGACAGGGACCCCGACCCCATCACCCATGACCGCCTGGTCGCCGAATTCGGCGCCGAGGTGGCAGGCCTGGTGGCGGAGGCGACGGACGACAAGTCGCTCCCCAAGGAAGCCCGCAAGGCGCTGCAGGTGCGCCATGCGGCGGGCCGCTCGCCGGCCGCCAAGATGCTGAAGCTGGCCGACAAGATCGCGAATCTCCGCGCCATCGCCGCCAGCCCGCCGGCGGGCTGGGACCATGCGCGGCGGGTGGAATATGTCGGCTGGGCCGGGCGCGTCGCCGGCGGCCTGAAGGGCGCCAATCCGGCGCTCGATGCCCTGTTCGAAACCACCTACCGCGCGGCCATCGCCGCGCTCGCTGCCGAGGCCTGACCATGACTGCCCCCGACATCCTGGAGATCGAGCAGGCGACGCTGACCGCCGTGCCCGCCCCCATCCTCGCCTTCGACGGTCCCTTCGTGCTGCGCCGCTTCCTGGGCGGCACCGGCCGCGCCAATGCCGTCTGCGGCCTGGACCCGGCACCCGACCCCGCCCTGCCCGCCCGTATCGCCCGCGCCGAGGCCTTCTACGCCACCGCCGGCCAGACCTGCCGCTTCCGCTCCACCCCGTTGGATCCGGAGGGCCTCACCGAGTTGCTGGCCGCGCGCGGCTATACCGCCCACGACCATAGCCAGGTGATCGGCGGCCCGCTCTCCGGCTTCGCCCGCCACGATGCCGCCGTGCGCTTCCTGACCGGCCCCGATCCCGAATGGATGGCGGTGGTCGCCACCGCCGAGCACCAGGCGCCCGCCCGCCGCGCCGAGAAGGCGCGCATGGCGGACCTGCTGGGCGTCCCCGCCGCCTGGGCGCTGTTGGAAATCGACGGCATCGCCGCCGCCAGCGCCTTCGTCACCGCCCAGGGCCGCTGTGCCGGGCTCTTCGACCTGGCCGTTCGCCCCGAATTCCGCCGCCGTGGCCTCGGCCAGCGGGTGATGGCCGCGGCCGGCGCCTGGGGCGCGGACCAGGGCGCGGACTGGGCCTATGCCCAGGTCTCCTGCAGCAATCTTGCGTCACTTGCCATGAATGCGGGCCTCGGCATGACCGAGCACTACCGCTACGCCTATTGGCGCCGGTTGGGCTGAGCCGCCCGCCTCAGCGGCAGGCGGCCGGCGGCGGGCGCGCGAAATCCAGGAAGCCGGCGAGGCAGGCGCCGAACAGCCGGTCGAAATCCTCATCCTGCACCCCGCCATGGCCGGTCGGCGCCTCCGGCCTGTCCAGCAGCAGCCCCGCCGCGCCGGCCTCCAGCGGGTCACGCCCGCCGGCGCGGTCGTAGCGCCACAGATCCCAGCCGGACGCCGTCAGCCGCGCCGTCCAGGCCGGCGCGGAGGGGGCGGCCCCTCGGTATGATGCGGATGCAGCCAGACCAGCGCGCCGGCGGCGGCCGCATCCCGCGGCACCACGCCGGATTCCGTGCGCAGCTGCCCCGCCTCCTCCGCCCCCGCCGGCCAGGCCAGCAGCAGCAGAAGCAGCAGGGCCGCGCGGTTCATGCCGGCGGCGGCAGGCAGGCCGCAGCGAGCAGCCGAAACGCCGCGGCGCGATGGCTGATGGCGTGCTTCGCCTCGGGGGTCATCTCCCCAAAAGTCTCGGTGCCGCCATCGGGGACGAACATCGGGTCGTAGCCAAAGCCATTCGCCCCGCGCGGCGGCCAGACCCAGGTGCCCGGCGCCTCTCCCAGGAAGCCCTCGGTATGTCCATCCGGCCAGGCGAGCACCAGGGCGCAGGAGAACCAGGCCCGCCGATCCGGCGCATGCCGCGCCAGCTTTTCCACCTTGGCCATGGCCATCTGGTAGTCGCGCCCGGCCGGCGTCTCCGCCCAATCCGCCGTGCGCACCCCGGGCGCGCCATCCAGCGCGGCCACGGAAAACCCGCTATCGTCCGCCAGCGCCACCATCCCCGAAGCCCTGGCGGCCGCCAGCGCCTTGATCGTGGCATTGCCCAGGAAGGTCTCCTCGGTCTCCGCCGGTTCCGGCAGGCCCAGCTCCTTGGCGCTGACGATCGAAACGCCGTGCGGGGCCAAGAGGGCCGCATTCTCCCGCACCTTCCCCGCATTGTGCGAGGCCAGCACGATCCGGCTTTCCGTCAGGCGCCGATGCGTCATCCGCGGATCGCCGCCTTCTGCAGCTCGAACAGTTTCGTCGTGCCCGCACGGGCCAGCGCCATCAGCTTGAGCAGCTCTTCCTCGCTGAACGGAGCGCCCTCGGCCGTCGCCTGCACCTCCACCACGCCGCCCGAGCCGGTCATGACGAAATTGCCGTCCGTCTCCGCCTTGCTATCCTCGGCATAGTCGAGATCCAGCACCGGCGTGCCCTGCCAGATGCCGCAGGAAATCGCCGCCACATGATCCCGCAGCGGATTCACCTTCAGGATGTTGGACTTGATGCAATGCTGGAAGGCGAGATGCAGCGCCACCCAGGCGCCGGTGATCGCCGCACAGCGCGTGCCGCCATCCGCCGTCAGCACATCGCAATCGAGGGTGATGGACATCTCCCCCATCGCCTTCAGATCCGTCACGGCGCGCAAGGACCGCCCGATCAGCCGCTGAATCTCCTGCGTCCGGCCGGACTGCTTGCCCTTCGCCGCCTCCCGGTCCCCGCGCGTATGCGTGGCGCGCGGCAGCATGCCGTATTCGGCCGTGACCCAGCCCTGGCCGGTATTGCGCAGGAAAGGCGGCACCCGGCTCTCGATGCTGGCGGTGCAGAGCACCTCCGTCACCCCGAAGCGGATGAGGCAGGATCCCTCCGCATGGCGCGAGGCACCAGGGGTGAGCGTGACCTCCCGCATCGTATCGGCGACGCGGCCGGAGGGGCGGACGAAGGGGGCTTTGAAGCCGGCAGGGAAATCGATCATGGGGGGCTGCGTATCACGCGGCAGGAAGACGGGGGAGTGAACTCCCCCGCGCCCCCTCCTTTTTTCGGGAGTCCGCCAGATGGGGAGGATCCTTGACGCATTCAGAGGTAATCTCGTGCAGATAGGGGAGGCGATCAGTGCCGCTGCCGACATCCTTCATAGAGGCCTTGGCAACCCTCGCCACGGCCTGTGAGGCCTACCGACGCGCTACGGGGCATGCCGCAATCCTGGTGGGCGGCGCGGCCACGGCGATCTACACTGCAGGCGATTTCATGTCGGGTGACTTCGATCTGGTGGCCGCTGACGACGCAGCATTCGATGCTGCGCTGCGCAGCAGCGGTTTCCGACGGGAAGACCGGCCGGGGCGCCTGCTGGTTGGCTACTATCATCCTGACCATCCCGAATACGGGTTCCAGCATGTGTCTGGGCGGCTTTTCGACGGCGCAAGCGATCCGCGTCGCATCGTCACGCCGGAAGTCACTTCGGACGGCGCTGCCGTCGCACTTCCCGCCTTTGAAGACATGATCGCGGATCGTTTGGCCCAAGCCGCTTTGGCGTCACCGACCGACTTCTCGCGACTGCTCCAGGCCCGTGCGCTCTTTCGACTCGCACCGAGCCTAGACCTAGCCTATCTCAAAAGGCGCGTTGCAGAGGAAGGCGGTGATTTCGCGCTTCTGATGCCGAACGAGGAGCCACCCCATGGTCAAGCTCACGCTGGCCGAACTGCAGACGAAGATTGAGGCGCGCAAGGCCGAACTTGGCCTGATCGATACGCCTGAATACACGGAGGCGCTGCGCAACAAGGGCGGCAACCGCACCGCCGAGAAGCGCGAACTCCTGCGCCGGATCGAGCAGCGCGCCAAGGCCGCCGGCCGCACGCCACCCCGCGCCCACTTCTGAACCGCGCGGCGACTAACCCCCGCCCGTCCCATCCTCATGCGCAAACTCCGGCACCAGCGCCGAAAGCCGCGCCAGCGCCGCCGCCCCCTCTCCGCGCTCCGCCAGCCCCGCGATCTCGTCGATCGCCCGCCCCATCTCCGCCGCATCCGTCGTCCGCGGCACCGCCACCAGCAGCCCGGCAAAATTCGTCGGCTGCGGCGGCTCCTGCCCGTGGAACAGTTCTTCGAACAGCTTCTCGCCCGGCCGCAGCCCGGTGAAGCGGATTTCCACATCCTCCTCGGGCCGCAGCCCCGCCAGGCGGATCATGCGCCGCGCCAGGTCCACGATCTTCACGGGTTCGCCCATGTCGAGCACGAAGATGCCGCCCTCGCGCAGCTCCTTGGGCTGGTCGGCGCGGTCGGTGGCGCCCACCACGCTCGCCTGCAGCACCAGCCCCACGGCTTCGCGGACAGTCATGAAGTAGCGGCGCATGTCGGGGTGGGTCACGGTCAGCGGTCCGCCGCGCTCCAGCTGCCGGCGGAACAGCGGCACCACGGATCCGGTGGAGCCCAGCACATTGCCGAAGCGCACCGTCACCAGCCGCATCCCCGCGCCGGCCAGCCGCGCCTCCCGATCCCGCGCCTGGCAGTACATTTCGGCCAGCCGCTTTGAGGCGCCCATGACGCTGGTCGGATTCACCGCCTTGTCGGTGCTGATGAAGACCATCAGCGAGCATCCCGCCGCCCGCGCCGCATCCGCCACCACGCGGGTGCCGGCCGCATTGGTCAGAAGGCCCTCCATCGGGTCGTTCTCGACCATCGGCACATGCTTCAGCGCCGCCGCATGGAACACCAGCTCGGGCCTGATCTCGGCGAAGAGCCGCCCGATCCGCTCCGCATCGCGCACATCCGCCAGCACGGCGCGCCGAGGCACCGCCGGGTGCCGCTCCCGCAGCTCCAGGTCGATCTCGTACAGCACGTATTCGCCGTGATCGAGCAGCGTCAGGCTGGCCGGGCCGAGCGCCGCCACCTGCCGCGCCAGCTCCCCGCCGATGGTCCCGCCCGCGCCCGTCACCAGCACGCGCTTGCCCTGCACCAGGCGGGCCATGCCTTCACGGTCCAGCGGCACCTGCGGGCGGTCCAGCAGATCCTCGATCTCCACCGGCCGCAGCGTCACGCGGCGATCCGGCTCCGCGCGTTCGCCCGGGCGGCGGCTGGCCGGACCCAGCGCCGTCACCCGCGGCGCCCGCTTCACCGGCACGCCGTGCCGGTCCGCCGCATCCAGCAGGCGCTGCAGGTCGCCGCCCTGCAGGTCGGGCGTCGCCAGGATGATCTGCGCCGGCAGCCGCCCTTCCTCGCGCAGCCCGTCCAGCACGGTCGCGGCATCCTCCACCGTGCCGAGGATCGGCAGCCCATGGATGCGCCGGCCGAGCTGCCGCGCCCGCTGCGACAGGATGCCCACCACCCGGTAGGCCGGGCTGCGTTCCTGGGCGAGCGCGCGGATGAACAGGTCCGCCTGGTCCCCGGCGCCCACCAGCAGCGCGGGCTGCGCCGGCGTCTCGCTCAGCGGCCCGGCGCGCCCGGCATGCTGCAGCCGTGCCGCGATGCGCGGCGCCGCCAGCAGCGCCGCCAGCACCAGCGCATGGATCACCGGAAACCCGATATTGCCCGAGCTCCAGGACCCGGAGAAATACAGCCCGCCGGAGAACAGCACCGCCCCGCCCAGCGCCGCGCCGGAACTCGCCAGCAGCTCGGGCAGCGACGCAAAGCGCCAATACTGCTGCGGCAGCCGCAGCGGCAGCCCGGCCAGCAGCAGCGCCGCCGCCGCCCCTGGCACCGCACCGAGCCACCAGACCCCGGGGGGCCAGACGCCAGGCGCGGCCAGCCAGACGGCGATCGGCAGGGCGAGCACTGCCACCAGCGCGTCGAGCCCCAAATTGAGAAAAATCCGATCCCGCGCCGATGCCGCCATGCCGCCTCCATAGACCTGCGCGGGCCCGCCCGGAAGGCGCCGCCGCCGCCCTTCGACGCCGCGTGGTTCGACGCCGTGCCGGCTTCGTGCCAATTTGCCGTCGCGGCAGAAGGGGAAGAAGGATGCCCGAAGGCAGGCTGGTGATCGGAACCAAGCGCTACTCCTCCTGGAGCATGCGCGGCTGGCTGATGGTCCATCTGGCACAGCTGGATGTGGAGGAGGTGGTGATCCCGCTGGCCGGTGGCGGCGGCACCCAGGCCATCAAGGCCGTCTCCCCCAATGCCCTGGTCCCCTATCTGGAACACCGCGGCGCCAGGGTGTGGGAGAGCCTGGCCATCGCCGAATACTGTTCCGAGTTCAAGGCGGACCTCTGGCCGCGCAAGCGCACGGCGCGCGCCCATGCCCGTTCCATCGCCGCGGAAATGCATGCCGGCTTCCGGGCGCTGCGCATGGCCATGCCGATGAACCTCGGCCGGGAATTCCCCGGCCATGGCCGCAATCCCGAAAGCCTCGCCGATATCGCCCGCATCGAGGCGATCTGGGCCGAGGCCTTGCGCGAATACGGCGGCCCCTTCCTGATGGGTGCGGAGTTCGGCCTGGCGGATGCCATGTTCGCCCCCGTCGTCGCCCGCTTCCTGACCTGGAAGCCGGAGCTTTCGGCCACCGCCCAAGGCTATGTCGCCGCCGTCCGCGCCCATCCCCTGGTCGATCGCTGGTATGCCGAGGCCGCCGCCGAGCCCGCGGAGTGGCTGCTGCCGAAGTACGAAAGCCCGGCGCTGTGAGCTTCGCCACAACCCTCGACCATGTCGGCCTCTGCACCGCCGACCTGCCGGCCCTGACCGCTGCCTGGGAACGCATGGGCTTTGCCCTGTCGCCCTTCGCCCCGCAGTCGGGCAAGCGCACCCCCGAAGGGCCGGTGGAGCCCTATGGCACCGGCAATCGCTGCGCCTTCCTGGAGCACGGCTATATCGAGCTGCTGGGGCTGGTGGACCCGAAGCTGTTCGCCAACGGGCTGGACGGCTTCCTGGCCCGCTACACCGGCGCCCATATCATCGCCTTCGGCATCCAGGATGCCGAGGGCAATCTGGAGCGCCTGCGCCGTGGCGGCCTGGCCATCCCCGGTGTCTCCTGGCTGCAGCGCCCGGTGGAGGAAGGCGGCCCGATCGCCCGCTTCGCCCGCCTGCCCTTCCCGGATGCGCCGGAGGGTCGCATGCAGCTGATCCAGCACCTGACGCCGGAGCTGGTCTGGGACCGCCGCTGGATGGGCCATCGCAACGGCGCCGTGGCGCTGGAGACGACCATCCTGGCCGTCGCCGACCCGGCGGCCACCACCGCCCGCCTGTCCCAGCTGACGGGCCAGCCGGCGCGGCCGGACCCGTTGGCCGGCTTCGTGCTGACCCTGCCGGGCGCGGCCGGCGGCGCCGGACCCTTTTCGCCGGCCCTGCCCACGCATCTCCGCATCCTGCCGGAGGCCGCATTGAAGAAGGTGCTGCCGGGCGTGGCCGCGCCCACGCTGCCCTTCATCGCCGGCCTGGTGATCCGCACCAGCGACCAGGGCCGGGCCGCGCGCGCCGTGCTGTCGGGCCTGCCGGTGGTGGAGGCGCCGGATGGCGTGATGGTGCCGCCCGCCCAGGCCGGCGGCGCCGCTGTGGTCTTCGCGTGACCACGCTGGCCGCCATCCGCCACTCGCTGCGGACCTACTACGGCCCCGGCCGCGCCGCCGCGCTGGACGCGTTTCACGCGCGCTTCCTGGGCGCAGGAGAACGCGGCTTCGATATCGGCAGCCATGTCGGCGATCGCAGCGCGAGCTTCCTGCGGCTTGGCGCCCGCGCCTTGGCGGTGGAGCCGCAGCCGCGCCTGGCCCGCCTGATCCGCCTGCTGCACGGCCGCAGCCCCGGCTTCACCCTGGTCTCCACCCTGGTCGGCGCCGAACCCGGCACCGCCACCCTGCGCGTGAATTCGCGCAATCCCACGGTCGCCAGCGCCTCGCCCGATTTCATCGCCGCCGCCGCCGGCGCGGAGGGCTGGGAGGGCCAGGTCTGGGACACGGAGCTGACCCTGCCCGTCACCACCCTGGATGCCCTGGCCGCCGCCCACGGCGCGCCCGATTTCCTGAAGATCGACGTGGAGGGCTATGAGGCCGTGGCCCTTTCCGGCCTCTCTCGCGCCCCGCGCAGCCTCTCCTTCGAATTCACCACCATCCAGCGCGAAGTGGCCGCGCAATGCCTGGCGAAACTCGCATCCCTCGGATACCGGCACTTCAACGCCTGTCTGGGCGAAGGCATGGCCTTCGCCCACCCTGCCCCGATCCCGGCCGAGGCCATGGCCGCCTGGGTCGCCGCCCTGCCCCACGCCGCCAATTCCGGCGATGTCTATGCCAGCCTGGAGCCCGCGCGGCTGATACCCTGACCGATGCAATTCCATGCCCTGATCGAGCACCTGGCCTATGCCGCCGGTCTCGCCCTTCTCTCGGCCGCCGTGGTGCGGCTGATGATCGCCTTCCCGATCCTCGACACGCCGAACGGCCGCAGCGCGCACAAGACGCCGACGCCGCGCGGCGGGGGCCTCGGCGTGGTGCTGGCCTTCGTCACCGGCATGCTGGCGCTGTACCTGACCGCCCGCTTCGCCCGCATCGCCGAGACGCAGTTTCTGGGCGTCATCCTGGCCGCCGTGGCGATCGCCGCGGTCGCGCTGGTCGATGATGTCCGCAATCTCTCTGCAAAACTGCGGCTGGCGGCGCAGCTTGGCGCGGCGCTGGTGGCGGTGGGCAGCGGGCTGGTGATCTCGCGCCTCGCCCTGCCCTGGATCGGCGTGACCGATCTCGGTCTGCTCGGCATCCTGCTGACCCTGGTCTGGATCGTCGGCTGCACCAATGCGGTGAATTTCATGGATGGGCTGGACGGGCTGGTGGGCGGCACGCTGCTGATTGCGGCCGCGGCGCTCGCGTTGATCGCGGCCTTGCAGGGCGGCTGGTTCGTCTATGCCGCCGCCCTGTTCCTGGCCGCCGGCTTCGCCGGCTTCCTGCCCTTCAACCTGCACCCGGCGCGCATCTTCATGGGCGATGTCGGCAGCCAGTTTTCCGGCTTCATGTTTGCCACGCTGGCGGTCGCCGCCGCCCGCTTCGATGGGCAGCAGGTTTCCTTCCTCATCGTGCCGCTGCTGATCTTCGGCCTGCTCTTCGATGCCGGCTTCACCCTCGCCCGCCGCGCGCTGATGCGCGAGAAGCTGGCCGAGGGCCACCGCACCCATCTGTATCAGCTGGCGCAGCGCGCCGGCGTGCCGACCCGTGCGGTGGCCGCCGTGCATTGGGGTTTCGCGATCTTCCACGCCGGGCTGGCGCTGCTGTTCCTGGACATGTCGCCGGGCGCGAAGCCGCTGGTGGTGCTGCCGGCGCTGGCCGTGCAGGGCGCCTGGCTCGCCTATGTGATGCGCCGGATGCGTGTCGCCGGCCTCGGCTGGCGCTGAGGCGCTTCAGCGCGCCGCGATGGTCACCGCCGCGCCCGCCATCACCGTGGCGCCGCCGCGATTCATCCACCGCATCGCGCCAGGCGAGGTGAACAGCCGCCGCGCCCGCGCTGCCACCAGGGCATAGCCCAGCAGGACGCCCGAGCAGACCAGCACGATCACCAGCGCCAGCTCGCCAAAGCCCAGAAGCGTGAGTCCGCCGAGATCCACCACCGTCGGCAGCAGGGCGAAGAAGAACATCATCGCCTTCGGATTGCCGAGGTTGACCATCAGCCCCGCCAAAAACATCCGCCCCGCATCCGCCGCGACCGGCGGCGCCGAGAGCGGCCGGATCGGCGCCCGCCACAGCTTCCAGGCGAGGAACAGGAGATAGGCGGCGCCGGCATAGCGGATCGCCTCGAACAACCCGCCGAGCGAGGCGGCGAGCAGCGCCAGCCCGGTCGCCGCCAGGGTGAACCAGGTGAGCGCCGCCACCACCACGCCCGCGACGAAGGCCGGTGCCCCGTCAAAACCCTGCGCCAGGACGCGGGCGATCAGCGCCGTGACGCTGGGGCCCGGCAGCACCAGCACCGCGAGATAGGCGGCCGCGAAGACCAGCAGGGAGGAGAGGGCCATCGCCTCAGCTCCGCTCGATCGCGAGGGCGGCGGCGTCCAGCGCCTCCGTGATGCTGCGCAGCTGCGCCGCATCCAGCGGGCCGCGCGCCAGGCGCAGGCGCAGGGCGAGCTTGAGGTTCTCGGTCGCGCGCATCAGCTCCGGCCGCGGCCCGCCATGCGCCGCGCGCACCGCCTGCATCCGCGCCAGCGCGGCATCCACCGCCGGCTGGTTGGCGGCGAGCCAGGCGCGCCCCTCCTCGGTGATGGCATAGAGCTTCTTGCCCGCGCCCTCCGCCACCGTGGCATGGCCCAGCTCCTCCAGCATGGTCAGCGTCGGGTAGATCACGCCGGGGCTGGGGCTGTAGGTGCCGGCGGCGCGATCCTCGATCTCCTTGATCAGCTCATAGCCATGGCGCGGCTGCTCCGCGACCAGGGCGGCGACGACCAGGCGCAGCTCGCCATGGTCGAAAAGCCGGCCGGAGCGTCCGCCGCCCGGGCCGCCGCGCATGCGGCCATGGCCGCGGCCGAAATGGTGCCCATGGGTGGCGTCGTCCCCCCGGGCGAAGCGCCGGCCGTGGCCCTGGTGGGGGTGGCCGGCGCCGTGATGTCGATGATGCATGGTCTTCTCCGTAGCAGTTTCGATGTATCGGAAAGACAGATATATCGAGACTGCCTCGGGTTCAAGCCGCCGCCAGGGATTTTTCAGCCGCCGCCGCAGCGGAAGGGCACGAAGCTGCTCGCCGTACCCGCATTCATCGCCGCGATGGTCATGGCATCCGCCAGCGCCAGTTCCTCCGGCGAGCGGGGACAGACCTCCACGCGGGACCGGCAATGCGACGCCAGGAAGGCCGCGTGCCGGTCAAGGAACTCCGCGCTGAGCCCGGCCTGGCCGAAGCGTGCCAGCGCCTGCGGCCAGATCTCGGCGTAGCGGGCGCATTTCTCGGCGTTCCAGTCGCGCGAGGCCAGCGCCTGGGCCTGGGCCGGCGCCGCCAGAAGCAGCAGGGCGGCGGCGACCAGCAGGCCCCGCCGCATCACGCGACGCGGCCGCGCCATTGCAGGCCGATCAGCGCCAGCCCCAGCACCATCCCGATCAGATGCGGATAGGGCAGGATGCCCGGCGCCACCGCATCCAGCACCGCCGGAAACACCATCAGCAGCCCGGCCACCACCAGCCCCGCCCGCTCCAGCCCCGTCAGCGCGCGCACCAGAAACCCCTGGCAGGCGGCGGCCAGCGCGGCCAGGCCCACGGTGGCCAGCAGTGTCTGCCAGACCACGTCCAGCCAGGTCATGCCCTCCCGGAAATTCATCAGCAGGCCGACGCCCTCCGGGTCCGTCACGAAGACGAAGGGCAGCACGAAGGCGGGCAGGGTGTATTTCCAGGCCTGCAGCGTGGTGCGGTAGGGCCCGGCGCCGGTGATGGCCGCGGCGGCGAAGGGCGAGAGCGCGGTCGGCGGCGAGACCTCGCTCAGCACCGCGTAGTAGAAGACGAACATATGCGCGGCATAATCCGGCACGCCCAGCTTGATCAGCGCCGGCGCCGCGACCACCGCGCAGATGATGTAGCTGGCCGTCACCGGCACCGCGAGGCCGATGATCCAGACGATCAGCGCCGTATAGAGCGCCGTCACCACCACCGATCCGCCCGCCGCCTGGATCGCGATATCGGAGAATTTCAGCCCGAGCCCGGTCAGCGTGATGACGCCCACGATGATGCCCGCCGCCGCGCAGGTCGCCGCGATCCCCACCGCCTGGATCGCGCCCGAGGCCAGCGTCGCCAGCAGTTTTCGGGGCCACAGCGCCTCGCTCGGGCGGATGAAGGACAGCATGACCGCGACGATCATGGCATAGAGCACGGCGAGCGTCGCCGAATAGCCCATCACCATGAAGACGATGATCGCGACGAGCGAGGAGAAGTGGAACCCGTATTTCCGCAGCATGGCGGGAATCGGCTCCACCTGGATCGCATCGTCCGGCACCGCATGGCCGGCCGCCGCCAGCCGCCGCTGGTCCAGCTCCACCATGAAGAGCAGCGAGGCGTAGTAGAGGCAGGTCGGGATGATCGCCATCTTGATGACGTCGAGGTAGCCGATGTTCAGGTACTCGGCGATCAGGAAGGCGGCCGCGCCCAGCACGGGCGGCGAGATGATGGCGCCCAGCCCGCCCGCCGCCAGCAGCCCGCCCGCATCATCCGGCCGGTAGCCCACGCGCTTCATCATCGGCCAGGCGACCGTGCCCAGCGTGACGGTGGTGGCCACGCCCGAGCCCGAGGGACCGCCCAGCAGGAAGGAGGACAGCACCACCGTGCGCCCCGCGCTGGCCGTCTTGCCGCCCGTGGCCGCGAAGGAGAAATCGACGAAGAACTTCCCCGCCCCCGTCGCCTGCAGGATGGCGCCGTAGATGGTGAAGAGGATGATCAAGGTCGCGGACACATCGATGGCGGAACCGAAGATGCCGTCGAGGCCGATGGTCAGGTGCGGGATCATCCGCTCGCTGTCATAGCCCTGGTGCTGCCAGGGCGGCGGCAGGTGGTTGCCGAAGAAGCCGTAGAGCAGGAACAGGATGGCGACGCAGGGCATCACCGGCCCCGTGGCGCGCCGGGCCACTTCCAGCACCAGGCCCACCATCAGCCAGCCGACCACGAGGTCCATCGGCTCGGGGAAGATGGCGCGGTCCTGCAGGTCGTCGCCGCCGGTCACCATGTACCAGATGACGTAGAAGCCTGCCGCCGCCAGTGCGACGTCCCACACCATCAGCCGGTGGCGAAACCGCCGCGCCGCCGGGAACAGGAGGAAGCCGAGCACGAGCGTGAAGCCGACATGCACGAAGCGCAGCGTCGTCGTCGGCACGATGTCCCAGGCGGCCCAGAGATGGAACAGGCTCATCGCCAGCGCCAGCCCGGTGCCGAGGAAGCCGAGCCAGCCCGTAAAGTTGTTGAGGCTGCCCTCCTCCTCCTCGATCAGCGCCTCGACGCGCGCGGCGGTGGCTTCATCGAGGGCGCCGGGGGCGACCTCCGGCGGCAGGTTGCGATGCGTGTTCACGGATGCGCGGCTCCGGCAGGTCGCGACGACGAAAAGCCGGGGATGGCGGCGCGGCCATCCCCGGCGGAGAATGCGGCAGGCGCCAGGCCTCAGGCCAGCGTCGCGCCCTGGGCCTTCCAGAAGGTCTCCGCCGCCGGGTGCCAGGGCACGCCGGCCGCCGCGGACTTCTGCACCTCGAGCGTGAAGTCGCGCGCCGCGGAATGCACCTGCGCCCAGTCGGTGCGGTGGCTCCACATCACGTTCAGGATCCTGGTCGCCATGTCGGCGGACATGTCCTCCCGCACGCCGACGATATTGGCGACCGACATCTGCTTGTTCGGCCGCGTCTGGCCGGGATAGGCGCCGGCCGGGATCTCCTCGGGGAAATAGACGGGGCCGTATTTCTCCACGATCGCCGGGATGAATTCGTGGTGGTCGATCAGCACCAGCTGCACGCCGGGCGAGGCGCCGAGATCCGTGATCGCGCTGGTCGGATAGCCGGAGACGAAGAAATAGGCGTCGAGCTTGCCGTCCTTGATGGCATTGGTGCTCTCCGCCGGGGACAGCCGCTCGCGGGCGCGAAAATCATTGTCGCGGTGCAGGCCGGCGGCCTCGATCAGCCGCAGCGCCATCACCTCGGTGGCGGAGCCCGGCGCGCCGGTGGAGATGCGCTTGCCCTTCAGGTCCGACATTTTCGTGATGCCGGTGGAGGCCACGGTCACCACCTGCATGCGGTTGGTGTAGAGCACCGCCAGCGCCCGCACCGGGACCGGGCGGCCGCGGAAGCGGTCATTGCCGCGCACCGCATCCACCGCCGCATCCACCTGGCTGATCACCATGCCGACGCGATTGGCGCCCAGCAGCTGCAGATTGGCGACGGAGCCGCCGGTGACCTCGACCGTCGCGGACATGCCCGGGATATCGCGCGAGAGGTAGTTCGCCAGCGCGCCGCCGAGCGGATAGTAGACGCCGCCCGTGGTGCCGGTGGCGATCGCCATCTGCGTCGCGGTCTGGGCCCGGGCCAGGCCCGGCAAGGCGAGGGCGGCAACAGCGCCGGCGCCGAGGGCACGGCGCCCCATGATGAAGCTCATCTTCCCATTTCTCCCCATTCGTATTCTTGGACTGTCCACAGCCATACAGCCGCCCCGGCGGATGGGAAAGAGTGGAGATTTGACTTGCATCAAGGTGGCCGTGGCGGCGCGCGCTTAACCTTTTCTCCATCGTCGTGATGATGATGGAGAAACAGGCCATGACCCGCCTTTCCGCCCGCGACCTGATGACTGCCGAGGTGCTGACCGTGCCCCCGGCCACCCCCGTGATGTCCATCGCCCGCCTGCTCGCCGAACGGGGGATTTCCGCCGTGCCGGTGCTGGATGGCGCGGGCAAGCTGCTGGGCATCGTCACCGAGGCGGACCTGATCCGCCGCCTGGCCGGGGAGAGCGACCACCCCACCTCCTGGCTCGCCAGCCTGTTCAGCAATGCCGAGCGCGATGCCGAACGCTATGCGCGCACCCACGGCGCCACGGCGGCGGATGTGATGACGAGCGAGCCGGTCTGCGTTGGCCCCGACACGCCGGCGGCCGAGGTCGCCCACCTGCTGGAGGATCGCAAGATCCGCCGCGTACTGGTGACGCAGGACGGAAGGCTGCTCGGCCTCGTCTCCCGCGCCGACCTGCTGCGCGCGCTGGTGGCGCCGACGCAGGAGGCGCTGGAGCTTTCCGACGACCGGATCCGCACCGCGGTGATCGCCGCGATCCGCAAGCAGCCCTGGGCGGACACCTTCTACACGCTGATCGACGTGAAGGACGGGGTGGTGGAGATCAGCGGCTTCAGCCGCAGCGCGGAGGTGCAGCGCGCGCTGCGCGTGCTGGCGGAGAATGTGCCGGGCGTGAAGGGCGTGCAGGACAAGACCCAGCCCATGCCGGTCTATCTCTTCGCGGCCGGGTAGATCCGCGTCGCCCCGAATCCCGGCACGCCGAAAGCCTCCTGGGCCACCCCGTGCCGGGCCCTGGCCGCCTCCAGCATCACCGCAGGCTCCTCGATCGGCTCGTCCGTCAGGCGGAAGAAGGTGCCGAAGTGCATGGCGAGGCTGGCGCGCGCGCCGCAGGCGAGATGCGCCAGCACCGCCTCCTCCGGATCCATGTGCTGGGTGCGCATGAACCAGCGCGGCGCATAGGCCCCGATGGGGATCAGCGCGAGATCGATCCTGCCGAAGCGTCGCCCGATTTCGGCAAAGTGCGGGCACCAGCCGGAATCGCCGGCGAAATAGACCGTGGCGCCATCGGGCGCCTGGATGACGAAGCCGCCCCACAGCGCGCGGTTGCGGTCGAAGGGCGTGCGCGCCGAGAAATGCTGCGCGGGCACATAGGTGATGCGCAGCCCCGCCACCTCCGCGCTGTCCCACCAATCCATCTCCCGCGGTGCCCGCAGCCCGGCCTTGGCCAGCAGGCGGCCGGTGCCGAGCGAGGTGAGGGAGGGCGGGGACCAGTGCGCCTGCACGCGCTTCAGCGTGGCCAGGTCGCAATGGTCGTAGTGGTTGTGGCTGACCAGCAGCAGGTCCACGCCGCGCAGCGCCGCCAGCGCCTGGCCGGGCGCGCGAACCCGCCGGGGGCCGGCGAAGGGTAGCGGGCTGGCGCGCGGCGACCAGACGGGGTCGATGAGCACCGCCACGCCGCCGATCTGCACCAGCCAGCTGGCATGGCCGATGAAGGTGGCGCCGATCTGGCCCGGCGGCAGCCGCGGGGGCGGCGGCTGCGGCGGGTCCGTGATCCAGCGCGGCCAGGGT
This sequence comes from Falsiroseomonas sp., assembly GCF_051860665.1. Classification (GTDB taxonomy): domain Bacteria; phylum Pseudomonadota; class Alphaproteobacteria; order Acetobacterales; family Acetobacteraceae; genus Falsiroseomonas. The sequence continues at coordinate 41,811 of NZ_JBHYDM010000009.1, forward strand.
GCCACCCGGCGCCCGCGATACCAGCGCAGGACATCGCGCGGCCCGTGATCCACATCGCTGTGCAGATTGACGAAGCGGCCATCCACGCGGCGCGACGCAAAATCGCTCACCGGCGCTCCCGCACCGTCAGCAGGATGGCGGCGCCGATGCCGAGGAAGACCAGCACCGTCGCCATGCCCAGCCGCTGGCTGCCGGTGGCTGTCGTCACCGCCGCCAGCGCCGCAGGCCCCAGGAAGCCGGTGATGCGGCCGGAGAGCGCGAAAAGGCCGAAATGCGCCGCGATCTCCTCCGGCGGCGCCAGGCGCGCCATGAAGCTGCGGCTGGCCGCCTGGGCCGGGCCGAAGAACAGGCCGAGCGTCAGCGCCATGATCCAGAACCACATTTCTGTCTCGGCCAACAACAGGCCGGTGCCGAGCGCGACCATCGCCAGCAGCGCGCCGAGCACCATGCGGCGGGAGCCGACGCGGTCCTCGATCATGGCGAAGCCCGCCGCGCCGAGGCCCGCGGTGACGTTCATGGCGATACCGAAGACCAGGATCTTGTCGAGCCCCATGCCGAAGACCCCGGCGGCATAGATGGCGCCGAAGGCGAAAAGCGTGTTCAGCCCATCGGTGTAGAACAGCCGCGCCAGCAGGAAGCGCGCGAGATCGGGGTTACGCGGCAGGGTGCGGATCAGCGCGCCGATTTCCGCCAGGCCGCGCGCCGCGGCCTCCGCCCAGCTCGGCCGCGGGCCGGCGGGATCGGGCAGCGCCACCAGCACCGGCCAGCCGAAGATCAGCAACCAAGCGGCGACCAGCAGGGCGGTGGCGCGCACATGCTCCGCCGCGCCCCGGTCCAGCCCGAAGAGCGCCGGGTCCGGCTGGATCAGCAGCACCAGCGAGATGGCGAGGCAGGCCAGGCCGCCGGCATAGCCGAGCCCCCAGCCGAGGCCGGAGACCCGCCCGAGCCGCCCAGGCGGCGCCACGCCGGGCAGCATGGAATTGTAGAAGACCGTGCCGATCTCGAAGCAGATGGTCGCCACGCCGACGCAGACCAGCGCATAGAGCGCCCAGTCCGGGCTGGGCTGGGCGAACCAGATCAGGCCGGTGGAGAAGGCCGTCAGCAGCGTGAAGAGCCCCAGCATCAGCCGTCGCCGCCCGCCCGCATCCGCCACCGCGCCCAGCACCGGCGACAGGATGGCCACCGCAAGCCCGGCCGCCGATTGCATCCAGCCCCACTGCGCCTGCCCGGTCACCTGGTCGGCCGCGATGCCGCTGGCAAAATAGGCGGCGATGACGAAGGTGGAGACGACGGTGGGGAAACTGCTGTTCGCCCAGTCATACAGGGCCCAGGCCCAGGCCTTTCGGGTCATGCGGGGCGGGTCATGCGGTGCGGAAGCCGAGGGCCATGGCCGTATCCATCCAATGCGCCTGATAGCCGTTCCTATCCCAGTTCCCGTTGTTGGAACCAGAGGTGCTGGGCAGCACGAAAACCGGCGGAAACTTTTGGGGGCACAGCGCCGCCTCCAGCCGGCCGAATGGCACCCGCTGCAGCCCCAGCGCCAGCGCCGCCGTGCGACCGCTGGTGAAGGCCAGGGCGCCGGGCGCGGCGGTGCGGATGGCCACAAAGAGCCGGTCCCGATCCGCCTGCGTCACCCGCACCACCCGGTCCACGCCCCATTGCGTCTTGGCAAGATCCGTCAGCCCGATGCCGAGGCTCGGCAGTTCGGCGAACTGCTCCGGCCTGAACCGGCGCGGGGTGAAGCCGGCCTCGTGCAGCACGCGCCAGAAGCGGTTGCCCGAGGCGGCGTAGTAGGCGCCGCGCCGCGCCGATTCCGGCCCCGCCGCCATCCCGCAAAACACCAGGCGCAGGCCCGGCGGCAGCAGGTCCGGCAGGACGTCCGGCGTCACGCGAGGACGGAAAGCGCGCGTGTCGCCACGCCGATCGCCACCAGGTCGCCGGCCCGCGCTGCCTCCCGCGCCAGCTGCACCGCCTCCGCCGCCCGCGGCGGCGCGGCCTCCCCGGCCAGCCGGGCGCGGGAAAGGCGGGCCTGCACGGCGGCAAGGTCGCCCAGGATCTCGGCCTGCGCGCGGGCGGCGAAGGCATTGGTCACGCGCGCGGCCTCCGCCGCCTCGCGCAGCGCATCCAGCCCGTCCTGCTCGCCCACCTCGCGCCAGGCCCGCGCCGCGCTGGCCGCATCCGCGCCGGTCTGCTGCGCCAGCTGCACGACGGAGGGGGCGGCGGCCAGGCGCGCGGCGCCGCCGGCCAGCGCGGCGAGGGGGGCGGGCAGGCCGGCCGCCACCAGCCGCGCGGCCTCCTCCCCCGGCTCGGCCTGCTCCGCCGCCACCAGCGCGGCCACGCCGGGCGCCAGGGCGGCCAGCGCGGCCTCCAGCGGTTGCGCCGCCTCCGTCAGCATCAGCTTGCGCGTCGCCGCCTCCAGCAGCCGGCGCAGCGCGCCCTGCACCTCCAGCCGCAGGGAGGGCGCGACCGGGGCGGCATCGGCCGCGGCGGCCGCCGCCTGCAAGCCGAACAGGGCGCTGGCCAGCCAGGCGGCGCGGGCCACGGCGGCGCCCCCGGCCTCGGCCCCGGCCAGCCGGCCCAGCGCCGCGGTGCCCAGGTGGTTCGCCACCAGGTTCGCCAACCCCGTTGCCACCAGTTCGCGCCGCAGCCGGTGGCGCGGAATGAGATCGGCAAAACGGTCCTGCAGCGCCTGCGGGAAATAGGCGCGCAGCAGCGGGGCGAGGGCGGGCTCGTCCGGCAGGCCGCTCGCCTCGATCGCCTCGGTCAGCCAGAGTTTGGCGGGCGGCAACAGGGAGGCGAGCTCCGGCCGCGTCAGCCCCTGCCCCTCCGCGGCGCGGGCGCGCAGCACCGTCGCATCCGGCAGCCCGGCCACGGCACGGTCCAGCACCCCCTCCGCCTCCAGCCGCGCCATCAGCGCGGCATGGGCGGCAAGGTCCTCGCTGGCGGTGCGGGTCTCGAGGCTGATGGCGATGGATTGCGCGTGGTTGTCGGCCAGCACCAGGCGGCCGACCTCCTCCGTCATCTCGCCCAGCAGCACGTCGCGCTGGCGGCGCGTCAGCGCGCCCTCGCGTTCCGCCTCGGCCAGCAGGATCTTGATGTTCACCTCGTGGTCCGAGGTGCTGACGCCGGCGGAATTGTCCAGCGCATCCGTGTTCAGCCGCACGCCATGTTGCGCCGCCTCGATGCGCCCCGCCTGGGTGATGCCGAGATTGGCGCCCTCGCCCAGGATCTTGGCGCGCAGCTGTGCGCCATCGACGCGGATCGCATCATTGGCGCGGTCGCCGGCCTCCGCCTGGCTTTCGCCGCTGCCCTTCACGTAGGTGCCGATGCCGCCGAAGTAGAGCAGGTCGACGTCGAGCGTCAGGATGGCGCGCAGGATCGCGGCGGGCTCCGCGCGGTCCTGCGCGATGCCGAGCAGCGCCTGCGCTTCCGGCGACAGCGGCAGCGTCTTGGCATTGCGCGGCAGCACCGCGCCGCCGGGCGAGAGCAGCCGCACGTCGTAATCCGCCCAGCTCGACCGCGGCAGCGCGAAGAGCCGCGCCCGTTCGGCGTAGGAGGTCTCGGGATCCGGATCGGGATCGAGGAAGATGTGCCGGTGATCGAAGGCCGCGACCAGCTTCGTGCGCTTCGAGATCAGCATGCCATTCCCAAAGACGTCGCCGGACATGTCGCCGACGCCGGCGCAGGTGAACTCCGCTTCCTGCACGCCCTGGCCGCGCAGCTCGGCAAAATGGCGGTCGATCATCACCCAGGCGCCGCGCGCCGTGATGCCCATGCCCTTGTGGTCGTAGCCGGCGGAACCGCCACTGGCAAAGGCGTCGCCGAGCCAGAAGCCGTATTCGGCCGAGAGGCCATTGGCGATGTCGCTGAAGGTGGCCGTGCCCTTGTCTGCCGCGGCGACGATATAGGCATCGTCCCCGTCGCGTCGCACGATCCCTTCCGCCGTGACCACGCCGCCCGATTCCGAAAAGTTGTCGGTGAGATCGAGCATGCCGCGCACCAGCGTCCTGTAGGCGGCGATGCCCTCCGCCTGGAAGGCCTCCCGGTCCGTGGCCGGCGGCGGATGCTTCAGCACGAAGCCGCCCTTCGCGCCCGTGGGCACGATGACGACGTTCTTCAGACGCTGCGCCTTCATCAGGCCCAGCACTTCGGTGCGAAAATCCTCGCGCCGGTCGGACCAGCGGATCCCGCCGCGCGCCACCGGCCCCGCCCGCAGATGGCAGCCCTCCATCCGCGGCGCGTGAACAAAAATCTCGCGCCAGGGGCGCGGCAGCGGCATCTCGCCGGCCTTCGCGGATTCCACCTTGAAGGCGAGATAGGGCTTGGACTGGTAGAAGTTGGTGCGCAGCATCGCATCCAGCAGCAGACGCAGGCGCGAGAAGATGCGGTCCTCGTCCGGATTGGCGATGCCATCCAGCAGCATGGACCAGTTCGCGCACAGCGCGCTGTCGTCGCGATCGCCGCGCGACGGGTCGAAGCGGATGGAGAAGAGGTCGATCAGCAGGCGTGCGGCGTCCGGATGGGCGGCCAGCGCATCCTCCACGCTCTCCTGCGCGAAGGGGAAGCCGACCTGCTTCAGCCAGCGATACATCGCGCGCAGCAGCCAGGATTGCCGCCAGGTGAGGCCCGCGCGCAGCACCAGGCGGTTGAAGCCATCGGCCTCCGCCCTTCCGTCCAGCAGGGCCGAGAGTGCGCCGAGAATCTCCTCGAAATGCGCCTCCGCCACATCCGCGCCGGCCTCCAGCTGGAAGACATGCAGCACGACCTCCGGCGCGTCCTGCGGGGTCAGGCGATAGGGCTGTTCCTCGATGGCGCGCAGGTCGAGGCTCTGGAACAGCGGCAGCGCCTCGGCCAGCGCGAGCGATCGGCCGGGGCTGGCCAGGCGCAGCGTCAGGCGGCGCGGCGCGGCGCCGGGGGCGCGGTGCAGCCGCGCCTGCGGGCGCCCCTCGGCCAAGGCGAGTTCGGCCAGGTCGATATCGGCCACCGCCTGGGCGATGGATTCCTGGTCCCGATAGGCCGGGGGAAAGGCCTCGCGCCAGCGGGCCAGGCGCGGCGCGGCGGCGGCGCCGAAATCCTCGGCCAGGGATTCCTCCAGCCGCTCCGCGAAGCCGCGCGCCACCTGCGCGATGGCCGCTTCCAGCGTGGCCGCATCCACCGCCGGCAGCGCGCCCGGCTTGGTGCCGATGACGTAGTGTACGCGCGCCAGCGGCGCATCGCCCATCAGCGTGTACCAGGCCGAAAGCCGCCCGCCGAAGGCTTCCGCCAGCATATGCCCGACGCGCTGGCGCAGCGTGGTATCGAAGGTGTCGCGGGGCAGCCAGGCGATGGCGGCGACGAAGCGCTCGAAGGGATCGCGCCGCAGCACCAGCGCCGCGCGCGGCCGGATGGCGAGATCCAGCGCGCGACGCGCCCCCGCCAGGATTTCGTCCTCCGGCGCCTGGAACAGCTCGTCGCGCGGCCAGGTATCCAGGATGTTGCGAAGCGCCCGCCCGTCATGGCTCTCGGGATCCAGCCCCGCCATCGCCAGAACCCGAAGAACCTTGTCGCGCAGCAGGGGGATGGCGCGCGGGTTGCGATTGTAGGCATCGGCCGCGAAGAGTCCGAGGAACAGGCGCAGCCCGGTGACGCGGCCTTCCGCGTCGCGGATGCGCGTCATCACCACATCGGCGTGCTGCGGGCGATGCACGGTCGCGCGCATATTCGCCTTGGCGACCACCACCGCCTCCATCCGCCCGAAGGTGGCGCGCACCGCGGCGGGCACGGCGGCCAGGTCGCGCAGCGCGTCGAAGACCGGCAGCGCGGCGTCCCGCAGCATGCCCAGATTCTCCTCCTCCGCCACGGACAGGGCGCCGGCCGCGTCCCAGGCCAGGCGGCGATGGCCGAGCAGGACGAAATTGTCCTCGCCCATCCAGCGCAGGAAGTCGGCCGCCGCGCCGCCCTCCGCCTGCACCTCGGCCTCCGCCTGGCCGAGCCGGGCGAGCATGGCGCCGAAGTCGCCCACCGCCATCCGCACATCGGCCATGGCGCGGCGCAAGGCCGCCTCCACCGCCGGCCAGTCGGCCGCGCCGGTGCCGGCGAGGGACAGGGTGGCGCCGGCGGCCAGGGAGATGCGCATCATGCTTTCGCGCGTCGTGGCCGCGTCTTCGATCGCCAGCAGCCGGCCCTCGGCGTCGCGCCGCACCGGCACCACGGGATGCAGCAGCTGCCGCACCACGCGGCCGCTGACGGTCAGCGCGGCCATGGCGCTGTCGACCAGGAAGGGCATGTCGTCGGTGACGATCTCCGCCACCGCCACGGCGCCGCGGCCGGGGCCAGGCGGCAGCAGGCGCAGCCGCGTCTCCCGCGGCCGCCGCTGCTCGGCGAAGGCGAAGAGGCTGGCGGCGGCCTCGGCCAGGGCCTCGGGCGCGGTGGCGGCCAGCTCCGCGGTCGGCACGGCGGCATGCAGCCGGACCAGCAGGTCCCCCGCCGCCGGCGGCAAAGCGGGGGCCAGGCGCGCCAGGGCGGCCTGGGCGGCGGCCAGGACCTGCGGCCGCACGCCATCCTCCGCCGGCCCGTTTCGCTGGTCGCTGCCCGTCTCGCCGGCCACGTCGTTCATAGGCTGGTCCTCCTGCGCCCCGGAAGCTGGGTTCTTGGCCATGCCGGCGCAAGCAGCCCGAAGAAAGTGGCCGGCGGTTCGCCATGGGTGCAACCTGCGCCGCATCCAGGCTATTCTGTTGCGATGATCGACAGCCTCGCCGCCCTGCTCGCCCCCATCACGCCCGAGCGCTTCCTCGCCGAGCATCTGGACCGCCAGCCGCTGCATATCCGCGGCACGGCGGCGAAGTTCGCCGATGTGCTGTCCTGGCGGCAGATCAACCGGCTGCTGGACATGACGCATATCTGGACCAGCACCAGCCTGAAGCTGGTGATGGATGGCGGCGCGGTGCCGGCGGAGCAGTTCTGCACCCGCGCCACCAGCCGCGACGGCGCCGCGGTGCTGCAGCCGGATGCGAAGCTGGTGCAGGGCTGGATCGCCAAGGGCGCCAGCGTGGTGATGAACGACGTGGACAGCCTGACGCCGGGCCTGGCCAGCGTCTCCAACACGCTGGAGGCCGCCGGCCTCGGCAAGGCCCAGGCCAATGTCTATATCAGCTGGCAGAGCCATAAGGCCTTCCACACGCATTACGACACGCATGATGTCTGGGCCGTGCAGGTGGAGGGCGAGAAGGTCTGGAACATCTGGGAAGGCCGGGCCGACTACCCGATCGCCCACCCCGCCTTCCGGGGCCAGCCGCAGGCGCATCACGACCAGGCGCGCGGCAAGCTGCGCGGCACCGTGACCATGCAGCCGGGCGACCTGCTCTACCTGCCGCGCGGCTGGTACCACGATGCGCTGGCGGAGGCGCCGGCCAGCGTCCATGTCGCCTATGGCGTGCATGCGCCGCTCGGGATGGATTTCGTGAATATCCTGTCGGAACGCATTCTCTACGACCCGGAATTCCGCAAGCCGCTGCCCCGGCAGGATGGGTCGAACCCGGCGAAATTCGCGCTGACGCAGCGCGCCGGGCTGCTCGGCCAGCGCCTGTCGGAGCTGAGCCGCGACCCCAAGGTGATGGAGGTGCTGGCGCAGTTCGTGGCGAATTACCGCTACAGCCGCGGCGGCTACGACATGCTGGCCGCCCGCGGCATCGCCGCCCCCTCGGCGGCGGCCGGCGGCGGGGAGGCGCCGAGCTTCCGCGTGATGGCCGCCGGCGCGAAGCCGGTGCGGCGCGGCGCGGAATGGGTGGTGAAGGGCCCGCAGGGCGCGGTGGTGGTGACCCCGCCGGAGGCCGAGGCCGCGGCCTGGCTGCTGGCCCGGCCGGATGTGACGGAGCCCGAGCTGGCCGCCAAGGCGCCGGCCGTGGATGCCGGGGCGCTGCTCGGCCGGCTTGCCGCCGCCGGCCTGCTGGCGCCAGGCGCATGAGGGCGCCCCATATGGCCGGTGTCCTGGCCGCCGGGCTGCTGGCCCTGGCCGATCCGGCCGCGGCCCAGCCGCGCCCCTTCAACTGCGTCGGCGCGGAGCAGCTGGAGGATGACGTCATCGCCGTGCCCTTCGCGCGCAACAGCACGAATCTCGGCCCCGCCGGGCGCAGCGCCATCGAGGCTGCGGCGGCGCTGGCCCGCGCAGAGCCCGGGCGGAATATCTGCGTGCTCGGCCATGCCAATCGCGCCGCGGGGGCGGAGACGAGCACGCAGATCGCGGCCCGCCGGGCGCGGGCTGTCTCCCTCGCCCTGGCGCAGGGCGGGGTGGAGCGGGACCGGGTGCGGGCGGAGGCACGGGTCGGCGCCTTCAGCGGACGGGTGGCCGAGCCGGGCGCGCGGGCGGTGACCATCGTGATCCTGCCGGCCCGCTGAGGCCCGCTGCAACGCAGTTGCGACGCATTCGCAAGAATAATCCCTGTGGGCCGCATCGCGCGAAATTTTAGAAAATGTTTACCCGGTGATCTGTAACATTCGGCGCGGCTGCGTCATCATGCCGCAGCCGCCGGCCCCGCCCGGTGGCGCGAGGCAAAGGCGCAGCCCCGGACCCCGGGAAGCTGCCGAATGGGATGGGAGCAGCCGGTGACCGATCAGCCGGAGGACAAGACGCCGCCGACACGCCGCCGGCTTTTCGTGCTGCGCCTGGCTGCCATGGTGGGCGTGCTGCCCGCAGCCGCCTGCGTGCCGCAGCAGGGACCCGTCTACTACGCGCCGCCGCCGCAGGTGCGCCGCGGCACCGGCATCAGCGACAGCGACCCGAACGACCCGCCGGGCAATGGCCGTGGCGGGCATCGCGGCAGCGGGGTCAGCGACAGCGACCCGAACGACGCCCCGGGCTATGGGCGCGGCGGCTATCGCCGCAGCACGGGCATTTCCGACAGCGACCCGAACGATCCGCCGGGGCGCGGCCGTGGCGGCTATCGTGGCGGTGGCACCGGCATCACGGATAGCGACCCTTCGGACGGCCCCGGCCGTGGCCGCGGCGGCTATCGCAGCTCCGGCATCACGGATAGCGATCCTTCCGACGGCCCCGGCCGCGGCCGGGGCGGCTATCGCCGCAGCAGCGGCCTGACCGACAGCGACCCCTCGGATGGGCCGGGCCGCGGCCGCCGCGGCTACTGATTTCCCTCACGGTCCGCCCGCCCCGCCGGTGCCCGGTCGGCCACAGCCAAGGTCCGCCTGCATGACACTCCGGCCCCCCACCCTGGCCGAGGAGGCCTGGCGCCTCGCCTTCGGCACGCTGCCGATCGAGGAGGGGCTGGCCCTGCGGGAGGGGACGGAGTGGCGCCACTTCCCGGGCCACGACCCCGCCCGCTACGCGCATCTGCTTTCCATCGCCGATATCGACGCCTTCCTGGCCACCGATGCGGCGGCGCGGCCACGCATCTCCATGGCCGATGGCAGCCGCCAGGGCGGCGCCGCGGTGCCGGAGGAGGATTATGCGTTTGAGGATGGCGGCGCGGACCTGCCGAACCTGTTCGCCTGCTTCGATGCGGGGGCGACGCTCGTCATCTCCCAGTTCAACCAGCTGCACGCGCCGCTGGCGCGCTTCTGCCGGGGGCTGGAGCAGGTCTTCCTGCATGCGGTGCAGGCGAACATCTACCTGACCCCGCCGGGCGCCCAGGGCTTCCGCATGCACTACGACACGCATGATGTGCTGGTGCTGCAGGTGCAGGGGGAGAAGGCCTGGCGCATCTGGCCTGGCCAGCCCTTCCCGAATCCCACGCGCCGCACCCCCTGGCCCGGCGGGATCGAGCCGGTGGCAGACGCCGTGAACATCACGCTCCGCCCCGGCGATGCGCTCTACGTGCCGCGCGGCGTGCTGCATGACGCGGCGACGCAGGATGGCGAACCCTCGCTGCATATCACCGTGGGCTTCATGGAACCCTCCTTCGCCGCGGTGCTGCGCATGGCGGTGGACCTGCTGGAGGAGGCGGACCCCGCGCTGCGCGCCGCCTTCCCCACCTGGCGGCTGGCCGAGGGCCCCGGCAGCCTGGCCACGCTGGCGCAGCCGCTGGCCGCGAAGCTGGCGGAACCCGCGGCGCTGGAGCGCACGGCGCTGGCGCTGCTGGACCGGCTGGCCGCCGACCAGCCGGCGCTTCTGGCGCGCGGCCTGTTCCCGAAGGATCCCTCCGCGGAGACCAAGCTGCGCCTGGCGCCGGGCGCGCTGCATGCGCTGGTGCCGGAGCCTTCGGGTGAGGGCGCATCCCTGCGCTGGGCCGGGGCGCCGATCGCGCTAGGGGCGCGGGAGGCGGAATGGGTGGAGCGCCTGGCCGAGGGCGCGACGCCGGCCGAGCTTGGCTTGGAAAGCCTGGGCTTCTGCCGCAAGCTCCGCCGCCTGGGACTGCTCGCGGAGGATTAGGTGACACGCATCGTCGGCATCTGCGGCAGCCTGCGGGCCGCCAGCCTCAACCGCGCCTTGCTGCGCGCCTGCGCCGGGCTGCTGCCGGCCGGTGCGACGCTGGAGGTGGTGGAGATCGGCGACCTGCCGCTGATGAACGAGGATCTGGAAAAGCCGGCATGGCCCGAGGCCGTGCAGCGCCTGCGCCGCGCGGTCTGGCCGGCGGAGGCGCTGCTGATCGCCTGCCCCGAATACAACGCCGGCATCCCCGCGCCGCTGAAGAATGCGATCGACTGGCTGTCCCGCGCGGAGGGCATCGGCGGCGTGACGGCACCGGAGGGCGAGACGCGGCGCACGCCGCTGGCCGGGCTGCCGACCGCCATCCTCGGCGCCTCCCCCGGCATGCTCGGCACGGCCCGCGCGCAGCAGCATCTGCGCATGTCGCTGCAATCCACCGGCACGCCGGTGATGCCGGGGCCGGAGGCTTTTGTCGCCGGCGCGCCGAAGAAGTTCGAGGGCGGCGAGCTGGTGGATGAGCCCAGCCGCGCGGCAGTGACAAAAGTGCTGGCGGGGCTGGTGGACTGGGCGGCGCGGCTGAAGGCCTGATCTACTCCGCCGCCTGCACCGCCCCGCGCGGCGGGGCCGCGGCCCACAGCTCCGGCGCCAGCTCCTCCTTGCGGTCCGGGAAGGCCAGCGCGCAGAGGAAAGTGACCGCGGCGAAGACCGCCAGCACGGTCAGCACGCTGCCCAGGCCCCCCGCCGTGGCATGCAGCCAGGCGATCAGCGGGCTGGCCGCCGCGGCGCCCAGAAACCCCACGAAGAAGCGGATGGAATAGAGTTTCGCCCGCAACGCCGGCGCCACGTAGCGCGCGGTCATGGTCTCGTTCACCGTCACCTGCCCGAAGATCGCCGCCGCGAGCAGCCCCGCCACGGGCAGCACCGCAAAACCCTGCAACTGCGACAACAGGAGAAAGCCGGGCAGCTGGATGCAGGCCAGCGGCAGGAAGACGCGCTTCAGCGTATTGCGGTCGATCAGCCTGCCTACGGTGAACTGAGTCAGCCCGCCGCAGATCGTCACCAGGAAGGCCAGAAGCCCCACCACCGGCAGCAGATCCGGACTCTCCGCCAGCCGCTCCGCCATCAGTTTCGGCAGCAGCAGGGTGAAGGCGTTGAAGATGAAGCCGGAGACGGTGGCCAGGCTCAGCAGCACGATCACGGCGCGGCGGACCACCGGGCGGGGGATCTCGGGGAAGGGTTTGCCCGCGGCCTTGTTGCGGGCGACGTCCTCCGGCCCCTCCCGCAGATACAGCAGGCCGACCAGCACGCACAAAGCCCCCGGCACCGCCAGCGCCCAGCGCCAGCCGAGCCAGGCGGCGAGGAAGGCGGTGACCACCGGCGCCAGCGACACGCCGAGATTGCCGAAGACGCCGTTGACGCCCATGGCCGCGCCGACGCGGCTGCCGGCCGCATCCACCAGCATCGCCGTGCCGATCGGGTGGTAGATCGCGCTGAAGGCCCCCATCGCCGCCAGCCCCGCCGCCAGCCAATAGGGGCCGGGCGCAAAGGCCGACAGCACCAGCGCCCCGCCGCTGCCGAGGAAGAAGGCCGCCATCAGCGCCGGCCGCCCGAAACGCTCGGCCAGCCAGCCCATCGGCAGGCTGCCCAGGCCATAGAGCACGAACATGCCGGTCCCCAGCGCCAGGATCGGCCCGTAGTCGGTGCCGAACATCGCCGGTTCCTGCAGCACGATGGCCAGCACGGCGGTGGCCAGGATCAGCAGCCCGTAATGGGTGAAGATATGGGCCGCATTGACGAACCAGATTTGCCGCTGTGCCGCGTCCATGAGCATTCCCCTCGCCGGGGGTCATGCTAGCCTGGCGGTCCACAGACGGCTCGACAGATCATGTCGCCAATCCGCCAAGATCCCGCCCCGCGAAGGGGGCTGCCGCAGGAGGCGGTGGACCGGCCGCTCGCCGCCTTCGCCCGCGACTATCCGGCGGGGGAGGAAGTGCCGCGCCACAGCCATGACCGCGCCCAGCTTCTCTATGCGACGCAGGGCATCATGCGCATCACTACCGACGAGGCCGGCTTCGTCGTGCCGCCGCTGCATGCGCTGTGGATGCCGGCGGGCCTGGCGCACCAGGTGGTGACGGAGGGGGGCGTGGCCATGCGCGCCCTGTTCCTGCGCGCCGATGCGGCCCGCGCCGGCCCGGGCGCGGCCACCGTGCTCGCCGTTTCCGCCCTGCTGCGCGAATTGATCCTGGCCGCCTGCGCGGAGCCGCTGGAATGGGACCAGGCCGGGCGCGGCGGCCACCTGGCCGCGCTGATCCTGGACGAGATCGCCCGCGCCCCCGCGCTGCCCTTCCGGGTGCCGGAGCCGCGCGACCCGCGCCTGAAGCGCCTCGCCGCCGCGCTGCGCGCCGCGCCGGCCAGCCAGCGCGGTCTGGAGGAATGGGCCGCGCTCGCCGGCGCCAGCCCACGCACGCTGGAACGCCGCTTCCGCGCCGAGACCGGCCTGTCCTTCGCCCGCTGGCGGCAGACCCTGCGGCTGGCGGAGGCCGCGGCGCGCCTCGCCGGTGGCGAAACCCCGGCGCGGGCCGCGGCGGCGGTGGGCTATGCCAGCGCGCCGGCCTTCGGTGCCGCCTTCCGCGCCGCCTTCGGCATCACGCCGGGCGCGGCGCGGGCGCCTTGAGCAGGCGCTGGAACCAGGCGGTGGAACGCCAAAGTCCCGCCGGCCGCGGCGAAAGGCCCTCGGCCTCCAGCAGCAGGGCGGCGCGGCGCTCCGCCTCGGCGGGGGGCAGGTTGCCGGCGAGGCGGCGGTAGAGGGCGCTGGCGCGCGCCACATCGGTCTGGGCGACGCGGCCGCGCGCATCGGCGCGGCTGCGCAGATAGGCCGCGACCTCCCGCGCCGCGACGGCGCTGGTGGCCTGGCCCTGGGCGGTGGCGGCGGCGGCCAGCGCGGCGCGGGCTTCCTCCGCGGTCAGGCCGTGGCGGGTCACACCCTCCACCAGCAGGGCGCGCTCGGCCTCCGGCGAAAGCGGGCCGTCGCGCAGGCGCAGGCGGAGCAGGTCCGCGAAGCCGGGCGCGGGCACGGCTTCCGCGCGCAGCGGCATGCGGCCGGCGCAGGCGGTGCAGGGCAGCAGGGTGGAGCGGCCATCCAGCTCCATCAGCCGCAGCTCCACCTGCATGTCCGGGTGGCGTGCCAGCACGGCCGCCGCCGCCTGGTCCAGCACCGCCTGGTGCTGCCGCAGCTCATCCGCCGGGTCGAGCGACAGCCGGCGGCCGGCGAACAGATCCATGGCGCCGCAATCCCGGTGATTGACGAAGACCACCTTGCGCACGCCGTGCAGCTGGCGGGAGGCCGCGAGGTTCTCCCAAAGCGCCTGACCCCAGGCGGGACGATTGGAATCCACCGCGGCCAGCGCGGCGCCGGCGATGCGGAATTCCGCGTAGCGGTCGGTGCGGCCGACCGCGTCCATCAGCACCGTCAGGTCGTCCACCAGCCGGGGGTCGATGCAGCCGACGACGAAGGCATCCGCCTTGGTGGGCGCCCCGCTGGATGGCTGGGTCATTTCGCGACTTCCTCGGTATGGCTGATGCCGCCAAGGCGGTGATCCACGTGGGAATAGGACAGGCCGGCGGTGAAGAGCGCGGCCAGGGTCAGCAGCGCGCCGGTCACCAGCGAGCCCAGGCTGAAGACGCCGGCGCCGGTGAGATTGGCCAGGGTCATGCCGGCGCCGAGGCAGAACAGCGTCACCAGGATCATGCCGCGCAGCTTCAGCACGCCGCGCGTGGTGCGCCACAGCATCAGCACCACGATGGTCAGCAGCGCCCCCACCGCGAGCTTCGCCCAGAACCAGCCAAAGCCCTGCAGAACCCAGTGCAGGTAGGAATAGCCGGAGGGGTTGTAGACGCCGAAGACGATGAACAGGCTGAACAGCCCGCGCGCCACCACGCCGCGCCAGTCGAAGCGCTCCGCGCTCATGGCAGCAGGCCCGCCCGTTGCGAAACCAGCGCGGCGAGCGCGGCGGCGGCGGCGTCCGCCGCCAGGCGCCGGGCGAGCTGCGCGCGCCAGGGGCGCAGCGCCTCCGCCGCCGGGCCCTGCAGGGTGGCCAGCACCCCATCCGCCGCTTCCAGCGCGCCCTGGTCGAGCAGCGCCTCCGCCGCCGCGGTGACGGCCAGCGCCGGGCTGTCGCCCCCGCCGAAACGGGCGCCGAGCCGCATGGCGGCGGCCATCCAATGCTGCATCCGGCCGGGCGATGCCTCGCCCATCTCCGCCAGCACGGCGCGTTCGGCCGCGGCGGGAAAGCTGGCGGCCAGTTGGCGCGGCAGCGGCGCGCCCAGCGGCGCCACCTCGGCGAGCGGCGCCAGCACCGCCTGCCAGCCGGGCTCGCCCGCGGTCAGCGCCTGGGCCACCGCCAGCGGGCGCGGGAAGGGGGCGGCGCGGGACAGGTGCGGCGCCAGCAGCTCGGCCCCCGCCAGGGCCAGCAGGGCCGGCTGCGCGCCCGCCGGCGGCGCCACGAGGCTGGCCAGCAGCAGGACGAGCAGGGCGCGCCGCATCAGCCGCATCCCGTCTGGGCGCCGTGCAGCACCGCCTGGCGCGCGGCCAGGGCGGCGGCCACGGCGCGGCGTCCCTCGGCGGCCAGCCGGGCCTCGGCGCGGTCGATGGCCTCCAGCGCCTGGGCCTCGAAGGCCTCCCGGTTCAGGGCGGAATCGACGCGGTTCAGCACCCAGTCGAGGCCCCAGGACAGGCCGACGCCGCCGGCCAGGCCCAGCGCCACGCCCGGGGTGCCGCCCAGCGCATAGCCGAAGGCGCCGCCGGTCGCGATCAGCGACCCCGCCTCGCTCACCCGCAGCACCACGGCGCCGAGCCGCGCCGCCATGGGCCGCATGGAACGCAGGAAGACCGTGCTGGTATCGGCGCCTTCCTCCACCACCAGGGCCATCGGATCCAGCCCCGCCTGCTGCCAATCCGCCAGCGGCCGCGCCGCGGCGGCCAGGTCGAGCCGTGGCACCGCCACGGCGCCGGGGGCGATCAGCGCCACGCGGGGCAGCGCCGCCGCCTGCCGCGCCACGCCGTCCACCGCCCGCCGCCATTCGGCGCTGACCAGGGCGGCGACATGGGCGCGATCGGCGGCCAGCGCCTCCGGCGGGATGGCCGGGGCCAGCACGCGGTTGCGGAATTCCTCCCGCACCGGGCCGGCCATGCCCTGGGCGATGCGGTCCGGCAGGTTCTGGGCATCGGCCTCCGCCACGCCTTCCGCCAGGCTGCGGGCGGCGAGGCCCAGCACGCGATAGGCGGTCATGTAGCTCTGCACCCAGCCATAGGCCCAGTCGCCGAAGGCGGGCACCGCCTCCCGCGCCGTGGCCAGGCGCATGGCGGCGGCCTCGGCCAGCAGGCGATGCGCCATGCCCTCCAGCCGCGCGGCTTCCTCGGACAGCGCGGCGTCCCAGGCGGGAAGCGCGGCCTCCGGCACCTCGCGCAGCGCGCAACTGCCATCGGCCTGGCGCACCGCCATGGGTGCGGCCATCGCCGGAAAGGCGAAAAGAACAAGGCCTGCCACAACCCATGGACGCATCACGGCCAGCCGCCCTAGTTTGCGAGAATGGAATCCAGCGGCATCGGCATGATCCTGTGGGGCGGCGCGGAGGCCGCTCTGGCCATCCTGCTGGCGCTCGGGATGCTGCGGCTGGCCAGCGTGTTCTACGGCGCGCTGGCGCCGGCGGATGCGGAGGCCGTGCCGCTGCTGCATGTGCTGGCGCTGGCCGCGGGGCTGGCCTGCGGCCTGGCGCTGCTGCTGGCCGTGCCGCATGCCGAAAGCTTTCGCATCTCCCGCATCTTCGCGCCCGATGGGCCCTGGCATCTCGGCCTGCCCGGCTTCCTGGCACGCCACGGCCTGCCGGATGCCGCCACGCTGCAGGCGGCATGGGCCCAGCTGCGCGAGGGCGGGCTGGGCGCGCTGCCGGGCGGGCTCGCCCTGCTGCTGCTCGCCGCCGGACCGCTGGCCGCGCTGCGCTGGTGGCGCGGCGGCGCGCGGCTGCGCGCGCTGGGCGCCTTCCTGCTGCTGGCCGCCAGCACCGCGCTGCTGCTGCACTACGCCATCCACCTGCTGGCCTGGATGCTGGCGCTGCTGAATTTTTGGTTGTTCGCCCTGTTGCTCTTCGCTTTCCAGCGCTGGCGTCATGCGCCCACTCGTACCGGGCACTAGCTGTTTGTTTCCACGCATTTTCCAGGTCGCCTTGCGAAGCCGCAAGGCTTGAAAATGCTTCGGCATCACGTCACCTGCATCAACGACAGGAAGGGCCGTGGCGTCAGCAGCGCCGGCTCGCCCACGAAGGGAAAGGCGAGCTTCAGCGCCACCAGCAGCACCGCGCCGACGATCAGCGCGATGACCGCGCCCATGGTGTAGTGGATGGCGACATGGCCGCCGCCGAAGAACCACTGGAAGGCGATGGTGGCGACGGAGACGGTGAGCACCAGCGCCCAGATCAGCCCCGAGAGCGTGCGCGACATCACCGACAGGCGCCCGATCCGCGCCTGCGAGACCTGCGCCAGCCAATCCGCCGTGGTCTGCTTCAGCGACTGCTGGCCGGAGGTTTCGCCATTGGCATCGAGGAAGACGCGCGCCAGGCGCTGGAAGGCGGCTTCCGACCCCGTGCCCGGCTGGCCCGCCTGCATCGCCGGCCAGTCCTGCTGCACCACCGCGCCGGCATAGAGGCGGATGGCGGTGCGCATCTCCTCCCGCAGTGCCGCGAAGTCCGGGCCGCTGAAGGAATCGACGGACAGCGCCAGCATGTAGAGATTCGCGGTCTCCTGCTGCACGGTGTCGCGCGCCGTCTGGTAGATGTCCCACGACCCCACCAGGGCGAGGGCGGCAACCACGGCATAGATCTCGACGACGAAGCCGTACTTCACCGCGCCGATCTGCGTATTCGCCGCGAATTCCTGCGGCGTGAAGATCTGGTGCATGATGTGCCCGATGCCGAGCGCGAGCAGCACCGGCACGCCGGCGGTCGTCGCGATGGCAAGCCAGCCGGGCAGGGCGGCGATTTGATGTGGCAGCGAGATTTCCAAACCGCCCCTCCTGGGCAGGCGCCTTGCGACGCGAAGGTCAGTGATCCTCGGCTTCGGTCCAGGCCCAGTGGCCGACCGCGACGCCCGCGATCCCGCCGATCGCGGCCGCCAGCGCGCCGCCATGGATCAGCACGGACCCCGCGGTGGCGCCGACGAAAAGCCCGACGCCGAGCGCCATGGCATGGCCTGCCGTGATGCGCTGCGCCGGCACGGCGGGAAGCGTGACCGCGGGAATGGTGACGGAGGGAATCGCCGGCGTGGTCAGCACCGGCTGCGCCCGCGCGGCCTGCGGCGCGAGCACCAGGGCGGAGAGCAGCAGCAGCGTGGCGAAGAGCGTCTTCATGCGATGGTCCTTCCTCAGCTTTCGATCGCGCGATACCAGCGCCGCGTGCGGATCAGCCGGCCATGCGGCTTCGGCTGCAGTTCCAGCTCCTCCATCCGCCGCTTCACGCGCCTTGCGGCTTCCGCCTGGGTCAGGTCGGCGCCGGCGCGTGCGCGGTAGAAGGCCACGGCCTTGTCGAAGTCCTGCCGCGCGATGCGGTTGCGGCGATCCGCCATGGTCTTCAGCAGCATGCCGGAGGAACGGCCGAGCTCGCCTTCCAGCGCGATCTGGTCCTGCTCCGCCGCCGCGCGCAACAGCCCGCTGGCTTCCTCCAGCTTCAGCCCGTAGCGCGTCAGCCCTTCCTCCAGCAGGCGGCGTTCCTCGGCGCTGTCCAGGAAGCGGCGGCCCTGCATCTGCAGCTTCACCAATTCGCCGAAGCGGGCCCGCCCGTCCTGGCCGGTCGCGTTCATCGTTCTGTCCCTGCCCTGTCGATCAATGGTTCACGGAGGCCGGCTGCAGGGCGGCCGGGCGCAGCGAAGGCGCCGGCGGATCCCGCGGCAGGTCCATCCCCTGCGGCCGCGCGGCCATGCCCTGCACCCGCGCATTCAGCCGGTCGATGGCGCGCAGGATGCGGCTGGCCTCGATGCCCAGCGGCGCATCCGTCGGCGTCAGCACGAATTTCACGCGCGGCAGCGGGAACAGGTCCACATCCACCTTGTCCACGGTGAAGCCGCCGATCTCCGTCGCATCCAGGATGCCGCGCACGATGGTCCGCTGCATCACCGCCAGCGGTCCGCTGTTGCGCTGCGCATGGCGCTCCAGCATCCGCTCGACATAGTCGCGATCGGCCTCCGTCAATTCGCGCGCCTGGCCGAAGGTCAGGCCGAAGGTCGGGATCAGGCCGATGGAGCTCTCGATCTCCTTCAGCTTGTAGCCGGAGATGTCCATCAGCCAGGTGAAGTCGTCGTTCTGCGCGCGGTTGCGCTGCAGCGCGCCGTGGCGGCGCATGAAGTGGCTGGTGCCGTTGCTGAAGCCGAAGATGTCCAGCACGCTGTCCCAGAGCTGTTCCGCCCTTTCGCCCAGCCCGCCTTCCGAAAGATCCTGCAAGGGGGCGGTGACCATGGTGCGGCTGTCCTGCGCGGCAGCCTGCCCCTGGGCCGAGGCGGCGCCATTGGCCAGCAGCGGCAGGGTGGCGATGGCACCGGCCAGCAGCCAGGTTGCGGCACGCGAGGGTCTGGAGCGGGGCATGGCGGGGCTCTCCGGCGTCGGGGTCATCGGGACAGCAGGGTCATGTTCTCGGCGATGCGGCGCTGCGCCGCGCGCTCCGCCGGCGGCAGCGGCACCAGGCCGGTGGTCGAGAGATAGCCGCCCGGGCCCGCCGCCGCCTCGCCCGTCGCCTCGTTCAGGAATTCGCGGATGCCGCGCACCACGCCCACGCCTTCGCGCAGCCGGGTATGCTGGCGCTTGGCGTAGAGGTAGACGACGCGCGTCGCGCCATAGTCCTGCGCATAGATCGAGGCCTGGCTCGGCACCACGCCATCCAGCGACAGCGCCACCAGGTTGCCGCCGCTGGCCTGCAGCTGGTCGAAGGTGATCACGCCGATGGTCCCCGGCGGGCTGGCCAGCAGCGCGGCCGGCACCTCGAGCCCGCCCATCCGCTGCACGCGGCCATCCTCGCGCAGCGTCACGCATTTGCTGCGCCGATAGGCGGCCTCGAAGATCAGCCGCACCGCCTGCACGTCGCGGCAGCCGCCTTCCAGGATCATGTCCTCGAACAGCCCATTGGTGCCGGTGCCGAGATTGGGCGCCAGCACGCGGATCTCGCTGCGCGGCAGCAGGGGCGAGACCTCCGACCACAGGCCGCGGCGATTGGGGACGAATTCCTCCTCCACGATGCGTTCCGCCGCCAGGGCTTCCCAGACCTGGCGCGAGGTCAGGTTGACCGTGGGCTCGCCGCGGCGGACCGCCAGCAGCACGGCGCTGAGGCCGAGGCGCATCTCCACCACATCCCGCACGCCATTGCCCTGGCAGGTCTCCAGCATGCTGCGCGGCATGCGGCGCACCACCACGGCGATATCCGGCGTCTGCGGCCCGACGCCGGCGCAGAACAGCTCCAGCGCCCCGGAGGTGGGCAGGGTGCGCTGCGTCGGCTCCATCACCCCTTCGAAGCGCTCGGTGAAGCTCGCGCTCAGCATGCGGGAGACGGTGCCGGCGGAGGTGGAGGCGATGATGACCAGCCGGTCGCGCATCACGCCCTGCGCCGCCGCCGGGGAGGCGGCACAGGCGAGGCTGGCGGAAGCCAGGGAGAGGCCGATCAGGAGGCGACGGAAGCGGCCCATACTGGGTGAACTCCTGGAGAGAGGCTGGTGAAGCCGGCGGCGCGACGGCGGCGATCAGTTCCGGATCGTGGTGGCGGCCATGGCGGCCTGGGGGGGCGGGGCCAGGTTGCGCAGCAGCGTTTCCTGCACCGCCTGTTCCACGGCGAGGCGCGCGCGGGCCTGCGCCAGCCAGCCGGCGAGCAGGGGCTGCACCGCGCCTTCCATCGCGCCGGCATCGGCCACCGCGCCGGCCAGGTTGCCGCGCCGCAGATGCGCGGCGATGCCGGCGACGGCGGTGGCCTGCAGCCCGGCCTCCGGCGCCGCGGCCAGGCCGAGGCCCGAGAGCAGGCCGCGCAGCGCCTGCCCGGTCTGGCCGAGCAGCGTGGCGTCCTGCGGCGCGCGCGCCAGCAGATTGGGCGCCAGGGCATTGAAGCGGTCTTCCAGCTCCGCCTCCGTCGGCAGGCCGCGCGCGGCGTGGCTGGCCAGCACCTCGGCCAGCGGGCGGGACAGCGCGCCGGGCGGGGCGAGCGCCGCCACCGCCTGGTATTCACGCAGCCAGGGGCGGGATGTCGCGATGCTGGATTGCAGCAGCAGCGTGGCCGCCAGGAAGCGGTCCGCCGTCGGCCCGCGCTCCTCCAGCGCCGCGATGCGCTGCAGGGCGGCCTCGGTCTGTTGCGCCGCGGCTTCCGCGCGCGCGGCATGGGCGGCAATTTGCGCATTCGCCTGGCGCAGCAGCGTATCCAGCGCGGCGGCACGATCCTCCACCGCCAGCACCACGGCGGGGGAGGCGGCGCCGGCGGAGCTCAGCGCCGAGGGCCAGAAGATCAGCAGGCCGGAGGCCCCGAGCGCCAGGCCCAGCGCCAGCCCGGCCGCCGCCTGGCGCGTGCCCTGCAGGAAGCGGGCATCGGCGCCGCGGCGGGCCCAGGCGGAGGACAGGGTGGACGCGGACTCGGCCCGCGCATTCAGCTCGATCGCCACGGTAGGTGTCGCCCCTGACAGACGGCCGGAAGGGTGCCGTTGGCCAGAGGATGACGGGGAGAGGTTGGCAAACGATGAAAGCCGCAACGGTCATGTTGCGTCGCGGCGAAGTTGTCCCGGGATGGCGGCGAAGCTGCCCCCGGTCTTGCCTGCGCCGCGCGCAAGAACGCGCGGCGCGGGGCGCTCGATCAGTCCACCGCGGCGGCGTCGAAGCCGTCCGGCACGCGGCCGCTCGGCCGCGCCATGGCATAGGGACCGCGCGCGAGGAAACGCCCGTCGCCCGGCTGCGCCAGCACCTCGCCACCCCGCACCGCGACGCGGCCGCCGGCGATGGTCACGCTGGGAAAGCCCTTTATCGAAAAGCCTTCCCAGGGGGTGTAGTCGATGGCGTGGTGCAGGTCCGTGTTGCGGATGGTGCGCTCCGCATCCGGGTCCCACAGCACCAGGTCCGCATCCGCGCCCGGCATCAGGCTGCCCTTGCGGCCTTCGAGGCCGAAGAGCCTCGCCGCATTGGCGGAGCTGAGGCGGACGAAATGCGGCAGGTCGATGCGGCCCTTGGAGACGCCTTCGGAAAACAGCACCGGCAGCCGCGTCTCGATGCCCGGCACGCCATTGGGGATGGCGTTGAAGGCGGGCGTGCCATCGGGGCGGAGATTCGCATCGCCCATGCCATAGCCGCCGCTGCCCGGGGCGCGCTTGGCGGTGGCGAAGGAGAAGCCGCAATGGTCGGAGGAGACGACATCCAGCGTCCCATCCAGGATGCGCCGCCAGACATTTTCGTTCTCGCCCCTCGCCCGAAGCGCCGGCGAACATACGGCTTTGGCACCTGCAAAGTCCGGGCCCTGCAGGTCGTCATGCGACAGGGTCAGGTATTGCGGGCAGGTCTCCCCCCAGACCTTCACCCCCCGCGCGCGGGCGCGCGCGATTTCCTCGGCGGCTTCCTCGCAGCTCACGTGAAAGATCTGCACGGGCTGGTCGACCATCTCGGCCAGCGCGATGGCGCGGTGCGTCGCCTCCCGCTCCACCACCGGGGGGCGGGCCCAGGCGTGCTGCAGCGGGTCGGTCAGCCCCGCCTTCAGCAGCGCGTCGATGCGCCAGCCGATGGCGTCGTAGTTCTCCGCATGGATGGTGATGAAGGCACGGTGGCGCCGCGCCACGGCCAGCACCTGGATCAGCTGCGCATCATCGAGGCGCAGCGGATCGTAGGTGAGAAACACCTTCAGGCTGCGCACGCCGCGCGCGATCAGCGCCGGAATTTCCCGAGTCAGCACCTCCGGCGTCGGATCGGTGATGATCTGGTGGAAGCTGTAGTCGCAGCGAGATTTTTGCGCCCGCGCCTCGTAGCCCGGGGCGCTGTCCGCCAGCGAATGGCCCTTCCACTGCGGCAAGAAGCAGATGAAGGAGGTGGTGCCGCCGGCCAGCGCCGCCGCGGAGCCGCTGGCAAAGCTTTCCTCATGCACGGAGCCGTCCTGGCCCAGCTCCTCCAGGTGGCAATGCGGGTCGAGGCCGCCCGGCGTCACCACCAGGCCCTTGGCCGAGACCTCCTCCCGCCCCGCGGCCAGGTTGCGGCCGAGCGCCACGATCTGGCCGCCCAGGATGCCGATATCGGCCTCCACCACCTCCGCCGCCGTGGCGACCGTGCCGCCACGTACCACCAGATCATACGCCCGATCGGCCATCCGAACCCCCTGCATCCAAGCGGCGACAAAGTGCGCAGCGGCGGGGCGCTTGTCCATCGGCTCTCAGATGTGCCGCATCCCGAGCTGCGCCAGCAGCGGCAGGATCTGCTCCCGCGCGCGCTGGCGATGCGCCTTGGCGCGGGACAGCGCCTCCGCCTCCGCCCCCGCGCGGATCGCGGCGATGATGCCGGCATGGTCCTGCACGGACAGGGTGGGGCGCGGCCGCAGGCGGAGCGTCAGCATGCGGGCGCGGTGCGACTGGTCCATGATGGTGGCGAACATCCGCGTCAGCCGCGCATTGCCGGCGCCTTCCACCAGCAGGGCGTGGAAGCGGCCATCGGCCTCCGCCCAGGCGGGCAGGTCATCCGCGGCCAGGGCGGCCTCCATTGCCGCATTCACCGCCTCCAGCGCCGCCGCCACCGGGCCGCGCCGGGCCTCCGGCTGTTCCGCGATCAGCGCCGCGGCGGCGCCTTCCAGCGCCACGATCACCTCGTAGATCTCGCGCATATCTTCGGGCGAGATGGCGCAGACCAGCACGCCGCGGCGCGGCAGCACGCGGACCAGCCCTTCTTCCTGCAGGCGGATGATCGCCTCATGCACGGGGGTGCGGCTCATGCCGAGCTGCAGCGCGATCTCCTGCTCCGAGCCCTGGTAGCCGGGGGCCAGGCGGTTGTCGCGGATGGCGGCCTTCAGCGCCTCATAGGCCGAATCCACCAGCGAGGGTTTGGCCACCGCCGCGCTGCTCCGCATCTGCACCATCGCCGCCCTCCCTGGCCCGCAGTGCTTCCATACCAGCTTGCATCGCGCCGTTGACGGCCCAAGCGCCGCCGATTTAAGAAGTATCATCTTGCATGGAAGATGGCGTGCCAGGAACGGGCGCCGGCTGGGGAAGGAAACGCGGATGCGCAGCTACCGGATCGCCGCCATGGGCGGCGACGGCATCGGGCCGGAGGTGATCTCGGCCGGCGTCGAGGCCCTGAAGGTCTGCGCCGAACGCGATGGCGGCTTCCGCCTCGACTTTACCGATTTCGACTGGGGCTCGGACTACTACCGCAAGCACGGCGTGATGATGCCGGCGGATGGCGCCGACCAGCTGCGCGCCTATGACGCCATCCTCTTCGGCGCCGTCGGCGCGCCGGATATCCCGGACCACGTCACGCTCTGGGGCCTGCGGCTCGCCATCTGCCAGCCGCTCGACCAATACGCGAACGTGCGCCCCACCCGCGTGCTGCCCGGCATCACCAGCCCGCTGCGCAATGTCTCCGGCCCGGAGCTGGACTGGGTGATCGTCCGCGAGAATTCGGAGGGCGAATACTCCGGCGTCGGCGGCCGCGCCCATCGCGGCCTGCCGATCGAGGTGGCGCAGGACGTCTCCGTCATGACCCGCGCCGGCGTGCAGCGCATCATGCGCTACGCCTTCCGCCTGGCTCAGTCCCGCCCGCGCAAGCTGCTGACGGTGGTGACGAAATCCAATGCCCAGCGCCACGCCATGGTGATGTGGGACGAGATCGCGGCCGAGGTCGCCACCGAATTCCCCGACGTCACCTGGGACAAGATGCTGGTGGATGCGATGACCATGCGCATGGTCATCAAGCCCGGCAGCATCGACACCATCGTCGCCACCAACCTGCATGCCGATATCCTGTCGGACCTCGCCGCGGCGCTGGCCGGCTCGCTCGGCATCGCGCCCACCGCCAATATCAACCCGGAGCGCGACGCCCCCTCGATGTTCGAGCCGATCCACGGCTCCGCCTTCGACATCACCGGCAAGGGTATCGCCAATCCCGTCGCCACCTTCTGGACCGCGGCGATGATGCTCGACCACCTGGGCGAGCCCGCCGCCGCCGCGCGGCTGATGCGCGCGGTGGAACGCGTCACCGCCGACCCCGCGCTGCACACGCCGGATCTCGGCGGCCGCGCGACCACGCGGCAGGTGACGGAGGCGGTCTGCGAGGCGCTGCGCAGCGCCAACGACTGAAAGCCTGACCCAAAGGATCGGCGGGGCCGCGCGCCCCGCCAGGTTCCAAGGCCGCGCCATGACGGCCAAACCGGAGGAGATCATCCATGTATCGCCGCAGCCTGCTCGCCGCCGTGCCTGCCCTGCTCGCCGCGCCCGCTCTGCGCGCCCAGGGCGCCTTCCCCAGCCGCAGCATCACCATCACGGTGCCCTTCGCGGCCGGCGGCCCCACCGACATCATCAACCGCCTGGTGGCGGAGGGCATGTCCCGCGACCTCGGCCAGCCGGTGGTGGTGGAGAATGTCACCGGCGCCGGCGGCACCATCGCCGCGGCGCGCGTCGCCCAGGCGCGGCCGGATGGCTATACGCTGCTGGCGCATCACGTGGGCCATGCCAGCACCGCCACGCTGTACCGCCGCCTGCCCTATAGCGTGACCGACAGCTTCGCCCCGCTCGGCCTGGTCTCCGATGCCGCGATGACCCTGGTGGCGCGGCCGGATTTCCCCGCCGCGGATTTCGCCGGCTTCATGGCGGAGATCCGCCGCCAGGGCGACAAGCTGAACATGGCCCATTCCGGCCTGGGCGGCGCCAACCACCTCTGCGGCATGCTGCTGCAGCACGCCGCCGGCACGGCGATGACCGGCGTGGTCTTCCGCGGCAGCGCGCCCGCCATCACGGACCTGATGGGCAGCCGCATCGACGTCTTCTGCGACCAGGCCACCAACACCGCCCCCTTCCTGCGCGACAACCGCATCAAGGGCTATGCGGTGACGCTGCCGCAGCGCGTGCCGGGGCTCGAACTGCCCACCACCACGGAGCTCGGCGAACCCTCCCTGGTGATGAGCACCTGGCACGGCCTCTATGCGCCGCGCGGCACGCCGGAGGAGGTGCAGGCGCGCCTTTCGGCCGCGATCCGCGCCGCGCTGAAGGAGGACCGGCTGCGCCAGCGCTTCGCCGAGCTGGTGACGACGCCGGCCACCGACGACCGCGCGACGCCCGCCTTCCACACCCGCTTCCTGGCCGAGGAAGTGGCCCGCTGGCGGCCGATCATCGAGGCGGCGGGTCAGTACGCCGACTGATCACACCTCGCCGTCCGCCGCGCCTTCGGCGAAGGGCGCCAGCCGGCTGCGGATGAGGTGGCTGATGGCGTCCAGCGCCGCGCGGCGGGGAAAGGTGGCGCGGGAGACCAGGCGGATCTGCCGGCCGGTGGCATGCGCCAGCGGCCGCAGCGTGATGCCGGCATCGCGCGCCACGCCGGCGGCGAGGCCCGGGATCAGCGTGGTGCCATAGCCGGCGGCCACCATGTTCATCAGCGTGGCCAGCGAGGAGGCGCGCAGCGCATTGCTGCGCAGCCCGGGCTGGCCGCAGGCGGCCAGCGCCTGGTCGCGCAGGCAATGGCCATCGGCCAGCACCAGCACATCCGGCGCCAGCTCCTCCTCGCAGACGCGGTCCTGGCCGGCCAGCGGGTGGTCGGGCGGCAGGGCGGCCAGGAAGGGCTCGGTGAACAGGGTCTGGGTCTCAAGGTCCGGCGCCTCGGTCTCGGTGGCCAGCAGGGCGGCGTCGAGCTCGTGGCTGCGCAGCCGCTCCAGCAGGGCGGCGGTCACATCCTCCCAGGGCTCCACCACCAGCTCCGGCAGCGCATCGCGCAGCGGGCCGAAGACCAGCGGCAGCAGATAGGGCGCCAGCGTCGGGATGACGCCGAGGCGCAGCCGGCCGCGCAGCGGGTCGCGGGAGCTATGCGCCAGCGCCAGCATGGCATCCGCCGCATCGACGGCGGCGCGGGCATGGGTGAGCAGCGCCTCCCCGGCCGCGGTGGGCACCACGGATTTGTTGGTGCGCTCGAACAGCACCACGCCCAGCTCCTCCTCCAGCTTGCGCAGCTGGGTGGAGAGGGTGGGCTGGCTGATGTGGCAGAGTTCGGCGGCGCGGCCGAAGTGCCGGTGTTCCGCCACCGCCAGGGCGTAGCGCAGGTCGCGCAGGTTCATCGTGGCGGCTCCCCCCGTCTTGCTTCTCCATCGATCCTACCAGGGGGCGGCCGGGGAGTATCATAAATGGCATCAATCGTTCTGGTTGATGCCGCGCGAGGCTGCCGCGCTCAGGCGGGCGTCTCTTCCTCCGGCACGTAGGTCAGCAGGTCGGCCGGCTGGCAGTCCAGCTCCCGGCAGAGCTTCTCCAGCGTCTCGAAGCGGATGCCCTTCACGCGGCCGGTCTTGAGCAGGGAGAGGTTGACCTCCGAGATGCCGATGCGTGCCGCGAGCTCGCGCGAGCGGATCTTGCGGCGGGCGAGCATGATGTCGAGCTGGACGGTGATCGGCATCAGATGAACGCGGCATTCTCTTCGGTGGCGCGGGTGGCTTCGCGCAGGATGGCGGCGAAGCTGAGGAAGACCAAGCCGATGGCCAGGCCCACGGCGCTGCCCAGCAGGGGGCCGGGGGCCAGCAGGCTGGTGGGGCCGAGGGCGGCGAGACGGGCGGCCGGGACCAGCAGGGCGGCCAGCAGCAGCCAGCCACCGAAGCGCCGCAGGGCTTCCGCCGCCGCCAGGCTGAACACCGCGGTGCCATGCAGCCGCCGCGCGAAGCGGTGCAGCTGCGCGAAGGCGAGGGCGCTGGCCAGGTAGGGCAACGCCAGCGCCAGCGCCGCCGGCAGGCCGGTGGCCTGCCGGAAGGCCATGCCGGGGGGCAGCGCCTGCGGCAGCCCCAGGCCGAGCAGGGGAATCATCAGCAGCAGGACGACCACCGCAAGGCTTGCGGTGCGCAGCGTCAGGCCGAGGCGATCGAGCGTCATGGCGCATCGGCGAGCGTTGACCGCGCGCCGTTCCTTATCGTAAAACATAAAAAACTACATTCGAAACATAGCGGACTTACCGCCTTGCGACAAGGATGCCCCATGACAAGCCTGCTGCGCCACGCCCTGCTGCTGGCCTCCCTCTGCCTGCTGTCCGCCACCGGCCGGGCGGAGGTCTGGACCGGCCCCTATCTCGGCCTGCATCTCGGTCATGGCTGGGGCGGCGATGATATCCGGGAAATCAACGGGCCGCGGGCCTGGCAGGCGGAGACGCACGGCGTGCTGGGCGGGGTGCAGGCCGGCTGGAACTGGCAGCTGGACCGGCTGGTGCTGGGGGTGGAGCTGGAGCTCGGCCATCTCCGCCAGTCCGGCGATATCGGCAGCGTCGATGCAACCGGCGCGGTGCGCAGCGAGGCCTCGCTCGGGCTGCATGGCGCGGCGACCGGCCGGCTGGGTTGGCTGGCCACGCCGGATACGCTGCTGTTCCTGCGCGCCGGCGGCGGGCTGGCGCAGTTCGAGGCGAGCACCACGGAGATCTGCGCCGCGCCCTGCGTCTCCTCCCGCGCCAGTGCACGCGGCACCACGCCGGGCCTGGTGCTGGGCCTGGGGGTGGAACAGGCGGTGGCGCCGGACTGGCGGGTGCGGCTGGACTATGCCTGGCACCTTTACCGCAAGGAACTGGTGCTGCCGCCGGCCAGCGGGCCGGGCTGGGATCATCGCCTGGACCTGCATGCGCTGCGCATCGGCCTCAATCGCCGCTTCTGAGAGACCGGCGGCTGGGCGCCCCCCTTGCGCCGCAGCCCCCAATGCCCCTACCTCCGCCGCGAATGGCCGCGCGCCGCGCGCGCGACGAGGCCCCATCTGGGGCAGGCTGGCCGCCCGGCAAGGCAGGCCGGCGCTTGAGGGCATGGACCGATGAACTGGATTTCCGACTGGGCGCTGCCGAAGGTGAAGGCCCTGTTCGGGCAGCCGCGGGAGGTGCCGGACAATCTCTGGCACAAATGCCCGGCCTGCGAGCAGATGATCTTCCACCGCGACCTGGAGCGGAACCTGCATGTCTGCACCCATTGCGGGCATCACATGCGGCTCTCGGCCGCCGGCCGGGTGAAGGCGACGCTGGATGAGGGCTGGTCGCGCATCGAGCTGCCCAAGGCCCCGGCGGACCCGCTGCGCTTCCGCGACCAGCGGAAGTACGCCGACCGGCTGAAGGAGGCGCAGCAGAAATCCGGCATGGATGACGCCGTGCTGGTGGCCCAGGGCACCATCCTGGGCCGCAAGGCGGTGCTCGGCGTCTTCGAATTCGGCTTCATGGCGGGGTCCATGGGCGCGGGGGTGGGGGAGGCGCTGGTGACGGCCGCCAAGCTCGCCGTGCTGCAGGATGCGCCGCTGATCGTCTTCACCGCCTCCGGCGGCGCCCGCATGCAGGAAGGCGCCATCAGCCTGATGCAGATGCCGCGCACGGTGATCGCGACGCGGATGGTGAAGGAGGCCGGCCTGCCCTTCATCGTGGTGCTGTGTGATCCCACCACGGGCGGCGTCACCGCCAGCTTCGCCATGCTGGGCGATATCCAGATCGCCGAGCCCGGCGCGCTGATCGGTTTTGCGGGCGCCCGGGTCATCGAGCAGACGGTGCGCGAGAAGTTGCCGGAAGGCTTCCAGCGCGCCGAGTATCTGCTGGAGCACGGCATCCTGGACATGGTGGTGAAGCGCCATGACATGCGCGCGACGCTGGCCCAGGTGATCTCGCTGCTGCGCGAGCCCACCCTGCCGGCCGAGGCCCCTGCCGAGGACGTGCCGTTGCTGCCGGCGCCGGAGGTGGTCGAGGCCGAGGTCGTGAAGCCCGCGTGAGCCAGCTACCGGCCTCGCGTAGCGAGGAGATCATCAACAGGCTGCACAGCCTGCATCCGAAACTGATCGACCTCAGCCTGGACCGGCTGCAGCGCTGCCTGGCCGCGCTCGGCCATCCGGAATGGCGGCTGCCGCCGGTGGTCCATGTGGCGGGCACCAATGGCAAGGGCAGCACCTGCGCCTTCGTCCGCGCCATCGCGGAGGCGGCGGGCCTGCGGGTGCATGTCTTCACCAGCCCGCACCTGGTCTCCTTCCACGAGCGCATCCGCCTGGCCGGGGAGCTGGTGACGGAGGCGGCGCTGGCGGCGGCGCTCGAACATGTCGAGCAGGTGAATGCCGGCCAGCCGATCACGGTCTTCGAGGTGACCACCGCCGTCGCCCTGCACCTGTTTGCCGAAGTGCCCGCGGACCTGCTGGTGCTGGAAGTGGGCCTCGGCGGGCGTTTCGATGCGACCAATGTCGTGGACCGCCCGGCCACCACCGCCATCACCAGCATCTCCCGCGACCACATGGACTTCTTCGGCAGCGAGATTTCCCGGATCGCCTGGGAGAAGGCGGGCATCATCAAGCCGGGCGTGCCCTGCGCGACGGGGCGGCAGGTGCCGGAGGCGGCGGAGGTCATCCTGAAGGAGGCCGCGGAGCAGGGCGCGCCGCTCCGCGTCCGTGGCCGCGACTGGGACGTGGCCCAGAGGCCCGATGGCGGGCTGGACTGGTGGGACGACTCGGCGCGCCTGACCCTGCCCCGCCCCGGTCTTCTCGGCCCGCACCAGGCGGAAAACGCCGGCATCGCCATCGCCGCGCTGCGCGCCTGGAACCCCCCCTGGCTGACCGAGGAGGCCATTCGCCAGGGCGTGGCCCAGGCCAGCTGGCCCGCCCGCATGCAGCGCCTGACCGGGCGGCTCGTGGCACTGCTGCCGCCGGACTGGGAGCTGTGGCTGGATGGCGGCCACAATGCCGGCGCCGGCGTGGTGCTCGGCCAGCATATCCGCGAGAGCCTGGCCGACCGCCCGATCCATGTCCTGGTCGGCATGAAGGGCGGCAAGCAGGTGCCGGAATTCCTGGCGCCCATCATCCCCGTGGCGACCAGCCTCTGGGCGGTGGCGGAGCCCGGCCAGCACCTGGCCATGACGGTGCCCGATGTGATCCGCGCCAGCGGCGGCGCCGCCCATGCCGGCGGCACGGTGGCGGAGGCGCTGGCCCGCCTGCCGCGCGATGCCGGCCCGGCGCGGGTGCTGATCTGCGGCAGCCTGTATCTGGCGGGTGAGGTGCTGAAGCTGGACGCCGAAACGACGCCGGGCTGAAGTATCGGCAAGACCGCGCGACAGTTTGCTGCCCTGTCGCAAGCAGTCCGGTGACCACGCATCCGTGACGACTGGGGCATGCGGGTCCAGGTGGACAATATCTGCCTGCCAACCATCTCGGATACTGTGGTGCCTGGGGCCGGAGGACATCCGGCCGCCCTTGTCTGCCGGGCCAGAGGCCTTGCGCGGCAAAGGCACGGCGTGCCTCGCACACCGTCCTCCCATCCGGCCCGGTGCCGGACCAACCCGGCGGCCCGGGACCGGCATAATGGCCGCCGAGCATGAGGAGCCCGCATGAGCGGAATCTACGAAACCGCCTCCGGAACCTATGGCTATGGCCAGCTCGACCCGGCGGAATTCAGCCAGCCCGGCTATGGCCAGCTCGACCCGGCGGAATTCAGCCAGCCCGGCTACGGCCAGCTCGACCCCGCGGAGTTCAGCCAGCCCGGCTATGGCCAGCTCGATCCCGCCATCTTCAGCGACCCGGATTATGGCCAGCTCGACCCGAGCATCTTCACGCCTGGCAACGTGAACGATTCCTCCGACCTCGGCTGGTTCTGAGATTCGGGCGGGGCCAGCCGGCCCCGCCCGCCCCTGCCGCGGCGGCTCAGTCCAGCATCAGGCCCAGTTCGCGGATCAGCGGCCAATAGACTGCGCGCTCCGCCTGGATCAGCGCGCGATGGGCCTCCGGCTCCGCCGCCAGCGGTTCCATCCCCATCTCGAGCATTCGCGCCTGCACCGCGGGCTCGGCCAGTGCCGCGGCGCGCGCGGCGGACAGGCGCTGGGCGATCGCATCCGGCAGCCGGGCCGGCGCGGCCAGGCCCTGCCAGGCGGCGGCCGCGAAGCCGGCCAGCCCGAAGGCCTGCTCGGCGGTCGGAACGGCCGGAAAGCCCGCCAGCCGGCCGGTCGAGAGCACGGCCAGCGGCCGCAGCAGGCCCGGCGCCATCATCGCCCCGCCGGCCGCCACATCCACCACGGCGGTGGAGATCCGGCCGGCCATCAGCTCCTTGATCACCGGCGCCATGCCGCGATGCGGCACATGATGCAGCCGCAGGCCCAGCGCGCGCATCAGCCGCTCCATCGCCAGGTGATGCGGGCTGCCGAGGCCGGGCGAGCCATAGTCGAGCGCCCCTGGCCGCGCCCGCGTCTGCGCCAGCCAGTCCTCGAGGTCCAGGATATCCGAATTCGGCGCGATGCAGAGCAGCAGGTGGAAGCGCGCCAGCAGGCCGAGTGGCCGCAGCCCTTGATCCGCATCGAAGGGCAGGCGGCGATAGAGCGCCGGGTTGAACACCATCGTGTCATTGCCCGCGGTCACCACCGTATGGCCATCGGGCGCCGCCTGGGCCGCGGCGGCGGCGGCGATATTGGTGGCGGCGCCCGGGCGGTTCTCGATGACGATCGCCTGGCCGAGCCGCGGCGCCATGGCGCCGGCCATCAGCCGCGCCAGCACATCCGTGCCGCCGCCGGGCGGGTAGCCGACCAGCCAGCGCAGCGGCCGGCTCGGCCCCACCCGATCCAGCCAGGCCCGATCCAGCCAAGCCCGGGCCGGCGGGGCGCCGAGGCCGGTGAGGGCCGAGCCCGCCAGGATGCGTCGCGTGATCGGCATGACCTGGTCTTCCCCCTTCCGGGCCGCCATTCCCAGCTGCGGCAGGCTGAATGTATGCGGTCCAACGCTTGCGATGGCGCGTTAACCATTGGACAACCATTGCGGGTGCCGAAGGAGGGGACATGACCGAGCAGACGGCCCTTCCGGCCGCCCTACCGCCTCCCCTGCCCGCTGGCTGGGGCTTGCACAGCGCGCCGCCGCCGAGCGTGCTCTGGCCCGCCGCCCTGCAGCATATCGGCCTCGGCTCCGTCACCCTGGTCTTCCCGCTGGTGGTCGCGGATACCGCGGGCGCCGATGCGGCGACGCTCTCCTCCTACCTGTCGCTGGCCATGCTGGCGCTGGGCCTGGCCACGCTGCTGCAGGCCTGGGGCCGTCATGGCATCGGCTCCGGCTTCCTGCTGCCCTCCGTCTTCACCGCCATCTACCTGCCGCCGACGCTGATCGCGGCGCAGCTGGGCGGGCTTTCGGCGGTGGCGGGGATGACCATGGTGGCGGGCCTCACCCAGCTGGTCCTGTCCTTCGCCGTGCAGCGCCTGCGGCCCTGGCTGCCGACGGAACTGGTCGGGCTGGTGGTGCTGATGATCGGCGTCGGCCTCGGCCTGCTGGCGCTGCGGATGATGCTCGGCTTCGGCCCGGGGCTGGACCGCGGCACGGACGACCTGCTGGCCACCGCGGTGGCGCTGGCGGTGATC
This sequence comes from Falsiroseomonas sp., assembly GCF_051860665.1. Lineage (GTDB taxonomy): Bacteria > Pseudomonadota > Alphaproteobacteria > Acetobacterales > Acetobacteraceae > Falsiroseomonas. Next base: position 74,710 of record NZ_JBHYDM010000009.1, read on the forward strand.
ATCGGCGCCAGCGTCTGGGGCGGGCCGCGGCTGCGTCCCATCGCCGTGCTGGGCGGGCTGGTGCTGGGCTTTGCCGTGCATGTCGTGGTGACCCAGGTGCGGGGCACGCCGCTGCTGCCGGTGCCGATCATCTGGCAGTTTCCCAGCTGGCCCCTGGCCACCCCCTCCCTGGACTGGACGCTGCTGCCCGGCTTCGCCATGGGCGCGCTGGCCTGCCTGGTGCGGGTCTGCGGCGATGTGGTGGCCTGCCAGCGGGCGACGGACCCGAACTGGCGGCGCCCCGACTATGGGCCGATGAAGGCCGGCGCCCTGGCGGACGGGATCGGCACCTGCCTGGCCGGGCTGCTGGGCGTGCCGGGCATCAACAGCTACACGGCCAGCGTCGGCCTTTCGATCGCCACCGGCGTCACCGCGCGGCGGGTCGGGCTCGCGGTCGGCGCGCTCTGGATCGGGCTCGCCATCGTGCCGGGCACGGCGGAGATGGTGCTGGCGGTGCCGCGCGGCGTGCTGGGGGCGGCGCTGTTCTTCGCCGCCGCCTTCATCACCGTCACCGGCATGGGCATCGTCACCCAGCGGCTGATGGATGCGCGCCGCACCCTGGTGGTGGGCGCCGCCCTGGTGATCGGCCTGTCCTACGACGCCGCGCCGCAGATCTTCGCGGGCCTGCCCCAGGCGGCGCGGCTGCTGGTCTCATCCTCGCTGGTGCTCGGGATGGTGGCGGCGCTGCTGCTGGTGGCGGCCTTCCGGATGGGCACGGCGCAGCAGCGCCGCCTGCTGTGGCGGCCGCAGGACGGCGCCGCGGCGCTGCAGGACTTCGCGCGCCAGTCCGGCGCCGCCTGGGGCGCGCGGGCCGAGGTGGTGGCGCGGCTGGAGGCGGCGCTGGAGGAGGTGGCCCATGCCCTGCCCGGCCTGCTGGGCCCGCAGGGCGCGGTGGAGGTCGCCGCCCGCTTCGACGAGTTCAACCTGGACGCCACCCTGCGCTGGGCGGGCGAGGCCCTGATGCCCGCCGGCCTGCCGCCGACGCTGGAGGAGGCGGAGGATGCCGCCCTCGCGGCCCGCCTCGCCGCCGTGATGCTGCGCCGCGCCGCGGACCGGGTGGCGGAGGGCCGGCTGGCCGATGGAAGGCAGGAGTTGCGGCTGCACTACGACCATTGAGGCGTTTCAGGCTGCCGGCAGCTCCATGATCGCGACCGGGATGGGATCGCCGCCCTGGTCGAAGGTGCCGGTGCCGATGCGCCGGAAGCCGCAGCGTCGATAGAACCCCTCCGCATTCAGCGTCGCCTCCAGCCGGATCGGTCCCGCATGGCCTTGCCGGGCGCGGGCGATGCCGATCTCCAGCAGCCGCCGCCCGAGCCCGGCGCCGGCGGCTTCCGGCAGCAGGAAAAGGCGCGTGACCTCGCCCGGCTCGGCATCGACGAAGCCGAGGATCTGCCTCGCCCGCTCGGCCACCGTGGTGGTGCCGCGGGCGATCATCGCCTCATAGGTCGCGGGCGTGCGGGCCCCCATCCAGCCGGCGATCTGCGCCGGCGCATAGTGGCCCGCCGCCAGACCGCGCACGGAGCGGAAGGTGAGGTCAAACAGCGCCGCCCCCTCCCCGAGCCGGGCGGGCCGGAAGGTCAGGTCCGGGGGCAAGGCTCAGCCCGGCGCGAGGCGCAAAATGCGCCCCTCGGCCTCATCCGTCAGCACCAGCAGCGCGCCATCCTGCGCCACCAGCACGTCCCGCATGCGGATGCGGCGGTCGAACAGCAGGCGTTCCTCCCCCGTCACCTCGTCGCCGTCGGTGGTCAGGCGCACCAGGCCCGGGCTGTTCAGGGCCGCGACGAAAAGGCTGCGCTGCCAGCCGGGGAAGGCCGGGTTGTCGTAGAAGGCGAGGCCGGCGGGGCTGATCACCGGGGTCCAGACCCGGATCGGGTCCACCATCCCGGGCGCCGAGGACTGCTCGCTGATCGTGGTGCCGCTGTAGTTCACCCCGTGGGTGACCACCGGCCAGCCGTAATTGGCGCCGGGGCGGAGGATATTCAGCTCATCCCCGCCGCGCGGCCCGTGCTCGACCAGCCAGAGGCTGCCGGTCCAGGGATTCCGGGCCATGCCCTGCGGATTGCGGTGGCCATGGCTGAAGACCTCGGCCCGGGCGCCGGGCTGGCCGGCAAAGGGGTTGTCCGCCTGCGGCCGGCCTTCGCGATCCACCCGCAGCACCTTGCCGGCCAGGTCGTCCAGCCGCTGGGACCGCATGCGGTCCACATTGCGGTCGCCGGTGGACAGGTAGAGGCGCCCATCGGCACCGAAGGCGATGCGACAGCCGTAGTGCTGCCGCCCCGAATTCTGGGCCGGCGTCGCGTCCAGGATCGGGGTCACGGCCTCCAGCCCGGCGCCATCCGCGGCCAGCCGCGCGCGGGTCAGGCGCGTCAGCGCGCCGCCCTGCACCAGGGTCGCGGAGCAGAAGAAAATCTCGCGGCTGCGATCGAAATCGGGGGAAAGGGCGACATCCAGCAGCCCGCCCTGGCTGGCCGCTTCCACCTGCGGCACGCCGGACAATGGGCGGGAGACGGCGCCATCGCGTCCGACCAGCCGCATGCGGCCCGGCCGTTCCGTCACCAGCAGCCGCCCATCCGGCAGCAGGGCCGCGCCCCAGGGCCGTTCGAGGCCCGTGGCAAAGGTCGTCAGCCGGAAATTCGCCCGCTCGGAGCGGACGACCTCCCCCTCCTGCGCCAGGGCAGGAAGCGGCAGTGCAGCGAGGGCCAGGGCCAGGATGCGCTTGATCATGACCGCGATGTAAGGCGGCGCCGCGCTTCCGCCAGCGCCGCCCGGTATCACGCCCCTATCAGGCCAGGCGGCCCGCCACCCAGTCCTTCAGCGCGCTCTTCGGCAGGGCGCCGACCTTGGTATCCACCGGCTTGCCGTCCTTGAACAGGATCATGGTGGGGATGCCGCGCACCGAATAGTCGTTCGGCGTCATGGGGTTGTCGTCGATATTGACCTTCGCGATGGTCAGCTTGCCGGCATATTCCTTGGCGATCTCGTCCAGGATCGGCGCGACCATGCGGCAGGGGCCGCACCACTCGGCCCAGAAGTCGACCAGGACGGGGCCGGAGGCTTCCAGCACATCCTGCTTGAAGCTGTCGTCGGTGACAGCCTTGGTGAATTCGCTCATCGGGAGTCTCCGGGCGCGCTCGCGGGGGGCTGGCGCATTGATGGCAAGATCGTGGCGGTGCGGGCCCGGGTCAAGCAAGGGGCATCTTGCGAGGGGCGCGGGGCGTCATGCGCCTGGCGCATGCGCATCCAGCAACCCTTCGGGCAGCGGCATGAGTCGCGCGCCAAAAGTCCAGACTAGGGCGCAATCCACCCGCCGTCCCGGGAAGGCCAGCGCCAGAACGGCGCGGTAGGCGGCCATCTGGCGCAGGTAGAGCGCCGGCACGGCCGAGACCTCGGTCGGCGGGGGACGGTTGGTCTTGTAGTCGAGCACGAGCACGCGATCGGGCGCGACAAGCAGCCGGTCCACCTGCCCGCTGACCAGCCGGTTGCCGACCTGGCCCGCGATCGGCGCCTCCGCCAAGCTGTCGGGGCCGAAGGCGGCGGCGAAATCCGGCGCCTGGAGCAGGGCCATCACCTCCGCCAGCGTCGCCGCCTGCTCCGCCTCCGAAAGCCCCTGGCCGCGCCGGGCGAGGAAGCTTTTCGCCGCCGCCTCCCGCTCCGCCGGCGGGCGGTCGGGCAGGTGCTGCAGCAGGGCGTGGACCAGGCGGCCGCGGCGAAACCGCTGGCCGGTGGGGTCGGCGGCGCCGTGCGGGGCGGCGGCCGGAGGTTCGCCTGTGTTCTCGCCCGGCACGGCGGAGGGGGCGAGGGCGTCCTGCGTCACCTCGGGCGGCGCCGGGCGGCGGGCCCAGTCCGGCAGGTCGGCCGCGGCGGCGGGCGGCGTATCCCGCCCATCCGGCACCGGCGGAACCTCCTGGGGCGCCTCCAGCCGGCGCAGCGTCGTGGCGGCGAAGCCGAAGCCGGCCGGCGCCTCCAGGGGCAGTTCGGTCGTGGCGACCCGGGCAAAACCCTGGGCGATGAGGTCGTACCAGCAGGATTCGGGAAAATCCCGCGCCTTGGGGCGCTTGCGCTGCCAGCCGCAGACCAGCAGCCGGTCCTCCGCCCGGGTCAGCGCCACATAGAGCAGCCGATGCTCCTCCGCCGCCCGCGCCGCCTTCTCGCTGGCGAGCAGCTCGGTGAAGGCGGGGGCGTGGTGGTCCTTGTTGGGGGCCCAGAGCGGCAGGGGCGGACCCTCCTCCGGCATCACCCAGCGCACCTCCGCGCTGTCCCGCCCGGGGCTGACGGTATCCGGCAGGATCACCACCGGCGCCTGCAGCCCCTTGGCGCCGTGCACGGTCATGATGCGCACGGCGTCGCCGGCGGCTTCCTGGTCCCGCTTCACCTCGGCGCCGCCGCGCCGCAGCCAGGCGACGAAACCTTGCAGGCTGGGCGGGTGGCGGCTGCCATGGTCCAGCGCGGCGTTCAGGAATTCATCCACCGGATCCGCCGCATCCGGCCCCAGCCGCGCCAGCAATTTGGCCCGGCCGCGATGCTCGCCGAGGATTTCGGCAAACAGCGCATGGGGGGTGACCACATCGGCACGGGACATCAGCCCGGCGAGAAAATCGGCCGCCTGCCCCTCAGGCGTGGCCTGCCCGCGCGCGAGCTGGAGCTGCCGCCACAGGCTGCCCTCCCGCCCCGCGGCGAGGGCCAAAAGCTGGTCGTCATCCAGTCCGAGCAGCGGCGATTTCAGCGCCGCGGCCAGCTGCAGATCATCCTCCGGCAGCAGCAGCGCATCGGCGAGCGCCAAAAGGTCCTGCACGGCGATCTGCTCGACCAGGCGGATGCGGTCGGTACCACCCACCTTCACCCCGCGCTCCTTCAGCGCCCGCACCAGCCGCGGCAGCAGCCCGCCGGAGCGTTTGCGCACGAGGACGAGAATGTCGCCGGCGCGCATGGCGCGGCCGCGGCTGGGCAGCATTTCGCCCGAGTCCAGCCAGCCGGCGATGCGGGCGGCGATGGCCTCGGCCAGCTGCGCATCGGCGCCGGTGGCGGCGGCAGGCGTCTCGGGCACTTCCCAGGGCGGCGGCGGCTCGCCCTCGGCGCCGTCCAGCATGGGCCAGAGCTCGACGCAGCCGGCATGGCCGATGCGGTCCGGCCGGTGGCGCAGCACCTCGCCCGGCGCCACCACCCCCTCCCGCGCCGCGCCCTCCGCAAAGACGGCATCGACCAGCGCCAGCACCGGCGCGGTGGAGCGGAAGGAGACCTGCAGCTGCACGTCGCGCAGCTCCTCCCCCAGCGCCTGCAAGCGCTGCCCGAAATGCCGCTGCCAGCGGGCGAAGCCGGCGGAATCGGCGCCCTGGAAGGCGTAGATGGACTGCTTGACGTCGCCCACGGCAAAAATGGTGCGCGCGCGCGGCTCCCGCCGCTCGGCACCCGCGCCCGCAAAGAATTCCTCGGTCAGCGCGGCGGCGATGCCCCATTGGGCGGGGTTGCTGTCCTGCGCCTCGTCCAGCAGCACGTGGTCGAGCCCGCCATCCAGCTTGAACAGCACCCAGGCGCTGCCGGGGTCGCGCAGCACCTGGCGCGCGGCGAGGATCAGGTCGTCGTAGTCCAGCATCCCCCGCGCCTGCTTGCGCGCCCGATACCCCTCCAGCACCGGCGCGCCGAGGCCGAGCAGCGCGCGGGTTGCCGCCAGCAGCCGGCTGGCGCGGCGGGCGCCCTCCACGGCCGCCACGCGCTCCCCCTCCCGCCGCAGGATCTCGGCGCATTCGGCCTGGCGCGGGCCGACATCCTTGGTCGCCATGCGAGCGCGCGGCGTGCCCTCCTGCGTCAGCAGGATTTCCACCCAATCCGTCCAGCGCGCGGCGCGTTCCGCCGGGTGCAGCGACAGCCAGTCCAGCAGCCTGGTGCCACGCCCCTGGTCGTTGGCATTGCGGCTGGCCTGCAGGAGCCGGGCGGCGATCACCGCCTGGTCGTCCACCCCCTGCGCGCCGGCCGCGACCAGCGCAGCCTCATGCGCCGCCTCCGGCAGGCCGAGATGGCGGCCGATGGCGGCGCAGAGCGCGGGCAGCGAGCCGGTCTCGCGCAGCGCCGTGCCCAGCTTTTCGCGGTCCTTGTCCAGCGCCCGCACCAGGCTGGCGAAGGAATCGGGCGGCACCAGGCTGGCGAGGGCCTCGAGCGCCGGGCCCTGGGCGGGGCTGGCGAGCACCGCCTCCCGCGCCTCGGCCAGCAGGGCGGCGGCATCCGCCTCCTCCACCACGCCGAACTGGGGGGCGAGGCCGGCCTCCAGCGGGAAGGCGCGCAGCAGGGACTGGCAGAAGGCGTGGATGGTGCTGATGCGCATGCCGCCGGGCAGGTCCAGCACCCGGGCGAAGAGGCCCCGCGCCGCATCGAGGTCCCGCCGGTCCGGCGCGCGGCCCAGCAGGGCGGCCAGCCGCGCGGCCAGCCTGGCCTCCGGCTCCACCGCCCAGCGGCCGAGATCGCGCGCCAGGCGATGCGCCATTTCGGCCGCCGCGGCCTTGGTGAAGGTCAGGCACAGGATCGCGCCCGGCCGCGTGCCCGGCGCCAGCAGCAGCCGCAGCACACGGTCGGTCAGCACCTTGGTCTTGCCCGAACCGGCCGAGGCGCCGACCCAGGCGGAGGCGGCGGGGTCCGAGGCGCGGGCCTGCTCGAATTCCGCTTCCTGGCGGGGGGTGAGGGTGAGGCTCATCAATCCTCGCCCTCCGCATCCGCCCATTCATCGACGCGGGAGAGGTGGTCGTAATCCCCGCCCCGGGTTTTTCGCCCAGGATGCGGCCGGGCGGTGAAGGCGGCGTCGCCGAGCAGGAAGCGATCGACCAGCGCGCCGAGGCGGTCCATTGCCTCCGCGGCCAGGGCCGAGACGTCCTCGGGCTCGGAAAACATCTGCTTTTCCTCGCCGGGGGTCTCGCCGCCCGAGAGCTTCCAATAGGTCAGCGCCCGCACCGCGGCGCCGGGGATATCGGCGAAGGCGCCGGCGGCGGCCATGGCGGCTTCCAGCGGCAGCTGGGGGGCGCGGCCGTCCTGCAGCTCGTCCGGGCGGGGCAGGGTGCCGGTCTTGTAGTCGAGGATCGCCAGGCTGCCATCGCCGAGCCGGTCGATCCGGTCGGCGCGCGCCTTCAGCGTGACGGTACCGCGGGGGCGGCGCAGCTCCAGCCGGCCATCGGTCTCGGTCCAGCTGGCCGCGATGCCGCCATCCTGCCGCCGCTCCGCCTCCAGCGCCACGACGAAGGCGCCGATGCGGGCCAGGCGCGGGCGCCAGAAGGCGGCGAGCGAGGGGCGCGGGCCCTGGTCTTCCAGGGCTTTCGCCGCCGACTGCCCCCAGGCCTCCAGCGCCGCCGCCTCCCCCGGCCAGCCGCCGGGGGCGCGGCTGATGGCGCTGACGAAACCGGCGAGGGCGGCATGGACGATGATGCCGTAGTCCAGGGCGCCGACATCGGCATCCAGCGGGTCCAGCTTGCGCAGGCGCAGGATGCGCTTGGCGTGGAAGGCATAGGGGTCGGCCAGCATGTCCGAGACCTCCGTCACCGAAATCTCCCGCGGGCGCTGCGCGAGGCTGGGGCGCGGGGCGGGGCGGGAGACGGGGGTGACGCGGTCCGGCACGTCCAGCGCGGCGGCCATCCGCGCCGCCTCGCTGCCCGGCAGCGCGAGGCCCTGGCCGGACAGAAAGGTTTCGAGACGGGTCAGCCATCGTGCCGGCACCGTCGGCGAGCCGCCGCGGCGGGCGGCGCGGGACAGCACGGCCTCCGGCGCCGCGCAGGCGAACAGGAAAAAATCCATGCAGACGCGGCCGATGCGCGCCTCCGGCTCCGGCAGGCCGAACTGCTTGCGCATCGGGCGGCTCATCCATGGCCCGGGGTCGGTGGCCAGCGGCCAGACCCCCTCATCCAGCGCGCCGAGCACGACGCGATCGAAGGCCAGCAGCCGTGCCTCCAGCAGGCCGAGGATTTCGACGCGCGGATGCGCCGTGCCGTGCTTGCGGACGAGGTAGGTGGCCACCCCCTCCAGGCTCGCCTCGAAGAGCGCCGGCCAATTGGCGGGGTCCATCGGCGGCAGGTGTTTTAGCGCCGGCGCGAGGTCGGCCATGTGGCTGGCCAGCACCTCGCCCTCCTGCGCCGCGTAGAGGCGCAGCCCGCCGGGTTCCTGCGGCGTGGTGGCCAGCGCCTCCGCCGCGGCGAGATGCGCTTCCAGCAGATCCGCCGGCGGGCGGGCGGCGCCGTGGCGGGTGCTGAAGCCACCCAGCGCGGCCTCCAGCGCGGCGAGCAGCGACTGCAGGCGGATCTTGCGGTCATCCTCCGGCAGGGCGGCGATGGCCTGCTTGAGCCCCTCCAGCCCCCCCAGCGGCCGCGGCCCGCGCAGCACGCGGCGTTCCAGCAGCCGCACGGCGTCCAGGAATTCCGCGCGGTCCATCCCCGCCGCCGCCAGCGGATGTTTTGTCAAAGCCAGCAGCGGCACCGGGGCGAAATCCTCCGCCACGGTCCGGGCGAGCAGGCGGAGGAAGACGCCGGTGGGCGTCTGCCCGAGCGGCTGGCCGGCGGAATCGTCGGCGCGGATGCCGTGGCGTACCAGCTCGGCCGAGACGCGGCGGGCCAGGTCGCGATCGGGCGTCACCAGGGCGGCGCGGGCGCCGGGCTTTTCCAGGGCCTCCCGCAGCAGCAAAGCGATGGCGGCGGCCTCGGTCTGCGCCTCGGGGGCGGCCACCAGGCGCAGCCCTTCGAGGCCCGGCGCCCATCTTTGGGCGGCCGGCTGGGTCCAGGGGCCCATGCCCTCCGGCGGGCGCAGCGCCATTTCGAGCAGCGCGACGCGCGCCACCGGAACGGCGGGGGCGGTTTCGGCGCAGCCGTGCCAGCGGCGCACCTGACGTGGCTCGGCGCCCATGGCGTGCAGCAACCGGCCCTGGCTGCAGAAGGGGTGCGTCGGTGAATCGCAGATGTGGGGCCAGATCTCGGCCAGCTCCGCCCGGTCCAGCCCATGCAGCACCACCGCGCCCTGGTCGAGCCGTGCCACGACCTTCAGCAGCTCGACGGCCGCCGGGATGGTGCCGCCGACGCCGATGCCGGCGGCGATCACGGGATGCTTCGGTGGGTCGTCCTGCCAGGCCCTGGTCTGTTCCCGCAGCGCCAGAACGCGGCGCAGGCCGATATCCAGCAGGCCCTCACCCTCCAGCCAGCCGGCCCAGGCGGTGGCGACGCCGCGCAGGAAGGTGGTGGTGATCTGCCAATGCGTCGCCTGGGATTCCGGGACCAGCGTTTCCAGCCGCCCCAGCCAGGTTTCGGTGAATTCGCCCGGCGTGCCGGTGGCCAGCAGCTCGGTATCCGGCTCCTCCAGCGCGATCTCGTCGAAGATGCGGGCCAGCTCGGCGGCCAGGCCCCAGGCCTGCTCCGGCGTGCCCGGCCCGCCATGGCGCGGCGGCAGGCGGATCACCAGGCTGGTCAGCACCGCCTGGCGGGTCAGCGCCGGGACGGCGGGCGGCAGGTCCAGCAGCGTGGGCAGCGCCAGCTCATCCGCATCCTCGGTGGAGAGCCCCGCCAGCGCCCGCATCCGCGGCAGCAGCAGCGCCTGGCCCTCGGCGCGCGCCAAAAAGGCGTCGCGCAGACCGCGGGCGGAGCGCCGCGTCGGCAGCAGGATGGTGGCGCGGGACAGCGCCTCCGGCGACTGCGCGCGAAAATCCGCCAGCACCCCGGCGGCGAGGCATTCGAGAAAAGGCAGCTCGGCCGGGATATCGAAGAGATTCATGTTCCGTTCCCAAGGCTAGGCCAGGGGGCCGGTTTGGTCCAGCTTGCGCTTCGGGCTGCGGGGAGAGGTGCGATGGGCGATCGGGGTGCGCCGCCGCGCAGCGGCTGGGCGGGCTTCGTGCCGGAACTGATGGTCAACGACCTGCCCGCCAGCCTGGCCTTCTGGCGCGAGGTCCTGGGTTTCGGCATCGCCTACGACCGGCCCGAGGAGCTTTTCGCCTATCTGGAGCACCCGGATGCGGGCCAGCAGGTGATGCTGTGCCAGCGCAATGGCCGCTTCGAGACCGGGCCCATGGACCGGCCCCTCGGCCAGGGCGTGATGTTCCAGCTCTATCTGTCGAACCTCGCCCCGGTCCTGGCGGCGCTGGAGGCGCGGTCCTGGCCCATCTACCAGGGCCCGCGCGAGATCTGGCGCCGCACCGGCGACCGCCACGGCGGCCAGCGCGAGGTCTTTGTCCAGGACCCCGACGGCTACCTGCTGATGGTGGCGCAAAAACTGGGGGAGCGCCCGGCCTCAGAATAGCGCGGTCAGCATCCCCGCCCGCAGCATGGTCTCCGCCCGGTCCAGGTCGCGCGGGGTGGAGAGGTGGAACCAGGCGCCGTCATGCACCAGGCCGAAGATGCGGCCGGATTCGATGGCGCGGTCATAGAGCAGGTTCAGGCTGAAGGGACCTTCCGGCGCATCCGCGAAAAGTGCCGGCGACAGGATCTGCACGCCGCCGAAAAGATAGGGGGAAATCTCCCGCTCCTTCGGCCGGCGCAGCAGGCCCAGCGGGTCGATGAAGAAGTCGCCGCGCCCGGCCTCGCCATCCACCTGGGCGGTGCGCACCAGCAGCAGCAGCGCATCCATCGTCCTGGGGTCGAAACTGGCCGCCAGCCGCGCCAGGGCGGGGGTGGGACCATCCAGCCAGAAGGCGTCGCCATTCACCACGGCGAAGGGCGCGTCGCCCAGATGCGGCAGGGCGGCGGTCACGCCGCCGCCGGTCTCCAGCAGCACCTCCTCCCGCCGCACCTTGCGGTCCGGCGCGTCATGCGCGGCGACGGCCGCCGCCACCTGGTCGGCGAACCAATGGGCATTCACCACGTGATGCGCCACGCCCGCATCGCGCAGCCGGTCCAGCGCGTGGTGCAGCAGGGACCTTCCTCCCAGCTCCAGCAGCGGCTTGGGCCGGTCATCCGTCAGCGGCCGCATCCGCGTGCCGAGGCCGGCGGCGAGCACCATGCCATGGGTCAGGGTGATCATGCCGCCTCAGCCTCCAGCCCCGGCGGGTTGCCGCGCAACGCCGGGGGCACATGCCTGTCGAGAAATTCCGCCAGCGGCGCCGTCGCCTGATGCGCCAGCGCCTGGCCGAGCAGCGCCCAGCAGCGCGGCCCGTGGCGCAAGTAGTTCGGCTTGCCGTCGCGCCGCGCCAGCCGCACCCAGAGGCAGGCGACGCGCAGATGCCGCTGCGCCGCATGCGCCGCCATGGCGCCGCGAAATTCTTGCCCATCCAGCTCCGGCCGCAATGCCAGATAGCGGGAAATGCAGGCGGCGCGAATCGCCGGGTCCACGTCCCGCCGCGCATCCTCCACCAGCGAGACAAGGTCATAGGCCGGGTGGCCGAGCGCCGCGTCCTGGAAATCCAGCAGGCCCATATCGGCCGGCGGCGCGCGGTCCGGCAGCGGCATCAGGTTCGCCGGGAAATAGTCCCGATGCACGAAACCGGCCGCCGCGAAGGGGGCCAGCATCGCATGGATCGCCAGCCCGAATTTTTCTCCAATTGCCTCCGAAGGCGCGTCGCCAAAAGCCGCCGGCCACCACCATTCCAAAAAGGTGGCGGCGGCGGTGTCGGCCATGCGGGCGGCGTCCCAGGCCGGCAGCTCGGCGGGCGGCGGCACGGCGTGCAGCCGGGCCAGGGCGGCGGTGGCGGCCAGATACAGCGGCGCGGCCTCCGCCCCCGCATCCAGCAGCTGCGCCATGGTATGCGCGCCGAAATCCTCGATGATCGCAAAGCCCTGGTGCGGATCCGCCGCCAGCACCTCCGGCGCCGAGAGCCCCGCCTCCGTGAGATGGCTCGCGATCCGCAGAAAGGGGCCGAGATCCTCCTGCGGCGGCGGTGCCTCCATCAGCAGGGCCGGGCGCGGCCCGCCGACCAGCCGCGTATAGCGGCGGAAGGAGGCATCGGCCGGCAAGGGCTGGCGCGCCGCATGCACGAAGCCGTTCTCGGTCAAGAAGGCGACGGCCTCGGCCTTCATGCACCCAGTCCTTCAAGTCGTCCGGCCCAGCCGGTCAGTGTCGCCACGCGGGAGGTTTCGGTGGGCCCCGGCGCCAGGGCGATGGTCAGCGCATCCGCCGGCCGCATCGCCCCAAGCCGCCCCGGCCATTCAATGAGCGAAAGACCCTCCCGCGCCTCCTCCCAGCCCAGCTCGTCGAGGCCGGCGGGGCCATCGAGGCGCCAGAGGTCGAAATGGAAGGCGGGGCCCATCGGCAGGTCGTAGGACTGCACCAGGGTGAAGGTGGGGGAGGGCACTTCCAGCGCCGGGTCGCCCGAGGCCGCGCGCAGGAAGGCGCGGGCGAAGGCGGATTTGCCGGCGCCCAGCGGGCCCTCCAGCAGCAGCGCATCGCCCGGCCGGGCGCGCGCGGCCAGCTTCGCGGCCAGCGCCGCGGTGGCGGCCTCATCGGGCAAGGGGAGAATCAGGGACATGCGCCGCCGCAATCTGCCCCGCCGCTGCCGCACCGCACAAGCCGGGGCGGAAGCGGGCCTTGATCCCTCCCCCGCCTTGGTCCAAGCAGCCGCCAGGCAGAAGGGACGAGGGCAGCATGCCGGCGGTTGTCGAGACGGATGTGGCGATCATCGGCGCGGGTCCGGTCGGGCTCTTCGCCGTCTTCGAATGCGGCATGCTGCGGATGAAGACCGTGGTGATCGACGCCCTGGGCGAGATCGGCGGCCAGTGCAGCGCGCTCTATCCCGAGAAGCCGATCTTCGACATCCCCGCCCATCCCGAAGTCACCGGCGGCGACCTGATCGCGGCGCTGCACAAGCAATGCGCCCCCTTCAACCCGATGCTGATGCTCGGCCGCCGCGTCGAGGGCTTGCGGCGTGAAGGCGAAAGCCTGGTGCTGACCACCAGCGAGGGCGATGTCGTCACCTGCAAGGCCGTGATCCTGGCCGCCGGCGCCGGCGCCTTCGGCCCGAACCGCCCGCCGCTGGAGCGCCTGCCGGAATTCGAGGCCTCGGGCGCCGTGCGCTACCTGGTCAGCAAGCGGGAGGAGTTCCGCGGCAAGCGCGTGGTCATCGCCGGCGGCGGCGACAGCGCGGTGGACTGGGCGCTGAGCCTGAAGCAGGTGGCTGCGCATGTGACGGTGGTCCACCGGCGCGACAAGTTCCGCTGCGCCCCGGAAAGCGCCGCCCAGCTGAAGCAGGCGGCGGAGCGCGGCGAGATCGAGTTGGCCATCCCCTACCAGCTGCACGGGCTGGAAGGCACCGATGGCGTGCTGACCGGCGTGTCGCTCGCCACGCTGAAGGGCGAGGTGAAGACCGTGCCGGCCGACCACCTGCTGGCCTTCTTCGGCCTGTCGATGGAACTCGGCCCGATCGCGGAATGGGGGCTGGGCCTGGACCGGAGCCATATCGCGGTGGAGCCCGCGACCTGCGCCACCAATATCCCTGGCGTGCATGCCATCGGCGACATCGCCACCTATCCCGGCAAGCTGAAGCTGATCCTGCAGGGATTCTCGGAGGCGGCGATGGCGGCGCATGCCATCCACCCGAGGATCTTCCCGGGGGAGGCGCTGCACTTCGAGTATTCGACCAGCAAGGGCCTGCCGGTCGCGGGCTGAGGCAGGCGGCTCAGGCCGCCTGCAGCAGGGCCTCGATCCGCGCCGCATCGTCCCGCGGCACGCGCAGCTGCAATTCGCTGCCCTCCAGCTGCGTCGCCTTGCGGTCCAGCGGCACGCTGCGCACCAGCTCCTCCAGGGCGAGCTTGGCGGTTTCCGCGTCGGCGAAGCGGCGGGTCAGCGTCTTGGCGTCCGGCACCGCCGGCGCCGCCGCGCCACCCTCCACCGGCACGGCGCGCGGCCCGCCACTGGCATTGGCTGAGCTGGGATCGCTGGCCGGGAAGCTGTCGCGGACGCTGATCTCGACATCCTTCTGCGTCTTGCCGTCGCTGGGCTTCTGCATGATGGGATTCCCCTCTGTGAGCCAGCGTAACGCTTGCCGCCCCCAGAAGTTCGGCGCCGCGCCGGCGCCGATGGTCGCCAGCCGGGCCAGATGCGCGCTCATCCCCGCGCCTCAGGCAAAGAGGAAGTCGGAGGCGCCGAGCGGCGTGGTGCCGAGCACATGCCCCACCAGCTCATCCACCGTGGTGAAGCGGCGGTTGCCGTCGGTATCGGCATAGATCGCCGTGCCCGCCGCGCCGGAGAGCGTCTCCGACCGCAGGAAATAGACGCCCACATCGTCGGAGAGCTGGATACGGTCGCCGCGCTGGAAATCCAGGATGCGGCCGTAATCGGACCGGCCCGCGGCGCTGGCCAGCCCGTCATTGTAGAAAAGCCCGCGCGCATCGCCGAGGAGGAAGATGTCGTTGCCCGCCAGACCCCGCAGCGCGTCGATCGTGCCCTTGCCCAGGAAGTTGCCGGATTGCGGGACGCCGCTGAGGATATCGGCGCCCGCCGTGCCGGTCAGCGTCTCGGAGGCCGTGGTGCCGTAGATCCGGCCGCCGGTGGGCGGCGGCGGGATCGGGGTGGTGTCGCCCTCGCCCGCGCGCAGCATCGCCTCCGCATCCAGCCTTCCGCCGGTGGCGGTGCGGCCGGCCAGCGAAGCGGTGGCGGTGGCGGAGTCGAGCAGGGCGGCGCGGATTTCCGCCGCGCTGTCCCCCTGGTTCGCCGCGGCATAGAGGGCGACGGCGCCGGTCACATGCGGCGCGGCCATGGAGGTGCCGCTCATCGTCCCATAGCCGCCATTGGCGGTGGTGGAGAGGATGCCCTGCCCCGGCGCCGCCAGGTCCACGGTCGTGGCGCCGTAGTTGGAGAAGCTGGCGAGGCTGCCGGTGCTGGTCAGCGCGGCCACGGAGACCACCGCCTCATACCCCGCGCTGGCGAGCGTGCTGTAGTTGGCGGGGTAGCTGCCGGTGCCATCGGTATTCGACGCCGAATTGCCGGCGGCGGCGATGAACAGGTTGCCGGCCTGCGCGGTGCGGTCGATGGCCGCCTGCATGGCGCTGGAATAGCCGCCGCCGCCCCAGGAATTGTTGGTGGCGACGAAATCCTGCACCGTCGTCGCCTTGCCGGCCGCCGTGTAATAGTCGAGCGCCTTCACGGCATTGCCGAGGCTGCCGGAGCCATTGGCCCCCAAAAACTTCAGCGCCAGGATCTGCACGTTCCAGGCGACGCCGGCGACGCCCGTGCCATTGCCGCCGATCGCGCCGATGGTGCCGCTGACATGCGTGCCGTGGCCGTTGTCGTCGAAGGGGTCGTTGTCGTTGTTGACGAAATCCCAGCCGAAGAGGTCGTCGCGATAGCCGTTGCGGTCCTGGTCGTCCTTGTTCGCCCAGCGGGTGTCGCGCAGCAGGTCCCCGGCATCGATGCGGCCGTTCCTGTTGAGGTCGGAGACGAAGCCGGCATTGGCCGCCTGGTTCAGGTCGCGGAAGGTGATCTGCCCGTCGCGATCCGCATCCGAAAGCTTGCTGCGGAAGCTGATTGGGATCTCGCCCTGGTTGATCCAGACATTCAGGTAGAGGTCGGCATGGGTGTAGTTGATGCCGCTGTCGATGACGCCGACGACGATCTTGGAAGACCCGGTCGCGCCCGCCGCCCAGGCCTCGCCGGCCTGGCTGCCGAAGGCGTTCTTCTGCGCCGTGGCATCGCCATACATGCCCCAGAGGGAGCCGTTGGTGTAGCTCGCGTCATTCGAGACGGCGGCGACGGAGACGGTGAAGTTCTCCTCGGCGAAATCGACGCCGGGCTGGAGCGAGAGCAGCGCGATGGCCCCCGCCTCCTCCACCCCCTCGGGCAGGGCGACGCGCAGCAGCAGCCCGTCCTCCTGGCCCGGCAGTGCGCCGCGGATGATCTCGAGCGGCGTGGCGGAGACGCTGGCCAGGGCCTGCTCGATGCGCGCCGGGTCCAGGCCGGGCTGGAACTGCACCAGCAGCTCCTCCGCCGCGGCGGGGGCTGGGGCGGTGTAGGGCGCGGGCGGGTCCGCGTCGGGGGTGGCGGCCTCGACGGGAGCGGGCGCGGCCGTGAAGGCGGTCAGGCCTGGCGCGGGCGGCAGGGGCGCCGGCGCCTGCGCGGCGGCCTGCCGCGGCGCGTCCTCATGCGGCAGGTCCAGGGACGGATCCGGGGAGACGCTGCCCACAAATTTCAAACTTGGGATCGACACGCATCCTCCGGGATTCTTGAGGCCAGAGCCTCGTTTTCCGGGAGAAAGGTGAAGGGGAGGTGAAGGCTACCCCCGCGCCTCGCGCCAAAGCCCCAGCTTCTGCTGCGCGGCCGCGTCGGAATAGCCGAAGAGCACCAGCTCGCTCTCGGCCGCGAGTGTCAGCGCGGCCCAGGACGGCACCACCAGCAGGTCGCGCGGCGCCAGGGCGTGGTCGCGGCCGGCGACGGTGGCGGTGCCGGTGCCCTCCACCACCACCAGCACCATTGCATCCGTCGCCTGGCGCGGCCGCGTGGCAAAGCCGGCGGGCAGCAGGCGGACATGGGCGGCGATGGTGGGCATCACCGGCCCGCCATCGGCCGGATTGATGAATTCCAGCGCATGGCCGAGATGCGGGTCCGGATCGCCAGCGCGCGCCATGGCGGCCAGGCTCTCCCGCCACTCCGCATAGGGATAGTGGAACAGCGGCAGG
Source organism: Falsiroseomonas sp. (assembly GCF_051860665.1). Classification (GTDB taxonomy): domain Bacteria; phylum Pseudomonadota; class Alphaproteobacteria; order Acetobacterales; family Acetobacteraceae; genus Falsiroseomonas. The sequence goes on from NZ_JBHYDM010000009.1 coordinate 91,299, forward strand.
TTTTGCGGGCGCCGCGCGCCCAGCGTGCCGCCATAGGGGCGCAGGTTGCGGCCGTAGCGGGCGGCCGTGTCGCCGGCCGGCGCGGTCTCGGCATGCGCCATGGCGCCATCCGGCAGGCGTTCGGCAAAACTGGCGGCGAAGTGGCGCACGGTGGGGATGTCGAGGCCGTCCAGCCAGATCATCGGCGCGCCGCTGGCATTGCCGTGGTCATGCCATTGCCAGTTCGGCGTCAGCACCAGGTCGAAGGGGCGCATCACCGCCTTCTCCCCATCCAGCGCGGTGAAGGCGCCGTCGCCCTCCATCACGAAGCGCAGGGCACATTGCGTGTGGCGATGGCAGGGCGCGACCTCGCCCGGCAGGATCAGCTGCAAGCCGGCATAGAGGCTGGTGGTGACGGAGGAGCTGCCGGGCAGACCCGGATTTTCCAGGATCAGCACCCGGCGCTCGGCCTGTTCGGCGGTGATCAAATCTCCCGCGCGCAGCAGATGCGCCCGGGCCGTGTCGTAGTGCCAGAGATGCGGCTGGACGGGCGAGGCGGGGGTGGGCGTGACCAGCGCATGCAGCACTTCCCAGAGCGGGAACAGATGCTGCGGCGCCATCTCCGCATAGAGCCCCTGCAACAGAGCCTTCGGGTCGTTGCTCCCGTCCATCGCTGTCCCTCTTGGCTTTCCCCTGGGGCGTTACCCCTTGCGCACAGCCTCCGCCAATTCCCGCACCCGGTCCAGCACCGCCGGCACGGTGGCGGCCGTCGCGCGGCCCTCCGCATCCAGGCTGGCCAGCATGCCGTCGATCAGCGCGGAGGCGACGACGGCCCCATCGGCGATGCGCGAGGCCTCGCCCGCCTGCTGCGGCGTGCGCACGCCGAAGCCGATGGCGATCGGCAGGTCGGTGTACTTGCGGATGCGCGGAATGGCCGCCGCCAGGTCATCCGTGCTGGCGCTGCGCGTGCCGGTGACGCCGGTGATGGCCACGTAATAGACGAAGCCCGTCGTCGCCGAGAGCACCTTTGGCAGCCGATCCTCCCCTGTGGTCGGCGCCACCAGGCGGATCAGGTCGAGGCCGTTGGCGGTGGCGTCCGGCGCGATCTCATCGGCTTCCTCGGGCGGCACATCCACCACGATCAGGCCATCGACGCCGGCCTCCGCCGCCTCGGTGCAGAATTTGGCGACGCCATAGGACAGGATCGGGTTGAAATAGCCCATTAGGATGACGGGCGTTGCCGCATCACCCTGGCGGAATTCGCGCACCATGCCGAGCGCGCCGGCCACCGTGGCGCCGGCCTTCAGCCCGCGCTGCCCGGCCTTCTGCACGGTTGGGCCATCGGCCATCGGATCGGTGAAGGGCACGCCGATCTCGATCAGGTCGGCACCCGCCGCCGGCATGCCGCGCAGGATCGCCATGGCGGTCTCGCGGTCCGGATCGAAAGCCTCCAGGAACGGGATGAGCGCCCCGCGCCCCTCCGCCTTCAGCGCGGCAAATTTTTGGGCAATGCGCGACATCTCAGATCTTCTCGCCCAGGTGCTTCGCCACGGTGAAGATGTCCTTGTCGCCACGGCCACACAGATTCATCAGGATGATTTTGTCGGCCGGCATCTTGGGCCCCATCTTCATCACCTCGGCCAGCGCATGCGCCGGCTCCAGCGCCGGGATGATGCCTTCCAGCTTCGAGCACAGCTGAAAAGCCTCCAGCGCCTCGTCGTCGGTCACGCCGGAATAGGTGACGCGGCCGAGCTCATGCAGCCAGGAATGCTCCGGGCCGACGCCGGGATAGTCGAGGCCGGCGGAGATGGAATGCGCCTCCGTGATCTGGCCGTCGCCATCCTGCAGCAGATAGGTGCGATTGCCATGCAGCACGCCCGGCCGGCCGCGCGACAGCGCCGCGGCGTGTTCGCCGGAATCCAGGCCCCGGCCCGCGGCCTCCACGCCGACCATGGCGACGGAGGCATCGTCCAGGAAGGGATAGAACAGCCCCATGGCATTGCTGCCACCGCCCACGGCCGCCACCAGCACATCCGGCAGGCGCCCCTCGGCCTCCTGCATCTGCGCCTTGGCCTCCGTGCCGATCACGCTCTGGAAATCGCGCACCATGGCGGGGAAGGGATGCGGGCCGGCGACGGTGCCGATGCAATAGTAGGTGTCGTGCACATTCGCGACCCAGTCGCGCAGCCCCTCGTTCATCGCGTCCTTCAGCGTCGCGGCGCCGGAGGTGACGGGCACCACCTCCGCCCCCAGCAGCTTCATGCGGAAGACATTGGGCTGCTGCCGCTCCACATCGGTGGCGCCCATATAGACCACGCAGGGCAGGTCCATCAGCGCGCAGGCGGTGGCGGTGGCCACGCCATGCTGGCCGGCGCCGGTCTCCGCGATGATCCGCGTCTTGCCCATCTTCTTGGCCAGCAGGATCTGGCCGAGCACGGCGTTGATCTTGTGCGCGCCGGTGTGGTTCAGCTCGTCCCGCTTGAAATAGACCTTGGCGCCCATGCCGGGCGCCGCGGTCTTGCGCAGATGCGTGGTGAAGCGCTCGGCGAACCACAGCGGGCTGGGGCGGCCCACATAGTCCTTCAGCAGGCGGCGCCATTCGTCCTGGAAGGCCTGGTCGGTCTTGCTCGCCTCATAGGCGGCCTCGACCTCGAGGATCAGCGGCATCAGGGTTTCGGCGACGAAACGGCCACCGAAGCTGCCGAAACGGCCGCGGGCATCGGGGCCCTGGCGGAAGGAATTGGGGAGCGGCTTGTTCACGGGCATTGTCCTGGACGTGGGCATGGCCGCCATCCCCGCAGGGGACGGGACCATGGCTGGACCCTGGTCGGCCCGGAGATACGGGGCCGGGCACGATCTAGAGCCTTTTGGCGCGGGGCGAAATCACCTGCGGGGCGGTAAACGCGCCGAAAGGCCAAACCGTGCGCCTCACCCCAGCAGAAGGCGCAGATCGGGCCAGACCCAGGCGGTCTCGGCCAGGGCCAGGCCGCCGTGCCAACCGGTCTGGCTGGTGCCGCGCCGGGCGCCGGTGGCGGCATAGAAGCCGGCGGCGCGGGCATTGGCATCCAGCGCCCAGGCCGCCGCCGCGCCATGCCCGGCCGCCAGCAGCACCCGCGCCCCGGCGCCCAGCAGCGCCCGCCCGAGCCCGCGCCCCTGCGCCGCGCGCAGCAGATAGAGGCCCGAGACCTCCCCCGGCGTGCCCAGCGCCGGATCCCGCGCCGCGCAGACGGAGACGAAGCCCAGCACCTGGCCCGCATCCTCCGCCACCAGGGTGCCGCCCGGCAGCAGCGGCTGCGCCAGGTTGCGCGCCCAGGCGGCGCGGCGGCGGGCGGGGTCGGTCATCTCCGCCAGCAAATCGTCCGGCACCAGGCCGGGATAGGTCTCGGCCCAGGATTGCGCATGCATCTCGCCCAGCGCCGGCGCATCCGCCGGCAGGGCCGGTCTGAGAATGCCGCCTCCGTCGGCGGGCCGGATCACGCGGCTTTCGCGGCCGCCACGAAGGCGGCGATGCGTGCCGGGTCCTTCACCCCGCGCGCGGCTTCGACGCCGGAGGAGACATCCACGCCGGGGGCGCCGCTGGCCGCGATAGCCTGCGCCACATTGCCAGGCGTCAGGCCGCCCGCCAGCAGCCAGGGGCGCGGGATGGTGCGCCCCGCCGTCAGCGTCCAGTCGAAGGGCGCCGCATTGCCGCCCGGCAGGGGCGCCCCCGGCGGCGCCTTGGCATCCAGCAGGAACCAGTCGACCGCGGGCGCATAATCCGCCAGCGCGTCGAGGTCCGAAGCCTCCGCAATGCCCAGCGCCTTCATCACCGGCCGCCCGAATGTCTGGCGGACCTCCGCGCAGCGGGCCGGGGTCTCCTCGCCATGCAGCTGGATCATGTCGAGCGGCAGTGCGGCCAGCACCTCCGCCAGCAGCGCATCGGCCGGGTCGACGAAAAGGCCGACGCGCCCCGGCCCGCCTGGCACCGCGGCGGACAGCGCCGCGGCGCGCGCCGGCGTCACCGCCCGCGGCGAGGCGGGGAAGAAGACAAAACCGCAGAACTCGGCGCCCGAATCGCGCGTGGCGCGCAGCCCCGCCTCATCCGAAAGGCCGCAGATCTTCACCCGCATCAGTTCACCCGCAGCGCCTGGGCGATCGACCAGGCAGCCTCCGCCGGGTCCGCGGCCTGGGTGATGGGGCGGCCGACCACGATCCAGTCGGCGCCGTCGCGGGCCACCTGCTCCGGCGTCGCGGTGCGGGCCTGGTCATCCGCCGCGCTGCCGGCCGGGCGCACGCCGGGCACCACCAGCACCGGCAGCTCCCCCAGCGCATCGCGGATCGGCGCGACCTCCCGCGGCGAACAGACCAGCCCATCGGCCCCCGCCGCCATGGCCAGCCGCCCTAGCCGCAGCACCTGCTGCACCGGCCCGCCGGAGACGCCGATCTGCGCCAGCGTGGCGGCATCCAGGCTGGTCAGCACCGTCACCGCCAGGATGCGCGGCCGGGCGGCGCCGCCCGCCGCCTCCGCCGCGCGGCGCGCCGCTTCCACCATGGCCGGCCCGCCGGCGGCGTGGATGGTGATCCAGGCGGGGCCCAGCGGCGCGAGCGAGCGGATGGCACCCGCCACGGTATTCGGGATGTCGTGCAGCTTCACGTCGAGGAAGACGGGCCGATGCGCCGCGATCCGTCGCACCGCCGCGCCGCCCTCGGCCGAGAACAGCTCCAGCCCCACCTTCAGCAGCCCGGCATGCGGCGCGGTGGCTGCGGCCCAGCTCTCGGCCGTGGTGAGGTCCGGCGCATCCAGCGCCACGCACAATCCGCAGCGGCGCATGGCTCAGCGCACCGCCGGAAGGGTGAGCTGCATCGGCGCCGGCGCGCCCTCATGCTGCGCCTGGGCCTGCTTTGCCTTCAGCACGGCGAGCTCGGCCTCCAGCAGCCTGGCCGCGCCCTCCATCTCCCGCGCCCGGCGGCGGGCGGGGAGGCCGGCGGCCCAGGCGAGGGTGGCGCCCAGCAGGAAGCCGATCCCGGACAGCAGCAGCATCCCGACGCCGACCGGCGTCGCCCAGGCCAGGTCGAAGGGCCACAGCCGCAGCTGCACCTCCTGCATATTGGACAGCGCGAACAGCGCGAGGAGGATGAGCAGCGGCAGGAAGAACAGCCAGCGCATGGGAGCCTCTCCGATCTTTGCCGCCTGTCCTAGCCGCCGCGCGGTGGTTACGGAAGCATCGGCCCGCGCAGGAGCGCGTGTGCGCCCCGCCCCACCGCGGAACGGCTCAGGCTTTCTCGCCGCGGCTCAGGCCTTCGCGGCGGCGGCCGTGGCGCGCGGCCGGCGCGGCGGGTCCTGCAGCGGCCCGCCATTGACCCTTTCCCGCAATTCCTTGCCCGGCTTGAAATAGGGCACCGCCTTGCCGTCCACCGCCACCGCCGTGCCGGTGCGGGGATTGCGGCCGGTGCGCGGGTCCCGGCGCTTGGTGGAGAAGGCGCCGAAGCCGCGCAGCTCCACCCGGTCCCCGCGCGCCAATGCGCCGATGATCTCGTCGAAGATGGTGGTCACGATCAGCTCGACATCGGGCTGCCGCAGATGCGGGTTGGCGGCAGCGAGCTGCGCGATCAGTTCCGACCTGGTCATCTTGGTCCTCGGCGCCCCATCCTCCGGGCGCGCCTGGCCCGGAAGTTTTGGTTCTACAGCGAAGGCTGCCAAAGCGCGCGCACGCGGTCAACGCCAACCCATTCATTCGCAATGGTTTTCGTTAAAAAACCGAGCGCCGCGCCAAAGGTCCGTTCCGCAAAGCCACGAATCTCGATATCCCGCGCCGGCAGGCTCTCCGGCACCGCGCGCGTCTCGGCCAGCCAGGCCCGCGCCTCGGCCTCCCCGCCGATCGCATCCACCAGGCCCAGCTCCAGCGCCTGGCGGCCGGTGAAGACGCGGCCATCCGCCAATTCCTGCACCCGCGCGGGTTCCATCCGGCGGCCGGCGGCGACCATGCCGACGAATTGCGCATGCAGGTCCTGCACCACGCGGGTGAGTTCGGCGCGGCCTTCCTCGGTCAGCGGCCGGAAGGGGCTGGGCTGGTCCTTGAAGCGGCCGGAAGCGATGGTCTCCGGCGTCACGCCCAGCCAGGCCAGCAGGCCGGAAGCATCGAAACTCTGCAGGATCACGCCGATGGAGCCGGTGACGGTGGAATTATGGGCAAAGATGCGCGCAGCCGGCAGCGCCACCATATAGCCGGCCGAGGCCGCGGTGCCGCCCATCACGGCGACCACCGGCTTGTCCTCCGCCATCCGGGTCAGCGCCGCATGCAGGGATTCGCCGCCCGCAACGCTGCCGCCGGGGCTGTCGATCGCCACCAGCACGGCGCGCACGGAGTCGTCCCGGCGAAGCCGGTCCAGCTCCTCCAGCAGCTTGCGGTCGTCGCCGATGAAGCCGGTGACGTTGAGGCGCGCGACATGGGCGCGGCCCGGCAGCAGGCCGGAGGCGCGGTCATCGGCCAGGCTGAAGGCCAGCACGATGCCGGCCAAGGCCAGCACGGCGGCGGCGCGCCAGAGGGAAAGCCGGCGCTTCAGCCGGCGGCGATCGAGCAGGAGGTCGGCATCGAGGGGCATGGTGCGATCACTTGGTGAGGCGCCTGGCGCGGGGCCAGGGGCGAAGACAGCTCGGGAGAGAAGGTCGGGGAGGAAAGCATTTCCTCCCCGAACCCCACCTTTGTTTTTCGTCAATCGGAGCGGCTGCGCGGCGGCGCCAATTCCCAAAAATAGATGAGGGGTTCGGGGAGAATACTTTCTCCCCGACCTTCCTACACGATTTCCGCGATGAACCCCGCCGCGAGATAGGCCGGCACCTTCGCCACCTCTCCCAGCACGCGCTCGCGGGCCCTTGGGTGCAGATGCCAGGCGCCCCGGCGGACCGGACCGTATTCCACCGGCAGGCACAGCTTCCGGGGTTCGGGCCAGTGGCGGTGCAGCGTCATGGCGTAGCGGCGCCCGGTGCAGAACAGCCCGACGCAGATGATCTTTTTCGAATTGAGGAGCCCGGCCTCTGCAAGGATGGGCAGGGAGAGGGTGACGTTCTCGCCCGTATGCGTCGCGGCGCATTCCAGCAGCAGTGCTTCACGTGGAACACCAAGGGTGACGAGGGCCTCGGCAATGGCCTCCGCCTCCGTTCCCGCCCCGCCCGGCGTGGCGCCGCCGGAGACGAGGATGCGGGGCACGAACCCCTCCAGAAACAGCGAAGCGGCCGCCGCCGCCATCTCCGGCACCGCGATGCGGTTGCCGAAGACGAAGGCCAGGTCGGCCGCTTCACGCGGATGACACAGGCAGTGGCCGCGCTCGATCCCCGAAGGGTCGAGCGCGGCCAAGTCTGGGTTACTCTTCGCCGGTTTACTCTTCGCCAGTCTGGGCGCGGCGCCGGATGGCTGCCCCCAAAATGTCGCCGAGCGAGGCGCCGCTGTCGGTGGTGCCGTATTCACGGACCGCCTCGCGCTCCTCCTCCACTTCCTTGCCCTTGATGGTCAGGGCCAGGCGGCGGCCGGCGCGGTCGACGGCGGTGATCTTCGCATCGACCTTCTCGCCCACGGCGAAGCGGTCGGGGCGCTGGTCGCCACGGTCACGGGCCAGCTCGGCGCGGCGGATGAAGCCGATGAGGACCTCGTCGACCTTCACCTCGATGCCGTTCGGCTCGATCTTCGTCACGGTGCAGGTGACGACATCGCCCTTCTTGATCCGGTCCAGCACTTCGGCGGCCGGGTCGGCCTCAAGCTGCTTGATGCCGAGGGAGATGCGCTCCTTCTCCACATCGACGTCGAGCACCTTGGCCTTGACGGTCGAGCCCTTCTCGAAGTTGGCCATCGCCTGCTCGCCCGGGAGGTCCCAGGAGAGGTCGGACATATGGACCATGCCGTCGAGGTCCGGGCCCAGGCCGATGAACAGGCCGAACTCGGTGATGTTGCGGATCTCGCCCTCGATGACGGTGCCGGGCGGGTTCGCTTCCGCGAACAGCTCCCAGGGATTGCCCTGCGCCTGCTTCAGGCCCAGCGAAATCCGGCGCTTCGGGCCGTCCACGTCCAGGATCATCACGTCCACTTCCTGCGAAGTGGCGACGATCTTGCCCGGATGGACGTTCTTCTTCGTCCAGGACATCTCGCTGACGTGCACCAGGCCCTCGACGCCCGGCTCCAGCTCCACGAAGGCGCCGTAGTCGGTGATGTTCGTCACGCGGCCGCTGAACTTGCCGCCCACCGGGTACTTGATGGCGACGCCTTCCCAGGGGTCGGACATCAGCTGCTTCATGCCGAGGCTGATGCGCTGGGTCTCCGGGTTGAAGCGGATGACCTGCACCTTCACGGCCTGGCCGATGGTCAGGGCCTCGGAGGGGTGGTTGATGCGGCGCCAGGCGATGTCGGTGACATGCAGCAGGCCGTCCACACCGCCCAGGTCCACGAAGGCGCCGTAGTCGGTGATGTTCTTCACCACGCCGTCGAGCACCATGCCTTCCTTCAGGCCCTGGATCAGCTCGCTGCGCTGCTCGGCGCGCGTCTCCTCGAGAACGGCGCGGCGCGACACCACGATATTGCCGCGGGCGCGGTCCATCTTGAGGATCTGGAAGGGCTGCGGGCTGCCCATCAGGGGCGTCACGTCGCGAACCGGGCGGATATCCACCTGGCTGCCCGGCAGGAAGGCGACCGCGCCGCCGAGGTCGACGGTGAAGCCACCCTTCACGCGCCCGAAGATCACGCCGTTGACGCGCTGCTGCGCGGTGAACGACTTCTCCAGATTGGTCCAGGCCTCCTCGCGGCGGGCCTTCTCACGCGACAGGATGATCGCGCCGTCACGGTCCTCGTAGCGCTCGACGAAGAGCTCGATGACGTCGCCGACCTTGATCTCGGGCTTCTGGCCCTGGGGGGCGAATTCCTTGAGGGGGACGCGGCCCTCGGACTTCAGCCCGACATCGACCACGGCGAAATCGTCATCGATGCGGATGACCTTGCCGGAGATGACGGAGCCGTGGAAGGACGTGTTCTCACCCAGCGTGGCGTCGAGCAGGGCGGCAAAATCTTCGCCGGTGTCAGCGAAGGCGGTGGCGGTTGCCATGTAGAGGTTGTTTCCCGATCAGATGCCCCGATCGCGGGGCATGGGGTTTGCGCCCCCACGGTGCAGGGAAATCCCTGCCGCGGACACGACCTGGCCGAATTCCCTGCAGGAATGCCGGCCCCGAGGATGAAGGCGGAAGGTTCGGTCCACCCAAGCCGGCCCGGCCTTCCTTGCGGAAATGCGCGAGCACCGCGGTCCGGACAGGATGCGGCTGGGCGACGCGGTTACGCCCAAGGGTCCGCGGGAGTCAAGCAGAATTGGGCCAGTGCGCCCGGCGGCGCCGTCATACCAGCCGCACGAAGGTTTCACCTTCGTGCCCCTGAGACGCCGGGCGGGCCGCAGGTCGGGCCTTCGTGCGCTTGATTTCAGTCCTGCGCCATGCGGGCCCGCACCAGCGCCAGGGCGGCGGCAAAAGCCTCCTCCGCATCGAGGCTGGTGGTGTCCAGCAGGGCGGCATCCTCGGCCGGCTTCAGCGGTGCGACGCTGCGCGCGCTGTCCTGCGCATCGCGCGCCCGCATCTCCGCCTCCACCTGCTCCAGCGGCAGGAACTGGCCGCGCGCCCGCATCTCCACCCAGCGGCGCCGGGCGCGCTCCTCCGGGCTGGCGCTGACGAAGAGTTTCACGGGCGCTTCGGGGAAGACCACCGTGCCGATATCGCGGCCATCCATCACCGCGCCATGGCGACGACCGAAATCGCGCTGCCAGTCGAGCAGCGCGGCGCGCACGGCGGGAATGGCGGCCACCGCGCTGGCGGCGCGGTCCGCTTCCGGCCCGCGCAGATCCTCGCGGCCCAGATCGGCATGGGTCAGGGCGCAGGCCTCCGCCGCCGCGGCGACCGGGTCGGTCGGGTCCGCGCCGCGGTCCAGCAGCCGGCGACCGACCGCGCGGTAGAGCAGGCCGGTATCCAGATAGGGCAGGGCCAGCTCCGCCGCGAGGCGGCGCGCCAGCGTGCCCTTGCCGGCGGCTGCCGGCCCATCCACCGCGATCACCAGCCGCCTGGCTTCCACGCTCATGCCGCCCCCATCGCCTCGGTGCCGGCCAGCCGGTTCATCAGCGCTACGAAGCCGGGGAAGGCGTTTTCGATCATGCGGCCATCCTCGGGCTGCGGCAGAAGCTGGACGGGCCGCCGCGCGGCCAGGCCCAGCACCAGCCCCGCCATGGCGATGCGGGGATCCCCCCGGGCCTCGACCACGCCGCCGCCCGGCGGCGGGCCGCCGCAACCCGCGATGACGAAGTCCTCGCCTTCCATCGTCGCGGCGATGCCATTGGCGGCGAGCAGTGCGGCGGTGGCCGCCAGGCGCCCGGCCGCGGCCCGCAGGCCGCGCAGCCGAGTGGGGCCGCGGGCGCAGGCTGCGGCCACGGCCAGCGCCGGAAGATCCGCGATGAGGGCCGCGGCGCGCGGCACCGGCAGGTCGATGCCGGCCAGCACCGAGGCGCGGATATGGAGATCCGCCCCGTCTTTCCGGATATCGCCACCCATCTCCCGCAGGGCGGCGAACAGGCCGGCGCGCAACGGGGCCGGGCCGAGGCCCAGAATGGTGATGGCGGAGCCCGGCACCAGCAGCGCGGCCAGGGCGGCAAAGGCGGCGGCGGCGGCATCGCCCGGCACCGCGAGGGCCGCCGCGCGCAGCTCCGGCTGGCCCACCAGTTCGATCACCCCCCCGGCGCCTTCCGGCGTCACCGTCACCTCCGCGCCGAAATGGCGCAGCAGGGACTCGGTGGTGTCTTGCGTCGCCCAGGCCTCCGCCACGCGGGTGGTGCCGCGGGCGCAGAGCCCCGCCAGCAGTAGGGCGGATTTCACCGTCGCCGAAGGCTCCGACAGGCGAGCATCCAGCGGCAGCGGGTCCGCCGCGCCCTCCACCGCCAGCGGCAGCCGGCCGCCGGCGCGGCTGGTGAAGCGGGCGCCCGTGGCCGCCAGGGGCTGCGTCAGCCGGTGCATCGGGCGGGCGCGGAGGGCGGCATCGCCGGTCAGCACGGCAAAGACCGGGTGGCCTGCCAGCAGGCCGCAGAGCAGTGCCGCGGCGGTGGCGGACCCGCCGATCTCCAGCACCTCCGCCGGCTCCACCAGCCCGCCGATGCCGCGCCCGGCCACCTGCCAGGCCCCACCGCCCCGGCTTTCCACCCGCGCGCCCAGCGCCCGCAGCGCGGCGGCCAGGCGCTGCAGATCCTGGTCCTCCGGCAGGTTGGTGAGGGTGGTGGTGCCGGTGGCCAGGGCGCCGAGAAGCAGGGCGCGCTGGCCGAAGAACCGGTCGGCCGGCACCGCGATGCGCCCGGCCAGCGGGCCGCCGCGGGGCGACATCATCTCGGGTTCGGGCGGGTCCTGCATGACGCGGCGTTTGACATGCAGCCCGGCAAGTGGCAATCGCGCGCACCCTTTACGCCCCGGCTGCTCGCGGACCTCTGCGTGTCGCCGCGGCCTGGCACGAGGCTCTTCTTCCCCATGGCGAAGCCCGAACTTGGACTGAAGCGCGTCTGCGTGTCCTGCGGCACGAAGTTCTACGACCTGACCCGCCAGCCCGCGATCTGCCCGAAATGCGGCACCGAACAGCCGGCCGAGCAGCCGCGCCTGAAGCGCGCCGCGCCGCTGCCGGATGACCGCGTGAAGAAGCGCGCCGCGGTGGTCGATCCCGATTCCGACGAGGGCGTCGAGGTCGAGACGGATGACGGCGACGAGGCGATCGAGGATGCCGAGGAGCTGGAAGACGCGGATGAGGAGCTGGGCGACGACCTGGTGGTCGAGACCGACCGCGAGGAAGAGGTCTGATCCTGCGCAAGACGCCCTCTCCACCCGCAGGGGGGAGAGGGTTGGGTGAGGGGGGTGTGACGACCCTGCGCCTCGCTCGCCGCATGCAAGGCGCTCAGCCCGGCGCCGGCCGTCACACCCGCCCGCGCAGCCGCGCCCAAAGCATCAGCGCGGCGTCATAGGGCAGCGCCGGCACCTCCCGCAGCCGCCAGGCCCAGCGGCGGGGCTGGCCGGTCTCGGACGGCCCGGCCGGCGGCGGCACCGCCAGCGCCTTCACGCCCGCCAGCCGGAACAGCGCCAGGCAGCGCGGCAGGTGGTAGCGATGGGTGGCCAGCCGCACCTCCCCCACATGGCCCATGCGCCGCAGCAGGGCGATGCAGGCCAGGACGGAGGAGAAGGTATCCGTCCCCGTCGGTTCCTGGTGGATCCGCGCCTCCGGCACCCCCGCCTGCATCAGGATCGCCGTCATCACCACGCATTCGGCCGGCGGGTTCCGGCCGATGGCCCCGGTCGGGATGTAGAGGGTGGGCGGGGTCTGCCGTTCCCCCCAGGCGCGCGCCGCCTGCACCCGGGCCCGCAGCGCCGGGCTGGCAGAGCCATCCGGCCGCACCGCCGCGCCCAGGATGATGACGGCGGCCGGGTCCATCCGGTCAGGCCGGCGCCGCCACCAGCAGCCGGTTCATCCGCTCCATCGCATGCACCAGCGCCGCCCGGTCGCGCAGCGCCTGGTCGCGGGAGGCACCGCCAGCCACCACGGCATCGAGGATCGCACCCCAGGGCGTCACGCCATCGATGCGCGCGAGCAGGGCGGCGGCCAGGCGGGGCAGCGGCACCGCCACGCGCAGCCCATCGAAGCTGACCGGCAGGATGCCATCCGGGCGCAGCGACCGGGCCAGCGCCGGCCCGTCCAGCTCCCGCAGCACCGGCACGGCGGTCTCCTCCTCAGAGGGCGCGGGGGCCACCGGCTCGCGCGTCAGATAGGCGATGTGGATGCCCATATTGCCGCAGATCGCCTCGGCGAGCGCCGCGCGCGCGATGGGGTCCAGCCCCGCGGTGCGGGCGCGCAGCTTCGGGTCCGCCAGGTAGCTGTCCGGGTCGTAGCGCAGCGGCTCCACCAGGCAGGCGATGCGCAAGCCCGCACCGGCCACCAGCGCGGCCAGCTGCGGCACGGTGAAGGCGCGGTCGCGCGGGTTCAGCAGCAGGTCATAGAGCCCGGCATCGCCGCCCTTGATGTGGTCGTCGATCCAGGGATTTTTCCGAAGCCACGCCGTCTCGGGCGTCTGCTTCCAGAGGCGTTTCGCCAGTTCCACACGGGCGGCGGGGGGCTCGTCGGGGGGCGCAAGAAGCCGCAGCGCGTCCTGCAGCATATAGACGCCGGTGCGGCCATGCGGGGCATAGACCATGATGCCGATGCCGCCCCCGGGGGCCAGCACGGAGGCGAGCGCCGCCAGCCCTTCGGCCGGATCCGGCAGGTGGTGCAGCACGCCGCAGCAATCGATGTAGTCGAAGGGGCCGAGGCCGGAGCCCGGCAGATCGAGCAGCGACCCGTCCTCGAAGCGGAGGTTCTGCAGCCCCCGCGCCGTGGCGCGCGCCTGGGCCACGCGCTTCGCCTGCGCGGAACGGTCCAGCCAGGTGACCTCGCCCGGCCGGCCCAGCGTCGTCATCTGCTGCGCCAGCATGATGCTGCCATCGCCCGATCCGCCGCCGGCCATCAGCGCGCGCAGCGGCTGGTGCGCGGGGCGGCGGCCGCCAAAGACCCAGTGGTCGATCTCCCGCAGATGGGAGGGGCTGCCGATCACCAGGCGCTTCGCCTCGTCCCGCGCATCGCGCGCGGGATAGGGATAGGCCTCGTACTGGGCGGCGAGCTGGGCGTCGGTGGGGTCGCGTGGGGTCATTGCCGCCTGCATAGAGCAAGCGCGGCCCGCGCGGAAACGGGAGGCCGGGTCCTGCGCTTCGCGGGTTGCCCCTGCCAGGGTGGCGCCGTATCTACGGCACATGGTCCGTATCGCCCTCCCCCTCATCGCCGCACTGGTTCTTCCCTTTGCCGCTGAGGCGCAGCGCGCCCAGCCGCAGCGATTGGGCGCACATAATGCCTGGACGGCCGCGACGCATCAGGAAAACGGCCAGAAGGTGTGCTACGCCTTCACCCGCGCCCAGGCCGAAGGCGCCGCGGCGCAGGCTCGCCAGAATGTGACGCTGACCGTGACGCATCGGCCGGCGGGGCGCGACCAGGTCGCCGTCTCCCTCGGCACGCCGCTGCCGCGGCAGGCGCAGGTGTCCATGACGGTCGGCAGCACCGAGTTCCAGAGCTATGGCACCGTGCAGTCCAGCGCCTTCTTCCAGAACAGCGACGGCCTGATCGCCGCCCTGCGCGGGGGGCGGGAGGCGGTGGTGCGCAGCCCCGGCGCCGGCCGCGCCACGGTGAGCGACACCTTCTCCCTCTCCGGCTTCACCGCGGCCTATGAGGCGATCTCCCGCGAATGCCCGGCCGGGCGCCGCTGAACCCGTGAGCCAGGCCGCCCCCGATACCGACCTGTCGGAGGGCGAGCGCGCCCGCATCCTGGCCAAGGCCGCCATCTTCGCCCCGCCGCCCGCCACCCTGCCCGATGGCCGCCGCGACCTGGTGGGCCTGACGCGGGAAGAGCTGGCCGCCGAGATGGTGGCAATTGGAGAAAAACCCTTTCGGGCGAAGCAGCTCTGGCACTGGATCTACCACCAGGGCGTGACGGATTTTTCCCGCATGCCCTCCATCGCCAAGCCGATGCAGGCCAGGCTGGCGGAGCGTTTCGTGGTCGGCCGGCCGGAGGCGGCGACGGTGCAGACCAGCACCGACGGCACCCGGAAATTCCTGTTCCGCTATCGCGACGGGCAGGAGGTGGAGACGGTCTATATCCCCTCCCCGGATGAGGATCGCGGCGCCGTCTGCATCTCGACCCAGGTGGGCTGCACCCTGTCCTGCAAGTTCTGCCACACCGGCACGCAGAAGCTGGTGCGGAACCTGGGCGCGGCGGAGATCGTCGGCCAGTTCATGGCGGCGCGCGACAGCTACGGCGAATGGCCGAGCCCGAAGGACGGCACGGCGCGGCACCTGTCCAATATCGTCGTCATGGGCATGGGCGAGCCGCTCTACAACTACGAGAACACGGCCAAGGCGATGCGCATCGTCATGGACAATGAGGGCATCGCCCTGTCGCGCCGGCGCATCACCCTCTCCACCTCCGGCGTCGTGCCGATGATGGATCGCTGCGGCGCGGAGCTGAACGTGAACCTCGCCGTCTCCCTGCATGCGGTGACGAATGAGCTGCGCAACGAGATCGTGCCGCTGAACCGCAAATATCCGATCGAGGAGCTGATGGCCGCCTGCCGGCGCTATCCGGGCGCCTCGAACGCGCGGCGCATCACCTTCGAATACGTCATGCTGCGCGGCGTGAATGACAGCCCGGCCGAGGCGCGGGAGCTGGTGCGGCTGCTGAAGGGCCTGCCCGCCAAGGTGAACCTGATCCCCTTCAACCCCTGGCCCGGCAGCCCCTACAAGACCAGCACCGGGGAGGCCGTGCGCGCCTTCGCCGAGATCCTGGAGGCCGGCGGCTATTCCAGCCCCGTCCGCCGCCCGCGCGGCCGCGACATCTCGGCGGCCTGCGGGCAGCTGAAGACGGAAAGCGAGCGCGTGCGCCGCGTGAAGGTGGACGCGGCTTGAGCCCGCTGCCGCGGGACGCCGCGTGAGCACCCCGCCGCGGCCCTCCCCCGCGGCGTTCACCATGAATCCCCCCATCTGGCTGATGGCGCTGGCCGCCTTCACCATCGGCTGCGGCATGCGCATGCTGGACCCGCTGCTGCCCATGCTGGCGCGGGAATTCGGCGTGGGGCTGGGCGCGGTGGCGCCGCTGATCGGCGGTTTTGCCCTGGCCTATGGCATCGGCCAGCTGGTGATGGGGCCGCTCGGCGACCGCTTCGGCAAGATGCGGATCGTGGCGATCTCCATGGGACTGTACGGCATCACGCAGATCGCGGCGTCGATGTCCGGGGATCTCGGCACGCTGCTGACGGTGCGGGTGCTGGCGGGCTTCGGCTGCGCGGCGGTGATGCCGCTGTTCATGGCGCATATCGGCGACCAGGTGCCCTATGACCAGCGCCAGGGGATGATCGGCCAGCTGATGACCGGCATGGTCGCCTCCCAGCTGCTGGCCGCGCCGCTTTCGGGCACCGTCGCGGAATATGCCGGCTGGCGCACCGCCTTCCTGGGCCTCGGGCTGATGACGCTGGGGATGACGGTGTTCTTCGTGGCGAAGCAGGGCGCCGGGCTTTGGCAGCGGCCGGCCGGGGGCGGCCGGACCATGGGGCTGTCGGGCTTCCTGCGCATCCTGGAACGCCGGCCGGGCCGCCGGCTGCTGATCGCCGCCGCCGCGGACGGCTTCTTCCTGTTCGGCGGCGCCTTTCCCTTCCTGGCCTCGCTGCTGATCGAGCGCTTCGGGCTGACGGCGGCCACCGCCGGGCTGGTGGTGGCCAGCTTCGGCCTGGGCTCCTTCGTCTATACCCAGAGTGCCGCCGGGCTGGCGCGGCGGTTGGGGGAGCGGCGGCAGGTGCTGTGGGGCGGCATCGGACTGACCTGCGCCATGGTGATCTTCGCGCTCGCCGGCGCCTGGTGGATGGTGGCGCTGGCGCAATGCGCGGTCGGGCTGCTGTTCTTCATGCTGCATGGCGTGCTGCAGGCCCGCGCGACGGAGGCCCTGCCGGAGGCGCGGGGCACCGCGGTGGCCGCCTTCGCCATGGCGCTGTTCTTCGGCCAGAGCCTGGGCTCGGTCGTCTTCGGCAGCCTGATCGTCGCCGCCGGCTATGCCACCGCCTTCCTGGTCTCCGGCGCCGGGGTGCTGGGGCTGGCTATCTGGGCGCGGGCGCGGCTGTTGAACCAGCCGGGCTGAGCTGTGGCGCGGCCATCTGCCGCAGCTCCTCCGCCACCAGGGTTTCCATCGCGGCCTCCAGCCCCTGCAGCGCCGCGGCCCCATCAGCGCCGTCCATCACGCGATGGTCGAAGGAGAGAAACACCTCCACCCCGCCATCCGGCGCGATCAGGCCGTAGGAGAGGAAGCAGGGCAGCACGCTGACGCTGTCCACGATCACCGCCTCCCCACCCAGGGAGGAGATGGCGAAGGTGCCGCCATAGCGCAGCAGCGGCGTGGCGCTGGCCAGCGCCCAGCGCAGCATCAGCCGGCGCAGCGGCCAGGGCAGGCGGGCGAAGCGCAGCAGGCGGTGGAAGGGCCGGCAATCCCCGGGCGGTGCGGTCTTCGTGTGGTGCAGCTGGGCGGCGAGCGTGGCCAGCGGCGTGGCATGCGGCTCCGTGAAGCGGGCGATGGCAAGAGTCGCCACCCCCTCATGCTGCCGTTCGACCAGCACGCAGCCGATCGCATGCGGCACTTCCAGCAGCCGGGGGGCGGGCAGCGTGGCATGCAGGCGGCGCAGCGCCGGCTGCGTCTCCGCCGCCAGCGCGAAAGCCTTGGCGAACAGCACGGTCCAGGGCGGCCGTGGCGCGGGCAGGGAGCTGCGGGCGGCGAGCGCGCCGGGGATGATGAGCCGCGCCGTCAGCGTGCAGCGCGGCACGCGCAGCGAGGCCCAGGACAGGTCGGCGATGGTCTGCCGTCCGGGCGAAAGCGGCAGTCGGCGCGGCCTCACGGGGCCGCCTGCCCCTGCCACCAGCGCCGCAGCCGGTGGGCGGATTCGGCATTCACCGCGCCGGGCGGCATCTCGCCCCGGGCCAGGGCGGCGACCTGGCGCACCGTATCCATCGCCTGGTGCTCCGCGGCTTCGGGCGTGAGGCCGCCGATATGCGGGGTGGCGACGACATTGGGCCGGGCGGCGAGCGCCGGGTCCGGCCGCTGGTCCCGCGCGCTGCCGACATCCATGGCGGCGCCGCGCAGCCGGCCGCCATCCAGCGCCGCGGCCAGCGCCGCCTCATCCACCAGCTCGCCCCGCGACAGGTTTATCAATAGGGCGCCGTCCTTCATCGCCGCGAAAGCGGCGGCGCCGACGATATGGCGCGTCTCCGGCGTGGAGACTGCCAGCGGCACCAGGAAATCCGCTTCCGCGAAAACCTGCTGAAGGCTGCCTGCCGCCTCGATGCCGGGCTGGTCGGGCGGGCTATAGGGGTCGTGCACCAGCACCCGCATCCGGAAGGCTTGCGCCAAATCCGCCAGCCGCCGCGCGATGCGGCCCCAGCCGATGATCCCGATCGTCTTGCCCGAAAGCTGCGTCCCCATGCGCGAACCGGGCGGCTGGCCCTGGTGGTAGGCGCCGGCGAGTGAGGAAACGCCGCGCGCCAGGTCGATCATCATGCCGATGGCCAGCTCCGCCACGCTGTCCACGAAGCCGGGCGTCGCCTGGGTCACCAGCACCCCGGCGGCGGAGGCGGCGGGAACCTCGATGGTGGAGATATCCACGGCCACCCGCAGGAAGGCGAGCAGGTCCGGGGCCTGGGCAAAGGTCTCGGCCGTGCCGGGGGTGGCGCGGTCGGCCACGATGCAGTGGCAGCCGGCGGCGGCCCGGGCCAGGGCGGCGCCGGAGAGCGGCGTCTCGCCGGTATGCAGCGTCACCTCCGCCACCTGGCGCAGGGCGGCCAGCGGCGCCTCCGCGTAGTAGCCGCCGCGCATTTCCGGCGTATGCGTGAGAAAGACCCGCAGCACGATGTTTCATTCCCCCCTGGCTGCGCCCGTCTTCCGGCGGCCTGTCCTGTGGCAGTAGCCTATGCGGCATGGATGATGCCGCCAAAATCCCCTTTACCGAAGCGATGGCGCCGCCGCGCCTGGCGGTGCCGCCCGGCGCGGTGGATTGCCACCACCATGTCTATGACGGCTCCGCGCCGGTGGCGCCCGGCGCCCGCCCGCATGGCAGCGCGACGCTGGCGGACCATGCGCGGCTGCTGGCGCGGCTGGGCGTGGATCGGCATGTGCTGGTGCAGCCTTCCACCTATGGCCTCGACAACACCCTGCACCTGGCCGCGCTGCAACAGGCGGGGAAAGCGCGGGCGCGGATGGTGGCGGTGGTGCGGCCGGAGGCCGATGCGGGCGCGCTGCGCGAGATGGCGGCGGCCGGCGTGGTCGGCGCGCGGGCCAACCTGGTGCAGGGCATTCCGCTGGCGCCGGCGGATGTGGCGCCCCTGGCCGCGCGCATGGCCGATCTCGGCTGGCACCTGCAGGTCTTTGCCAGCGCCGATCTGATCGCGCAGCTGGCGCCGGTGCTGCGCGCCGCCCCCTGCCCCGTCGTCTTCGACCATCTTGCCCAGCTGCCGCTTGCGGACTGGGCGGCGCATCCGGCCTGGGGGGTGGTGATGGACCTGCTCCAGGCCGGGCGCGGCTGGGTGAAGCTTTCCTCCCCCTATAGCCTGGACCAGGCCAGGCCGGAGGCGGTGGGCCCGCTGGCCCGGGCGCTGGTGGCGGCGGCGCCGGAGCGGATGGTCTGGGGCACCAACTGGCCGCATCCCAATGCCACCACCATCCCCGATGATGCCGCCTTGCTCGACCTGCTGGCGGATTGGGCGCCGGGGCCTGCGACCCGGCAGGCGATCCTCGTCGGGAACCCGGCGCGGCTCTATGGCTTCGATTGATCGTCCGGCGGCTGCCCGGCCCAGCCGGAGAGCGGGAAGCGCAGCTCCGCCCGCAGCCCATCCGGCGACCATTCCAGGCGCTGGGTGCCGCCGAGGCGGCGGATTTGCGACTGGATCACCGCCATGCCGGTGCCCTTGCGCGTCGGCGGGGTGGTGAGCGGGGCGCCGCCCTGCTCCACCCAGCGCAGCACCACCTCCGACCCCTCCGGCCGCGCCGCGATCCGCACCTGGCCCTGGGGCGCGGCGAGCGCCCCGTGCTTCGCGGCATTGGTCGCCATCTCATAGAGGATCATCGCCACCGGCTGCACGGCCGGCGCCACCAGGTCCGGCACCTCATCCGCCTCCAGCGTGATATGGTCCCGATAGGCGGCGAGTTCGGAGGCGATCAGCAGGGCGAAGGCGGCCGGGCGCTGCGCCGTCTGGTCCACCAGCGTCTGGGTGCGGGCCAGCGAGAGGATCCGCCCTTCCAGCCGCCGCTTGTAGTCCGGCACATCCGCCGCCTGGGTCAGCCGCACCAGGGATTGCACGACGGCCAGGGTATTGTTGGCGCGGTGGTTCACCTCCCGCACCAGCAGGCTGCGACGCGCCTCGGCCTCCGCCAGGTCGGTCACGTCGCGCAGCATGCCGACGATGTGGGTGCGCGCCCCGGGCGGGCCGAACATGCGCCCCAGGAATTCGATGTGGCGGATGGCGCGGTCGGTCTGGCGGATGATGCGGACGCGCTCGCAATAGATGTCGCGGTGGCGCTCGCCGCGCAGATCGGCCTCGAAGGTGGCGCGGGCGGCGGCCAGGTCCTCCGGGTGGTAGCATTCCCAGAAGCCGGTGCGCTCCACCGGCATATGCGGCGGCACGGGCAGGCCGAACATGGCGAAGGCATTGGGCGAGACCACCACCAGCCCCGTCGCCATGTTGGATTCGAAGAAGGCGATGCCGAAATTCTCCATCGCCAGGCGCGCGCGTTCCCGCCCTGCCTCCGAGCCCAGGTCGAAGCCGATCATCCGCGCGACAATCCCTGCAGGCCGCCACCCTCTCCCCTTCTTCAACCGGGAGTGTATCAGCCCGTTAAGACGCGGGCCAGCAGCAGGGCCGCAAGACCTGCGGCCATCGCGGGCAGAAGGCGGCCCGGCAGCAGGCGGAAGGCCAGGAAGCCGGCCGCCAGACCGGCCAGCCGCGCCGGCCAGGGCACCGTGGCCAGCAGCCCCGCCGGGGCCGCGATCGCCAGGGTGACGAAGGCGGCCAGCGTGGCGACGGAGACGGCGGAGGCCCAGGCGATGGCCGGGTGATCCGGCCGCAGCGCGCCGCCCAGCAGCAGGCCGAGGCCGCGCAGGGCCAGGCCGATGCCGATGGTCAGCAGCAGCGCCCAATCCGCCTGGCTCACCGCCGGCGGGTCCAGAGGAAGGCCAGCGTCCCGCCCAGCAGCCCGGCCAGCGGCAGCCCCCAGGCGCCGCCCACGCCGTAGGCCAGGGGCGCTGCGAGCACGCCCGCGACCAGCGCCGGGGCGACGCCCGGCCGGGCGGCATCGGCCGCCAGCAGCAGCGCGAAATACAGAGGGTTGGCGAAGAGCAGCGCGGCGCGGAGCTCGGCTGGCAGGTTGGGTGCCGCCAGGTGCCCGGCGGCGGTGGCGGCCATGGCGGCGCACCAGGAGGCCAGTGCGAAGCCGAGAAACCAGGGCAGCCGCGCAGGCTCCGGCAGCGAAGGCAACACGCGCATGCCCGCGGCCCAGGGGGTGATGGCGATGAAGGGCAGCACGAGCCAGCGCCGCCCGCCGCGGCCGAGCAGCGGCGCGATGGCCACCGCCATGGGCAGGAAGCGCGCATTGGCCGCCGTCGCCGCGATGGTGGCCGGCAGCGCGGCGCCGCCGCCGGCCGCCAGCTGCAGCAGCACCAGCTGCCCGGCCATGCCATAGACCGCGCCGGTGCAGAGCAGCGCCCAGGGCAGCGAGAGCCCGGCCTCCGCCACCGCCGCACCGAAGGCCAGGAAGGTGGCGCCCATGGCCAGCGCCGGGGCGCCGAGCGCCTGCGAAACCCCGCTTCGTGCCGCGCCCGCTGCCATGCTTGGCAGAGTGGCGCGGTCCGCGGCGGGAGTCGCCCCCCCTCAGTTCATGAAGCGGGCGTCGCGCTGGGTGGCGAGTTCCTCATAGGCCGCCTTCACCGCCACCTTGCCATGCAGGCGCTCCAGCCGGCGAACCGTGAAGTGGCCCTCGGCGATGCCCCGGAAGTGCTCGAGGAAGGCGATGTTCACCGCCGCCCCCGCCGCCGCGCCGAGCACCGGCGCCGCCTGCGCCGAGAGTTTCAGCGCCACCGGCCCGCCGAAGCGCGCGGCGATGGTGCCCAGGAAGCCGGGCAGCAGCGCGCCGGCCATGCCCTTGCCGACCGCGCCCTTCAAGGCCTCCGCCAGCGCCAGGCGGACGGCGAAATAGCCGGATTCGGAGGCGTCATCCTGCTTGTCCCGGCCGCCGAGGGCAAAGACCTTCAGGCATTCGGCGGCGATCAGCGGGTCGCCAAGGGTTTCGCCATTCGCCTCCGCCACCGCCGCGATCTGGCGCAGCAGCAGGGTGGTGGAGACGGGCAGTTCCACCAGCGTGCCCGGCAGGCCAAAGGCGCCACCCGCCGCGCCGGCCGCGGCCGCCAGGCCCCGGTGGAACCAGGCGGCCGGCAGCGGCGTGGGATTGGCCGAGGGCTGCGCCTTCAGCGCGGCCTGCATGGCGCTGGAGAGCGCGCGCTTCACCGCGCCGTCCAGCATGGACTGCGCCGCGCCGGGCAGCCGGTTCTTCAGCGCCTCGATCGGCGTGCCGATGGCGGCCGAGAAGCGGGCGGCAAGCGACACATCCTCCAGCTGCGCCACGGCGCGCGCCAACTCAGCACGGGCCTCGGCGGGCAGGATGTCGGGGGGCGGGGGGGCGAGGGTGATGGACATTGTTGTCATATAGGGATGCGCCGCTTCAACTGCGCGGGCTGCTGCGATCACGCAACCAGGCGCAGAAGCCTTCTTCCGGCAGGTCACCCGAGGCCAGGTCCACCATGGCCGCCACGGCCTCACCATCGGGCGCGTCCACCCACTGCCCATTCAGATGCAGAAAGGTGACCGCGGCGATGAAGGCGGCGCGCTTGTTGCCGTCGGCGAAGGGGTGGTTGCGGGCGATGCCAGTGGCATAGGCCGTGGCGAGACGAAAGATATCCGTCTCGCTTTCATAAGCGTAGCGGTTCGGCGCCTTGGCCAGCGCGCTGTCGAGCAGGTTCGTGTCGCGGAGGCCAGGCAGCCCACCATGCGCGCCCAGCCCTTCCTGATGCAGAATCATCAGGATCTGGCGCGACAGCCAGATCGGCTCCTTCATTTAGCGAGTTCGCGCAGCACGTTGCGATAGCGCTTCATCACTTCGCGTCCGACCCGAAGCTGCTCGGCCTCCTCCGGATTTACGGCCATCAGCATGAAGCCCTCGGGCGTGTTCACGACCTCCAGCGTATCGCCTTCCTGCAGGTCGAGCTTCGCAAGCATCTCCTTCGGCAGGACGACGCCGACAGAATTGCCGATGGAGCGCAGCTTCAGGGTGGCCATGTCGAGCCCTCCGTTGATACGGCGGTTATAACAGGCCGCCCGGTCCTGTGTCCACTTCCGGGGCTACAGGATGAACTTCGACAGATCCGCATTCCCCGCCAGCGGCGCCACGCGGGTCCGCACCAGCTCGGCATCCACCGAGATGCTCTCCCCGCCCCGGTCCGAGGCGGTGAAGGAGATCTCGTCCAGCAGCCGCTCCATCACCGTGGCCAGGCGCCGGGCGCCAATGTTCTCCACCGTCGCGTTGATCTCGGCGGCCAGGTCCGCGATGGCATCCGTCGCGCCCTCGGTGATGTCGAGCGTGACACCCTCCGTCCCCAGCAGCGCGATATACTGTTTTACCAATGAATGCTCGGGCTCCGTCAGGATGCGGCGGAAATCCTCCCGCGTCAGGGCCGACAGTTCCACCCGGATCGGCAGGCGGCCCTGCAACTCCGGCAGCAGGTCGCTCGGCTTGGCCTGGTGGAAGGCGCCGGAGGTGATGAACAGGATATGGTCGGTCTTCACCGGGCCATGCTTGGTCGTCACCGTCGTGCCCTCGATGAGGGGGAGAAGATCCCGCTGCACGCCCTCGCGCGACACGTCGCCGCCGCGCACGCCGCCCTCGCCGGTGCGGGCGCAGACCTTGTCGATCTCGTCGATGAAGACGATGCCGTTGTTCTCGGCATTGGAGATCGCCTCGCGGGTCAGCGCCTCCTGGTCCAGCAGCTTGTCGGCCTCGTCCTTGATCAGGTGCTGGCGGGCTTCCGCCACCTGCATCTTGCGCGGCTTCGTCCGCCCGCCGAACATCTTGCCCAGCATCTCCTGCATGTTCCCCATTTGCGGGGGCATGCCGGGCATGTCCATCATGCCGATGGGCGCGGCCTGCTCGGCCACCTGCACCTCGATCTCGCGCGTCTCCAGGCTGCCCTCGCGCAGCATGCGGCGGAATTTCTGGCGGGTTTCGCCGGCGGCGCCCTCGCCCACCAGCGCCGTCACCAGCCGCTCCTCGGCATTCAGCTCGGCCTTGGCCTGCACGGCCTTGCGGGACTGGTCGCGCGTCTGGGTGATGCTGACCTCGATCAGATCGCGGATGATGCTTTCCACGTCGCGGCCGACATAGCCGACCTCGGTGAACTTCGTGGCCTCCACCTTCAGGAAGGGGGCATTGGCGAGCCGCGCCAGGCGGCGCGCGATCTCCGTCTTGCCGCAGCCGGTGGGCCCGATCATCAGGATGTTCTTCGGCACCACCTCCTCCCGCAGGCCCGCGGGAAGCTGCTGGCGCCGCCAGCGGTTGCGCAGCGCGATGGCGACCGCGCGCTTGGCGTCGTTCTGGCCGACGATGTGGCGGTCGAGCTCGCTGACGATTTCCCGCGGGGAAAGATTCACGGTTTCCGTCACGATTCGATGGTCTCCAGCACGATATTGCCGTTGGTGTAGACACAGATGCCGGCCGCGATGGCCATGGACCGCTTGGCGATCTCCTCGGCCGAGAGCCCATCCACCGGCAGCAGGGCGCGCGCCGCGGCCAAGGCGAAATTGCCGCCGGAGCCGATGCCGATGATGGCGTCCTCCGGCTCCAGCACATCGCCCTGGCCGGTCAGCAGCAGGCTGCGCTTGCCGTCGGCGACGGCCAGCAGCGCCTCCAGCCGCCGCAGGTAGCGGTCGGTGCGCCAGTCCTTGGCGAGCTCGACGCAGGCGCGCTCCAGCTGGTCCGGGAAGCGCTCCAGCTTGGCTTCGAGGCGTTCCAGCAGGGTGAAGGCATCCGCCGTGGCGCCGGCGAAACCGGCCAGGACCTTGCCCTGTGCGATGCGGCGGACTTTCCGGGCATTGCCCTTGACCACGGTCTGCCCGAGCGAGACCTGGCCATCGCCGGCCATGGCGACGCGTCCGTCCTTGCGGACGCAGAGGATGGTGGTGCCGTGCCAGCCCAGGGGGTCGTGACCGGAGGAGGGAGGTGCGTGTGTCGCGTGCATCCAGCCCAGATGGCGCGGGGCGGGGCCCGCGGCAAGCCACCCCACCCCGGGCGCCCTATGCGGCGGCGCGCGGGTAGGTCTGCGCCCGCAGCGCGTCGAGGTCCGGCGTCTCCATCCCCTCGGGCGCAAGCAGCACCGTCTCAACATGATCCTCATGCAGGTGGTGCAGCAGCGCCCCACACACCCTTGCGCCGGGCAGGCCGGGCTGTTCGGACGGGTGCACGATGAAGGACAGCGGCGGGGCCCAGGCATAGCTGACGCGGCCCAGCATCACCTGGCGGTGCAGGTGCAGATGGCCGGAGGCGACCAGCCGCAGCCCGGGATGCTCCAGCACCGGCAACAGCGCGGCGCGGGCCTGCGGAGGGACCGACCAATAGTCGAAGGTCGGGTCGGCAAATTCCGTCACGAAGACCGGCTTGTGCAGGAACAGCGCGATGCGCCGATCGCCGGCGCCGGCCGCCGCTTCCGCGATGAAATCGGCCTGCGCCGATTCCTCCGCTTGGCCGGTGCCCATCACCTCGGAATTCAGGCCGATGACGCGCCAACCCGGCAGGTCCACCAGCCCGCGGCCGGGCCCGCAATGGGCGCGGAACCGATCCAGCCGCGCGCTGTCAAAAGGCTGGCGCGGCATGGTGTGGGGGTGGCTGCCGGTGTCGTGGTTGCCGGGCAGCGCCAGCAGCGGCGCCGGGAAGGCGCCGTGCAGTGCGGCGGCCAGCGCCAGATCCTCGTCATGATCCGCGCCATCCAGCGACAGGTCGCCGGAGGCCACGACCAGATCCGGCGGCGAGGCCATCGCCATGGCGTGAATCCGGGCAAGGTTGCCGCGGAACAGGTCGTTCCGCGGCGAGAGATGCGCGTCGCTGAGCTGCAGGATCGACGGCACCTGGTCAGCTCCGGCGCGGCAGCAGGCGGCGGACCTCGGCGGCCATCTCGGGCAGCACCACCTCGGGGGTCGCCTGGCCCTCGACCACGCGCGCCATGTTGTCCACCATCACCTGCGTCACGCGGACGCTCTGCGTGCCCGGGAAGGCATACCAGGGGATCATGCGGTCCACCTGCTCGGTCGCGGTGCGGAAGAGCGGGTTCTCGCGGTAGAACTCGCCGAGGTGGCGCGGGTCGTCGATCGCGATCTGGTTCACGGGCACATAGCCGGTGTTCTTCGCCATCAGCGCCGTGCCCTCCGCGCTGGTGGAGAAGCGCAGGAACTTCCAGGCGGCTTCGCGCTTCGTCGCATCACGCGCCGTCAGCATGCCGGCGGCGCCGCCCGTCGGCAGCTTGCCGTCGGCCGCCACCTGCGGGAAGTGCGCGGTGCGCAGCTCAAAGTTGCGGCCGGTGGACTGGATCATGTTGCGCAGGAAGGCGGTGCTGCCAAAGCGCATGCCGAGCTTGCCGGCGGCGAAGGCCTGCAGCGCGGTGGTGGCGTTCAGGTTGGGCATGCCGCCCTCCGTCACCATGCGGCGCAGCAGGCGCAGGCTGGCGAGGCCTTCCGGGCCGGCGAAGCCGACATCGCGCTCATCCGGCGTCAGCATCCGCGCGCCATGGCTGAACAGCAGGGCGGAGAACATCCAGTCGTCGCCGAGCCACTGGTACCACATGCCGTTGGTGCCGCTGCGCTCGGACTCGATGCGCGCGGCGAGCGCGATCACCGCGTCCCAGGTCTTCGGGAAGGCCGCCGGGTCCGGATCGACGCCGAGGCGGCGGAACAGGTCGGCATTGTAGTAGGAAATCGGGTTCGAGGCGGCGAAGGCGAGGCCCGACTGGAAGCCACCGAAATGCGCCAGTGCCAGCAGGCTCGGCGTGTAGCCCTGCGCGGCCGGGTCACCGTCCCGCGTCAGCAGCGGCGCCAGGTCCTGCGCGATGCCGCGCTCGGCGAAGACGCGCAGGCGGTTGAAGCCCTGGTAGGACAGGTCCGGCAGCTGGTTCGTCGCCGCCTGGCGCAGCACCAGCTGGGTGCCTTCCTCGTAGTTCGGCGTGGTGATGAAGTTGATGCGGATGCCCGGCTCGCGCCTGGCGAATTCCGCGGCGATCGCATCGTAGCATTCCTTGTAGATCTGCGGCTGCGCGTAATGGACTGTGATCTCCGCATTGGTCTGCGCACGCAGCGCAGGTGCGGCAAGCAGGCCAGCGCCGAGGGTGAGAAGCGAGCGGCGGTCGATCATGCGCGTGTCTCCAATGGACAAAGAATCAGCCCTTGAGGCCGGTGGTGGCGATGCCCTCGACGAAGCGGCGCTGGGCGAAGAGGAAGGCCAGCACCAGCGGCGCCGTCATGATCACGGCGGCGGCCATCAGGGCAGCGAAATCGTCGCCGGCCTCGTCGGAGCGGAAGAACAGCACGCCGAGTGCGGGGGTGGCGCGGGACGGCCCCTCCACCACGATCAGCGGCCAGAACAGGTCGTTCCAATGCGCGACGACGGAGAAGATCGCGAAGGCGGTCGCCGCCGGCCAGGCATTGGGCAGCACGACGCGCCAGACAATCCCGGCCTCCGACATGCCATCCAGCCGCGCGGCGTGGATCAGCTCATCCGGCAGCGCCTTGAAGAATTGGCGGAACAGGAAGATGGCGAAGACGGAGATGGTGAAAGGCAGGATCAGCGCGGCGTAGGTGTTCAGCAGGCCGAGCTGGCTGAAGCCGACATAGAGCGGCAGTGCCGGCACATGCGGCGGCACCAGCAGGCCCAGCATCACCGCGCCGAAGGCGATGTCCCGTCCCGGGAAGCGCAGTTTTGCCAGCGCATAGCCGGCCGGAACGGCGAAGAGCAGCTGGAAGGCCAGGATGCCCGCGCAGACCACGATGCCGTTCCAGATGTACTGGAACACCGGCACCCGGGCGAAGACTTTGCCGTAGTTCTCAACGGCGAAAAAACGTTCGGGCCATAGCGCCAGGCTGGCGCGGAACAGCTCGTCCAGCGGCTTCAGGCTGGCCGAGACCATCCAGACATAGGGCGCCAGCACCAGCAGCCCGAGCAGGGCCAGCAGCAGCAGCCGCGGCGCATCCGCGAGCCAGGAACGGCGCTCATCCATAATGGATCTTCCGGTCCAGGGCTTTCGTTTGCAGCCAGACCAGCCCGAGCACGATGACGAGGAACACCAGCGTGATCGCCGCCGAATAGCCGAGCCGCAGATAGGTAAAGCCTTCGCGGTACATGGTGTAGAGCAGCACCTCGGAGGCGCGGTTCGGCCCGCCCTGGGTCAGCACCGCCACCGTGTCGAAGACGCGGACGCTGCGGATCAGCGTGATGGTGACGACGAAGAGCGTGGTGGGGCCGAGCAGCGGCCAGGTCACCAGGCGAAAACGGTCCGTCGCGCGCCGCGCGCCATCCATCTGCGCCGCCGCGTAGAGCTCGCGCGGGATCGCCGTCAGCCCCGCCAGGAACAGCACCATGGTATAGCCGAGATTCTCCCACACCCCGATCGCGGCGAGGCTCGCCAGCACCCAGTCGGAGGAGGAGAGCCAGAAGGGCGGATCGGTGATGCCGAGGCGCCGCAGCGCCGCGTTCAGCGGCCCGATGGTGGGGTGCAGCAGATATTGCCAGGCCGCCGCCATGGCGACGGTGAGCGAGACGACCGGCAGGAAGAACACCGCACGAAACAGCGCCCGCCCGCGGATGCCGGCCTCGATCAGCAGCGCCGCGCCGAGGCCGAGCGCGATCGACAGCGGCGTGACGATGCCGACATAGATCACGGTGTTCCGCAGCGAGACCGCAAAGCCGCGATCCGCCAGCAGCTCGGCAAAATTGTCGAGGCCGATCCAGGCGAAGCCCGGCATGCCGAGCTCGTAGTCGGTGAAAGCCAGCGCCACCGCGGCCAGCGTCGGCAGCAGCAGCATCACCGCATAGGCGATGGCCGCCGGCGCCGTCAGCAGCAGCCCGGCGAGCGCCTCGCCAACCGGTGCGGCGCGGCGGAGGGGGAGGGCGGCGTCAGACAAGGGCGCGTTCCACCGGCGCATGGGCGACGACGCGCCGGCCCGCAGCATCGAAGAGCAAGGCGCGGGCGGGGTCGAAGCCGAGCCGCAGCGCGGTGCCGGGGCGCGGGCGCGGGGCCTCGGGCGGCAGGCGCAGGATCACCGACGCGCCGCTGGCGTGGCGGGCATGCAGCAGCACGCTTTCGCCGAGGAATTCGACTGCCTCGGCCACCGCGGCGATGCCGGTCTCGGCGATCCACAGATCCTCGGGCCGCAGCGCGAGCGTCAGCTGGCCGGGCGCGGCCACCACGCCGATCGCCTCGCCGGCCAGCCGCACCATGCCGTCGGCGCCGGCTTCGGCAGGAAGGGTGTTGATGCGGGGGCTGCCGATGAAGGTGGCCACCCGCAGGTCCTGCGGATTCGCATAAATTTCCTCCGGCGTCGCCACCTGCAGGATGCGCCCGGCCATC
This sequence comes from Falsiroseomonas sp., assembly GCF_051860665.1. Taxonomy (GTDB): domain Bacteria; phylum Pseudomonadota; class Alphaproteobacteria; order Acetobacterales; family Acetobacteraceae; genus Falsiroseomonas. The sequence continues at coordinate 120,562 of NZ_JBHYDM010000009.1, forward strand.
ATCACCGCGACCCGGTCGGCCATGGTCAGGGCCTCCGTCTGGTCATGCGTGACATAGAGGGTGGCGACGCCGGCGGCGCGGTGGATGTCGACGATCTCCCGCCGCGTCTGCACGCGCAAAGCGGCATCGAGGTTGGACAGCGGCTCGTCCATCAGGAAGGCGGCAGGGCGGCGGATGATGGCGCGGGCGAGGGCCACGCGCTGCCGCTGGCCACCCGAGAGCTGGCCGGGCCGGCGGTCCAGCATCGCCTCCAGCCCGAGGGACCGGGCGACGGCGGCGACATCCTGTGCGATGGCGGCGCGGCGGCGGGCGGCGCCGGGCAGGAAGCGCCCCAGCAGCGGCAGCCGGTCCGCGTTGGTCAGGCGCCGCATCGCCAGCGGCACGGCGATGTTCTGGGCGACCGTCAGATGCGGGTAGAGGGCGTAGGACTGGAACACCATGGCGATGTCCCGGTCCGCGGCGCGGCTCTGCGTCACGTCCCGCCCGCCGACCGCGATGCGGCCGCCATCGGCCGATTCGATGCCGGCCACGATCCGCATCAAGGTGGTCTTGCCGCAGCCGGAGGGGCCGACCAGCGCGATGAACTCGCCCTGCCCCACCGTCAGCGATACGTCGTCGAGGGCGGCCACGGCGCCGAAGCGCTTGGCCACCGAGGAAATCTGGATGCCCGCCATGGCGCGCCTTATCGGGGCGGTGGATGACGCCAGGATGCGAAATGGGTGAAACTTGGGTTGCAGCCGCCCAGGCCGGGGGCGCAGCCACAAGTGGACCCCGCGCCCCCTATCGGCTAGTGCAGCGCCATGACGCGCCAAGCCACCCTCGCCCGCGCCACCTCGGAAACCGAGATCCGCCTGACGCTGGACCTGGATGGCCGCGGCAGCGCCGATGTCGCGACCGGGGTCGGCTTCTTCGACCACATGCTGACGGCCCTCGCCCGCCATTCCCTGATCGACCTCACGGTCGCGGCCAAGGGCGATCTTCATATCGACGACCACCACACGGTGGAGGATGTGGGCATCGTGCTCGGCCAGGCGCTCCGCCAGGCCTTGGGCGACAAGCGCGGCATCCGCCGCTTCGGCCAGTGCCTGCTGCCGATGGACGAGGCGCTGGCCGAGGCCGCGATCGATATCTCGGGCCGGCCGTACCTGGCCTGGTCCGTGCCCTTCCAGCGTCCCAAGATCGGCAGCTTCGACACCGAGCTGGTCGAGGAATTCTTTCGCGCCTTTGCCTTCAATGCGGGGATCACCCTGCATGTGACGTTGAAGGCCGGCACCAACGCGCACCATGTGGCGGAGGCCTGCTTCAAGGCCGTCGCCCGTGCGCTGCGCATGGCGGTGGAGATGGACCCGCGGACGCTGGGCGAAATTCCCTCGACCAAGGGTTCGCTGGAGGGCTGAGATGAAGCTCTACACCGTCCATGCCGAAGCCCCGCCGCCGCCGGGCCCCGAGGGCTGGCCCGAGCCGAAGGCGCGCCCGCCGGTGCTGGTGAAGGAAGGTTTTTCCCTCGCCGCGGCCATCTTCGGCCCCTTCTGGTTCGCCTGGAACCGGCTCTGGCTTGCGGCGCTGGGCCTGCTGGTGCTGATCGCGGCCGCCAGCCTGCTGCTGCCGGAGGTGCTGGCCGGTGTCGTCGTGCCGGCCCTGCATGTGCTGGCGGGCTTCGAGGCGCGGGACCTGCTGCGCGCCCGGCTCGCCCGGCGCGGCCAGCCGCTGGCCGGCGTGGTCGCCGCGCCCGATCTCGAAATCGCCTGGTTCCGCCTGATGCAGCAGCGGCCCGACCTGGTGCGCAGCGCGCCATGAGGATCGCCATCGTCGACCCCGGCTCGGGCAACCTCGCCTCCGTGCTGCGCGCGCTGGAGCGGGTGGCGGGCGAATCCGGCCTGCCCGCCGAGATCGCCGTCACCACGGAAGCCGCCGATGTGCGGGCCGCCGATCGCATCGTGCTGCCCGGCCAGGGCGCCTTTGCCGCATGCCGCCGCGGATTGGACGCCCTTCCCGGCATGGTCGAGGCCCTGCAGGAAGCGGTGATCATTGAAAAAAAACCCTTCCTCGGAATCTGCGTCGGCATGCAGCTGATGGCGGAGCGGGGGCTGGAACATGGCGTGACGCCCGGCCTCGGCTGGATCGCCGGCGAGATCGCGCCGATGGATCCGCGCGGGACGGATGGCACCGCCCTGCCCCTGCCGCAGATGGGCTGGAACGGGCTGGACCTGGCCCAGCCGGCGCATCCGCTGCTGGCCGGCATCGCCCCCGGCGCGCATGCCTATTTCGTGCATTCCTACGCGCTGTCGGGCGGCGACCCGGCGCAGCTTCTGGCCAGCACCAGCTATGGCGGGCCGGTCGCGGCCATCATCGGGCGCGACAACCTGGCCGGCACGCAGTTCCATGTGGAGAAAAGCAGCCTGGTCGGCCTGCGCATCCTGGCGAATTTCCTGACATGGGCGCCATGAGCCCCGCCCGGGCCGAGGCGCATGATCTTTCGGTGGAGCTCACCACCGGGCTGACGCCGCACGACCTCGCCGACCTCTGCGAGGCGACCAATGCCGCGATCATCGAGGGTGGCGGCTTCGGCTGGGTGCAGAGCCAGGACCGCGCCGCGCTGGCCCGCCACTTTCGCGGCGTGCTGCTGGTGCCGGACCGCAGCCTGTTCATCGCGCGGCTGGACGGCACCGTGGTCGGCAGCGCCCAGCTGCTGCGCCCGCCGCGCAACAACGAGGCCCAGGCCTTCGCCGCCCAGCTCACCCACGCCTATATCGCCCCCTATGCGCGCGGCTACGGCCTGGCGCGGCAGCTGGTGGCCCGCGTCGAGGAATTTGCCGCCGCCGCCGGCATCCGCGTGCTGAACCTCGACGTGCGGGAGACGCAGGAAAGCGCCATCGCGCTGTTCGAGGCGCTGGGCTACACGCGCTGGGGCACCCATCCGGCCTATGCGCGGGTCGATGGCCGCACCGTCGCCGGGCATTTTTACCACAAGCTGCTGGAGCCCGGCCGCGGCCGGACCACGGACAGCCTGATCGGCGGACGATAGGATTTTCGCATGGGACTGACGCTCTACCCGGCCATCGACCTGAAGGCCGGGCAGGTGGTGCGGCTGAAGCGCGGCGACATGGCGCAGGCCACCATCTACAACGCCGACCCCGCGGCCCAGGCCGCCGACTTCGCCCGCGCCGGTTTTGGCTGGGTGCATGTGGTGGACCTGGACGGCGCTTTTGCAGGAAAGCCCGCCAATGTGGCGGCCGTGCAGGCCATCATTGCGGCGGTGCCGGGGCTTTCGGTGCAGCTGGGCGGCGGGATCCGGGACATGGCGACGGCGGAGACCTGGCTCACCGCTGGCGTCACCCGCATCATCCTGGGCTCGGCCGCGGTGAAGGACCCCGATTTCGCCCGCGCCGCCTGCCGCGCCTTTCCGGGCCGCGTCGCACTCGGCATCGATGCGCGGGACGGTTTTGTCGCCACCGAGGGCTGGGCCGAGACCAGCACGACGACGGCGACCGACCTCGCCACCAGCTTCGCCGAGAGCGGCGCCTGCGCGATCATCTACACGGACATCGCCCGCGACGGGATGCTCACGGGTGTCAACGTGACGGCGACGGCGGCGCTGGCCCGTGCCGTGCCGATCCCTGTCATCGCCTCGGGCGGCGTGGCCTCGACCGACGATATCGTGGCGCTGAAGGCGGAGGGCGTGGTGGCCGGCGCCATCCTGGGGCGCGCACTCTATGACGGGCGCATCGACCCGGCCGAGGCGATCGCCATGGCCGCCGCCTGATTCGGCGAGGCGCCCGGCAGTTGCCGGCCGGCGGCCATTGACACGCGAGGGTTGAGGCACAACCTCCTGAATTAACCTCGCGGTAAATATGATGACCTTCGCGCTGGCGCCTGCGATCCGCGACGCGGCGCCGAGCGCCGTGGTCCCGGCTGCCCTGGTGACGGCGGCGCCCACCGACCCGTCGCGGGCGGATTGGGAGGCCTTCAAGCGGCGCTACCTGGCCGGCGATGGCCGCGTGGTCGATACCGGCAATGCCGGCATCTCCCATAGCGAGGGCCAGTCCTATGGCATGCTGCTCGCCACCTGGATGGACGACCGCCCGGCCTTCGAGGCGATGTGGCGCTGGTCCAACCGCCGCCTGCGCCGCTCCGGCGACAGCCTTCTGGCCTGGCGCTACGACCCGCATGCGCGGCGCGGCGTGATCGACCAGAACAATGCCACCGATGGCGACCTGATCTTCGCCTGGGCGCTGCATCGCGGCGCGCTGCGCTGGGACAGCGCCGAGATGATGGCGGCGGCCTCCGCCGTCGCGCAGGACCTGCTGACCCTCTGCGTCACCACCTATGTCGATCGCCAGGTGCTGCTGCCGGGCACGGCCGGCTTCCTCGAGGCCGACCGCGTCGTGCTGAACCCCTCCTACTACGCCTTCAATGCCTTCCGCAGCCTCTCACGCCTGCTGCCCGACAATCGCTGGCTGCTGCTCGAGACCGGCGGGATCGACATCCTCGGCGGGTCGCGCTTCGGCCGCTGGGGCCTGCCGCCGGATTGGAGCGAGGTGCGCGCGAATGGCGACATCCGCCCCGCGCCCGCCTGGCCGGCGCGCTTTTCCTGGGATGCGATCCGGGTGCCGCTGCATGTCGCCTGGGCCGGGCTGGACCTGCCGGTGCTGCAGGCCGCGGTGACCTTCTGGACGGCACCTGGCATGGCGCATAGCCCGCCCGCCTGGGTGGACCTGCGTAGCGGCGCCATGCCGCCCTATGCCGGTCATGCCGGGATCCGCGCCGTGATCAACCTCGCCGCCTGGCGCAGCGGGCGCGCCGGGCCGCCGCCGCGCATCCCGGTGACGGCCGCGAGCGACTATTACGGCGCCTCGCTGATCCTGCTGGCCGCCATGGCGGCCAGCGAGGGGCCGGAAGCGCCCGCCCTGCCCGGCGCCGTCACCGCCCCGCCGGGCGACGGGATGCTCACCCGGGTGCGGAACTTCCTGGGCCTGGACGAGGCCGAGGAGGCCGAACCGATGCGCTCGCCGCCGCGGCGGCTGCGATGATGCCCGTGCCAGGACTCCCGCGACGCGGCCTGCTGGGCCTCGGCGGCACGCTGCTGGCCGCCCCCGCGCTGGGTCAGGCACCGGCGGTGCCGCCGCTGGTGGTGATGGAGGTCACCGGGGCGGGGCTGGTGCTGCCGCTGCTGCAGGATTTCGCCAACGCGCATCCCGGGCTCGTCAGCGGCGTGGCGCTGGAGCAGATCGACGTCGACGTCATCACCGAGGACCTGGCCGATGCGGTTGCTGCCGGCCAGTCCGGCATCGACCTGGTCTTCGCCGGCGATGCCGGCATCGTCGCCGGCATCCAGGCCGAGGCCTGGCAACCGGCCACCGATTGGGCGCTCGACGGCTTGCCCCCGCTCGACGGGCTGGTGACCCCCGCCGCCATGAGCCTGTGGCGCGGCTTTGCCGGCCTGGCCCTGCCCATCCTGGCCGGGCCGAACGGCCCGCTGCTGGGCTGGCGCCCGGGGCGCGTCGACCGCATGCCGCGCAGCCCGGCCGAGCTGCTCGACTGGGCGCGCGAGAATCCGGGCCGCTTCCTCTATGGCCGGCCGCCGCTGGTCACCAGCAGCCGGCTGTTCCTGCGCGCCCTGCCCTGGCTGCTGGGCGATAGCGACCCGATGCGGCCGGCGACGGGCTGGGACCGCAGCTGGTCCTGGCTCGCCGAGCTCGACCGCCACATCGACTACTACCCGACCAGCCTGGTGGCCGCGACGGCGGAATTCCGCGACGATGGCTGCGACATGCTGGTGCTCTCGGTGGCTGGCGACCTGGAGATGCGGGCCTCCGGGCTGCTGCCGGAGAATCTCGGCGCCTCGGCCTTCGCGGACCAGGCCTGGGCGCTGGCCGGCATCTCCGCCGCCATCCCGCGCGACCTGCCGGCGGATCGCCGCCCGGTGGTGGCGGCGCTGCTCCGCCACCTGCTCTCGCCCGCGGTGCAGGCCAATATGCTCTTCGGCCGCGGCGCCGATGCCGGCGCGCGCCTCCGCCTGGATGTGGAGGGCGCGGCGCAGGGCACGCTGCATGCGGATCTGCGCGCGGCGGGCAGCCTGCCGCTGGGCACAAGGCTGATGCTGCCGCGGCCGGGGCTGCTGGCTCCGCAGGCGCCGCTGCTGCAGCCGCTGGGCTGGGAGGATGCGCTGGAAGCCGGGCGGATCTGGGACGCGCGGATCGGCGCGGCGCATGGCCTGCCCTGAGGCTTGAGCCCGGGGGGCGGGGCAGGTCCGCGCTTGACCAAGGCGCCGCATCGGCGCAATCACGGCGCCGTTTTTCTCCCGGGCCTGACCCCTTGGCGGAGTGGTGACGATGCTGGCGCTCCGCGTCATTCCATGCCTGGACGTGAAGGACGGACGCGTCGTCAAGGGCGTGAATTTTCTGGAATTGCGCGATGCCGGCGACCCGGTGGAGCAGGCGCGGATCTATGACCGGGAGGGTGCGGACGAGGTCACATTCCTGGATATCGGCGCCTCCCACGAAGGGCGCGACACCATCCTGGACGTCGTCTCCCGCACCGCGGCGCAGGTCTTCATCCCGCTGACCGTCGGCGGCGGCGTGCGCAGCGTCGAGGATATGCGCCGCCTGCTGCTGGCCGGCGCCGACAAGATCTCCATCAATTCCTCCGCCGTCGCGGATCCGGCGCTGGTCACGCGCGGCGCGGAGGCCTTTGGCAGCCAGGCGATCGTGGTGGCCGTCGATGCGCGGGGCGATGGCAAGGGGGGCTGGGAAGTCTTCACCCATGGCGGCCGCCGCGGCACCGGCATCGATGCCGTGGACTGGTGCCGGCAGGCGGAAGAACGCGGGGCGGGCGAGATCCTGCTGACCTCGATGGACCGCGACGGCACCAGGGCGGGCTTCGACCTCGATCTGCTGCGCGCGGTGCGGGCGGCGGTGCGGCTGCCGATCGTGGCCTCCGGCGGGGTGGGGGAGGCGTCGCATTTCGTCGATGGCGCGCGGGCCGGGGCCACCGGGCTGCTGGCGGCCAGCGTCTTTCATTACGGCCAGATGCGGATCGGGGAGGCGAAGGCGGCATTGCAGGCCGCCGGCCTGCCGGTGCGACCCCTGGCGGAGGCAGGCTGATGGCCAAGACGGTGAAGCGGCAGGCGGCGACGGCCAAGGGCCCCAAGGCCCGGGCGCCCAAGGTGAAGGCCAAGCCGGTCAAGGCAGCGGCCAAGGCGAAGCCGCCCAAGCAGAAGCCGGAGAAGGCGAAGCTCGACCCCAAGGCGAAGCTGGACGCCAAGGCGAAGCTGGACAAGGCGCGGCGCAAATCCGCCAAGGTGGCCGCCGCCCTGCCGCTGCCCGCCTCCATCCCGGCGCCGCAGGTGCTGGCCAAGCCGCGCGCGCTCGCGGCCGGCGCGGGCGCGCTGGAGCCCTTCCGGGTGGAGGGGGCGGAGGCTGCCATCCTGGATGCGCTGTGGCGCACGGTGGAGGCGCGGCGTGCGGCCGGCGATGTCGCCATCTCCCACTCCGCCCGGCTGCTGGCGCGCGGCACCGCCAAGGTGGCGCAGAAGCTGGGCGAGGAGGCGGTGGAATGCGTCATCGAGGCGACGCTGGGCAACCGCGCCGCGACGGTGCTGGAAAGCGCGGACCTGCTGTATCACCTGGTCGTCGTCTGGGTGGATGCCGGCATCGCGCCGGAGGAGGTCTGGGCCGAGCTCGCCCGGCGCCAGGGCATTTCCGGCATCGCGGAGAAGGCGGCGCGGCCGAAGGCGCTGGTGCGGGCGGCACAGACCACGAAACTGCCGTGAGGCCGGCTTGCCTCTCGCAGGCGGCCTCGCCAGAACAGGGGCGACGACGCTTCGGAGCCTGAACGATGACGCGCGTGACCGGCCTGCCGCCCTATGATCCCCAGAATATCTTCGCCCGCATCCTGCGCGGGGAGATCCCGGCGAAGACGGTGCATGACGATGCCCATGCGCTGGCCTTCCACGACATCAACCCGCAGGCGCCGGTGCATGTGCTGGTGATCCCGAAGGGCGCCTATGTCAGCCAGGCGGATTTCTCCGCCAATGCCACCGAGGCCGAGATTGCGGGCTTCTGGCGTGCCGTCGGCAGCGTGGCCAAGGCGTTGGGGCTGGAGGCGAAGGGCTACCGCATCCTGTCCAATATGGGCGAGGATGCCGGGCAGGAGGTGCCGCATTTCCATGTCCATATCTTCGGCGGCCGCCCGCTGGGCCGGATGGTGCCGGCGGCGGGCTGAGGCGTGAGCGAGGCCGGGCCCGCCCCAGGCGTGGCGGAGGCGCGGGCGGCGCTGAGCGCCATCGGCACCCTGCCCGATGCCGAGATCGACCTCGGCGCCGCCGCGCTGCAGCTGGCGCGCATCGATGCGCCGGGGCTGGACTGGCGCGCCGGCGCCGAGCACCTGACCGCCCTGGCGCGGGAGGCGGTGCAGGCCGCCGCGGCGGACCGCGCGGCGGATGACGGGGATGCCGAGCGCCGCCGCGCCGTGCTGGCCGAGGTGATCCATGGCCGCTTCGGCTATGGCGGCGATGGCGAGACCTATGACGACCTGGCCAATGCGAACCTGCTGCGGGTGATGGAGCGCCGCCGCGGCCTGCCCGTGGCGCTCGGCATCCTCTGGCTGCATGCGGCGGAGGCGGCGGGGTGGGAAGCGCATGGCCTGGACTTCCCGGGCCATTTCCTGCTGGCGCTGGCCGGCCGCGGCAAGGTGGTGGTGGATGTCTTCGCCGGCGGCCAGGCGCTGGATGCCCGCGCGCTGCGTGCCACATTGAAGCGCTTTGCGGGCGACCAGGCGGAGCTTGGCCCGGACAGCCTGGCGCCGATGGACAAGCGCGCGGTGCTGCTGCGGCTGCAGAACAACATCAAGGTGCGCCGCCTGCGCGACGGCGACCTGCCCGGCGCGCTGGACTGCACCGAGGACATGCTGCGCATCGCGCCCGAGGCCGCGGCCCTGTGGCGCGAGGCCGGGCTGATGCACCAGCGGCTGGACCGCATCGGCGCCGCCATCGCGGCGCTGGAGCGCTTCCTGGTGCTGGCGCCGGAGGGGCTGCAGGCGCTGCGCGTGCGCGTGCTGCTGGAAGACCTGCGCCAGCGGCTGAACTGAGCCGCCGGCGCCGCTTCAGTTGCCGACCACGCAGCTGGTGAAGGTCACCCGCAGCGTCGTGCCGTCCCGGGTCGAGCCGCCCGGCGGGAAGACCTGGATCGCGGCCTGGCTGCCGGCGGGGATCAGGCCCGAGCTGATGCTGCCCGACTTCCGGCTGTTGTTGCCCGAAAGCTCGACATTGGCGGTGATCCGCACCGGCTGCGAGCCCGTATTGCTCACCGTCAGGAAGATGTTGCTCAGGCCCAGGCTGCCGCTGTGGGTGGCCATCGGCGTGCGCAGGCGGCAACCGTTCATGGTATTGCCGGAGGACAGCAGCGTCGGGCCCTGCCAGGTATAGGCGGCCTGCGCCGCGGCCAGCTGCGGGGCCAGGGTGATGAAGCCGCCCGCCAGCATCGCGGCCATCATGGTCTTGCGCATCGTCTTGATCTCGTCCTCGGGGTTGCGGTGCCCCGGCACCATGTCCCGGAACCGCGCATCGGTCGATGCAACAGTTCCGATCATGGACATAGGCCTTGCCTTGGGGGGCGGCTTTCAGCCGAGCAGCTGCAGGTCGGCCTGCGCGGTGGCGAGGCGGGCCGTGTCGTCATCCAGGATCAGCCCGGTGGCGCTGGCGCCCGGCAGGCGCAGCACATAGCCCTCATCCGCCTCCGCCAGCCCATCCCGCAGCACGCGGACCTTCACCACCTGGCTGGCCTCGCCGGCGGCGAAGGCGAGCGTGCCGCCCGGCAGCAGGCCATTGAGGAAGTCAGAGGCATCCGCCGCATCCTCGCCGAAGCCGGCCACCGACCAGTTGGTGGTGGAAGCCAGCGAGAGGTCGCCCTGGCGGGTGACGGTGAAGCTGTGCACGGTGACGCCGCTGCCCGTGCCCTCGGCCTGGCTCAGGCTGCCGGGGGCGATCGCATAGCTGAAGGGCGGCGCATCGTCGTTCAGGATGGCGCCGCTGGCGGTGGCCAGCACCTGGCCGCCGGGGCCGCGCAGGGTGATGGCGAAGGCCTCGTCCGCCTCCAGCGTCGCATCGCGCTGCACGCGCACCTTCAGCACCTGGCTTTCCTGGCCCTCGGCGAAGCTGATGGTGCCGGAGGGCAGGACATTGCCCATGAAATCCGCGGCATTGGCGGCCGCCGGGCCGCTGCCGGTGGCGGACCAGCTCAGCTCGGCGGCCGAAAGCGTGCCGCTGCGGGTGACGGTGTATTCGTAGACGGTGACGCCCGTGCCGGTGCCTTCCGCCCGGCTGGCGGCGGTGCTGGCGAGGCTGGCAGTGAAGGCCGGCGGCGGCGCGTCGTCATTGCCGATGGTGGCGTCGGCGGTGGCCAGCACCTGGCCGCCGGGGGCGCGGAGCGTGAGGGCGAAGGCCTCGTCCACCTCCACCGTCGCATCGCGCAGCACGCGCACCTTCACCACCTGGCTGTCCTGGCCCTCGGCGAAGCTGATGGTGCCGGAGGGCAGCACGCCGCCCAGGAAGTCCGCGGCATCGGCCGCGGCCGGGCCGGTGCCGGCGACGGACCAGGCGAGCTGCGTGGCGGAGAGCTCACCCTCCCGCGTCACGGTGAATTCGTGCACCGTGACGCCGCTGCCGGTGCCTTCCGCGCGGCTGCTGCTGGCGGGGGTGATGGCGTAGCTGTCGCGCTGGGTGTCGTCGTCCAGCAGGGTCACGCTGGCGCTGGCATCGGACAGCACCACGCCGTCACCGGCGTCGTGCAGGGTGACGCGGAAGCTTTCGTCCTGCTCGGCGGTGCCATCGCGCAGGGTGCGCACCTTGATGATCTGGCTCACCTCGCCGGCGGCGAAGCTGACGGTGCCGCCGGGCACCACGCCGCCCAGGAAATCCGCCGCATTCGCCGGCTGGTCGCCCTCGCCCTGCACGGACCAGCGGGCGGTCGCGGCGATATCGAGGTTGCCGCTGCGGGTTACCACGAATTCGTGCACCGTCAGGCCGCTGCTGGTGCCCTCCGTGCGCGCGGGGATGGTCGCGGCGATATCGAGCAGGGCGGGAGGCTGGTCGTCATCGAGGATGGCCACGTGGGCGGCGACGGTCCCCACACCCGGCAGGGGCTGCCCGTCATTCAGCTCAAGGAAAAAGCCTTCATCCTGCTCATCGAGGCTGTCCTTGGCGATGTGGACCGTGACCGTGAATTCCGTTTCGCCGGGGTTGAAGGTCGCGACGCCGGACATCGCCTGGCCGGGCGCGAAATCGGCCACCGAGGAATTGGCATAGCCCGCCGAGTCCTGGAACCCGGTCAGGATCGACCAGGTCACCTGATCGGTGCCCGAGGCCTGGTCGCGGACGATCACGAATGTCACCGGCGTCCAGCCCGCGCCTGTGCCTTCCAGCACCTGCCGGGAGGGGGCTCCCGCGATGGTGAAGACGGTCGGCTCCACATCATCCGTGAGGATGATGCCCGTGGCGGAGGTATTGGCGAAGACGACCCCCGCCGGCAGGGAGGTGAAACCCACCTGGAAGGTTTCGTCCGGCTCGACGCTATCGTCCTGCAGGACCTCGAACTGGATGAGCCGGCTCAGCTCGCCTTCCTCGAAGGTGATGGTGCCCGACGGCGTGGTGTCGAAGGCGAAGTCCCAGCCATCGGCACTGTTCGCGCCACCGGGAGAAACCGTCCAGGACAGGGTCGGCGTGGGAGTGTCCGCGTGGCTGCGGGTGACGCGGAACTGGTGGATGGTCGTGCCGCCGCCCGTACCCTCCAGGACACCATCCGGCTCCAGCGCCTCGATGGTGATGATCTGGGTCGGCGGCGGTGCGGTCTCCGGCTCGTCATCGTCCAGCACGGTCGTCCAGACCTGCGAATCGGCCGAGAGGCTGGTGCGATGGGACGGGGATTCGAGCACCACGCCGAAGCGCTCATCGGCCTCGATCTCGGCATCCCGCTGCACCCGCACCTTGATGGTCTGCGTGGCCTCGCCGGCGGCGAAGGAGACGGTGCCGGAGGGCAGCACGCCCCCCAGGAAGTCGGCGGCCCCGGCCCCGCCGGCCTCGGTCACGACACGCCAGGCGGCGGTGCTGGCCAGGGACAGGTCGCCGCTGCGCGTCACCGTGAAGGTGATCACGCGCACGCCGCCGCCCGTGCCTTCCGCCACGCTGTCCTGATCCACCCCGATGGCGAGCTGCGCCAGGGGGAAGTCGTCGTCGCGCACGGTGATCTCGGCGGAGCTATTGCTGAAGCGGTAGCCGGAAGGGAGGTCCAGCAGGCGGAAGCTGTAGGTCTCGTCCGTCTCCGCCTCACGGTCGGCGCGCAGCTGCAGCGTCACCAGCTTCTGCGTCTCACCCTCGGCGAAGGTCACAAGGCCGGAGGGCAGGACATTGCCGACGAAGTCCGAGGCATCGACACCGGTGTAGGAGAAGTTCTGCACCAGCCAGCTGAACTGGACGGACCCCACCCCGGATGTGCGCTGGACCAGGAAGCTGTGGGTGGTGGCGCCGCCATCCGACCCCTCCGCATAATCCGTGCTCAGCGGGGCGAGGCTGACATAGGTGGGGTTGCTGTCGTCGTCGAAGATGGTGCCGGCGACGGTGGCATTGCCGATCTGGGCCCCGCCGCTGGCATTGCTCAGCGTGAAGACGAAGGTCTCGTTCGGCTCGACAGTCAGGTCGCCTGCGACCCGGATCGTCACGACCTTGGAGGATTCGCCCGGTGCGAAGGTCACCTGCCCGCCATTGGTGATGAAGTCCCACGCGTCGGTCGGCTGGCTGCCCTGGCCTGACACCCGCCAGGTGGCGGTGGTGGTGCCGCTAAGGGTGCCGCTCCGTTCGATGGTGACGTGGAAGTCGGTCGCGTTCTGGTCGCCTTCCGTCCGCTGCGTCGGCACGGGGTAGACGTTGAGGCGGGGCGGCGGGCCGTTGATGCCATCGGCATAGACATCCTGGACTCCGGTGACCTCGTAGCTGCCGGAGTTCGTGCCGGTGAAGGCAAAGCCCAGGTAATAGGTGCCCGAATAGTCCGGCACGAAGTCCAGCAGCGTGCTCATCGCGCTGCCGAAGTTGCCGTCGGAGTCGTAGTGCAGCAGCAGGTAGCCGGACGAGTCCAGGATGGTCAGCTCAAGGGTGCCGCCGCTGCCCGAGGACCGGAAATCGTAGGAGCTGCCGGCTTCCAGTTGCACCCGCACGAAATCGAGGCCGAGCGAGGAGGGGATGAAGTCGACGACCCGGCCTGTGCGGTCGGCGCCATCCTGGCCGGAGACGGCCGTAAAGGTCAGCGTGCTGTCGACACTGTTGTAGAGGCTGCGCACCGCAGCGGCGTATTCCGCCGGCCAATAGGGGCTGCGCTCGACCATGACGACCTGGCTCCGAAGACTTTTCGGAACGTTAAAGGACCGTCAGGTCGCTGACAATCTGGTATATCTTGAGCGATTACAACCCCTGCGTGTGCGCCCTCGCCGCCTGCAGATCGGCCACGAAAGCCGCGAAGGCATCCGTCTGTGCCTCCGGATCCGGCAGGCGCAGCAGGTAGCTGGGATGCACCGTGGCAAAGACCGGCTGGCCGCCGAGCGCCGTCACCACCTGCCCGCGAGTCTTCAGCACCGGAAGTTTCCGGCCCGTCAGCGCCGTCAGCGCGGAGGCGCCCAGCGAGACCACCAGGCGGGGCGCCACCGCCGCCACCTCCCGCGCCAGGAAGGGGCGGTAGTAGGTGATGTCGCCGGCATCCGGGGACTGGTGGATGCGGCGCTTGCCCGTGGGCGTGAATTTGAAGTGTTTCACGGCGTTGGTCAGATAGGCCTCGCGGCGTTCCACGCCGGCCTGGGCCAGGGCGCGGTCCAGCAGGCGTCCCGCCGGGCCGACGAAGGGGCGGCCGGCGATATCCTCCTCATCCCCTGGCTGCTCGCCGACGAACATCAGCGCCGCGCCGAGGGGACCCTCGCCGAAGACCGGCTGGGTGGCGCGGGCGGCGAAGGGAGGAAGGTCGGGGCGGGCGAGCAGCTCCTCGCGCAGCGCGGCCAGGGCCATGGCGGGGTCGGCGGGGGCGTCGATCGGCGTCGGCATGCCCTGGGCAACGTGCGGCGGCGCGGAAAGATGCCGCGCGAGCTGGGGGCGCGGATTGGGGGCCGAAGCCTGCCGCTCCACCATCTCCGCCACCCGGCGCGGCGCTTCCGCCATCAGGCGCGGAATCTCCGCCGCTTCCGGCAGGTTGCGCCAGTATTTGCGCGGCATCTCGGCCCGCATGGCGCCGGGCTTGAGGCGGGCGGGATTGAAGATGCTGGCGTAATAGGCGCGCCAGAGCGGCTCCATCGCATCATCCGGCGGCACATCGGCCCGCCGCCCGCCCGGGCCGAAGGACAGCGCCGTGCCATCCCAGGCCACGGACCGGCGCGGCGTGACGATGGACCAGCGCAGGCTGGCGAAGCGCCGGACGAAGAATTCCGCCTCCGCCTCCTCGATATAATGGTCGGGCTCGAACCAGGCGATGTGGCGCGGCCCGTCCTCGGCCTGCACTTCGCGGAAGCGGACGAAGGCATGCATCTTGTGGGCGTCGCGCCGCACCGCCTTCACCAGGGCGCCGAGGCGGATCACGCCGGGGTCGGTCGCCGCCTGCATCAGGTGGCGCTCGCCATGCACCAGGCGCCAGAGCAGGCCGTAGAGCAGTGCGAAGCGTTGCGGGTCGCTGTGGCGGATGGCGATCTCCGCCTGGTCGAGGAAGGCGCGCGGCACGCTGAAGGGTGCGGCGGAGGGGGGCGGCGCGGGCGCTTGCGCCAGCAGGCCGGGCAGTTCGCCGGCGACGAGCCATTCCGCCTGCTCGGGCGGAATCTCGGCCGCCACCAGCCCGCGCGCCGCCCGCCGCCATGCGGAAAAATCCGCCGGACCGGGCAGGGTGACGGCCACCCCCTGCCGCAGGGCCGGGGCGGGCATCAGAACAGCGCCATCTGCACGGGCCTTGCGCTGGCCGCGAAGGCGGTGGCGGGCAGCAGGCGGTTGCGCAGCCCGGCGCCCTCCAGCCCCCGCGGCACATGGTCCGCCAGCACAACGAAAGGCAACACCTTGGCCAGGCTGACGCGCAGCCGGGCGAGGTCGGCCACGCGCAGCCGCGTATGCCGCCGCGCCGCGATCAGCCGGTGCACCGTCTTCGCCCCCAGCCCGGGCACGCGCAGCAGCATTTCCCGAGATGCCCTGTTCAAATCCACCGGGAAGCTGTCCCGCGATTGCAGCGCCCAGGCCGTCTTCGGGTCCAGCTCCAGGTCCAGCATGCCGCCCTGTCCGCCGGCCAGGATCTCCTCGCGGGAGAATCCATAGAAGCGCAGCAGCCAGTCGGCCTGGTAGAGGCGGTGCTCCCGCACCAGCGGCGGCGGCGCCGGCGGCAGCAGGCGGGAGGCGTCGGGTATCGGGCTATAGGCGGAGTAGTAGACCCGCCGCATCCGGTAGCCGGCATAGAGATCCGTCGCCGTGCCCAGGATGGCGCCGTCATCCGCCCCATCGGCGCCCACGATCATCTGCGTGCTCTGCCCCGCCGGCGCGAATCTTTTTGGCAAGGCCCGCCGGGCGGTCCTGGCCTCGTCCTGCGCGCCCTCGATGCGGGTCCGCAGCCCCGCCATGGCGTGGCGAATCCGCGAAAAATCCTTGTCGGGGGCCAGGGATTCCAACCCGGCGACGGTCGGCAGCTCCATGTTGATCGACAGCCGGTCGGCATAGAGCCCGGCCTCCGCCAGCAGCTCGGGCGCCGCATCGGGGATGGTCTTCAGGTGGATATAGCCGCGAAACCCATGCTCCAGCCGCAGCACGCGGGCCACCCGCACCACCTGTTCCATGGTGTAGTCCGGCGAGCGGATGATGCCGGAGGAGAGGAACAACCCCTCGATCGTATTGCGCCGGTAGAAGCCCAGCGTCAGCTGGACCACCTCCTCCACCGTGAAACGCGCGCGCGGCGTATTGGAGGAGGCGCGGTTGATGCAATAGGCGCAGTCGAAGACGCAGGCATTGGTCAGCAGCAGCTTCAGCAGCGAGATGCAGCGCCCATCGGGCGCATAGGCATGGCAGATGCCGCTGCCCTCCGTGCTGCCGAGCCCGCCCTTCAGGCTGTTGCGCTTCGTGGTGCCGGAGGAGGCGCAGGAGGCATCGTATTTGGCGGCGTCGGCCAGGATCTCGAGCTTGCGAAGCAGCTCCATGGGTCGGACATCCGAAAGGTATTGTCAGTTCATGTTATGTTCTATAGCGCGTCTGACAAGGGGAAGGCTATGCGCAAAGGCGTGAAGGATCCGGCGCGCTCCGGCGGTCGCTGCAGCTTGTCCGGACAATTTTTCGAAGTCACGATCGACCATGATGGCGCGCCCGACCCAACCCGACCTGGCCGAAACCCTGCCCGCACCGCCGGCGGGCGAAAGCCTGGCCGCGATCCTGGCCCGGCTGCGGCAATTGGCCGTGGCGGCGCTGGATGCCGGGCATCCCCTGGCCGCGGCGCAGATGGCAGGCCTGGCGGACCGGCTGGAGGCCGAGACCTGGCCGCTGCCCGCCCGCCCCGACTACAAGATACCCTGACCAGCGGCGCCTTCCGGCGCCCCGCCCTGCAGCCGCAGCGTGGCCGCGGTGATCCGGTGCTGCATCTCCAGCAGCGGCCGGTTGTCCGCCAGGCTGAACAGGAAGGCGTTCTCGGCGAAGGCGTCGCGCAGATAGTGGCCGGTGGGCGCCGGGCAGCCCGCATAGGTCAGGCGCAGGAACTGCACCAGCAGCAGCGAGCGCACCATATGCACGGCCACCAGGTCGCGCAGCAGGATGGTCGATTCCATCTCCCGCTCCAGATGCGCCAGCAGGTTCATGGCGGTGAACCAGGGGCCATGGCGCAGCAGGCGGATGCGGTCCGGATAGAGCAGCAGGTGCCCGCCCATGCCATGCAGGCGGGCGAGCGGCGGGCCGGCTTCGTGCTCGCCCCCTGCTGCCATCAGCTGCCCAGGGAACTGCCGAGTGGGGCGACGCGGCAGGCCAGGCTGCCGCGCCCCGTCATCTCGCCCAGCAGCAGCCCGCCTGCTGCCGGCACCGGCAGCATGCCGGTCTGGCTGCCGAGCGTGATGACCTCCCCCGCCCGGGGCAGGTGGCCGAGGCCCAGGCAGCGGTCGCGCCAGCCCGTCAGCAGTTCGACCAGCGGCATGGCGCGATGCGGGCCGAGGTGATGGGCGACGGTGATGCCATCCACGCTGAGGCGCATCTCCAGCGCCTCCGCATCCTTCCAGCTCCATTCGCCCGTGGCGGGGCCGAAGACGCAGCTGCCGTTGGAGACGCAATCGGCCAGCTTCTCGAGGTCCCCGGCCGGGTGGTCCGGCGTGAAGCGGCTTTCGACGAATTCGAAGAGCAGGACGAGATCGGCCAGGGCCGGCAGCTCCGCCGGCTGCAGCGCCGCCAGCGCCGCGCGATCCAGCCCCTGGCGCAGCCGCAGCGCCACTTCCAGCTCCATCGCCGTGCCGGGCGGCAGGCGCAGCGGGGCCTCGGTGACGGGGGAAAGCCGTGCGGCGGGCAGCGGGGCGGCGATGGGCTGGCCCAGGGTGCGGCCCACCTTCCAGCCGGCGATGGACCAGCCGAGCGCGGCATAGGTCGCCGCCTGCATCGCCTCGGCCTCCGCGATCGTCGTCGGGCGCAGCGCCTCCGGCAGGCCCGGGATGGGGGCGCGGCGGCCGCGGCGGATCTCGGCCAGCAGCGCGGCGGCGCCGGCGATGCGCGATTCGGGGGTCGATTCGGTCTCGAACATCTTCGCTCTCCGCGGGCTTTGCGGGGAGCCTAGGACGCGGGCGTCCGGCGGGGAACCGGGCCGGCGGAGGCGGGGTCCGGGAAGCGGCCGCTCGATAAGGCGGTGCTCAGACCGGGCTGCCGTTCCACACCGGGAAACTGCCGCTGGCGACCGGCAGGCCGGGGCGGCGCCAGGCGGCGCGCCAGGCGACCTGGTCGAAGACCATGCCCATATGCACGAACTGGCCGCCGCCGGTGACCTCGATCTCGGCCACCGCGCCGCGCAGGGCGGGCGGGATCTGCTCCATCGCATGCGCCACCAGCTCGTGCCGCGGCACGCCGTGGATGGTGCCGGCATCGATCGGCAGATGGGCCTGGGTGCCGGGCGGGACGAAGTCGAAGGGCATCGGAAGGCTCCGCTGGTTCGGGCGGCCGGGGACCCGTTTCTCGGGCGGAGGATGGCGGTTCTGGCCATCGGCCTCGGCGCATTAGACCCCGCGCGGGATTGAGATGAGGTTAATGCGGCAGGGCCTTTCCGGGACGGCGCCGATGGGCCATCTGCCAGGGCATGAACCGCCGCCACCTGCTGCAGGCCGCCGCCGCCCTGGCGCTCGCCCCCGTCCTTCCCCGCCCGGGCCTGGCCCAAGGTCAGTCCGCGGCCGCCATCGACCGCGCCGCGCTGGGCCGGGTGGAGGCCTATCTCAACAGCCTGCGCACGCTGCGGGCACGCTTCCTGCAGGTGGCGCAGAACGGCGCCTCGGCCCAGGGCACCGCGCTGATCAGCCGCCCCGGCCGCATGCGCTTCGACTACGACCCGCCCGAGCCCCTGCTGCTGGTGGCCTCCGGCGGCCAGGTGCTGATGTATGACCGGGAGCTGCGCCAGCCTACCGCGGTGCCGGCCTCCTCCACCCCGCTCGGCCTGCTGCTGACGCCGGAGATCCGGCTTTCGGGCAATATCACCGTGGTGGGCACGGAGCGCAGCGGGGGCTTCCTGCGGGTCGCGCTGCATCGCACCGGCGCCCGGGCGGAGGGGCTGCTGACCCTGTCCTTCGCCGAGGCGCCGATGGAGCTGCGGCAATGGACCGTGCTGGATGCCCAGGCGCGGGAGACGCGGGTGACCCTTTATGAGGTGGAGACCGGCATCGCGCTGGAGAACCGCCTGTTCGACTTCAACGACCCGCGCTTCCTGGAGGCCGAGGCGGCGCGGCGCTGAGCGGTACCCGGCCCGGTCCCCTTAACCCCTTTCCGCTGGCCTTTCCCCCGGCATCATGCCATAGGGCCGCCGGGTCTGGCCCGATCCCGGGCAGGACCTTCGCTGCGATGGCAGCGGATGCCTTGCGGACCAGCCGCGCCCGGATGGGGCGATGACGGCGCCTCCGGCCACATGGGCGGCCTTCTTCATGCCGTCCCCATCGCGCCGCCTTCGGGACGGGTTGCGGTGGGACCCATGCCGCCCGAGTCGCCGCGCATCTCCTGGGTGCGACCCGCTCCCCGGCATCCGCCTTCGTCGCGTTCCGGCTGCCTGCGCGGTTCCGCGCCGGGCGGCACTACGCTGTGGGCCCGCATCCGGCGGGTCCAAGAAGGACGATCCATGTTCGACAAGTATTTCCGCAAGGACATCTCCTGGGGCGGCCAGCTGCTGACGCTGGAGACCGGCAAGATCGCCCGGCAGGCGGATGGCGCGGTGATGGCCCGCCTCGGCGACACCATCGTGCTCTGCACCGTGGTCGGCGCGCGGTCCGTGAAGCCGGGCCAGGACTTCTTCCCGCTGACGGTGAACTACCAGGAGAAGGCCTTCGCCGCCGGCAAGATCCCGGGCGGCTTCTTCAAGCGGGAGGGCCGGCCCTCCGAGTCCGAGACGCTGATCTCCCGCCTCATCGACCGGCCGATCCGCCCGCTGTTCCCGGAAGGCTTCCGGAACGAGGTGCAGGTGATCGCGACCGTGCTGTCGCATGACCTGGAGAACAACCCCGATATCGTCGCCCTGGTCGGCTGCTCCGCCGCGCTGACGCTGTCCGGCATTCCCTTCTTCGGCCCGGTGGCTGCCGCCCGCGTCGCCTATATCGATGGCGGCTATGTGCTGAACCCGACCGCCGCCCAGATGCAGCAGTCCCAGCTCGACCTCGTCGTCGCCGGCACCGCCGAAGGCGTGCTGATGGTGGAATCCGAGGCGCAGGAACTGTCCGAGGAGGTCATGCTCGGCGCCGTCGAGTTCGGCCACAAGTCCTTCCAGGCGGTGATCCAGGGGATCATCGAGCTGGCCGAGGTGGCCGCCAAGGAGCCCTGGGCCCTGCCGGAGGAAGCCGACAGCGTGAAGACGCTGAAGGCCCGCATCGCCGAGCTCGGCCGCGCGCCGATGATCGAGGCCTACAAGACCACCGAGAAGCTGGCCCGCCAGGCGCAGGTCGGCGCGGTGAAGAAGCAGGTGGTGGCGCAGCTGGAGGCCGAGGGCCTGGATGCCGCCGCGGCCAAGGGCATGATGAAGGAGCTCGAGGCGGATGTGGTCCGCAACGCGATCCTCGACACCGGCATGCGCATCGACGGCCGTGACACCAAGACGGTCCGCCCGATCCTGGCCGAGGTCGGCATCCTGCCGCGCGCCCATGGCTCCGCCCTGTTCACCCGCGGCGAGACGCAGGCGCTCTGCGTCGCCACCCTGGGCACCGGGCAGGACGAGCAGATCATCGATGCCCTCGCGGGCGAGTACCGCGAGAATTTCATGCTGCACTACAATTTCCCTCCCTACTCGGTGAACGAGACGGGGCGGATGGGCAGCCCGGGCCGCCGCGAGATCGGCCACGGCAAGCTGGCCTGGCGGGCCCTGCACCCGCTGCTGCCGGAGAAGGAGAAGTTCCCCTACACGATGCGCGTGGTCTCCGAGATCACGGAGTCCAACGGCTCCTCCTCGATGGCCACCGTCTGCGGCACCTCGCTCGCGCTGATGGATGCGGGCGCGCCGCTGAAGCGCCCCTGCGCCGGCATCGCCATGGGCCTGATCAAGGAAGACCGCGGCTTCGCCGTGCTCTCCGACATCCTGGGTGACGAAGACCACCTGGGCGACATGGACTTCAAGGTGGCGGGCAGCGAGGCGGGCATCACCGCGCTGCAGATGGACATCAAGATCACCTCCATCACCTTCGACATCATGAAGATCGCCCTCGGCCAGGCCAAGGACGGCCGCCTGCATATCCTGGGCGAGATGGCCAAGGGCCTTTCGGGCGCCCGCGGCGACGTGGCGGCCACCGCGCCCCGCATCACCGTGATCAACATCAACAAGGACAAGATCCGCGACGTGATCGGCTCCGGCGGCAAGGTGATCCGGGAGATCACCGAGCAGACCGGCACCAAGATCGACATCGACGACGACGGCACCATCAAGGTGGCGGCGACGACGGTGGAGGCCGCGCAGAAGGCCATCGACCGGATCATGGGCATCGTCGCCGAGCCGGAGATCGGCAAGATCTACAACGGCAAGGTGGTGAAGACCGCCGAATTCGGCGCCTTCGTGAACTTCCTCGGCGCCAAGGACGGCCTGGTCCATATCTCCGAACTGGCCAATGAGCGCGTCCAGAAGACCACCGACGTGGTCAAGGACGGCGACGCGGTGAAGGTGAAGGTCATCGGCTTCGACGACCGCGGCAAGGTGAAGCTCTCCATGCGCGTGGTCGACCAGGCGACCGGCGCCGATATCTCCGAGCAGGTCGGCGCCCGCCGCCCGCGCGAGGAAGGCGAGGGCGGCGAGCGGCCGCCGCGCGGCGACCGTCCGCGCCGCGATGGCGAGCGCAACTTCCGGCCGCGCCGCGACGAGGGCTGATCCTGCCTCGGAGGGCCTTCCGGCCCTCCCTGGTCAAGATCTGCAAACATTCCCGCGGGGGGCCTCCCCCTGCGGGTCCTGACACGCCATATTCACATCACGCGAGCGTCATCACGAATATGGCGCCGTAACAAGCACAGTAGGCGGAGCCCTGATCCTTGAAGGCCATCAACCCGATCCGCATGGGTGGCGTGGACGTTCTTCCGCTGGTGGAAGGCGGCAAGGGCGTCGCCGTCTCGAACGGTGCGACCTGTGGCGGCTGGGCCTCCGGCGGCGGCGTCGGCACCTTCTCCGCGGTGAATGCCGATAGCTACGACGCGGAAGGCAACCTCATCCGCCAGACCTATTCCGGCCGCACCCGGCGGGAGCGGCATGAGGAGCTGGTGGCCTATGGCATCGCCGGCGGCATCGCCCAGGCGCGGGAAGCCTATGAACGCGCCGGCGGCCAGGGCCGCATCCACGCCAATATCCTCTGGGAGATGGGCGGGGCGGAACGCGTGGCGCGCGGCATGCTGGAAGGCGCGAAGGGCCTGATCCACGGCATCACCTGCGGCGCCGGCATGCCCTATCGCCTGGCGGATATCGCCCGCGACTACGGGGTGCACTACTACCCCATCATCTCCTCCGCCCGCGCCTTCGCCGCGCTGTGGAAGCGCGCCTATTCCAAGACGCGGGAATGGCTGGGCGGCGTGGTCTATGAGGACCCCTGGCTGGCCGGCGGCCATAACGGCCTGTCCAATTCCGAGGATCCGAAGCGGCCGGAGGACCCCTTCCCCCGCGTCCTCAAGCTGCGCCAGCAGATGCGCGAATTCGGCCTGGGCGACGTGCCGATCATCATGGCCGGCGGCGTCTGGTGGCTGGAGGAGTGGGAGGACTGGATCGACAATCCCGACCTCGGCCCGATCGCCTTCCAGTTCGGCACGCGCCCGCTGCTGACCCAGGAAAGCCCGATCAGCGAGGCCTGGAAGCAGCGCCTGCTGACGCTGAAGCCGGGCGATGTCTCGCTGCAGCCCTTCTCCCCCACCGGCTTCTATTCCAGCGCTATCCGCAACGAATTCCTGCGCGAGCTGGAAGACCGCAACGAGCGCCAGGTGGCCTTCACCAGCGAACCGGTGGGCGACCATGTCTCCGACTACGGCGTGGGCCCGCGCAAGCGGCTGGTCTACCTGACCCCGCAGGACCGCGCCCGCGTCCAGGGCTGGGAGGCGGCGGGCTTCATCGAGGCGATGCGCACGCCGGACAATACCCTGATCTTCGTGACGCCCGAGATGGCGCGGGAGATCACCAAGGACCAGATCGACTGCATGGGCTGCCTCAGCCACTGCCGCTTCTCGAACTGGGCCCAGACGGAGCCGGACTTCTCCACCGGCAAGAAGGCCGATCCGCGCAGCTTCTGCATCCAGAAGACGCTGCAGGACGTGGCGCATGACGGGGCGCTGGAGCGCAACCTGATGTTCGCCGGCCACAATGCCTATCGCTTCGCCAGCGACCCCTTCTATTCGAACGGCTTCGTCCCGACCGCAAAGCAGCTGGTCGAGCGGATCATGACCGGGCGCTGAGGGCGAAAAAACCCCCCGGCACCTTCCGGGCCGGGGGGCGGAGTTTGGGCTCGCGCAGCCTGCGCGAGCCGCCGGGAGAAAAACGTCGAGGCACCGCCTGGACCGGGCCATTCTGCCAAGCGCAGCCTCACGATCCCGTGACGGGCAGGTGAAGCCCAGGTCAGAAGTGTCTCGCCGGCCGGCACGGCCGCCTGACATCCCCTTCACGCCAGGGCCCCTGCGACGGTATCCTGTGGCGGATCCGGGGAGCTCAATCGCAGACCATGCGCAACCTGCTGCACGCGACGGATCGTGACCGCCTGATCGCCCATCTGCGCGGCGCCCTGCTGCGGGAGGCGGTGGTGGGCGGCCGCCGTCTCATGGCCCTGGCCGAGGGCGAGGGGGCGGAGGCCGGCAGCTTCTGCGCCGTGCCCGCCAATGCCCAGGCCGCCGAATTGCTGGCGCAGCCGGAGATCCGCGACGCCGACCCGGCCTTCGCCGATGGCGTGCTGGATTTCGTCATGGCCATGGCGGATGCGCCGATCCCCTGCCGCCGCGCCGCCTCGGGCGGGATCGAACTGCTGCGGGACGATCCGCGGGATTTCGAGATCCTGACCCCCTTCCATCGCTTCACCGGCGACCTCTCGGCCGGGATGGTGCGCCAGCAGCTGCGCGGCCAGGACGGGCCGCCGGTGCTGCATACCGGCAACCTCACCGAATTCCGCCTCGGCCGCTTCCGCAACGGCGTCGATGCCGAGGATACGATCCGCGACTTCGCCATCAGCCGCCGCAGCGGCAGCGTGGTGCTGAGCCATGAGAGCCGCATCACCGGCAAGGCGGGCTTTTTTCGCGCCCGGACCGTCGAGGCGGGGCGGCTGCGCTACGAATACGAGATCACGGCCGGCTCGCCGCTGCTGCGGCTGACCGTTACCTTCACCGCCGCCGCCGGCCAGCGCGTCACCCGGCTGCGCGTCTCCACTGCGCTGGACCAGCTGGGCAGCGGCGGGCTGGAGATGGCGGAGGGGCGGCTGGGCCAGGAGGATGGGGCCTGGCGCGATTTCGGCGTGCCGCAGGCGGCGGGCATGACGGTCTGGGCGGATGCCAGGCCGGTGCCGCATGTGGCGATCGGCCCGGCCGGCTGGCCGGCGGGCGGCCCAACCCTGCATCTCCGCCCCCAGGCGCCGGGACAGGTCATGGCCCTGCGCGCCATCGCCGCGCGCCCCGGCGCGCTGCATTGGGTGATCCTGCGGCATGGCCCCGCGAAACTCGCCCCCGGGGAGGCGCTGGTGGTGCGGGAGGACCGGCTGCTGGCAGCCGGCACGGGGGCGGAGGCCGCGGCGCGGGTGATGGCGGCGGCCGGCGCGGCGGGGGAGCAGCTCTCGGGCCTCGACCTCGACCCGCTGCCGCCGAATGGGGCGGCGCTGAATGCGGTGGCGACGCAGCTGCTGCTGGCCAGCCGCGGCGGCTACCGGGTGCCGCTGAGCGCGGAACGGATCCTGGCGCTGGAAGGCTGGTTCGACCGGCAGATGGCGGCGCTGCAGGCGGGGCAGCCGGGGCTGCGGGACCTGGCCTTCGCGGTGCTGGCGGCGGAGGCGCGGCTGCGCGCCGGCGCCCAGGCGCCGCTTTCCGCCCTGGTCGCCTCCCTGCTGGCGCGGCAGGCGCCCTCCGGCGCCTTCCGGGAGGCCGGCGGGGCGGCGACGCTCGCTGAGCATGCTGTGGCCCTGCTGGCGCTGGCCCGCGCCCTGCCGCATCTGGACCCGCTGCTGCTGGCCGGCCCGATCGGCCGCGCACTGGCGGCGGTGAAGCCCGGCGCGGCGGAACTGCGCGACGGCGGCCGCAGCGTGCGGCTGGAGGGGCTGGCGCTGGACGGCGCAACCCCTGCCCCGCTGCGCGACCATGCGGAGACGATCGGCCTGCTGGCGCGCGCCGCCGGCGCCGTGGCTCTGGCCGGGGAGGCGCGGCCCGAGGCGCTGTCGGCGGAGGCCCTGGCCCAGGCCCAGGCGCTGCACCGCCAGGCGGTGGCGCTGCTGCGCCCCCTGGTGCGGCCGCGCGGCACGGCGCTGGAGGTGGTTCCCTCCCCCCTCGGCGGCGCCGCGCATCCGGCGGCGCAGGCCGCGGCGGTGCTCGGGCTGATGGCGCCGGATGCCGCGATCCTGCGCCTGCCGGTGCCCGCATGAGGATGACCGCATGAGGTGGGCCGCGGCCGCGCTGCTGCTGGCCCTCTCGGCCTGCGGTGGCCCCCGCCCGCCGCCGCCGCCGCCCGCCAACCCGCCCCTGCCCTATCCCCCCGCGGCGGCGGAGCGGGTGGTGCGGCTGGCGCTGGCGGAATGGCGCGACTGGGGCGGCACGGTGCGTGAGGCCTGGACGGATGCCGCCGAAGCGCCGCCCGCCGAATCCGCCATCGGCAATTTCCCGCGCGTGCTGGCCTATTGGCGGGCGGTGGAGGATGACGAGGGGGCGATCCGCGACAACCGGCAGATCTATGCCGCCGCCGTCTGGGGCATGGGCAGCGGCACGCTCTGGTCCAACCCGGCCTGGTCGGCGGCCTTCATCTCCTGGGTCTTCCGGACCGCCGGGGTGGATGCGCGGGAGTTTCCGCCGAATGCCACGCATTCGCTCTACCTGGATGCGCTGATCGCGGATGCGGACTCCTTCCCCGCCACCGCGCCCTTCCTGCCGCATGCGCCGGCCGAGCATGCGCCGCGGCCGGCCGACCTGGTCTGCTTCGACCGCAGCAGCCGCAACCGCCTGAGCCATTGGACGGAGCGGCGGGCGGAGGCGGGGGTGCCGCGTCCGATGCATTGCGACATCGTCACCGGCGTGGCGCCGGGGGTGGTGGAGGTGGTGGGCGGCAATGTCGGGGATACGGTGACGCTGACCCGCTACCCCACGGATGCCGCCGGGCGCATCCTGCCGGCGCCCGCCGGCCGCCTGCCGCTGCTCGTGGTGATGGAAAGCCGCCTCGGCCGCCTGCCCCCCTTCGCGCCCTGACCAGGATTTTCGTCAATATGACCGACCTGTTTTCCCCGCTGACCATCCGTGGCGTGACGCTGCCGAACCGGATCGGCATCTCGCCGATGTGCCAGTATTGCTGCGGCGATGACGGGCGGCCGACCGACTGGCACCTGGCGCATCTGCTGCAGCGGGCGCTGGGCGGGGCGGGCATGGTGATGGTGGAGGCCACCGCGGTGACGCCGGAAGGCCGCATCACGCCGGGCGATGTCGGGCTCTGGGAGGATGCGCAGATCCCTTCCCATGCCCGCCTGGCCGCGGCCATCGCCCATGCCGGCGCGGTGCCCGCCATCCAGATCGGCCATGCCGGCCGCAAGGCCAGCCGGGCCCCGGCCTGGGTGGATGAGCCGGCGAGCCCGGGCTGGGAGATCGTCTCCGCCAGCAACCTGCCCATGGGCCATTTCGCGGCGCCGCGGCCGATGACGGAGGCGGAGATCCTCGACCTGCCGGCGGCCTTCGCCGCCACCGCGAAGCGGGCGATCGCGGCCGGCTACAGGATCATCGAGCTGCATGGCGCGCATGGCTATCTGCTGCACCAGTTCCTCTCGCCCATCAGCAACACCCGCAACGACCGCTGGGGCGGCGATTTCGAAGGCCGCACGCGGCTGCCGCTGGCGATCGCCGATGCGGTCCGCAAGGCGGTGGGGGAGGAGGTGCCGCTGTTCCTGCGCATCTCCCACACCGACTGGATCGAGGGCGGCTGGTCGACCGCGGAGAGCGTGGAGCTGTCCCGGCGCATGGCGGCGCTGGGCATCGACCTGATCGATGTTTCGTCGGGCGGCATCGACCCGTCCCAGAAGATCGTGCTCGGCCCGGGCTACCAGGTGCCGGGGGCGGAGGCGGTGAAGCAGGGCGCCGGCGTGCTGGTGGCGGCCGTCGGCCTGATCACGGAGCCGGAGCAGGCGCAGGCCATCGTCGCCGAGGGCCGCGCGGACCTGGTGCTGCTGGCCCGCGCCACGCTGCGCGACCCCTATTGGCCGATGCGCGCGGCCGTGGCGCTGGGCCGGGTGGACGCCATCCGCACCCCGCCGCAATACGACCGCGCCTGGGGGTCCATCGCGCGCATGGGAATGCGGGGGGAAACCGGCGCGCCCATGCCGCCGCTGGGGTGACCCAAAGCCCTCTCCCCCGTTTGGGGGGGTGGGTGAGGGAGCCGTGCCATCGGCGAAGCCTTCCTTGACGCCGGGTGAGGGGGGAGAGGAGACGGGCCCCTCAATCCACCTTGATGTCGCCTTCCTTGATCACCTGCTCCCACTGCGTGATCTGGCCCAGCAACTGCGCGGATGCCTCGGCCGGGGTACCGCCCACCGGCTCAAACCCCAGCTCCGTCAGCCTTGTCCGCATCGCCGCGCCGGTGACGGCCTGCCGGGAGGCCTCGGCCAGCCGTGCCAGCACCGGCTCCGGCAGGCCGGCGGGGCCGACCAGCGCATTGATCAGCGCGGCATCCACGGCCGGGAAGCCCGCCTCCGCCATGCTCGGCACCTCCGGCAGCAGGGCGGAGCGCGTGGCGCCGGTGATGGCCAGCGCGCGCAGCCGGCCCGCGCGCACATGTTCCGCCATGGCCGGGATGGTGCCGAAGGCCATCTGGACGCGGCCGGCGATGACATCCGTGATCATCGGCCCGCCGCCGCGATAGGGCACATGCAGGAAGGTGAAGCCGGCGGCGAGGCGGAACTGCTCGCCCGCCATATGCACCGCCGTGCCATTGCCGGCGGAGCCGAAGGTCAGCTCGTTCGGCCGCGCCTTGGCGTCCCGCACCAGCGCGGCGAGGTCCGGCCAGGGCGCGGCGGCCGGCACCACCAGCACCAGGGGCGAGCGCACCAGCACCGAGACGAAGCTGAAGTCGCGCCGCGTGTCATAGGGCAGCCGGCTGCCGAGCAGGCCGGGATTCACCACGAAGGCGCTGTCGAAGACGCCGAGCGTGTGGCCGTCCGCCGGCGCCGTGGCCACCGCCTGGGTGCCGGTGACGCTGGCGCCGCCGCCGCGATTCTCCACCGCGAAGGACTGGCCGAGCGCCTGCGACAGCTCCTGCGCCAGCAGCCGGGCGGTGATGTCCGTGGCCCCGCCGGGCGGATAGGGCACCACCAGGCGGACAGGGCGGCTCGGGTAGCTTTGGGCGAAGGCCGGCGCGGCAAGGCCGGTGGCAAGCGCCGCACCCAGCAGAGAGCGGCGTCGAATCATGCGGGTCATCGACTGTTTCCTTCCCGATCTTCTTGTTCTCAGTCGCGGCCGAGGGTCCAGCTTTCGGTCAGCCAGGGCGCCAGGCGTTCCGGGTCCAGCTCCAGCCCGATGCCCGGCCCTTCCGGCAGCGCGATCATGCCGGCCGCGTCCAGCTCCGGCGTGCCGAGCAGGGTCAGCAGCGGATTGGGCGTCGCGTCGTATTCCAGGAAGGGATAGGGCGCCGGCCCGCCGCCGCGCCGCGCCGGCAGCAGCGCCGCCATCTGCTGCGCTGCCCGGAAGTTCACCAGCGTGCCGAAGACATGCGGCATCACCGGCAGGTCATAGGCATCCGCCAGCGCCGCGACCTTCCGAAAGCCGGAAAAGCCGCCGCAGACGGTCAGGTCCGGCTGCAGCACGGCGAAGGTGCGGGCGGCCAGGAAGTCGCGGAAGGCGGCCAGGCTGGCCAGTGCCTCCCCGCCCGCGATGGCGCAGGGCACGGCGCGGGCGACCGCCTGGTAGCCGGGGATATCCTCCGGCTGCAGCGGCTCCTCGATCCAGAGCAGGCCGGCCTCCTCCATGCGTTTCGCGGATTCGATGGCGGAGCCGACGCCGTAGCCCTGGTTGATATCGACCATCAGCGCGATGTCCTCGCCCACCTGGCGGCGCATCGCCCGGGTCATCGCGCCATCGGCGCGCGGGTCGAAGCCAGCGCGGGGTTTCAGGGCGCGAAAACCGCGGCGCAGCAGGGCGTCGATCTGCCCGGGATAGGCCCCGTAGGGGGAAGGACCCTCGGCGATGAAGGGGCCGCTGGCATAGGCCAGCGCCCGGTCGCGCAGCGCCCCGCCCAGCATCGCCGCCACGCTGAGGCCCTGGGCGCGCGCCGCCGCATCATGCAGCGCCATGTCGATGGCGGAGGCCGCCATCATCGCCGGGCCGCGCCGGTCATAGCCCAGCGTGCCGAGCATCGCCTGGTAGATCCGGCCGTAATCCGCCACCGGCTGCCCCAGCACCAGCGGCGCCAGCCTCGCCTTGATCAGCGCCGCGGCGGCGAAGGGCGAGGCAAAAACCTCGCCCCAGCCGACCACGCCGGACTCCGTGGTGACGCGGACCAGCAGGAAATCGCGGCGGCGGATGAAGGTGGAGGCATTGCCCAGCGCCGGCTGCGGGCTGAAGCCGGCGTGAAAGCCCTGGATGCTGGCGATCTTCATGCATTTCCTCCTTGGGCCGGGAGGCTGCGGCGCGGGAAACATGCTGTCAAATAGCCAGATCGGCTGACATCATGCCCGGATGGCTATGACCCTCAACCTTCGCGAGATGCAGGTATTCCGGGCGGTGATGGAGCTGGGCGGCGTCACGGCGGCGGCCGCGGCCCTCGGCATGTCCCAGCCCAGCGCCAGCAAGATGCTGCAGCAGGCGGAGGAGCGGCTGGGCTTCGCCCTGTTCCTGCGCGAGCGAAAACGCCTGGTGCCGACGGCGGAGGCGCATGCGCTGCTGCCGGAGCTGGTCGGTGCCTTCACCGCGCTGGAGGATCTCGGCCGGCTGGCGGAGGATCTGCGCGGCGGCCGCTCCGGCCTGCTGACCCTGGTGGCGGTGCCGGTGCTGAGCACCGCCCTGCTGCCCCGCGCCATCGCCCGCTTCCGCGCCGGCCGGCCGGATGTGCTTGTCTCGCTGCGTGCGGTGACGGCGATCGAGGCGGTGAAGCTGGTGGCGGATCACCGGGCCGATCTGGCGCTGATCCTCGGCAGCACGGCGGATGCGCGGATCGCGGCGCGCAACCTTTTTGCCTCGGAGATCGGCTGCGCCCTGCCGGCGGGCCATGCCTTGGCGGCAAAGCGGACACTGCGCCTGACGGATCTGCTGGATCAGCCGCTGGTCTCGCTCGGCCCGCAGCAGCCGGTGGGCGCGGTGCTGCACCGGGCGCTGGCGGAAGCCGGCCGCAGCGGGCGGATCGCCATGGAGGTCTCGCAATCCACCATCGCCTGCGCCCTGGTGCGGGAGGGGGCAGGGATCGCGGTGCTGGACGGGGTGGGGCTGCGGGAGGCGAAGGCCCAGGGCCTGCTGGTGCGCCGGCTGCTGCCGCGCGCGCGCCTCGCCGTCAGCCTGCTGCAGTCCCGCCACCGCGCGCCATCCCGGCTGGCGCAGGATTTCGGCGCGGTGCTGGATGCGGTGGTGGCGGAGGAGGGGCGCGCGGGGTGAAGCGCGCCCGGGGTATCACGCGCGCCCGGCGGCCTTGTCGGCCTCATAGCGCGCCTTGGTCTCGGCATTGGCGGGATACAGGCCGGGCAGGGCGACGCCCTTGCCGACCTCGACCATGATCCAGGCCTCCAGCCGCTCCTGCTCCACCGCGGCATCGACCACGGCATCGAGCAGGGCGGCGGGGATCACCACGGCGCCGTCCTGGTCGGCGACCACGATATCGCCCGGCACCACGGTGACGCCGCCGCAGCCGATCGTCTCCTGCCAGCCCACGAAATTCAGCGCGGCGACGGAGGCCGGCGCCACATAGCCCTGGCAGAACACCGGCAGGCCGGTGCCGATCACGCCGGCGCCGTCGCGCACCATGCCGTCCGTCACCAGGCCGGCGACGCCCTTCTTGGCCATGCGGGCGCACAGGATGTCGCCAAAGATGCCGGCGGCGGTGCTGCCCATGGCATCCGCCACGGCGACGGCGCCTTCCGGCATCGCCTCGATCGCGGCGCGGGTGGAGGTGGGGGAGGCCCAGCTATCGACGGTGGCGAGATCCTCGCGCGTCGGGGTGAAACGGAGCGTGAAGGCCGGGCCGACGATGCGCTTGGTCGGGCCCGGCACCAGCGGGCGGCTGCCGGCGATGTAGCAGAAGCGCACGCCCTTCTTCAGCAGCACCGTGGTGAGGGTGGCGGTGGTCACGCCCATCAGGGCGTCGCGCTGTGCGGGGGTCATGTGCTGGGCCGGCTCCGTGCTTCGAGAACGAAGCTTGAAGCGCGATGCGGGCCGGCCGTCCAGGGAGGGGTGCGCATCGTCCTGTGTGCTCGGCAGGTCGTGGCCCAGGACACAGCCGGTTCCGCAGCCTTTGCGTCAGGCGTGGCGTTGCACGCCCTGGCTGGGATTGCTTTTTTCGGCCCTGAGCGCCAGTGCGACGAAAGTCGGAAGGTCCCGCCGGAATCACCTTGCGACGATTTTTCAATGCGACGGGTGGATCGAGATCACGCCGGCCTTCGCAATAAGGCTTCGCTGGAAGGGGCTTTCATGTTTGGCGTCGTAAAGAAGTGGAAGGCCGGCGGCCGCCTCAAGAACATATTCCATCCAGGCGAGAGGGTGACCTGGATCGGTCGTCCGGGACCGAAAGCCTTAGGCGAGCTGGGTCTGTATGATGGATATTTTTTATCGTTTTTGTCGTTCCTTGTGCTGATAATCAACGCAATAGGATTGGGTCTCGCCTTGTACTACTGGCAATGCAGGCCCTTGCTTGTGAATCTGGTGTTTTTTCCTATATTCCTGACACTCTCGCTATTTTCTCGAATGTTCCTTCGCTCGGCGCGCCCTCGGCAGAAGCGTTCCGTCTATTTTCTGACCAACAAGAGGATCTTGGAGGTCTTCTTCGGTCCGAACGGAAGCAGGACCGTTCGGTGCTATTCGTTTTCTCGCAAGGAGCTGAAGGTGATCCGGCGCAATGATTGCAGGGGCGATGTCATTGTGGCGGTGCGGAGAGGTTCTGGCGAATTTGCAGGCCACAACCGCTCCTACGGGTTCTTTGACATCCGTGACCCTGACCGGGTCTTCGATTTGCTGAGCGCCTCCAGCGAGCCAGCCGACAGCCACGCCATCGATCCGGTTGAATCGATGGCGAGGAAGACCCTTCATTCGGCAGGTGCGGAAAAACCCGCGCCGTTCGGCCTGGGCTCAGCGTGACTGCGGCGCCTATGGCATCCGCGCCAACGCCACCCCCCAAGCCGGCAGCGTCCCCTGCGGGTCGGGTAGGATCGCATCCGCCAGCGGCTGCGCATCCACCAGCAGCATGGGCGGAACTGGCGCCGGCTGGCCGGAGAGGTTGAACAGGCAGCGCAGCCGCGCGCCGCTTCCCGCATCCACCCGGTCATAGCCCAGCAGCGGCGCCGGCAGGTCGAGCGGCACCAGGTCGCCGGTGATCATCGCGGGGTGGCCGTGGCGCAGCTTCAGCAGGGCGCGGGTGAAGTGCAGCGGGCTTTCCGTGTCGGCCTCCTGCGCATCGATCGCGAGCGGCCGGTGCGCCTCCGGCACCGGCAGCCAGGGCGTGCCGGTGGTGAAGCCGGCATGGGGCGCGTCCTTCTGCCAGGGGATCGGCGTCCGTGACCCGTCTCGCCCGGCAAAATCCGGCCAGAAGGCGATCCCGAAGGGGTCGCGCAGGGCTTCGAAGGGCAGCTTCGCCTCGGGTAGGCCCAGCTCCTCGCCCTGATAGACACAGATGCTGCCGCGCAGCGTCAGCAGCAGGGCCAGCAGCAGGCGGGTGGCGCGGGCATCCGGCACCTGGCCGGGCGCCCAGCGCGTCGCGGTGCGCACCACGTCGTGATTGCTGAAGCACCAGCAGGCCCAGCCTTCCGGATTGGCCGCGGCCTGCACCAGGGCGGTGGCGATCGGGTGGTCGAAGACGCCGCGCAGCGGGGCGAGGGTATAGGCCATGTGCAGCAGGCCCGGCCCGGTGGAACGCGCCACCCGGGCATGCGCGCCGGGCTGCGAGGACAGCTCGCCCAGCAGCGCGCGATCCGGAAAGGCATCCGCCGTGGCGCGCAGATGCCGCAGGATGGTCGGCGTCTCCGGCCCCATCATGTCGTATTGGTGCAGCTGCATCCCGAACAGTTTTGACGGGATTTCGGATTTCGGCGGCGCCGCCGGATTGTCCCGCAGCTGCGGGTCACGGTGCAGGAAGTCCAGCGCGTCGATCCGGAACCCGTCGACGCCGCGGGACAGCCAGAAGCGCATGATTTCCGACACGGCTTCGCGGGTCGCGGGTTCGGCCAGGTTCAGCGCCGGCTGGTCGGACAGGAAATGGTGCAGGTAGTACTGGCGGCGGCGGCTTTCCCAGCGCCAGGCGGGGCCACCAAAAACCGAAAGCCAGTTGTTCGGCGGCGTGCCGTCCGGCCGCGGATCGGCCCAGATGTAGCGATCCGCCAGCGGCCCGGTCCGCCGCGCCCGGCTTTCGAGGAACCAGGGGTGCTGCACGCTGGTATGGCCGATCACCAGGTCCAGCATCACCTTCAGCCCGCGCGCATGGGCGGCCGCGACCAGCGCATCGAAATCCGCCTGGGTGCCATAGGCCGGGTCGATGGCGCAGTGGTCGGCGATGTCATAGCCGAAATCGGCCTGGGGCGAGACATAGATGGGCGAGAGCCACAGCGCGTCCACGCCGAGGCTCGCGATATGGTCGAGCCCTGCCAGCAGGCCGCGCAGATCGCCCACCCCGTCGCCATCCGCGTCCCGGAAGGACCTCGGATAGACCTGGTAGATCACCGCACCCTGCCACCATGCGCTCATGCATCCCGCTCCGCCTCGTTGCGTGGTGACAAAGCCCCGCCGCGCCGCGGGTTCCCGCGGCGAACCCGGCGCCGGCCCGCGGCGTTGGGCCTGCCTCGGATAAGGAGCAGGCGCCATGGACGACAAGGACAGGCTGGACGAGGCCCGGGGTTCTGAGGATGCGCTGCGGCCCACCCTGCCGGGCGGGGAGCGGGTGCGCGAGGGCGAAAGCGGCGAGGAGGCCGGGGAGAACGACGCCGCCGGCACCGTGAGCAACCCGATCCGGCCCGGCGCGACCCAGCCGGGCGAGGCCATGGAACAGGCCCAGCTCCGCGGCGGCCCGGTGGATATCGCGCCGGAGCGGCTGCGCCGGCGCTGAAGCGGGTCAGGCGGTCGCCAGCACCGCCGCCGCCAGATCCTCCCCCGCCCAGCCGACCGATTTGAAGACCGTCACCTCCGCCGCATCGCGCCGCCCGGGATGGGTGCCGCGACACAGGTCGAAGAGGTCCGCGGCCACATGGGTTTCCACGATGGCCCCCTCGGCGATGGCCTGCACCACGTCGCCCGCCTCGGCCAGGCCGCCGGCGCGGGTGTCCAGCACCAATGTGGCGCGGGCCAGCAGGGCGCCGTCGCTCTCCCGCATGGTCGGGCGGAAGGCGCCGACCAGATCCACATGCGTCCCCGGCGAGACGGCCGCGCCGTGCACCAGCGGCGCTTCCGAGAGCGTGGCGGCGGAGACGATGTCGTAGCCGGCCGGATCGGGGCTGGCCGCGGCCACCGCCGGCAGACCGTGCGCCGCGAGCCGCTTCGCCAAGGCCTGGGACTGCACCGGATTGCGCGCCCAGATCGCCACCTCCTCGATGGGGAAGCGGTCGCACCAGGCCTCGGCGAGCGCGGTGGCGACGCGGCCGGCGCCGAGCACCAGCAGGCGGCGGCTGTCCGGGCGGGCCAGGAAGCGGCCGGCCAGTGTGCTGGCCGCGGCGGTGCGGCGGTCCGTCAGCTCCCCGCCATCCAGCAGGGCCAGCGGCTGGCCGGTGGCGGCATCCGACAGCAGATAGACCGCCTGCACCGCCGGCAGGCCGCGCGCGCCATTGGCCGGCAGCACATGCACGGTCTTCACCCCCGAATGGCGGGCGGTCCAGGCCGGCATCAGCAGCAGCATGCCCCCCTCCGGCAGCGGGTGGCGATGGCGCAGCGGCGCCTCGCAGCCCAGGCGGAACATCTCCTCCAGCGCGGCCTCCAGCCGCCCCCAGGGCAGGGCCTGTCGCAGCTGCTCCGCCGAAATCATGCGCATCGTAGCAAATCCTTTCCCCGACCGGGCTTCCGGCGCGTGCCGCGCATCGCCATCAAGGCGGCAGGATGGCAGGAAGATGGCCGGTTTGACATGTGCCGGGCCGCCGCCTAGGCGAAGGCGAATGACGCGCCCTGATTTGCGCGTTGATCCCGGCCGGAGGCTGGCGCAGCATCGTCACCAGGGGCAAACCGGGGTGACGGTGCCGCCGGCCGAACCGGACGGACCGAGGCTTCGCAATGAGAATGAGGGAGTTCACCGAATGAAGGCTCTTCGCCTGGCCCTGACCGCCATGATGGGCGGCATGGCCATGCTGGCCACGCCAGCCATGGCCCAGGCCCCGACCGGGGCGCCCACGCTGGACGCGATCCGCGCGCGTGGCACGCTCATCTGCGGGGTGAATACCGGCCTCGCCGGTTTCGCGCAGCCGGACAGCCAGGGCGTCTGGCGCGGCTTCGACGTGGATTATTGCCGCGCCGTCGCCGTCGCCCTGTGGAACGACCCGAGCAAGGTCCGCTACGTGCCGACCACCGCGCAGAACCGCTTCACGGCGCTGCAGTCGGGCGAGGTCGATATGCTGGCCCGCAACACGACCTGGACCCTGTCGCGCGACACCTCGCTGGGCCTCGAATTCTCCACCATCAATTTCTTCGACGGCCAGGGCTTCATGGTGAAGACCTCGGCCGGCGTGCGCACGGCGCGCGACCTGCAGGGCGCCACCATCTGCGTGCAGCCCGGCACCACCACCGAGCAGAACCTGAGCGACTGGGCGCGCGCCAACCGCATCCGCTTCACCCCGGTGGTGATCGAGCGGCTGGAGGAAGTGGTCGGCGCCTATGTCTCCGGCCGCTGCGATGCCTATACCACGGACGTCTCCGGCCTCGCCTCCACCCGCTCGGCCCAGCCGCGCCCGGCCGAGCACATGATCCTGCCGGATGTCATCAGCAAGGAACCGCTGGGTGTCGCCGTGCGCCATGGCGACCAGCGCTTCGCCGACCTGGTGAAGTGGATTCATTTCGGCCTGGTGGGTGCCGAGGAATTGGGCATCACCGCCGCGAATGTGCAGCAGGCGGCGCAGTCGGACGCGCGGCCGGACGTGCAGCGCATGCTGGGGCGCAGCGGCGAGCTCGGCGCGATGCTCGGCGTGGACAATCTGTGGATGGTCAATGTCATCCGCACGCTGGGCAATTACGGCGAGATCTTCGAGCGCAACCTGACGCCGATCGGCCTGCAGCGCGGCCCGAACGCGCTCTGGACCAATGGCGGCCTGCAATACGCGCCGCCGCTGCGCTGAAGGCAGACCCCGCACGCGGCCCCGCCGCGTGAGATGAGGACCGGGCGGCGCCACGCCGCCCGGTCATGCGGCCCGGTCACGCGGCCCGGCCCCGGGCCCCGCCCCGACGCCGGCCCCTGGCCGCTTCGGCGCCGCCCTGCCGCACCGGCCCAGGCCCGCGTGGCGCGGCCTCGCTCTTGCATACCCGTTTCGAAATTACCCGAACCGCCTACTGCCACTCCTCACCCCTTTTGCCCCTGCCGGGTCTCCGCGGCCCCCAGGATGAGACAGACGACCGAGACCACCGGCGGGAGCCAACCCGCTGGAGCCAATCCGCAACAGGGATGCTGCATGTCTTCCTCGACCCTCGATCCGCGCCTGGCCAAGGCCGGGCCGCCACGACGACCGATCCGCCTGTCCTGGTCCGATGAGCGCCTGCGCGGCATCGTCTGGCAGGTGCTCGTGGTCGGCCTCGTCGCGGCCATTGTCTACTGGTTGTGGTCCAATACGGTGCACAACCTGGAGGTGCGCCGGATTGCGACCGGCTTCGGCTTCCTGGGCCGGGAGGCGGGGCTGCCGATCGGCGAGAGCCTGATCGAATACGACCCCACCGATACCTATCGCCGCGCCCTGATGGTGGGCGTGCTGAACACGCTGAAGGTGGCGGTGGTGGGCGTGGTGCTGGCCACCATCCTCGGCACGCTGATCGGCATCGCCCGGCTGTCGCAGAACTGGCTGCTGTCCAAGATCGCCGGCGTCTATGTCGAGGTGATCCGCGACCTGCCGCTGCTGCTGCAGCTGCTGTTCTGGTACACCATCCTGCAGAGCCTGCCCGGCCCGCGCCAGGCGCTGAACCCGGTGGATGGCGTCTTCCTGTCCAATCGCGGGCTGAAGCTGCCCTTCATCGAATGGCTGCCGGCGCATAGCTGGACGCTTCTGGCGGTGGCCGCCGGCCTCGTGGGGACGCTGCTGTATGCGAAGGCCATGCGCGCCCGCCAATACGCCGATGGCCAGCCGCGCAAGGTCTGGCCGGCGGCGCTCGCCCTGATGGTGGGGATGCCGCTGCTGGTCTGGGCCGCCTATGGCGCCCCCTTCACGCCGGATATCCCCGCGCTGCGCGGCTTCAACTTCCGTGGCGGCATCACCATGACGCCGGAATACTTCGCCCTGCTGCTGGGCCTGGTGACCTATACCGCCGGCTTCATCGCGGAGATCGTCCGCGCCGGCATCCAGGCGGTGAACCAGGGCCAGTGGGAAGCGGCCCAGGCGCTGGGGCTGCGCCGCGGCGACATCCTGAAGCGCATCGTGCTGCCGCAGGCGCTGCGGGTGATCGTGCCGCCGATGACCAGCCAGTACCTGAACCTGACCAAGAACAGCTCCCTGGCCGTGGCCATCGGCTACCAGGACATCGTCAGCATCGCCAATACGACGCTGAACCAGACCGGCCAGGCGATCGAGGGCATCGCCATCATCATGCTGGTCTACCTGACCATCAGCCTGTCGATCAGCCTGTTCATGAACTGGTACAACTCCCGAATCGCCCTGGTGGAGCGTTGAGCATGAGCGACGTGACGCTGAATGCCGCCACCGCCAATGCGGAAGCGGCACCCCGCACGGCCCCGATCGCCACCACCGGCGCCGCGGCCTGGATGCGGGCCAATCTCTTCTCCTCCTGGATCAACACGGCGGTCACCCTGGCGCTCGGCTACCTGCTGGTGCGCTGGACCATGGGCTTCATCGACTGGGCCTTCGTGAACGCCATCTGGTCCGTCCCGATGAACGGCAACCTGGCCGATACCTCCGCCTGCCGCGAAATCCGCGGCACCGGCGCATGCTGGGCGGTGATCCAGGAAAAGCACCGCTTCATCCTGTTCGGCACCTATCCCTACGACGAACACTGGCGGCCGCTGCTGGTCTGCGCCCTGTTCATCGGCCTCTACATCGTCTCCGCCATGCGGCGCTTCTGGTCCTGGGTGCTGGTCCCGATCTGGGTGGTCACCCTGGCCGTGATCGGCGTGCTGATGTGGGGCGGCATCCTCGGCCTGTCCTACGTGCCGCAGGAACGCTGGGGCGGGCTGCCGATCACGCTGATCCTCTCCACCTTCGGCCTGGCCTTCGCCTTCCCGCTCGCGGTGCTGGTGGCGCTCGGCCGGCGGTCCCGCCTGCCGGCCATCAAGACGCTCTGCGTCCTCTACGTCGAACTGGTGCGCGGCGTGCCGCTGATCAGCCTTCTGTTCATGGCCAGCGTCATGTTCCCGCTCTTCCTCCCCGAGGGGATGAACATCGACAAGCTGCTGCGCGCCCAGGTCGCCATCACCCTCTTCGCCGGGGCCTACCTGGCCGAGGTGGTCCGCGCCGGGCTGCAGACCCTGCCGCGCGGACAATACGAGGCGGCCGAAGCCCTCGGCCTGTCCTACTGGCAGAAGACCGGCCTCATCATCCTGCCGCAGGCGCTCCGCCTGGTGATCCCGCCGCTGGTCAATACCTTCATCGGCTTCTTCAAGGACACGTCGCTGGTGCTGATCATCGGCATCTTCGACCTGCTGACCGCGGGCAAGACCGCCATCGTCGAACCCGCCTGGCAGGGCTTCGGCGTGGAAGTCTATGTCTTCGTCGGCGCCATCTACCTGGTGTTCTGCTTCGCCATGTCGAAGTACAGCCAGGACCTGGAACGCGACCTCAACCAGCACCGCCGCCGCTAGGAATTCCACCATGAGCGAAACCATCGAGACCGAGGCCCGCTTCGCCTCCGCCATGCGGACCGACACGCCGCCGGCCATCGTCCTGCAGGACGTGAACAAGTGGTTCGGCGCGCTGCACGTGCTGCGCGACATCAACCTCTCGGTCGCCACCGGCGAACGCGTGGTCGTCTGCGGGCCCTCCGGCTCCGGCAAATCCACCATGATCCGCTGCATCAACCGGCTGGAACAACACCAGCAGGGCAAGATCTTGGTGGACGGCATCGAACTGTCCGACGACCTGCGCAGCCTGGACGCCATCCGCCGCGAAGTCGGCATGGTCTTTCAATCGTTCAACCTGTTTCCCCACCTCACCATCCTGGAGAACTGCACCCTCGCGCCGATCTGGGTGCGCCGGATGCCGAAGAAGGAAGCCGAGGACCTGGCGATGGAATACCTGACCCGGGTGCGCATCCCGGAACAGGCCAAGAAATACCCGGGCCAGCTCTCCGGCGGCCAGCAGCAGCGCGTCGCCATCGCGCGCGCCCTCTGCATGAAACCCAAGATCATGCTCTTCGACGAGCCGACCTCGGCCCTCGACCCGGAAATGATCAAGGAAGTGCTCGATACCATGGTGATGCTGGCGGAAACCGGCATGACCATGATCTGCGTGACCCACGAAATGGGCTTCGCCCGCCAGGTCGCCGACCGCGTCGTCTTCATGGACCGCGGCGAAATCGTCGAAAGCGGCGAACCCGAAGCCCTGTTCAACGACCCCAAGACCGACCGCCTGCGCCTGTTCCTGAGCCAGATCCTGCGCGGGCACTGAGCCGCAGGGGTTGCGCTGGTGATGGCGGGGGAGGCTTTGCCTCCACCCTCCCCTTGAGTCGCGGTTTCCAAAGGCCCACTGGCCTTTGGTGGGTGGGGTGCGGGGAGGGCAAAGCCCTCCCCGCGTCACCCGCGCCACCCAGGCGAAGCGGTGCTTGCGCCGGCCCTGGCATCGGTCCTATGGCTCCGCCGGTTGCGCATGTGGAGCGACGCCTTTGAGTCATTCTTCCGCGGCTGAGCGTCCGGTGACCTTGGCTGCCCTGATCGGGGTTCTGGGTGTCGTCTACGGCGATATCGGGACCAGTCCGCTGTATGCCTTGCGGGCTTCGCTGCTGCATTTCTCGGCCGATGGCATCGAGCGGTGGGAGATTCTCGGGCTGTTGAGCCTGATCTTCTGGGCCTTGGTGCTGACCGTCACGGTTAAGTATGTGATTTTCATGCTGCGCGCCGACAATCGGGGCGAGGGTGGCATTCTGGCGCTGATGGCCCTGGCGCAGCGGCAGGCACGGACGGAGCGGGGCCGTTGGATCGTGGCCCTGATCGGCATTGCCGGGGCCAGCCTGTTCTTCGGCGATGGCATCATCACGCCGGCCATCTCGGTGCTGTCGGCGGTGGAGGGGTTGAAGGTCATCTCGCCCGCCTTCGAGGAGGCGGTGGTGCCGATTGCGCTCGGCATCCTGCTGGCGCTGTTCCTGGTGCAGTGGCGGGGCACGGGCAGCATGGGGCGGATTTTCGGCCCGATCTGCGCGCTGTGGTTCGGCGCGATCGGGCTGCTCGGCCTGATCGAGGTGGTGCGGGAGCCGGGGGTGCTGGTCGCGCTCTCGCCCAGCTATGCCATCCAGTTCTGCGCCTATTACCATCTGGCCGCCTTCATCGCCTTCGGCTCCGTCGTGCTGGCGGTGACGGGGGCGGAGGCGCTCTATGCCGATATGGGCCATTTCGGCCGCAAGCCGATCCAGCTGGCCTGGGTGGCCTTCGTGCTGCCGGCGCTGGCGCTGAATTATTTCGGCCAGGGCGCGCTGCTGCTGTCGGATCCCTCGGCCATCGAGAATCCGTTCTTCCTGCTGGCGCCGGACTGGGCGCGGCTGCCGCTGGTGGTGCTGGCGACCATGGCGACGATCATTGCCAGCCAGGCGATGATCTCGGGCGCCTTCTCGATTGCCCGGCAATGCGTGCAGATGGGTTTCCTGCCGCGGCTGACGGTGCATCACACCAGTGAGACGGAGCAGGGCCAGATCTACCTGCCGCAGGTGAACATGCTGCTGCTGATCGGCGTGGTCATCCTGGTGCTGGAGTTCAAGAACAGCGACAGCCTGGCGGCCGCCTATGGGCTGGCGGTGACGGGCACCTTCGTCTGCACCTCGGCCCTGGCGCTGCTGGTGTTCCGGCGCGTCTTCAACTGGTCCTGGGTGCTGGTGATCGCGGTCTTCGGGCCGCTGCTGCTGCTGGACCT
This sequence comes from Falsiroseomonas sp., assembly GCF_051860665.1. GTDB lineage: Bacteria > Pseudomonadota > Alphaproteobacteria > Acetobacterales > Acetobacteraceae > Falsiroseomonas. The sequence continues at coordinate 161,815 of NZ_JBHYDM010000009.1, forward strand.
CGCCTTCTTCATCTCGACCGCGCTGAAGATCCCGGAGGGCGGCTATGTGCCGCTGGTGCTGGGCATGCTGATCTTCACGCTGATGCTGACCTGGCGGCGCGGGCGGGACCTGCTGTTTGCCCGGTTCCGGCAGGACAGCCTGCCGCTGAAGTCCTTCCTGGCCCGGCTGCCGCAGTCCCGCACCACGCGGGTGCCGGGGATCGCGGTGTTCATGACGGGGCAGGCGGATTTCGTGCCGGGCGCGCTGCTGCACAACCTGAAGCACAACAAGGTGCTGCACCAGCGCGTGCTCTTCGTCACCGTGATCAACGAGGACATTCCCCGCGTCGAGGAGCGGCGGGAGGTGACGGAGCTGGCGCCCGACATCCACCGCGTGATCCTGCGCTACGGCTTCCTGGAAAGCCCGCATATCCCGCGGGAGCTGGAGGCGCTGCGCGACATCGGCATTCCCTTCGAGCCGATGCAGGCCAGCTATTTCCTGGGGCGGGAGACGGTGGTGGCGGCGGCGGTGCCGAAGATGCCGCGCTGGCGCCAGTGGCTGTTCACCATCATGAGCCGCAATGCCTTGCCGGCCACGGAGTTCTTCCGCATCCCCTCGGACCGGGTGGTGGAGCTCGGCGTGCGGGTGGCCATCTGAACCCGGTGGCAGCCTGCCGCGTTGCAGGACGCGGAGGACGGGAGGGGCCGGTGACCACGTCGAAGCTGGTTGAGGTGACCCTGGTGATGACCTGGAGCCCGGCGGAACCGATGGGCCATGCCGGGCATCGCATCGTCTTCGCCATGGCGCTGGATGCGCAGGGCGGGCCGGATACCGCGGCCTGGCTGGCCGATCCCGATCCCTGGCCGGCGCGGCGGGAGGCGCCGGGCGTGCCGCCGATGCAGGGTGATGTGGCGCATGACGAGGAGGGCTGGTCGCTTCGCTTCCCGCGCGAGGAGGGTGGCGCGCTGAGCGAGGCGCCGCTGCACCGCATTTTTGGCGGCGCCGGCTGGCTGCGGCCGGGCGAGGTGGTGACGATCGCCGGGCCCGATGGCGAGGCCGCCTGGCGGATCGTGGGGGTCGCATAGAAAAGCCCTCTCCCCCGGACGGGGGGAGAGGGTTGGGTGAGGGGGGCTTTCGCCCCGCCCCGTTCAGGCCGCCAGGTCGAAGCGGTCCGCGTTCATCACCTTGTTCCAGGCGGCGACGAAGTCCTTCAGGAACTTCTCGCCCGCATCGGCGGCCGCATAGACTTCCGCGATGCCGCGCAGCTGGGAATTGCTGCCGAAGACCAGGTCGGTCCGGGTCGCGGTCCACTTCTTCTCATGCGTCTTGCGGTCGGTGCCCTGGTAGACCTCGTCCGCGTGGTCATCGATGCGCTTCCAGGCCAGGTTCATGTCCAGCAGGTTGACGAAGAAGTCGTTCGTCAGCTGGCCGGGCCGGTCGGTGAAGACGCCATGCGTCTGGCCGCCGTGATTGGCGCCCAGCACGCGCAGCCCGCCCACCAGCACGGTCATCTCCGGCGCGCTGAGGCGGAGCAGCTGGGCGCGGTCGATCAGTAGCTCCTCCGTCGGCACGTTGAATTCCACCTGCAGGTAGTTGCGGAAGCCATCCGCGCGGGGCTCCAGCGGCTGGAAGTTCTCCACGTCGGTCTGTTCGGCGGTGGCATCGGTGCGGCCCGGGGTGAAGGGCACCTCGATCCGGTGGCCGGCGGCCTTGGCCGCCTGCTCGATCGCGGCATTGCCGCCGAGCACGATCAGGTCGGCGATGGAGACCTTGCGGCCGCCGCCGGCGGTGGCGTCGAATTCCGCCTTGATGCCCTCCAGCACGGCCAGGACCTTGGCCAGGCGGGCGGGCTCGTTCACCTCCCAGTCCTTCTGCGGCGCCAGGCGGATGCGCCCGCCATTGGCGCCGCCGCGGTGGTCGGAGCCGCGATAGGTGGAGGCCGAGGCCCAGGCCGTGGCCACCAGCTCCGCCGTGGTCAGGCCGGAGGCGAGGATCTTGTCCTTCAGCGTCGCGACATTGGTAGCGGAGATCTGGACGTAGTCCGCCTTCGGGATCGGATCCTGCCAGATCAGGTCCTCGGCCGGGACGTCCGGGCCCAGGTAGCGGGCCTTCGGCCCCATGTCGCGATGGCACAGCTTGAACCAGGCGCGGGCGAAGGCATCGGCGAACTGCTCGGGGTGGTCGCGGAACCGCTCCGAGATCTTGCGATAGGCCGGGTCCATCTTCATCGCCATGTCGGCGGTGGTCATCATGGTCGGCAGGCGGCGGTGCGGGCTATGCGCGCCGGGGGCCATGTCCTCCGGCTTCTGGTTGATCGGCTGCCACTGCTGGGCGCCGGCGGGGCTGCGCACCAGCTCGTAGTCGTAGTCCAGCAGCATGTGGAAATAGCCGCCGTCCCACTGGATGGGGTTGGGCGTCCAGGCGCCTTCCAGTCCGCTGGTGATGGTGTGGTCGCCCACGCCGCTCTCATGCCCGCTCTGCCAGCCGAGGCCCTGCTGGGCGATGTCGGACCCCTCCGGCTCCGCCCCGACCAGGGAGGCATCGCCGGCGCCGTGGCACTTGCCGAAGGTATGGCCGCCGGCGGTCAGCGCCACCGTCTCCTCGTCATTCATGCCCATGCGGGCGAAGGTCTCGCGGATGTCGCGGCCGGAGCCGATCGGGTCCGGCACGCCGCCCGGGCCTTCGGGATTGACGTAGATGAGGCCCATCTGGATGGCGGCGAGCGGGCTTTCGAAGACCTTGCCCTCGGCGATGCGGGTATCGCCCAGCCACTTCTCCTCGGTGCCCCAGTAGATGTCCTTCTCCGGCTCGAAGACATCCTTGCGGCCGCCGCCGAAGCCGAAGACCGGGCCGCCCATGGATTCGATGGCGACATTGCCGGCCAGGATCATCAGGTCCGCCCAGGACAGCTTGCGGCCGTATTTCTGCTTGATCGGCCAGAGCAGGCGGCGCGCCTTGTCCAGGTTCGCATTGTCCGGCCAGCTGTTCAGCGGCGCGAAGCGCTGCGAGCCGGAGGAGGAGCCGCCGCGGCCGTCGCCGGTGCGATAGGTGCCGGCGCTGTGCCAGGCCATGCGGATGAAGAAGGGGCCGTAATGGCCATAGTCGGCCGGCCACCAGGGCTGGCTGTCGGTCATCAGCGCATGCAGGTCGCGCTTCACCGCGGCGTAGTCCAGCGTCTTGAATTCCGCCGCGTAGTCGAAGTCGTCGCCCATCGGATCGCCGGACAGGCCGTTTTGGTGCAGCATGTCGAGCGAGAGCTGGTTCGGCCACCAGTCGCGATTGGTGCGGCCGAGCAGGGACCGCATGGCCGCGGGCTTCTTGCTCATCGGGCAGCCGGAGGGCGGGGGGACGTTGGTGTCCATGGCGTTGGAACTCCCTGGGGTGTGCAGGGAGGCTAGGCGCCGGGAACGAACGAGGGAAATGATTTCTGGCGATCGGAATGATTGAGCCGATCGATCATCCGCCTTGCCAAAGAAAAACCGCCAGTCCCGGCTGCCGGGACTGGCGGTTCTTGAAACCTGGTGGAGCCAAGGGGAGTCGAACCCCTGACCTCTTGAATGCCATTCAAGCGTGGCGTGGTGGACCGGCCCGCATAGCGTCGCACCTTGCTTCCTCAGGCGAGGAAAAACCTAACTTCCAGTGAGCTGGTCCCCGGATCGAACTGGACCGGGCCGCTTCTGCATGGTTGCATCGTGGTTGCGCGTCCGGTTATGCAACAAACCGGAGGCACCGATGCCAAAGCGGAGCGAAGCAAACATCACCAGCCGAGCGGCCGAGACCTCGCCGCCCGGGCTCATGTGGGATCGGGAGGTGCCAGGCTTTGGCCTCCGCACTCTGAGCAGCGGCGCGCGGACCTGGCTGTTCAAGTATCGCGCGCTCGACGGCCGCCAGCACTGGCACCGGATCGGCACCTTCCCGGCCATGACCGTGGAGGAGGCGCGCAAGCAGGCGCGCGCGCTGCGGACGGCCGTGGACAAGGGCAAGGACCCGTCGAAGGAGCGTGAGGCGGAGCGTAAGGCCGCGCGCGCCGCGCGCGCCGCCGCGGTGGAGAAGCTGGCCGAGAGCTATGCCAAGGCACTGCCGGGCCGCCCCAGCTTGCGCGGATCGGGCGCCATTTCGCCCGGCCATGCGGCAGCCGAGGAGGCGGCCGTCCGGAACGCCATCGCCCGCATGAAGCTGGAGGGGCGGCCGGTAGCCGAAATCACGCCGGCCGACCTTCTTGGCCTGCTGCATCTGGAGGCGGCGCGCCCGGCAACGGCGCGGCTACTGTTTGGTGCCTTCGGACGCTTCATGGAGTGGTGCCGCGACGCGGGGCATCTGGCGATCAATCCTTGCGACGCAATCCCGCGCGCCAGGCGCCCGAAGCCGCCGCCGGCTCGGCGCCGGGTGGTGGCGCTGCCCGACCTCACCCGCCTCTGGATCGCGTCGGAGGTGCTGCCGGCGCCGCTTGGCGAGCTGGCGCGCCTGCTGATTGCATTGCCGGTCCGGCGCGGCGAGGGCGCGCGCCTCGCGTGGGAGGACGTGGACCTTAAGGCGGGCGTTTGGACGCTGCCCGGCGCCATTACGAAGAACGGCGACCAACACCGTCTCGCGCTGCACCCGCTGGCCCGCGCCCTGCTACGCGCACGACATGAGGCGCTGGGCAAGCCAGCCAGCGGCCTAGCCTTCCCCTCGCCCCGGGTGGGCAATGAGGTTACGGCCTGGACCGGGATGAAGGCGGAAATGGGCGAGGCAGCCGGCTTTCGCGCCTGGACCTGGCACGACTTCCGCCGCTCCTTCGCCTCGCTCATGGCCGAGCGCGGCGTTGCCGAGCCGGTGGCTGATGCCGTGCTGAACCACCGGCAGAGCGGCACGCGGGGCGGCGTCCTTGGCGTCTATCAGCATGCGCAGCGCTGGCCCGAGCAGAAGGCGGCGGTCGAGAAATGGGGCGCAGCGCTGGCCGAGGCCATCGCTGCGGCGGAGCGTGAGCGGGATAAAGCGACCGCTAATCCAGGCGCGAAGGCAGAACTCTCTGGCACCCCCTCTCGCCCCATGCCCCGGAACAAGCACCGGGCGGAGGCAGCGCCGAGGGCGCGCGGAGACCATAAACCTTCGCGGCAATCCAGGCCGCGCAATGCCCGCCTTGCAGGAGCGCCGGGTGCATGACTGCTGTCGAACCCAGAGGCGAGCGCGCCGCCGAGCTGCAGCTTGGCGTCAGCATTCTCGCCGGCATGACAAGCGATGCCGAGGCAAGGCGCGATGCCGCCTTCGCGTGCATGGCGGAATTGCTGCGCCTCGGCCGTCGCGGGCTCGCACTAACGATGACCGCCGAGTTGCGCCGGCGCGTGCCCCAGGATGCCGAGACGGCAGTGCTGCCGCCCGATCCGCCACCCGGCCTCTCGCCCGCAACGCATCTTGCTTTCGACGGAGAAGAATGCGGGCCGGTCTGGCCGTGGGCCGGGCCTGACGCCGCACGCATGCGGATGTGCCCTCCGGAGTACTGCGCAGGGATCGGCGCCGAACAGCGGCAGGAAGGAAAGACGGACGGATGGGAATGGGCTGAGGCTGCGGCGGAAATCGCCACTCGCGCGCTGACAACGCTGGGGCGGCGCCCCTCGTGCGAGGCATTCGGGACCTTTCTTGCCTGGTTGGTCGCGGGAGACCATCGGTCCCTCAGCAGGCATTCGATTCCTCGCGAGCTGCGGTTGGTATGGCCCTACAGCTATCCCGAGGCGCGACGCTTCTGCCGGCCCGGTCCCGATGGTCAAGCGCCGGCTGAGACAGCTCGCATTGCGGCCGAGATGGTGGCGAAAGCCGAGCAGGAGCTTCTGGAAAGATCTGCCGAGTGGGACCGCGAGGCGATCCGGGCCGGTGGCCCAAGACTTCGCATGCCGTGAACCGATCCGCGCCGGGCGGTTCCCGGCATTCAGGGTGGGGCGAGGGCGATTGCAGCGCCCCCGCCCCGGCCCGCCGAAGCAGGTGAGAACAGCACCATGACGACGACGAGCGATGTGAGGGATAGCGCCGAGTGGGCGCGGAGTCTCGGATATCTGGCGTGCCTGGGCCTGGCGCCTGGTCAGGTGACGGCGAAAGTGGACGAGCTGCGGCCGGCTGCCGCGTCCGGCAACGCGGCGGCGATGCTCGCCGCACTGGACCAGGCGCGCGCCTGGTGGGACGCCTATGACGTAGCGCAGCGCATCATCGGCGAGGACAACAATCCAACCCACCTGACCGACGGCTGGAGTGACCTGATGGAACTGGTGGCGCGCGCGCCGGCGACCTCGCTTTCCGGCATTCTGGCGAAGGCGCGGCTCGCGGCTTGGACAAAAGGCGAGCAGCACGGCGACGCCGACTGGGACGTGGTGCTGCTGCGCACGCTGCGTGACGGCGTGGCCGCGCTGGCGGCGATGGAGGGCCAGGGCCATGGTTGATCGCGGCGACGAGGCGCACGAGGACGCCGCCGAATTGGTAACGGCGGCGGGTAGAGCCGGGCAGATCGCGGCGGGGCTGGCGCGGCTTGCCGCGCTGGCCCGCGACGCTCGCACAGCCAACGCGCTACCGACCTTCGCGGGGGTGCTGGAAACGATGCGGGCGGATGCCGACGAGCTCGCGGCGGTGCTGGCCGAGCGCGAGGATGAAGACGGAGACGCCGGTGAAGAGGTCCCCGAGGCGCGCGACGGTGAGCCGATCGGCGCCCTGCCGCCGCCGGGACGGGCTACGCCGCTCACCTTCGAGGCCCTGAATCGCGCTGTGGAGCTGCTGACGCGCGATGCGCAAACGCGCCTCTGGACAACACAGGAAGCGGCGGAGCTGCCCTGCCTGGTGGCCGAGGCGGTGGCCACAGTGCAGGCCGCGACGAAGGCGCTTCATGCGTTCTTTGCTGCGCAGATGGACGCCGCCAGCAAGCGAGGGCGCGTCGTGGTAGACGGACGCAGCCAGCTGGCGCAGGAGCCGGAAGGGCTGCAAGTTGCTTTCCTCGCGGTGCAAGGCGCCCTTACGCTGGCCGATGCCTTCGCGGACATGAAGGAGCGGGAGGCAGGGGAACCGCTGGCCCATATCATCAGCGGCTTGAGCAACGTGCAACGCGGTGTGTCCGACCCGCTGTTCGTGCCGGTGCGGAAGTTCGCCACGGCACGACAGACGGACGCGGCCCACCTGATCGGCCTAGCCGCAAGCGCTATGGACGCCTGGCGGGAGGCGGACAGCACCCGCGACGACGCTTCCGGGCGAGTTGCGGCGCTGTTCAAGGGCGTGCGACGTCGCGGAGGCCGCACGCCGGCGCCGATCACTGCGAAGACGGTTGCTTACTGGCGGGACAAGGCGCGGTCCGGCGAGCTGACGCCGGCCGAGGCGCAAGCCCGCTGGCAGGCATACCGCGCGAGCCTGGCCGACCTGCCGGCGGGCGAGGCCGGCGGAGCCCGCCGGCAGCGGCTGAAGCGGCTGGCGCGGGTGCTTGAGGCACAGATCACGCGCACCCTCGCAGCTCACGGACCGGGCTTCGTGCTGGCGGGTGGCGGTGGCCGGCAGGACCGCCCGGAGTCTGGTCGGAAGGCGCCGAAAATTCGAGTAACACGACCGCGCAACTCGAATAGCTCCCGTGGCTGACTGAGCCGCGCCGGACCTCCCGGCGCCGCATGGGGGGACGCGCCCCCAGGCGGTTGTTCAGACATGGAGCCAGACCTTGAGCAATCCCGCTTCCCAGCCGGCCGGGCGCCGGCTGCGCACGCCCGAGGCCGCCGAATACCTCGGCCTTTCGGTGTCCACCCTGGAGAAGATGCGCACGGCCGGCGGCGGCCCGGCCTTCCTCGCCATGGGCCGCGCCGTCTCCTACGCGGTGGCGGACCTCGACGCTTGGGCCGCCGCCCGCACCGTGCGGAACACCAGCGAGGCGCGCATGCGGCTGCCTCGCCGGCTTACGCCGCCGCCGGCGAGCGCGGCGCGAGGGGGTGCGCGGTGAGGGGCGCACCTTTGGCCGCCGCGACCGACCTTCACGACCTGCAATGGCTGCTCAGCATGCCGGTATCGCGGGCGATGCTGACGGCCGCTGGCGCGATCTGCATGCGGCACCTGCTGCGCATCCATGGCCCGCAGTTGTGCGCTTCCCGCTGGGGCGAGGCCACCAGCGAACGCGAAGCGCGCGAGCTGGCCGAGCTGGTGCGGCGGTTCGAGCGCGGCCTTGTGGCCCTGGAGGATATCGCGCGGCTGCAAGCCGATGGCGTCGCGTTGCCCGACCGCGAGGCATGGGCGCGCGGGCGGGCGGAGGCCGCGCGGGCGGCGCTCGCGGCTGGGCTGGAACTGCCCGACACGCGCGCCTTCCATGGCGCCCAGGAGGACGTGCACGGCTTCCCTTTCTACCCCGCGCCTCCGGTGCTGCTGACCAGCCGTAAGCGCTGGCCGCGCGGTGGCGAGGGCGGGGGTGCGCCCTTGGGGGCTGCATGAGTCGCGCGCCGATCCGCGCGGCCGAGCTGTCCGCCATGCTGGCCGCGAACGTGCCGGGGCTGGCGGCACATCTGCTGCCGGCGGGGCACCGCGATGGGGGACATTGGCGCTGCGGCGGGGTTGACGGATCGTCCGGCCAATCCCTTGCGCTCCACCTTCACGGCGACAAGGCCGGCGTGTGGCATGACTTCGCGACCGGAGAGACTGGCGACGCCCTCGACCTGGTGGCCGCCGTGCTGTTCCGGGGGAACACGCGCGACGCGATGGCATGGGCGCGACGATGGCTTGGGGTGGGCGACGGAACCAACCCGCCGCCGCTCAGAAAGGCGCCTGAGTCGACGCCGGCACCGCCAGGTGCCGACGATACGGCCCGCCGTCGAAAGGCGCTGGCGCTGTTCCTGTGCGGCCAGGAGCGCATCGCCGGAACGCCCGCCGGGGAATACCTGGCAGAACGCGGGATCATCCTAGCTGAGCTGGCGCGGCAGCCTCGCGCGCTGCGCTTCCATCCCGAGTGCTGGTGCCAGGAGGCAGGCCGCCCGCTGCCCGCGATGCTGGCCGCCATCACGCACGGCGCCGGCGAGCATGTCGGCACGCATCGCACCTGGCTTGCGCGGGACGGTGGCGGCGTGTGGCGCAAAGCGCCGCTGCGCGATGCGAAGAAGACCCTCGGCCGCTACGCCGGCGGCTTCATCCCCCTATGGCGCGGCTCCTCGGGGAAGCCGCTGCGCGAGGCGCCGGCCGGCGAGGCGGTGGCGATGGCCGAGGGGATCGAAACCGCCCTGTCGGTCGCGCTCGCCTGCCCCGAGCTGCGCGTGATCGCGGCCGTGGCCCTCGCCAACATGGGCAGCGTGGTGCTGCCGGCGGCAGTCTCGCGCGTGATCCTCTGCGCCGACAACGACGACGAGAACCCGAAGGCGGCGGCCCTGCTGGAGCGCGCGGCAAGCCGCTTCGCGGCCCAGGGGCGCGACGTGCGCATTGCGCGCCCGCCGGTCGGGAAGGACTTCAACGATACGCTGCGCGCAGGGATGCCGACATGAGCGGCGGGAAGAACGGCGCGAACGGGGCAACGAAGACGTCGAGCGGGACGAAGGGCGGACGCGACGCGATCCGTGCGGCGGTGCAGGGCGCGGCGCCGGTGGTGAAAACGGCTTTCGAGATGCCACAAGGCTTCGAGATGCGCGCCGATGGGCTGTGGCGCATCCCGGCCAGTGAGAAGGACATGCCGTTCCGCGTCTGCGGCACCTTTGAGGTCGCGGCCGAGAGCCGCCCGGAGAATGGCGACGACTGGGGCTTGCTGCTGCGCTGGCAGGACCGCGACGGCACAGCGCACGAGTGGATCATGCCGCGTCGGCTGTTGGCCGGTGAGGGCGTGGCGGTGCGTGAAAGGCTGGCCGCGTGCGGGTTGTTCGTGAGTGCGGCGCAGGGCGCACGCCTGGCACTCGTGCAGTTCCTTGCTACCGTGCGGGCGACTGCGCGCGTGCGGACGGTACCCCGCACCGGCTGGTATCGCCCGGCTGGGCGAAGCCCTGTCTTCGTGCTGCCCGGCCGCACCATCGGCGCATCGGCGGGCGAGCTGGTGAGGCTGGACATGGACCCGCCCCCGAGCATCTACGGCGAGCGCGGTACGCTGGACGGGTGGCGCAACCAGGTGGCGCGCCTCTGCATCGGCAACACCCGCCTCGCCTTTGGCGTGTCGTGCAGCTTCGCGGCGCCGCTGCTGTTCCTCGCAGGAGATGAAGGTGGCGGCATCAACCTTCGTGGCGAGAGCAGCAAGGGCAAGACGACGATCATCGACGCGGCGGCGAGCGCGATGGGCGCGCCGAGCAAGACGGGGGCGGACGCCTACGTGCGGCCGTGGCGGGCCACCAGCAACGGCATCGAGAACGTCGCAGCGGCCCACAACCACGCGCTGTTGCCGATGGATGAGATGGGCCAGGCCGACCCGAAGGAACTGGGGGAAACGCTCTACATGCTGGCGAACGGCAGCGGGAAGGAACGCGCCCGAGCCGGTGGCGGCAACCGCCGCAACACGACCTGGACGACGCTTGTCCTGTCCAGCAGCGAGGAGAGCGCGGCCAGCTTGGCGTCGCAGGCGGGGAAGCGAATCAAGGCCGGTCAGGAAGTGCGATTGCTGGACGTGCCCGCCGTGGTGCCGGGCGGATTCGGGTGCTTCGACACGCTGCATGGCGAAGCCGATGGCGGCGCCTTCGCGCAGCGCCTCAGACGGGGCGTGGTGGCGCAGCACGGCACGGCTGGGCCGGCCTTCGTCGAGTGGCTGGCGGCCGAGCTGGCGCGCGATTCCGACTTCGCCAGCCGGATCGTGCTGGCGCGCATGGCGGCGTGGGTTGCGGCCCATGTGCCCAAGTCCGCGGACGGCCAGGTGCAGCGCGCGGCCCGGCGCATGGCCCTGGTGGCGATCGCCGGCGAGCTGGCGACGGAGGCCGGTATTACCGGGTGGCCTGCCGGCGAGGCCGAGCGAGCGGCGGGGGTTGTCTTCCGCGACTGGATGCTTGAGCGCGGCGGCGTCGGCAGCCGGGAAGATCACAACCTCTTCGCGGCGCTGCGGCGCTTTATTGGCATGCACGGCGCCGCCAGGTTCAGCGTGGTGAAAGACCCGGACCCGGACGCCGAGGGCGCGCAGACCGAGCCGCCCCTGCCCGATGGCGAGCGGACTATGAACCGGGCGGGCTGGCGCTGGCAGGAGCCGAACGACAAGGGCGAACGCCGCTGGGTGCATGGCATCCTGCCCGAGACCTTCGCGGCCGAGATCATCGGCCCCCTGGGCCTGGAAGACCGCGAGGCGCGGGCGCGTCTCGGCAAGGCCGGGATGATCCGCGGCCAGCCGGACAAGGAGGGCATGCGCTGGGCGATCCGCCCACCGAAGATTCCCGGCTTCGGCAGGCCCCGCCTGGTGGTAGTGGAGCCGGCAGCGCTGGAAGACGGCGCCGACTGAGCACCCGGCCGCCGCCGCCCTCGCGCCGCGCCTGGTGGGGGCGGCGCGCGGCAGGCTTCACCCGCCGTGCGTAGGGACGGCGGCCGGCGCTGCCTCGCCCTCCCCGGCCCGATGCACACGCAATCCCGAAGCGCCGCCGTGCCCGCCGATGAGCGGGCCGGGCGGTGCCGCGCGTCGTGCGGTCGGCCGGGGCGGTGGGGGCGCAGAGGTGTTGTTCGGGCCGCCTTGAGCCCTCGCAGGAAGCGCAACCACTCGGCGGAAAAGCAGAAATGACCGGGACACCGGGACAGTCTATGTTTCGTTCTGTAAATTTAATATCCAGAACAATGGGTTAGGCTGTCCCGGTAGTCGTGTCCCGGTCATTTTATCCACCGGGACACCGGGACACGCCGGGCGGGCGGCAAAGCCCCGACACTGTCCCGGTGTCCCGGTGCTGTCCCGGCGCGCGGTTAGAACCGGGACAGAAAATAATGTGTGATAACAAATAGTTAAGGGGCGGTGTCCCGGTTGTCCCGGTCGTTTTGCATAGAGGGGGAGCGGTGCACGGGTCATAAGCAATTGAAATGAAGGATAGAACGTTATCCCGGCCGCATTTTTCCGGAGGTGACGAAGGCGTTTATCCGCGTGACGGCGTTCGCCGGGCGCGTGACGGTGAGGGCCGGGGCGGTCGGGTGCCGGGGTCCGAGCATGATCTTCCAGGCCAGGGACAGGGGGAAGGGTGCGGCTGCGGGTCTCGGGACGCGGGTGCTGAGCTAGTGGGGCAGCTACTAAGTGGCGCGGTCACTCGGTTTCGGGAGGGGTGGCGGACAGGCCGTGAGAGGAGGCGGAGGGCGCGGCCCGCTCTTCGCGGCGACACTGGCCCGCACCCCGCCCCCGCCCGCAACGGCGTCCTGTCCATGGTGGTCAGACTGAACCCCCGGCGCCCGCGGCACGCCGTCGTGGCAGCGACCTCTGGCCAACGGTCGGATCGACCGGGGGCTGGCTGCGAAGATGGTCCGCCCGCGCCCGCGCCTGCAACGAAGTAACCGCCACCCGCAACGGTGCCGAGGAGCCATATCAGCGCCGGCCGTCTAGCGAATAGGAACCCGCTGAATCGCATCGCTAACCCAAGGTCGCGCATACGGTGGGGGCAGTTACGCATTCAGCTAGCCGTCGCTTGCATAATGCAGGCGGGAGCGCATATAGTGCGAGCGAAAGCGCATCGCTTCGCCAAGGGACGCATAACCATGGACTATTTTGACATCGTGTTGGCTCTTGCGCGCATTTCGCTGGACTCCGAAGGGGGGCGCGCGGCGCAGCAGATCGAGCGGCTCCGCGATGCGCTGGCCAAGTCCGATCCAGATCAAGCGGCGAAGCTTGGGCGGCTGCTAACGCGAAGTGAGCGCCGGCAGGCCATGGCCCCCATGGCCGTTGAGGAAATGCGGGCGACCGCAGAGGCGGCGCGTCGCCAGCTTCAGGGCGAGCAACTCACTCCGTCGTCGCCGCTTCCAACGGATCGTGAGACCGGTACCCCGCTGGCACGTATCACCTTCCCGTCGGGCGAGCCCGAGGAGCCACCGGTGCTGGTCGCTCCTCTGGCTGCTGCGGTGGCTGACCTTCTGGCGGAGTGGAATCGGGCTGAGGCCCTCGCGCGACTTGGCGCAAAGCCGAACATGCGTTGCCTCATCTACGGCGCACCCGGAGTAGGTAAGACGAAGCTCGCCCGCTACCTCGCGCACCAGCTTGGCCTGCCGTGCGTCGAGGCGCGGCTTGATGGGCTTACATCGTCGTTCTTGGGCACTACCGCTCGCAATATTGGAGCGCTTTTTGAGTTCGCGGACCGCTATCGCTGCGTGCTGTTTCTTGATGAGTTCGACGCCGTCGCGAAGGCGCGTGATGACGTGCAAGAGGTCGGCGAGATCAAGCGCGTTGTGAACACTCTGCTTCAGTCGCTCGACGCGCGGAATGGCAGAGGCCTGACGCTCGCTGCAACCAATCACGAGCATCTGCTTGATCCGGCGGTGTGGCGCCGCTTCGAGACACGCATTGAGATCCCGCTGCCCGACGCCGCTTCCCGCGAGGCCCTCTTGGCGCGCTTCTTGACGCCGCTACGCCTCGGCCCCGTCGAGATGCGGCTAATCGTCTGGGCGACAGAGGGCATGAGTGGTGCGGACCTGGAGTCCCTCATTGCGGCTGGCAAGCGCTTCTTGGTCCTGCATGGCCCTGAAGGAAGCGACGAGCGGCGCGCCGGCCTGACTAATGGATCGGGGCGAGGTCGTGTTCTTCTGGAAGCGTTACGGCGCCAAGCGTTGCTCAATGCGCGGCTTTTCGGCGAGGACCGGCGTCTGGCGCTGACTGGCCCCGAAGAGGTTCTCGATAGGGCGCTTGAGGCAGCTGGATTTAGGCAGGCCGAGGTTGGGGCGTTGCTCGGGCTTTCCCAGCCCGCCGTGTCGCGACGCCGGAAGCGGACCGAGCACAGCGAAGCGCGAAAGGACGCGAGCATCGATGGCTAGCAAGCGGGACGACCTGCGCCCCATTCAGGTCTTCATGGGGACGCGCCAGTTCATAGAGCGTGAGGAGCCTGAGCCCTTCGGCGGCGGCAACAAGGATTTTTTTGCGGGCGATGACGCCGGCTTCGTCCGGCACAAGCAACGACTTCGCGGTAGCATCAAGGCGGTTGCGTCCGCCCTGCGCGGCGCGGGGCAGCCGATGGGCTTTGTGAAGGTTGTCCAGCGCGAGGAGGCGCTCGCCAAGAGCCACCGTCCCTTGCGCGCGCTGTTCAGCAGGGCGCACCGGTTCGCCCTGGTCGGCGCTGATGCCGTAGGTGAGATGCTGTTCCAGGTGACGCCAGACGCGCTCGAGCGGATCGACCGCATCGTCGAGCAGAAGGCCGAGGCGGTCCCCCGGATGGTTGAAAGCCAGAAGACCGGCAAGCTGGAACCGCGAGTTTCCGGTTACCGCAGCGAGCTTGGCGGCATCAAGGATATCCGGCTGTACGAGCCGGCCGACCGCGTTGCGTTCTCGGCCGACGAGGCCGTTGCCTGGATGCGCCAGCCTAACGTGGTCGGCGGCTACATCGTCGAGCTCTTCAAGCCGGATGCCGAGCTCGGTTTCGACGCCGTGGGCAGGCTAATCGAGAACTTTCGCGCCGGTCTGGAGCGGATCGGCGGCGGGATGCTGGTCAGGCCCTTCCTGCCGGGCGCCCAGACGGCCGCCTTCGGTGAGCCGCCCGTGGCCTTGTCCGTGCAGCTGACAGCCGGGAGCGGCCAGCGTTTGGTCGAGCTGCCGTTCTTACCAGGCGGGCGGGTGGCGGAGGTGAGCACGGCGCGGCTGCCCGCGGCGCCGGAGGGCTCCGTCGGGCGCGACCTGACCCCGGCACGACACGGCGCCCTGTTGGAGTTCCTCGCGGGGCAGTCTCTTGTGCGCGCGGTAGAGTTGCCGCCGGTCCTTGAGACCGCGCCCATGGGGGCCCTGGCGGGCAGCAGAGAGGCGATCGTCCCGCCGCCACCAGATGGGGACCACCCGGTGGTGGGCATCATCGACGGCGGCGTGGCCGACGTGGAGAAGCTGAACGCCTGGAAAGTAGGCGATGCCGGCCTTGTACCCTTCTCCGACAGGAGCGAGGGCCATGGAACATTCATTGCGGGACTCGTGGTCGCCGGGGCGCATTTCAATCCGGGCCTAGCTGGCGGCATCGAGCCGGCTGGCTGCAAGTTCTTCGACCTCGACTTCTTCCCCCGCCGCGAGCTGCGCAGCCGCTACTACCGCGACATCGAGGACCTGTTCGACCAGTTGGAGGAGAAGGTCCGCGTCGCCAAGCGCGACCACGGCGTCCGCGTCTTCAACCTGAGCTTCGCCTTCGGTCGGCGGCCGTCGAATCTGGGCTACTCGCTGGCTGCCGACCGATTGGACCGCTTGGCGCGGGCGTTGGACGTGATCTTCGTGGTGTCGGCTGGAAACCTAGCCTCCGGCACTTCGCGGCCGCCCTGGCCGGCGCAGGCGGACGACGCCGTCACGATGCTGGCCGGCTTCGCCGGCCGCGACCAGGGCCTCCCGGCGCTCAGCGAGCACATGCTCGGCCTTACGGTCGGCGCCGTGAACCCGCCCGGCATCGCCGGGCATGCGGTGAAGATGCCGACCACCTACACATGCCGCGGCCCGGGCGTCGGCGGCGGGCGCAAGCCCGAACTGGCACAATACGGGGGCGCCGAGGCAGCCGGCAATCGGACCGGCCTTGCCTCCATTAGCCCCGAGGGCGAGGGCGTGGACGGGTGCGGGACCAGCTACGCGGCGCCGCTCACCGCTGCTGGCGTCGCCACCCTTGACCAGCGGCTCGCGCGGCAGGCCCCGCGCGAGACCCTGCTGGCACTGCCTGTGCACCGGGCCGCCAGGCCCGCAGAGCTTTGCGCGCCGAAGCTACGCCATGTGGCGCGCGACTTCGTGGGCTTCGGCCTCGCGCCGCCGGCCGACCTGCTGCTTAGCGACGACCCGCACAGCGTCACGCTGGTCTTCAGCGAGCGGCTGCTCGCCCGCCAGAGGCTCGACTTCCCCTTCGCTTGGCCGCGGTCGCTGGTGCGGCCCGACGGGGCGTGCCGGGGGCGAGCGGATGTGACCCTGGCCTACACGCCGCCGATCGACCCGGCCCACCGCGAGGAGGCCATGCGGGTGCAGCTAGAGGCATATCTCCACCAGGAGGATCTGGTAGACACCGCGACGGGTGCGGTGGAGTGGGTGAGCCGGCTCACCCATGACGGCGCCGGCCTGCCCCAAGGCATGCACAAGACTGAGAAGTACCTGATTACGACCGGGCTAAAGTGGTCGCCGATTAAGCGCTACCACGCCAATATGCCGCAGGGCCGCGGGAACACTTCCAATTGGCGGCTCTCCCTGGACAGTCTCGTCCGCGCAGGCACAGCCTTCCCGGCCGAGGGCGTGCACTTCACGCTTCTGCTGACGATCTCCGATCCGAAAGGAGCCGCGCCCGTCCGAGAGGAGGTGCGGCTTGACCTGCGAAACCGCGGCCTGGCGCTGGCGGACATCACGGTCGCGCATCGCGTGCGCCCCCGCAGCCGCTGAGCCGACCTGTTTGATGTCGGCTTACTACCCGGACGAGGCAACACTTCCGCCTCGTCCCGCTGGGGCAAGCCCGTGTGAGACGTCCCAGAGGCCCCGCCCGCCCTGCGCAGAACCGTCCCGCTGAAATGGGGTTTGACCATTGAGACGCCGACCCGTTATAAGTCTAAGACCCTAGCGAGACATGAAGCGCCGCAATGCTGGTAGGATATGCCCGGACATCCACCGTCGAGCAGGAGGCCGGCCTTGAGGCTCAGGCGCGCGACTTGGCCGCCGCCGGGTGCGAGCGAATCTGTTCCGAGCGAGTGTCATCCATCGGGCGCCGTGCCGAGCTAGAGGCCGCCATTGCCTTCACTCGGCAGGGCGACACGCTGATTGTGACCAAGCCCGACCGCCTCGCCCGCAGCGTGACCGACCTTCTCGGCATCGTGGAACGGCTGGAGGCGAAGGGCGTGGCGCTGCGCGTGCTGTCTATGGGCGGCGCCGTAGTGGACACCAGGCAGCCGACCGGGCGCCTCATGCTCACCATGCTCGGCGCGGTCGCAGAGTTCGAGCGGGCCTTGATGCTGGAGCGCCAGCGCGAGGGAATCGCGAAGGCGAAGGCCGAGGGGAAGTATCAGGGCCGCGCGCCAACCGCACAGCGCCAGGCCGATGCAGTGCGGCAGATGAAGGCGGAGGGCGTGCGGCCTACCGAGATCGCGCGCCGCCTCGGGATCGGCCGGGCCAGCGTGTATCGCATCCTGGGTGTCGAGGCAGCGTGAGTGGTCGGGCGGCTGGGCAACTCACCAGGTGGCGCGCCGGCCGGCGTCGAGCTGGCGGAGCTGCGCGACCAGACAGGGGGATGGCGCTGCCTGGGGATGACAGGCGGCCGACCCCCCGGCACCCCCTCCACCCCCACCCCCCGGAACGCGCTCGCCCCGTCTTGTCCGCCCCTCCGCACGGAGACCATGACCCTTTGGAGCAAATCGGTTTTGGCCGGCCGAAGAAAATGCCGGCGCCCCGCGCCGTCCCCTGCAACCACGAACCGCAACCACCGCTACCGCGCCCCCGCCCAAGATCGTCGCGCCGTCACACGTCGCACGAGGCATCAAGGCAGTAAGGCCGAGCCTGGTGATGAAAGCCTGTACCGCCAGTATCGGGCCGCTTCCTCAACAAGCTCAGAGAGAAGCCAGGTGTTGTCTGGCGCTACTTCAACGATGACGTACCGGCCATTTATTGGCCATCCGAATTGCAAGACACCAAACTCGCCAATCTCGTCGGCTTGAAGATCGCTAAGGACCACCCGATCCCCCATCTTGGCATAGTGCTTTGTCGCGTTCGCAATATCGTGGACTTGATTGACGCTCCAGTTTTCTGCAGCGACACCGTTTCGGAATGATTTAAGCGCCTCGCGAAGCTTCTTTGTGCTGACCTCGCCTAGCTTCGGAGCCTCAATGGCGTGGAAATAGTGATCGGCCAGGCTCGACACCACGAGGCAAGCCAGGCAGCCACGCCGCCGATTGTCCGGTGCCGCCATGAACTCTGCTACCGTTGGTTCGACCATCTCCGTGAAAAACGCGGCGGCGGCGTTCTGGAGCAGGTCGTCAGGGTCGTTCGCATCCATGGCAACCCGCTCTTGATGCTGTCGGCCCGGTAGCGGAAGCGCAGCCTGGCCCGCAGCGTGGTTGCACCATGGTTGCTCTTGAAACGAAGCCGCCGGCCCCGATCACTCGGAAGCCGGCGGAAATTCTGGTGGAGCCAAGGGGAGTCGAACCCCTGACCTCTTGAATGCCATTCAAGCGCTCTACCAACTGAGCTATGGCCCCGCACGCCGAAGCGCGAGGCCGGCCGTATAGCCGCCACCCCGGGGCTGCGCAAGCCTGCCCCGGGCGGCTTTCTGCAACCCTTTTCGCAACCTCTTCCGCCTGGACGCGGACCCGCATAGTTTCGGCCTGAAGCATCAGGGGTGGCACGGGCAGGATGAGCAAGATCTACGGGGATGCGACCTCGGCACTCGCCGGGCTGCTGCGGGATGGCATGACCATCATGTCCGGCGGCTTCGGCATCAGCGGCATTCCCTCGGTGCTGATCGAGGCGATCCGGGCGAGCGGTGTGAAGGACCTCACCGTCATTTCCAACAATGCCGGGATCGACGATGCGGGCCTCGGCCTGCTGCTGCATACGCGGCAGATCCGCAAGATGATCAGCTCCTACGTGGGCGAGAACGCGACCTTCGCCAAGCAGTACCTGGCCGGCGAGCTGGAGATCGAGTTCAACCCGCAGGGCACGCTGGCGGAGCGCATCCGTGCCGGCGGCGCCGGCATCCCGGCCTTCTTCACCAAGACCGGCTACGGCACGGCGGTGGCGGAGGGCAAGGAGACGCGCGAATTCGACGGCGAGCACTATGTGATGGAGCGCGGGCTCTTCGCCGACCTCGCCATCATCCATGCCTGGAAGGGCGATCACGAAGGCAACCTCGTCTATCGGAAGACCGCGCGGAACTTCAATCCCGTCATGGCCACCGCCGCCAAGGTGACGGTGGCGCAGGTCGAGCACATCGTCGCCAATGGCGAGATCGATGCCGACCACATCCACACGCCCGGCATCTTCGTGAAGCGCATGATCGCGCTGCCCGCCGATTTCCAGAAGCGGATCGAGCAGCGCACCGTGACGAAACGCCCGAACGCGGCCTGAAGGAGTCGAAAAAATGCCCTGGACCCGCGACGAAATGGCGGCGCGCGCGGCGCGCGAGCTGCAGGACGGCTTCTACGTCAATCTCGGCATCGGCATCCCGACGCTGGTGGCCAACCACGTGCCCGCCGGCATGACGGTGCAGCTGCAATCGGAGAACGGCATGCTCGGCCTCGGCCCCTTCCCCTATGAGGGGGAGGAGGATCCGGACCTGATCAATGCCGGCAAGCAGACCATCACCCAGCTGCCCAGCAGCAGCTTCTTCGACAGCGCCCAGTCCTTCGCCATGATCCGCGGCGGGCATATCGACCTGTCCATCCTGGGCGCGTTGCAGGTGGCGCAGAACGGGGATCTCGCGAACTGGATGATCCCCGGCAAGATGGTGAAGGGGATGGGCGGCGCCATGGACCTGGTGGCCGGCGTCAAGCGCGTGATCGTGCTGATGGAGCACACCGCCGGCGGCAAGCCCAAGCTGCTGAAGGCCTGCAACCTGCCGCTGACCGGCCGCCGCGTGGTGGATGTGGTGGTGACGGAGCTCGGCGTCTTCGCCATCGACAAGAAGGGCGATGGCCCGATGCGCCTGCTGGAGACGGCCCCCGGCGTGACGGAGGCCGAGATCCGCGAGAAGACCGAGGCCGATTTCACCAGCGCGCTGGTCGCGGCCTGACAGCCCGGCCCGGGGTGCCTGGCGCCCCGGGCGAAGGGCCCTATTGCAGCTGGGGCTGGCGGGCCTGCTGGTAGCGCAGGCGGTCATCCTCCAGGATGCGGCGCAGCCGCTCCAGCTCCCGTTCCCGCTCGGCCAGGGACCGTTCCCAATCGGCGCCGGCGGTCGGGGCGGGGGCGGCCACCGGCGTGGTGTCCCGCACCGGGCTGCGCACCGCCTGATCCCGCACCGGGGCGCGGCGCACCGTGCGGCGCGGCGTGCTGCGGCGCGTGGTGGCGGGGGCGGCGGCGGGCACCGGCGGCGGCGGCACCCAGTCCAGCAGGGGAATCGGGCCGCGCGCCTGCGCCTGGCCGGCGGGGGCGGTGGGGCTGAAGCTCGGCGCGGCGGGGGTCCGCTGGCGGAAGGCGTCGAAATCCGTGACCGTGGCGCTCAGCAGGTCGCGCCCCGGCCCGGCATCGTTCCAATGCTGCGCGGCGGCGGGCGTGGCGGCCAGCAGGGCGAAAGGCAAGGCGAGAAGGGCAAAGCGGCGCATCTTGCGGGGTCCCGGTCTGGAACAGGAGGCTGGCGGCGCGGAGCGCGCGTGCTGGCGCGAAGATGAACGGGCCGGCCGCGGCGCACAAGCAAGGAAAGGCGGATGGGGATGCCAGGCGCTGCCTATAGCAGGCAGAGCGCCTCCAGCTCCCGCCGCAGGGCGGGGGGCAGGGCGTCCAGCCCGCTGGCGGCGGCCTGGCCGCGCGGCGCGTCCGGCGGCGCCGCCTCCGCCGTGAGGTAGCGCCAGCCCTGGAAGGGTTTCTGGGGGCGCGGCTCCAGCAGCACCAGTTCCGGGTCCAGCACCAGGCCGGCGCAGCTGGTGCCGTCGTCCCAGCGTTCCTCGCGCACCTCCAGGATGCGCTGGCGCACGCGGATGAAGCCGGACAGGACCCAGTAGAGCGAACCGCCCTCCACCAGCTCCGCCGCGCGCTTCGGCACCATGCGCGTCTGGTGGCGCAGCGGCGGGTCCAGCGCGGCGCGGCGCGCCTGGTTGGCGGCGAGTTCCGCCACCTCCTTCGGGCCGACGCAGAGTTTCAGCAGGTGCAGCATGGGGAAGTGATGTGGCCTGGCGCCGAGTCCCCGCAAGCCCGGCGGCTGTCAGGATGCTTGCCCCGCCGCGGCATACGGGGTTAATCGGCTGCAACGAAACAGTCCAAGGGAGACGAAACATGCTGCGCCGCAACCTGCTGGCCGCCACGGTCCTGGGCGCCACCGCGCCCCTTTTCACCCCCGCACTCGCCCAGCCGCGCAATGCCGCATGGCCGCGCGCCCTGAACATGGGCACCGCCGCCCCGGGCGGCACCTATGCGCTCTATGGGCCGGCCTGGGGCCAGATCGCGCAGGAAGCGACCGGCGTGCAGATCTCCTTCCGCACCACCCAGGGCCCGAACCAGAACATCATCCTGGTGAACCGCAAGGAGGTGGAGCTGGGCATGGTGACCATGGGGGTCGCCCTGCAGGCCTGGAACGGCGTCGGCGCCTGGACCCAGGGCAACCGCTTCCGCGACATCCGCGCGCTGTTCCCGATGTATGACACGCCCTTCCACGGCATCGCCCTGAAGCGCAGCGGCATCACCAAGCACAGCGACCTGAACGGCAAGAGCGTGGGCGTCGGCCCGCGCGGCGGCACGCCCGGCACCTACTACCCGCTGCTGCTGCAGGAGCTGGGCATCACGCCCTCCGCCGTGCGCTACGGCTCGGCCTCGGACCTGGTGGGGCAGATCCAGGACGGGCTGCTGGACAGCTTCCTCTTCGCCTCCGGCGTGCCGGTGCCCGCCTTCTCCGAGATCGAGGTGCAGGCGGAGGTCAATTTCCTGGACTTCAGCGCCGAGGAAGCCGCGAAGCTGACGGCGAAATTCCCGGAGCTGGCCGGCGGGTCGCTGCCGGTCGGCACCTATCGCACCCAGCAGCGGCCGCTCGGCATCGTCGGCATGTACAACTTCGCCATCGGCCACAAGTCGCTGCCCGACGACCTGGCCTATGAGATCACCAAATCCGTGCTGTCGCAGAATGCCCGCTTCAAGGCGGCGATTTCCGCGGCCTCGGAGACGGTGGCAGCGAACTGGTCGAAGAACACCTTCCTGCCCTTCCACCCCGGCGCCGCGCGCTACCTGCGCGAGGTCGGGCAGCAGGTGCCGGACAATCTCGTGATGGCCTGAACCGATCCGTGACGCATCCGGGGCGGCAGCGCCCCGGATGTTCACGCGCTGGCAAGACGCATCTGCCAGAGTCCAGGCTTCGCGATCCGTGGAGCCTGCAATATGCGTTTCCTCCTCGACCTGTCGATCGGCCGCAAGCTTGCGGCCTCGGCAGTGCTGGCCTTGCTGTTGCTGCTCGGACTCGTCGTGGTGATCTGGCAGGAGACCAGCGGCATCCTGGCCGAGCAGCAGGTCTCGGCCGCCGTGCAGACCTCCATGGACCGCATGGAAGACGGCGCCGACCAGCTGCGGGAGGTGGCGATGCTGGAACGCGACCTTCTGCTGACGCATGACGAGGCCGGCCAGGCCCCCGCCTGGGCCGCGATCGAGACCGCGATCCGGGAGGGCGTGGCCGGTGTCCGCGCCGCGATGAGTGGGCTGGATGACGCTGGCATGGTGGCCGCCGCGGACCGGCTGGCCCAGGCGGCGGAGGTCTATCGCGCGGCGCTGCAGCGGGTGGCGCAGCAGCGCATGGTGATCATCCAGGCGCGCGAGAAGGAATTGTTCCCGCTTTCGGCCGATTACGACAGCCTCTTCGAGGCAGTCTCCGCCAGCTTCGGCTTCGACCTGCCGGCGGACCAGCAGGATGATGCGCGGCACCGGCTGCTGACCGTGCATGGCGCGGTGAACGATGTGCGGATCGGCGTGCAGCGCCTGCTGGCCACGGGCGACGAGGCACAGGTGCGGCGGGTGCGCCGCGGCATCGCCCAGGCCCGTGTGCATAGCCGCGGCCTGCTCTCGCTGGAGGCGCCGGGCCGGCTGCGGGAGGATGTGAACCGCCTGGCGGAACGCGCCCAGGGCATCGGCGCCGCGGCGGCCCGAATCCTCGATGCCGGGGAGGAGGTGAGCAAGGCGCGGCGCGAGCTGGTGGCGCCCGCGCGCGAGGCGATGCAGCAGGCGGTGGAGGCCCTGGCCGAGGCCGGGCAGGCCGTCGCCAATGCGCATCGCGAACAGGTGATGCAGCGCGCCGATGTGGTGCGCAGCGGCGCGCTGTGGTCCGGCGGCGCCATCGGCCTGGTGCTGCTGCTGTCCTCGCTGGCCATGGCCCGTGGCATCGGCGCGCCGATGCGCCGGCTCTCCGCCGTCATGGCGCGTATCGCCAGCGGCGATGCCGCCGTGGCGGTGCCCGATCGCGGCCGCCGCGACGAGATCGGCCAGATGGCGGAGGCGCTGGAAGGGCTGCGCGCCACCGTCAACCGCGCCTTCTCCCAGGGCCAGATGATCGAGCAGCTGCCCTCGGCGGTGATGAGCGCCGATCCGCGCGACGGCTTCCGCATGACCTATATGAACGCCGAGGCCCAGCGCCTGATGGGCAGCCTGCGCCAGGTGCTGCCCTGCGGGCCGGAGGCGATGATCGGCCAGAGCATCGACCTGTTCCACAAGCACCCCGAGAAGCAGCTGGCCCTGCTGGCCGACCCGTCGCGCCTGCCGCATAGCGCGCGGATCACGCTGGGGAATGAGGTGCTGGAGCTGCGCATCTCCGCCATCCGCGACGCCGCCGGCGCCTATAGCGCGGCGATGCTGACCTGGAGCCTGGTGACCGAACAGGTGCGCCTGGCCGATACCTTCGAGAATGAGGTCGGCGCCGTGGTCACCGCCGTGGCGCAATCGGCGGAGCGGCTGCAGCGATCGGCCATCGCGCTCTCCGGCACCGCCGCGACATCCGGCGAGGAAGCGGCGGCGGTGGCAGCGGCCGGCAGCCGGGCGCAGGGCGATGTGCAGGCGGTGGCCGCCGCGGCCGAGCAGATGGCCAGCTCCGTCACCGAAATCTCCCGCCAGGTGGGCGAGGCCGCCCAGGTGGCCGGCCGTGCGGTGGAGGAGGCGCGCGCCACGGATGCCACCGTGCAGGGCCTGTCCGAGGCCGCAACGCGCATCGGTGATGTGGTCCGGCTGATCGGCGATATCGCCGGGCAGACCAATCTGCTGGCGCTGAACGCCACCATCGAGGCCGCCCGCGCCGGCGAGGCCGGCAAGGGCTTTGCCGTGGTCGCCAGCGAGGTGAAGTCCCTGGCCGGGCAGACCGCCAAGGCCACCGAGGAGATCGCGGCCCAGATCAGCCAGATGCAGACGGCCACCACCCAGGCGGTGACCGCCATCCGCGGCATCGGCAGCACGGTGGAGCGCACCAGCGAGATCGCCACCGCGATCGCCGCCGCGGTGGAACAGCAGGGCGCCGCGACGCAGGAGATCGCCCGCAGCGCCGGCCAGGTGGCAGAGGCGACGCAGACGGTCGCACGGCGGATCGAGGGGGTGCGCGGCGCGGCCGAGGCCACCGGGACGGCCGCCACCGCCATGCGCGATGACAGCGGCACCCTGGCCGACCAGGCGACCCAGCTGCGGCAGAAGACCGACAGCTTCCTGCGGGCCGTGCGGGCCATGTGAGCTTGCCCCCCGAGCTTGCTCCCCTGGGGAGGAAGCGCCTAAGCCCGCTCCTGGCAGACGAGGCAGGAGCGGCAGATGGGCTACAGAATGGCCGTGGTCGGCGCCACCGGGGCGGTGGGGCGCGAGATCCTCAAGACGCTGGCGGAGCGCAACTTCCCGGTGGACAGCATGGTGGCGCTGGCCTCCGGCCGCTCCGCCGGGCAGCAGGTCTCCTTCGGCGACGACCAGGTGCTGACGGTGAAGTCGCTGGACAGCTTCGACTTCAAGGGCATCGACATCGCGCTGTTCTCGCCCGGTGCCGCGATCAGCGCCGTGCATGCGCCGCGCGCGGCGGCGGCGGGCTGCGTGGTGATCGACAATACCAGCCAGTTCCGCATGGACCCCGACGTGCCGCTGGTGGTGCCGGAGGTGAATCCACAGGCGCTGGCGCGGTTCAGGAAGCGGCGGATCATCGCCAACCCGAACTGCTCGACCATCCAGATGGTGGTGGCGCTGAAGCCGCTGCATGACCTGGCGCGGGTGAAGCGCGTCGTGGTCTCCACCTACCAGTCCGTCTCCGGCGCGGGGCGGGAGGCGATGGACGAGCTCTGGTCGCAGACCCGCGGCGTCTATGTGAACGAGACCCCGCCCTCCGAGCAGTTCACCAAGCAGATCGCCTTCAACGTCATCCCGCATATCGACAATTTCCTCGGCGACGGCTCGACGCGGGAGGAGACGAAGATGGCGGAGGAAACCCGCAAGATCCTCAGCCCGGATATCGCGGTGATGGCCACCTGCGTGCGCGTGCCGGTCTTCATCGGCCATGCCGAGGCGGTGCATGTGGAATTCGAGGAACCGATCACCGAACAGCAGGCCTGGGAGGCCTTGCGGGAGGCGCCGGGGGTGATCGTGCTCGATCGGCGGGAGGATGGCGGCTATGCGACGCCGGCCGAGATCGCCGGCGAGGACGCCGTCTATGTCAGCCGCCTGCGCCGCGACCTGACGGTGCCGCATGGCCTGGCCTTCTGGTGCGTCAGCGACAATCTGCGCAAGGGCGCGGCGCTGAACGCGGTGCAGATCGCGGAGGAGCTGGTGGCGCAGGGGCTTCTGGAGGGCTGATCGCCTGGGAATGCCTATCGCCGTCATCGGCTCCGGCACGGTGACGGGCCTTGGCTGTCCTGCCTATGCTGCCCGGGCCGCCAGATGACGCGGCTTCACGGGGACACTGAACTGATGCGCTCGTTCTTCCGCGGCCTGGCCCTGGTGGCTGTCGCATGTCTCCCGATCGGTCTTGGGGCTGGCCCTGCCTGGGGCCAGACGATCAACACCAGCTTCGGCTTCCAGCTCTACAACCGCTCCGGCGCCCCGGCGACCATCACCCTGGAGAACCAGGGCCAGACCGCGACCGCCGCCGCCGGAGGGACGGGCAGGGTGAGCAGCCTTCCCTTCGTGTCCTATGCCAATGCCTCCACGGCCTATTACCGCATCGTCATCCGGTCCGAAGGGCAGGTCGTCTACAACGGGGTCCATGAGGTGACCTACAACTACCGGAAGACGGGCTTCGCGCCGGCGCTCGAGCAGCTGTTCTGCCTCCAGGCCAATGCGTCGCGGGTCGCCGGAAGGATCGAGGGTCCCCGCATCACCCAGCAGGGGAACAGCTGCCTCTACGAGTTCACCCTGCGCTGATCTGGTCGCGGGCCTCGTTAACCTCGCTTTCAGAACAGCAGCCGCAACATCGTGGCCAGCGCCGCCCCGGCGGTGAGCAGCTTGTGCACGAGGTCCAGCACCTTCTGCCGGTTCGGTCCGGCGGAGGGTTCAGGGCGGGTAGCGCGGCGGGCGAAGCGCGGCAACCTGGCTTCGGGGTCTCGGGGGTGCATGGGGGCGAGGATATCATTCCTAATCACCCTCCGCATTCACGATTCGTTCTTCTATTTCCGCCAGCCTGCGTTGACGCTATGGCGCGCTGCACCATAAAAGCCTGTCAACAGTGTGCGGCGCGCCCCCTGTCTGGCGCGCCATGAGGAGCGGGCACCGCATGTCATCAGTCCCCGACGCAAGAGATGCGACCATGCTGGGCCGTCGCACGGATGGCACGCCGGTGCGCCGGCCGCTGTCGCCGCATCTGCAGGTCTACGACATGATGCAGATGACCAGCGCGCTTTCCATCTCGCATCGCGCCACCGGCATCGCCTGGACCGCGGGCGCCGCGCTGATGGTCTGGTGGCTGGTCGCCGCCGCCTCCGGCCCCGAGGCCTTCGACCGGGTGCAATGGTTCCTCGGCTCCTTCCTCGGCATCCTGGTGCTGATGGGCGTCACCGCCGCGGCCTGGTTCCACACCCTGGCGGGCATCCGGCACCTGTTCTGGGATGCGGGCTATGGCTACGACCTCCCGACCACCTACAAGTCCGGCCGGATGGTGCTGGTCGGCACCGCGGTGCTGACGGCGCTGACCTGGCTCGCGCTGCTGATCTCCTGGTGAGGGGCGAGACCATGGACCCGACACGCGCCACCACGCTGCGCACCCCGCTCGGCCGCGTCCGCGGCTCCGGCTCGGCCAAGTCCGGCACGCATCACTGGTGGATGCAGCGCGTCACCTCGATGGCGCTGCTGCCGCTGACCATCTGGTTCATCGTCTCGCTCGCCACCTCGGCCGGCATGACGCATCTGGAAGCGATGGCCTGGATCGGCCATCCGCTGAATGCGGTGCTGCTGCTGGCGCTGATCGGGCTGACCTTCCACCACACCGCGGCCGGGCTGCAGGTGGTGCTGGAGGACTATGCCAAGCCGGAGGGGGTGAAGATCGCCGCCATCCTGGCGGTGAAGGCGGTGTGTGCATTGCTGGCGCTGGCGGCCGCCCTGGCCGTTTTGCGCCTTGCGGTCTGAGGTATCGGACCAAATTCGGGTCTAACCGGCGCGGGCCATTTCGCCCCGCCACACGGATGGACGGCAGACCAGATGAACGCCATCTCCAAGCCCGCAATCGGCGGCGGAGCCTATCGGATCGTCGACCACACCTATGACGTGGTCGTGGTCGGCGCGGGCGGTGCGGGGTTGCGCGCCACCTTCGGCATGGGGGCCTCGGGCCTCAAGACCGCCTGCATCACCAAGGTCTTCCCGACGCGGTCGCACACCGTGGCGGCGCAGGGCGGCGTCGGCGCCGCGCTCGGCAATATGGGCGAGGATGACTGGCGCTGGCACATGTACGACACCGTGAAGGGGTCGGACTGGCTGGGCGACCAGGACGCCATCGAATACATGTGCCGCGAGGCGATCCCGGCGATCATCGAGCTGGAGCACTACGGCGTTCCGTTCAGCCGCACCGAGGACGGCAAGATCTACCAGCGCCCCTTCGGCGGCCATATGCAGGACTACGGCAAGACGCCGGCGATGCGCGCCTGCGCCGCGGCGGACCGCACCGGCCACGCCATCCTGCACACGCTGTACCAGCAGGCGCTGAAGGCCAATTGCGAGTTCTTCGTCGAATACATCGCCCTCGACCTGATCATGGACGATGAGGGCGTCTGCCGCGGCGTGACCGCCTGGAACCTGGAAGACGGCAGCCTGCACCGCTTCCGCGCCCAGACCGTGGTGATGGCGACCGGCGGCTATGGCCGCGCCTATTTCTCCTGCACCTCCGCCCATACCTGCACCGGCGACGGCGGCGGCATGGTGCTGCGCGCCGGCCTGCCGCTGCAGGACAATGAATTCGTCCAGTTCCACCCGACCGGCATCTATGGCTCCGGCTGCCTCGTCACCGAAGGCGCGCGCGGCGAGGGCGGCTACCTGACGAATTCCGAGGGCGAGCGCTTCATGGAGCGCTACGCGCCGACGGCGAAGGACCTCGCCAGCCGCGACGTCGTCTCCCGCGCCATGTCGATGGAAATCCGCGAAGGCCGCGGCGTCGGCCCGCTGAAGGACCATATCCACCTGCACCTGGAACACCTGGGCGCGGATCTCCTCCACGAACGGCTCCCCGGCATCTCGGAAACGGCAAAAATCTTCGCGGGCGTGGATGTGACGAAGGAGCCCATCCCGATGCTGCCGACCGTCCACTACAACATGGGCGGCATCCCCACGAACATCCATT
This sequence comes from Falsiroseomonas sp., assembly GCF_051860665.1. Classification (GTDB taxonomy): domain Bacteria; phylum Pseudomonadota; class Alphaproteobacteria; order Acetobacterales; family Acetobacteraceae; genus Falsiroseomonas. The sequence goes on from NZ_JBHYDM010000009.1 coordinate 190,228, forward strand.
GCGAGGTGCTGAACCCCACCAGCCAGGACCAGGATCGCGTGGTGCGCGGCCTGATGGCGGTGGGCGAGGCGGCCTGCGTTTCCGTCCATGGCGCCAACCGCCTCGGCACCAACAGCCTGCTCGACCTGGTGGTCTTCGGCCGCGCGGCCGCGCATCGCGCGGCGGAGACGATCAAGCCCGGCGCCAGCCAGCCGCCGCTGCCGCCCGGCGCCGGCGACTCCAGCTGGGCCCGCTTCGACAAGGTGCGCAACGCCAAGGGCGGTTCCTCCGTCTCCGACGTCCGCCTGCAGATGCAGCGCACCATGCAGGAACACGCCGCCGTCTTCCGCACCTCCGAACTGCTGAAGGAAGGCGTGGAGAAGATGGCGAAGGTCGCCTCGGGCTACGAGGATATCCGCATCGCCGACCGCAGCCTGATCTGGAACAGCGACCTGGTGGAGGCGCTGGAGCTGGACAACCTGATCGGCAATGCGCTGACCACGGTGGTGGGCGCCGAGGCCCGCAAGGAATCCCGCGGCGCCCATGCGCATGAGGACTATCCGGAGCGCGACGACGTCAACTGGATGAAGCACACCCTCGCCTGGGTGGACGACAACCGGAACGTGAAGCTGGACTATCGCGACGTGAAGATGCGCACGCTGACCAACGAAGTGCAGGTCTTCCCGCCCAAGGCCCGCGTGTACTAGGGATCGGATCGAAGACCATGGCCACCTTCACGCTGCCGCGCAACTCGACCATCACCAAGGGCAAGCACTATCCCGCGCCGGCCGGCGCGACGAAGGTGCGCAGCTTCAAGATCTACCGCTGGGATCCTGACTCGGGCGAGAACCCGCGCACGGACACCTACGACATCGACCTCGACAAATGCGGGCCGATGGTCCTGGACGCGCTGATCAAGATCAAGAACGAGGTCGACAGCACGCTGACCTTCCGGCGTTCGTGCCGGGAGGGCATCTGCGGCTCCTGCTCGATGAACATCGACGGGCTGAACACGCTCGCCTGCCTGAAGCCGATCGAGGATGTGAAGGCCGAGGTGCGCATCCACCCGCTGCCGCATATGCCCGTGGTGAAGGACCTGGTCCCCGACCTGAGCCAGATCTACGCGCAGCTGCGCAGCGTGGAGCCCTGGCTGAAGGCCGATACCCCCCCGCCGCCGGATGGCGAGCGCCTCCAGTCGAAGGAGGAGCGCGCCAAGCTCGACGGGCTGTGGGAATGCATCCTCTGCTTCTGCTGCTCCACCGCCTGCCCGAGCTACTGGTGGAACGGCGACCGCTACCTGGGCCCGGCCGTGCTGCTGCAGGCCTATCGCTGGATCGCCGATAGCCGCGACGAACACACCGGCGCGCGTCTGGATGCGCTGGAGGATCCCTTCAAGCTCTATCGCTGCCACACCATCATGAACTGCACCCGGACCTGCCCGAAGGGGCTGAACCCGGCCCAGGCCATCGGTGACATCAAGAAGATGCTGGCCGAGCGCGTCGTCTGACGCGCGCCGGCCCCCTTCCCCGCGCGCGGGGAAAGGGGGCCGGGGCTTTGCAAGCGCGACCGCGCACCCACATCGGCCGACATGTCCGCCCTCTTCCTCATCGCGCTGTTCTGCACGGCGCTGCTCTTCGGCGGCATGGCCTTCTTCGCCGCGCTCATCGCGCCGCTGGTCTTCCGGCTGCTGCCGGCGGAGATGGCGGGGCGTTTCATCCGCGGTCTCTTCCCGGCCTATTACATCTGGGTCCTGGCCACCTCCGCCGCGGCCTGCGTGGCGCTGTTTCCGCTCTCCAAGCTGGATGCGGGCATCATGGCGGCCGTCGCGGGCCTCACCGTCTTCCTGCGCCAGGTGCTGATGCCCCGCATCAACGCGCTGTCGGACCGGGTGAAGGCGGGGGATGCCTCGGCCCGGAGGGGCTTCGATACCGGCCATCGCCTCTCCGTCGCCGCGAATCTGCTGCAGATGGTGGCGGCCGGCGTCGTGCTCGCGGGATTCGTCTTCTGACCTTCCGGGCGCAATAAACCGCCACTTTCCGCCGGCTTCAGGATCGATTAATCCTGACGACCGAAGCGGGCCCCTCGCCCGTGCGCCCATCCCGGGAGGAAGTTCATGAACCGCCGTGCCATGCTGGGCGCCGCCGCCGCGGCCGCGCCCCTCGCCCTCGCGACCCCCGCCCTCGCCCAGGCCAATCCGGAAGTGCGCTGGCGCGCCGCCTCCTCCTTCCCCCGCGTCTTCGACGTGCTCTACGGCACCTTCGAGAAGGTGGCCGCCCGCGTCGCGCAGCTGACCGAGGGCAAGTTCCGCATCCAGACCTTCCCGGCGGGCGAGATCGTCGGCGGGCTGCAGGTGCTGGACGCCGTCCAGGCCGGCACCATCGAGGCCGGGCACACCGCCTCCTACTACTACATCGGCAAGGAGCCGGGCTTCGCCCCCTTCACCGCCATGTGCTTCGGCCTGAACACCCGCCAGATGACCTCCTGGTTCCGCTACGGCGGCGGCAACCAGCTCGCGGCGGAGCTGTTCAACGAGTACAACATCCACGGCATCACCTGCGGCGACACCGGCGCGCAGATGGGCGGCTGGTTCCGCAACGAGATCACCTCGGTGGACCAGCTGCGCGGCCTGAAGTTCCGCATCACGGGCCTGGCTGGCCAGCTCTTCACCCGCCTCGGCGCCGCGCCGACGCTGATCGCCCCGGCCGATATCTACCCCTCGCTGGAGCGCGGCGTGATCGATGCGGCCGAATTCGTCGGCCCGCATGACGATGAGCGCGCGAACTACGTCCGCGTCGCCCGCTTCTACTACGCCCCGGGCTTCTGGGAGCCGGGCGCGCGGCTGCACTTCATGTCGAACATGCGCGCCTGGAACGCCCTGCCGGACCAGTACAAGCACGCCCTGGACGTCGCCTGCGGCGAGGCCGATGCCGAGATGGTGGCCCGCTACGACTTCCTGAACCCGCAGGCGCTGCGCCGCCTGGTGGCCGCCGGCGCGCAGCTGCGCTTCTGGCCGCGCCCGGTGCTGGAAGCCGCCTGGAAGGCGAATGAGGAGATGAACGCCGACCTGTCCCGAAGCAATCCGCGCTTCGCCAAGATCATGGAAAGCTACAACCGCTTCCGCACCGAGCAGTTCCAGTGGTTCCGCATCGCCGAGAACAGCTACGACAACTTCGCCTTCTCGGCCGCCCAGACGGTGCGCTGACAGGGTAAAATCGAGGCCATGCAAGGCGGCGCACCATCGCGGTGCGCCGCCCGCTGCCGTATAGCCGGCCCGGAACACCGGTACGGATGACGCGCGGATGGATCTCGGGACACTGCTCTCCGCCCTGGCCATGGGCGTGGTCGAAGGCGCGACCGAATTCCTGCCGATCTCCTCGACCGGCCACCTGATCCTCCTCGGCGAGCTGATCGGCTTCCAAGGCCCGCCCGGCAAGACCTTCGAAATCAGCATCCAGCTCGGCGCCGTGCTCGCCGTGGTCCTGCTGTTCCGCACCACCCTCTGGCGCCTGGCCACCCTCGCCTGGCGACCCGGCCCGGAACGCTTCTACGCAATCAACCTGATCCTGGCCTTCATCCCGGCCGCCATCCTGGGCGCCACCTTCCACAGCACCATCACCCGACTGCTGTTCAGCCCCTGGGTGGTCTGCTTCGCCCTGATCCTGGGCGGCATCGCTATCATCGCCATCGAACGCTGGCGGCCCAACCCCTCCATCCACTCCGTGCCCCAAATGGGACCACTCGCCGCCCTCCTCATCGGCTTCGGCCAGGCCCTGGCGATGATCCCCGGCACCTCCCGCTCCGGCGCCACCATCATCACCGCCCTGCTGGTCGGCGTCGAACGCCGCACGGCCGCGGAATTCAGCTTCGTCCTGGCCATCCCCACCATGTTCGCCGCCACCGCCTACAGCCTCTACAAGGCCCGCGCGGAACTGGACCTCTCGGCCGCCGGCCAGATCGGCATTGGCTTCCTCACCGCCTTCCTCGTGGCCCTGGTGGTCGTCCGCTGGCTGATGAGCGTGATCACCCGCATCGGCTTCACCCCCTTCGGCTACTACCGCATCGCCCTCGGCACCCTGATGCTCGCCTTCCTGATCCTGCGCTGAGGCCGCGCGGCGGGAGAGGCTGCGCTGGGTGATTTGCAGGGGGACGCTGTCCCCCTGCACCCCCCGCCACGAGGCACTGGCCACCAGGACCGCAAGACCCAGATCAGAAAAGGAGTGGGGGCGGGGGGTCCGCCG
>NZ_JBHYDM010000010.1:0-177972 GCF_051860665.1 Falsiroseomonas sp.
TAGGTGCCGGCGAGCGACGCGGGCGTGCGGAATACCGCCTCGCCGGCGTCGACATCGGCGACGTCGAGGTCGCCCGTGACACTGGTGCCACTGCCCTCGGTGATCGCGCCGGAGGCCGAGCCGCTGATGCTGGCGGCGTCGTTGGCGCCGGTCACCGTGACGGTGATGGCCTGGCTGGCGGTGCCGTCGGCGGAGGTGACGGTGAGGCTGTCGGTAACGATCTGGCCATCGGTCAGCGCCTGGGTTGCCGGGCGCGTGTTGTCGAGCGCGTAGCTCCAGGCGCCGGTGGCCGCGTCGAACGCAAAGGTGCCATAGGTGCCGGCGAGCGACGCGGGCGTGCGGAATACCGCCTCGCCGGCGTCGACATCGGCGACGTCGAGGTCGCCCGTGACACTGGTGCCACTGCCCTCGGTGATCGCGCCGGAGGCCGAGCCGCTGATGCTGGCGGCGTCGTTGGCGCCGGTCACCGAGACGGTGATGGCCTGGCTGGCGGTGCCGTCGGCGGAGGTGACCGTCAGGCTGTCGGTGACGATCTGGCCGTCGGTCAGCGCCTGGGTCGCCGGGCGCGTATTGTCGAGGGCGTAGCTCCAGGCGCCGGTGGCCGCGTCGAACGCAAAGTTGCCGTAGGTGCCGGCGAGCGACGCGGGCGTACGGAACACCGCCTCGCCAGCGTCGACATCGGCGATGTCGAGGTCGCCGGAGATCGTATCGGTGCTGCCCTCGGTCAGGGTGCCGGAGGCCGAGCCGCTGATGCTGGCGGCGTCATTGGCGCCGGTCACCGTGACGGTGATGGCCTGGCTGGCGGAGCCGTCGGCGGAGGTGACGGTGAGGCTATCGGTGACGATCTGGCCGTCAGTCAGGGCCTGGGTCGCCGGACGCGTATTGTCGAGCGCGTAGCTCCAGGCGCCAGTGGTCGCATTGAACGCAAAGGTGCCGTAGGTGCCGGCGAGCGACGCCGGCGTGCGGAATACCGCCTCGCCAGCGTCGACATCGGCGATGTCGAGGTCGCCCGAGATCGTATCGCTGCTATCCTCAGTCAGCGTCCCAGAGACGGAACCGCCGAGGCCGGCCGCGTCATTGGCACCCGTCACCGTGACAGTGATCGCCTGGCCGCCCGTGCCGAACTCCGTCCGGACCGTCAGGGTCTCGGTGGCCGTCTCGCCATCGGTCAGTGCCTGCGTCGCGGCTCGCGTATTGTCGAGCGCGTAGCTCCAGGCCCCCGTCGTGGTATCGAACACAAAGGTCCCATAGGTCCCGGCCAGCGACTCCGGTACGGCGAACCGGCTCTCCCCTGAATCCGCCGGTATGATCTCGAGGTCTCCGGTGACCGTCGCGCTCCCATCCTCCACGACACTCCCCGTTGCGCTGCCGGTGACGCGTGCGGCCGAGCCCGTGCCGCGCACGGTGACCACCAGGATCTGCTCCGCCGAGCCATCCACCGAAACCAGCCGCAGCGTATCGAACACCGTCACGCCGTTGGACAGCGCCCGCGTCGCGCCCAGGCTGTTGTCGAGGGCATAGGTCCAGACGCCGGTCGCCGCATCGAAGGTGAAGTTGCCGTAGGTGCCGGCCAGCGAATCCGGCATCCGGAAGGCGGCCTCTGCGCGATCGATGTCGGCGACGTTCGCGTCGCCCGTGAGGGTCAGCGAACTCCCCTCCCGCACCGTGCCGACGGCCAGGGTCGCGATGCGCGCAGCGTCGTTCGCGCCCGTGACGGCGATGGTGATGGACAGGGTGGTGCCGCCATCCGCCGTCGTCACCGGCAGCACATCCTGTGCCAGCTGCCCGGCCGGCAGTTCCTGCGTCGCCGCCCTGGTATTGTCGAGGCGATAGGTCCAGGCGCCGGTCGAGGGATCGAAGGTGAAGCTGCCGTACACGCCATCGAGGGAAGCTGGCATGAGGTAGCCTGCGCCGCCCGGCCCGGCGGCACCCGGCGGCAGCGCGCCGCCGATCACATCGACGCTGTCTTCTGTGATCGTTCCCGTGGAAATGCCGCCACTGGACCCGCCGCCGATCGGCGCCGTGCCGTCGTCGACCGCCTCTGCACGCAGGGTCGAGAGCAAGATCTCACTGCGGCCCGGCTGCGGACCGGCGATCAATTCGCCAAGGAGTGTACCGATCCGCGTCGGCGTATCCGCGCCCGCGGCCATTCCGGCCGCAGGCGCCGCCGTCTGGCTGCTGTCCCTGCCGGAGACGAAGCCGCCATCATCCGGCGTGCCCGCCGCCGCGTTGCCGCCGCCCTGCAGCCGTTCGGCGATCAATCCGCCAAGGATGGCGCCGATCTGCGGCGGCGTGTCACCGCTCGCCTCACGCCCCAGCTCCGCGCCCGCCGCGCTCGCGGTCCTGCTGGTCGCCACCACGAAGGCCCCGCTGGCGCCCTCGGGATCCTCCGCCGCGCCGCCGCCGCGCGGCGGTTCGGCGATTTCGCCGAGCTCCAGCGGATTGGCGACCCCTCCGCCCGGGATCGTGGCGCTCCCCGTGGCTGTCTCGCCGCCCGGTCCGTTTCCCGTCACCTGCGCCGGTTCGGCCGAAGGCGCGGCCCTCCCTTCGCGACCATGGCCGAAGCTGCCCTCGGCCTGGTCCGCCACGGCCTCGCGCTGCGGCGTGCCGGCGTCCAGGCTGGCGAACTGCGGATCCGCGCTGCCCGCCGGCAGGCTGGCCGTGCCGGCATCGCCCGAAGCCTCGGCCCCGCTGCCGTCCATGCCATCCGCGATGGCGATGAAGCGGTCGCCCGCTGCCTCCGTGGCCTCGCCGCCCTCAGGCAGTGTCACCATGGTGCCGGCGGCCAGGGCGGCGTAGCGGGCCGCGTCGTTCTCCTGCCCGATCCTCGCCGCATCCGCCCGGGACCTGCCGCGCAGCACATCCTCGCCCTCGGCGCCGAGCAGGCTGTCCGCCGTGCTCGCCCCGGCCAGGGTATCGGCCTGGCGATTGCGGTTGATGATGGTCATGGTGACGTGACCTCAGGGACGGGACATGGACGGGGTGAAGCCCCGGCCGTGCCGGACGCGGCAGAAGCCGCGGCCTTGAAAGGGAGACAGGCGCCGAAAGGGCCGAGGCGGGAGCCGCGACCCTGCCGGCCAATCAGAAGGCGTAGCGAACCCGCGCCATGCCGCTGACATCGCGGACATTGGAGGAGGTTTCCGTATCCAGCCGCGCGCCCAGCGTCAGGCCCGGCCCGATGCGGGTCTCGAAACCGGCGCCGAGCAGGGCCGCATCGCGATCCCGCCTGGCGCCGCGTACCGTGAAGCTCTGGTCCGGGAAGGCCGCAATCGCGACATCGCGCGCCACGTCCCGTTCCAGGTAATGCGCCCAGGACAGTCGCAGGAAGGCGCCGACCGGATGGTCGCCCAGCATCGCGCGGCCCTGCAGCTGCGCGCCGAGCTCGGTCCGGAAGGTCGTGGCCTCCGCGGCTGCCACCTGGCTGCCGAAGGCCGTGGCGCTGCCATCCGAGGCATGCTCGCGGTAGCCATCGGAGTCCACGCGCTGCCATTGCAGCGCCGCGACCGGCTGCAGGCGAAGGGTGCCGAGGGCCAGGCCGTCCTGCGCCGCTTCCGTCCGCATCGACCAGACCCGGGCGCTGGAATCGCCCCGCAGCCTGGTGGGGCCCAGGAAATCCAGCGTCCGCTCCGTCTCCAGGTCCAGCCAGCCGGCGGCGACGGCGGCGGAGAGCGTGACGCTGCCGAGCCGCAACCCGCCATGCAGCCCCGCCTGAACCAGGTCCCCGCGCGCGACGCCGAGCCCGCCGGAGAGCCCGGCCCGGCCCTCGCCGACCGAGATCGCGGCGCCCGCGACCCCTTGCGCGCCCACCCGCATGTCGAGCCCCAGCGCGAAGCCCGCGAGGCGCGTATTGCGCGTGGCGGAACCATCGCCGGCGTCGCCCGCCGTGCGCCGCGCCTCGCCCATGGCGCTGCCCCAGACGGAGATGCGGGGGCCTTCCTCCGTGCCGCCGCGCAGCCGGCCGCCCAGCAGCGTCTCCCGCCCATAGCTGAAGGGGTCGAGCATGGCGGCCAGGAAGCGGTCGGCGCCGGAAAAGCCGATCTCCGCCCCCGCCGTGGCAACCTCGCCGGAGAGCTGGTTCACCGCGGTGCCGAGCGTCGCCGCGGGCTGGTTGTAGACGTTGAAGAAGTCGGACATGTCGCGACCGGACGCGGCCGCGGCATCCAGCGCCGCGGCCGTGACGTGCAGGTTGTGGGCCGCGAAGCTGCCGAGCGTCGGTGTCGCCACCAGCACGGCCGGCGACAGGGTCAGCAGCAGCTCCGTGCCGGTCTGGGCGACATCCGCGGTCACGCCCGTGCCGAAGCTGCCGGTGGTCGAGACGCCGGACAGCGCGCCCGTCACGCTCGACGCCGTCAGCAGCGTATAGGGGGTGTTGAAACTGTAGCTGCCGCCGGCCGCCACCAGGCGCAGCCCGCCCGCAAGGGCCGCAGTGCCGGTGACGTTGATACGATCCGCCGTGGCGCCGGCCACCTCCATCACCAGCACGCCGCCGGAGGCGAGCACCAGGTTGCCGTTGATGGTGAGGGTGCCGATGGAATTGCCGGGCGCCAGGCTGCCGCCGGAAGCCACCGTGACCCCCGGCAGCGACCCGCCGCCGCCCAGCAGCGCCCCGGCGCCGACCGTGACGCCGGAGGAGCTGGCGATGGACCCCTCGACCAGCATGGTGCCGGCATCCACGCGCGTCGCGCCGGTGTAGCCATTCACGCCCGTCAGCACGAGCGTGCCGGAGCCGGCCTGCGTCACGCCGCCGCTGCCGCTGATGACATTGGCCAGGGTCAGCCTGTCCGCCCGATTGGCGACCAGCGTCCCGTCATTGGCGATGGGGCCCGCGCCGATGGCGCCGCCGGTGCCGCCATTGCCGAGCTGCAGCACATGCCCGGCATCGATGATGGTGCCGCCGGCATAGCTGCTGAGGCCGGTCAGCACGAGGGTTCCGTTGGTGGTGGTGCCGACATCGCCGATGCGCAGCGCGCCCGCGCCCGTGATGGCCCCCGCGAAGTCGCCCTGGCCGATCCGCAGCACCGTGGTGCCCAGGCTGCCGGTATTCACCACCCCCGCGCCGCGCAGGTCCCGGATCTGGGTCACGGCACCAAAGGTCTGGTCGTTGAAGTCGAGCGTCGCGCCGGCGGCCACCGTGGTCGTCGCCGCGCGGGCGGTGACGTCGGAGAAGGCCCCGCCGTCGCGCACCGTGCCGCCCTCGACCGCCAGGGTGAAGGTCGGCGCGAAGCCATAGACGCCGCTGGCCATCACCAGCGTGCCGGCATCCGTGGCGCTGCCCAGCCGCACCTGGCTGTTCGCATCCGCATTCAGCTGGCCGGTCAGCGTGACGGTGCGGCCGCTGGCCGCCGCCAGGATGCCATTGGCGCCGGCATTCCAGGTGACCGGCGTCGCGAGCGAGCCGGTGGCATCCACCCGCAGGGTGCCAGCCGTTGCGCCGGAGAAGATCGTCTCATCCGCACCCAGCGCGCCGAGATCGGTGATGGTGACGCGCCCGCCCAGGATCTCCACCCCGCCGGTGAAAGCCTGCGCCGCGGAGAGCAGCAGGCTGCCGCCCGCGGCCAGGGAAAGCCCGCCCGCGCCCGTGATCTGGCCGCCGAATTCGGAGCTTCCGGCGCCCACGCGCAGCGTATTCGTCCCCATGGCGACGGTGCTGCCGGCGGCGCCGAGCAGGGTCCCGACCTCCAGCGCGCCGCTGGTCAGGCCGGCGGCGCTGAGCGTTCCGCTGGTGCCCAGGGCGATGGTCGCGCCCGCCGCATTGGCAGTATCGGCGAAGCTGATCGCGGAGGCATTGCCGGCCGAGAGGCGCACGGCGCCCACGGCGGCCGCATTGGTGAAGGCGAGCGTCTGGCCATCGGCGACCGAGACCTGATGGGCCGCCGTGCCCAGGTTCGCGATGCCCGCGCCGGCAATGGTGCCGCGCGCATCCAGCAGCAGGTAGGTGGAGGCGCCGGCCGAGAAGACGATGGCCTGCAGCCCACCGCCCAGGTCGACATTGGTGACGCTGCCGCCAGCCCCGCCGAAGGTGGCGACGCCGGTCGGCACCGCGGCAGGCGACCATCGCGCCGCCGTGCCGAAATCGGCCGGGGTGCCGGCGATCCAGCTGGCATCCTGCGCCGGGGCTGAAAAGGAGATGAAAGGTGCGACCACCGCAACGCTGGCAAGCAGATATCCACGTCGACCTTTAACGCGCCCCACCCCTGTGATTCGTTTCACCCCTGCAGTCCCCGGAAACGCAATTGGCATCAATGCGGTTACGATTCCGACGCTACGAGAGAAATGGATCGCGGAAAAGTCCGACTTAAACGCGAGGCCAACGAAAGGCCGTCTCAAGAACAGGGATGCCGGAGACGATGACTGTGGTCAGGCGCGTGCGTTAACGTGACAATTGCATTCGTGAAGTTGACTAGTGCGAAATCAAACAAGTTAACGTGATTGATTATCACGTAAGCGTGATAACGCTTAGCTGGAGCTGGAAGCGCCAAAGATCGCGGCCGCGAAGGCGAGGGGGGCGGCCTGCCCGGCCTATCCCCACCCTGGCCAGGCTTGCCCTTGCGGCGACCCGGACCATCTCCGGGCCGCCATGACCCATCTCCGCCCCCCGCCTGTCGCCGACCTGCCTGCCTGGCTGATCGGCGAGTTGCGCTCCGACCACGCCGGGGAGACCGGCGCCGTGATGATCTATCGCGGCATCCTGGCCTTTGCCCGCGACCCCGCCATCCGGGACTTCGCGCAGCGACACGGCGCCACCGAACAGGGGCATCTCGACCTGCTGGAGGGGCTGCTGCCGCCCGGCCAGCGCAGCCGACTGCTGCCGATCTGGCGCGTGGCGGGCTGGCTGACCGGGGCGCTGCCGGCCTTGGCCGGCAACCGCGCCATCTATGCGACCATCGATGCCGTCGAGACCTTCGTCGATCACCACTACCAGGCGCAGATCGACCGGCTGGATGCGGAGCGCATTTTGCCCGAGATCCGCGCCCTGCTGGCGCATTGCCAGGAGGAGGAGGTGGAGCACCGGGACGAGGCGCGGGAAGCCGCCGACGCCCCGCCCGGCGCCTTGCTGCGCGGCTGGGCCTGGCTGGTGGGCAGCGGCTCCGCCGCGGCGGTCCACGCAGCGCGACGGATTTAACCCGCCGCCCCACCCCTGACGCCGCGCGGCAAGCGGCGTAGAAGCCGCCGCATGGAGCTTTCAGCGGATATCCTCGTGGCCGGCGGCGGCATGGCCGGCACCCTCGCGGCCATTGCCGCCGCACGTGCCGGCGCCGATGTGCTGCTGGTGGAGCGCTTCGGCTTCCTGGGCGGCGCCGCCACCGCGGCGGCCGTCGGCCAGTTCGTCGGCTGGGAGACCGCGGCCGGGCGCCGCGTGGTGGCAGGACTGGCGGAGGAGGTGGTGGTGCGGTTGCAGGCGCTCGGCGCCAGCGACGGCCATTCCCACTTCACCATGTCCACCGGCCACCGCATGGACCGCGTCTGCTACGACCCGGAACTGCTGAAGCCGGTGCTGGACGCCATGGCGGCGGAAGCCGGCGTGCGGCTGCTGTTCCACACCGCCATTCTGGGCGCGGAACGCCAAGGCCGCGCCATCGCCTCGGTCGATCTGCTGACCAAGGCGGGGGTGTGCCGGGTGACGCCGCGCCTGGTCATCGATGCAAGCGGCGACCTCGACCTGCTGGCGCGTGCTGGCGCCGATTTTCTCGCGCTGCAGCCGGGCCAGGTGATGCAGCCGGCCACCGCCATGTTCCGCTTCGGCCCGATCGACCTGCCGACCTTCGACGCCATTCCGCCCGAAACCCTGGCCGCCCTGGCGCAGCAGGGCGTGGCGGAGGGGCGACTTGCGCGCGCCGCGCTGCATGCCAGCCGGATCGAGGGCACGGCGGATGCCTGGTTCAACATCGGCCGCCTCGCCGTCGATGCGACGGACCCGCTGGCACTCTCCGCCGCCGAGGTGGAGGGGCGGCGCCAGTCGCTCGCCGCCGCCGGCTTCCTGCGGGACCTGGTGCCGGGCTGCGCGGCGGGGCGCATCCAGGCCTTCGCGCCACAGGTCGGCGTGCGCGAAAGCCGCCGCATCCACGGCCTGCATGTGCTGGAGGAGGCAGAGCTGCGCGAAGGCCATGCTTTTGGCGACCGCATCGCCTGGGGCGCCTATCCCATGGATATCCACCCGGCCAAGGGCGCCGGCCTGCACTTCGAAGGTTTTGGGGCCGACCACGCCTATGCGATTCCGCTGCGCGCGCTGCTGCCGCGCGGTTTTGACAATGTGCTGGTGGCCGGGCGCGGCATCTCGGCCAGCCACAAGGCGCATGCGGCGATCCGGGTGATGCCGATCGTCATGGCGATCGGCCAGGCGGCGGGAATCGCGGCCGCGATGGCGGCCAGGGGCAATGCGGCGCCTGCGGAGATCGACGTGGCCGTCCTGCAGGACGCGCTGCGCCAGGCCGGTGCGCATCTGCCGTGAGGAGGGAACAGGATATGACGGACCAGAAGCTCATCACGCGCCGGCTGGCGCTGACGGCGGGCGGCGCGCTGCTGGCGGGTGGTGCCTTCGCTCAGGCGAGCACCTGGCCGACGCGGCCGGTCCGCATCATCGTGCCCTTCGCCGCCGGCGGCCCGGCCGATGCGCTGGCCCGCATGCTGGCCGAAATCTTCGCGCCGCAGCTCGGCCAGCCCGTGGTGGTGGAGAACCGCGCCGGCGCCGGCGGCATCTTGGGGACCCAGGCGGCGGCGCAGGCGAATGACGGGCACACGCTGCTCTTCGGCAGCGTCAGCATGACCATCGTGCCGCACCTGCAGCCGCAGCCGCTGGCCTATGACGTGGTGCGCGACTTCGTGCCCCTCGGGCTGGTGGCCTCCACGCCCTTCGTGCTGGTGGTGCCCGCGGCCTCGGCCGTGCGCAGCGTGGCGGATGTGGTGGCGGAGGCACGCAAGGGCACCCTGGCGGCTGCGAATAGCGGTCATGGCACCATCTCCCACCTCACCGCCGAGCTGTTCGGCGAAGCCGCCGGCGTGCGGATCGAGCCGGTGGTCTATCGCGGCGAGGGCGTGCTGATGCCGGACCTGCTGAGCGGCGCGGTGCCGATGGCCTTCCTCACCCTCCCCACCGTGCTGCCGCAGATCCAGGCGGGGCGGCTGCGCGCACTGGCCATTGCGGGCGCTGCGCGGCTCGAAGTGCTGCCGGATGTGCCGAGCCTGGCCGAGCAGGGTTTTCCGGGCATCGAGGCGGATGGCTGGCAGGCGCTGTTTGCGCCGCGCTCGGTGCCGGAGGCGGGCGTGCAGCGCCTGGTGCCGCTGGTGCGCGATGCGGTGGCGAGCCCCGCGCTGCGCGAGCGCATTGTCGGGTTTGGCGCCATCCCGGGCACGCGGGATCGTGCGGAGTTCGCGGCGATGTTCCCGCAGGAATACCAGCGCTGGGGCGCGGTGGTGCGGGCGCGCGGCATCCAGGCGCAATAGGGCGTGGAGGACATCTATGATGCGGTGGTGCTGGGCAGCGGCGCCGCGGGGCTGACGGCGGCGCTGACCGCGGCGGTGGCGGGGCTGCGCGTGCTGGTGGTGGAGAAGACCGACAAGCTCGGCGGGACCAGCGCCATGTCCGGCGCCGGCACCTGGATTCCCGCGAACCACCATGCGGCGGAAGCCGGCATTGTGGATACGCCGGAGGAGGCACTCGAATACATCCGCGCGGCCGCGCCGGAAGGGTGGGCGGCGACGGAGGACGCGCTGTGGCAGCGGCTGGTCACGGCCTCGCCCGCCATGCTGCGCTTCGTCGAGGCGCATTCGCCGCTGCGCTTTCGGCTGACGCCGGAGGGCGATCCGCTGCGGACCCTGCCGGGCGCCAAGCCGCGCGGCCGCATGCTGTCGCCGCTGCCGCTCAGCCGTTTCCGGGCCGGGCGCTTTGCCTTCCGCATCCGGCGATCGACCATCCCCGAGATCTTCACCTATCACGAGGCGGTGGAGACGGACTTGTATCACCACCCCTATCGCACGGCGGCAAGACTGTGGCCGCGGCTGGCCTGGCGGCTGCTGGTGAACAGCCGCGGCAAGGGGACGGCGCTGATCACCGGGCTGGTTCGCGGCTGCCTCGATGCGGGCGTGCGCTTCTGTCTCTCGGCCCGCGCGGTTGCCCTGGTTCAGGACGAGACGGGCGCGGTGGTGGGCGTGGAGGTGGAACAGCGCGGCCGGCGGCGCACCGTCGCGGCACGGCGCGGCGTGGTGATCGCGACCGGCGGGTTCGAGTGGGATGCGGCGCTGCGTGAGGCGCATTTTCCGGGGAAGGTCGACTATCTCGGCAGCCCGCCGGGCAATGAAGGTGATGGCCACCGCATGGCCGAGGCCGCCGGCGCGGCGCTGGCGCATATGGACCAGGCGACGCTGACGCCGGCCGTGCCGGTGCGGCATGAGGGGCATCTGATGGCGCGCCCCGTGCCCTTCCACACCGAGCCCAATGCGATCCTGGTGAACCGCCACGCGCTTCGCTTCGTGAACGAGCTGGTCTTCAACATCGGCGAGGCGATGGATGCGCGCGATGCCGCCGGCCAGCCCGTGCATCTGCCCTGCTGGGTGATCGCCGATGCGCGGCTGCTGGATCGCCTGCCGCCGGCCCGCTGGGCCGCCAAGGACGATACGGGCTGGCTGCACCGCGCCGACAGCATCGCCGAGCTGGCGCAAAAGATCGGCCTGGACCCGGCGGCGCTGGAGGCGACGGTCGCGCGCTACAACGCGGCCTGCGCCACGCAGAAGGATGCCGATTTCGGCCGCCCTTCCGCCGCCGATGCCGCGGCCAGTGGCGACAAGCGCCGCCGTGGCGGGCTGGAGGCATTGGAAAAAGGGCCGTTCCTGGCGATGCCCTTCAACCGGTCCATTTTGGGCACCAAGGGCGGCCCGCGCACCAATGACCAGGCGGAGGTGCTGCGGCCGGATGGCAGCGTGATCGCCGGGCTGTTCGCGGCGGGCGCGTCGAGCGCCAATCCGCTCGGCACCCGCGGCGTCGGCACCGGCACCACCATCGGCCCCTATATGGCCTGGGGCCATGTGGCGGGCCTTCGGCTCGCGCAGCGAAATGCGTGAGGATCAGCCAAACGCGACGGAGGGAAGCCAGGTGGCGATGCCCGGAAACAGGCAGAGCAGACCCACGCCGACCAGCAGCGCGATCCAATAAGGCAGCGCGGCCAGCGCCGCCTCGCCGAGCTTCACCTCGCCGCCGGTGATGCCGACAAGAACAAAAAGATTCATGCCGACAGGCGGCGTCAGCATGCCGACCTCGATCATCAGCGTGACCACCACGCCGAGCCACACGGCGTCAAAACCCACGCCGGTCATCAGGGGAAAGACCAGCGGCAGGGTCATGATCATCATCGACAGCCCGTCGAAGAACATGCCCAGCAGCAGATAGACCGCGACGACCACCAGCAGCAGCACCCAGCGCGAGAGGCCCCATTCCGCCACGCTCGCCAGCAGCTGCTGTGGCAGGCCCAAAAGGCTGATCGCCTGGGCCAGCACCAGCGCGCCGATGAAGACCATGGCGATGACGGCGAAGGTACGAACGGTGCCGAGCAGGGAGTCGATGCAGCCGCGCCAGGTGAGGTCGCCGATGGTGACGCCGAGCAGCAGTGCGGCCGCGACGCCGACCCCCGCGGCCTCGGTCGGCGTGGCGAGGCCGGCGAAGAGGCTGCCGAGGACGGCGACGATCAGCCCGACCAGCGGCAGCACGGCGGGCAGGCCCCGCAGCGCCTCCCCCAAGGCCACGCGGCGTTCCTCCGGCGCGATGGCGGGGTTGCGCAGCGCGGCCACCAGGATCCAGGCCATGAACAGCGCCGCCATCATCAGCCCCGGCAGCACGCCGGCCAGGAACAGCCGACCGATCGAGGTATCGGTCAGCGCGCCGTAGATGAGCAGGGAGAGCGAGGGCGGGATCAGCAGGCCGAGCGTGCCGCCGGCCGCCAGCGAGCCCACCGTCTCTGCCCTGTCGTAGCCGCGCGATTTCAGCTCCGGGTAGGCGACGGACCCGACCGCGGCGGCGACGGACATGGAACTGCCGGACACCGCGCCGAAGACCGTGCAGACCGCGATATTCGTGTGCAGCAGCCCGCCCGGCAGCCGCGCGAAGAACGGCGCCATGGCGCGATAGACGCCGCGCGCCAGGCCGGAGGCGACCAGCAATTCGCCGAGCAGGATGAACAGCGGGATCGCCGTCAGCGTGAAGTCGTTCAGCGTGTTCCACACCGTCTGCACGCCGATGCGCGTGGAGCCGCCGGCGAAGAAATGCAGGATGGCAAACCCTGTCAGCCCCAGCGCCGCGCCGAGCACCGCGCCGGACAGCACGGTGGCTGTCACCATGCCGAGCAGAAAAGTCCAGATCACAGGTGCTGAGCCTTTTCCGCCGGAGGTGGCCGCAGGGCCGCCCAGGCCGCGACCAGCGCCGTGAAGGCGAGGCCGGCCGGCGCCAGCGCCACCCAGGGGCCGAGCGGCAGCCGCGCCTGTTCGCTCAGCAGCGACAGCCGCCAGGTGAATTCGGCCAGGCCGTAGCTTTCCCAGGCAAAGATCGCGCAGAAGGCGACCATGATGAGCTGGCCCAGCACCCAGGCGATGCGCCGGCCGAGCGGCGGCAGCCTGTCCGTCAGCAGCGACACGCGGATATTCGCATTCCCCGCCATGGCGAAGGGCAGCGCCAGGAAGGCGAGCGCGGACAGCAGCAGCCCCGCCAATTCCTCGGTGAACCAGAAGGGCGCGGCGACGGCGTAGCGCATCACCACCGCCGCCACGACGAGCCCCAGGATCCCCGCGCAGGCCGCCGCCGAAAGGGCGAGCAGCGCGCGGGAGATCGCCAGCAGCGCGCGGTCGATCAGCTTCAGGCCCATTGGCAACTCAGTTGGCGCCGAGCGCGGATTGGATGCGCGTGCGCCAGGCGGGGCCCTGGCCGCCGGCCTCGCGCATCAGCGTGTCCCAGGTGGACATGGCGGCGGTGCGGATCGCCTGCTGCTCGGCCTCGGAGAATGTCGGGTGGAAGGTCACGCCCTGGCCGCGCAGGCGTTCACGGGATGCCTCGTCATCCGCCGCATCCTGCTCGAACCGCGCGCTGCGCTGTTCCATCGCGCCGACCGCCGCCTGCAAGGCGCTGCGGTTCTCGGCCGAGAGCGCGCGAAAACGCGCCTGGTTGGCCAGGATGATATAGGGCGTCGGCGGGAAGGCGAAGCCGGTGCTGGTGGCGTGCTTTGCCACCTCCTGCAGGCTGATGGTGTGGACGATGCGCGGCGGATAGAGCGCGCAATCCACCACGCCGGTCTGCATCGCCGCATAAAGCTCCTGCTGCGGCACGATCTGCGCCGCGACACCCAGCGCCCGGAAGGTCTCGACCTGCTCCCGCGATCCGACGCGCAGTTTGACGCGCTTCAGTTCGTCCAGCGTGCGGACGGGGCTGCGGCAGAAGATGGCGGCGTCCAGCAGGCCGAGCTGCATGTATCCGACGGGCTCGATGTTCCAGCGGCGGATGCCCTGGCTGAGGCTTTCCTGCAGCGCCGGCATCACGCGGTTCAGCTCCGCCGCATTGCGGATCAAGCCGAAGACCAGGATGGAGGACATGGCCGCATCGTCGCGGCCCAGAAAGGGCGGCCAGATGAAGCTCATCTCCGGCGTCGCGCCCTGCATGGTGCGCAGCATGTCGGCATCCCGCAGGTTCATGGCATTGCCCTCGAACACGTTGAGGGTGAAGCGGCCATTCGTGCGCGTGCGCAGGTCGGCGGCGAGCTCCCGCACATGCTGGCTCTCGATCCGCGTCGGCGCGTAGCTGTTGTGGAAGCGCCATTCCACGTTCTGCGCCTCGGCCGCGCCGGCCAGGCCGACCAGGGCGGCCATCGCACCCAGGATCCAGTTCCGCATCTCCGCCACTCCGCCAGGATTTATGCGGACGATAGGAGGCGGAGGAGGAGATTGACAATCATCCATCCGGCGCCGCCCATTGCAACCATGGCAGGACATATCGACAGGGCCCGCGCCGCGCGGCTGATGCAGGCGGCCGGGTTGGATGCGCTGGTGCTGGCCGCGCCCGAAAGCTTTGGCTGGGCCACCGGCGCGCCGGCCGGCGTCGCGGCGAACTGGCGGCGGCTGGGGGCGGCGATCGCCGTGGTGCCGGCGGATCCGGCGCGGCCGGTGGGCGCGGTGGTCAGCGACCTTTTTGCCGGCGCGGCCGAGGCGGCGGGCTGCGCGCCGCTGCATCGCCACGTCACCTGGCCGGAGACCGCCGACCTGCGCCCCTTCCTGGGCACGGCGGAGGACGCGGCCACGCTGGTGGCCCGCGCCAACGCGCAGCGCGCCGCACACTTCGCACGCCCCGCCACCTTCGACCGCGCCGCCGGCCTGGCCGCCCTGCGCGCCCTGCTCTCCGACCAGGGTTTTGCGAGCGCCCGGCTGGGGGTGGAGCTCTCGGCGGTGCCGGCGGCGGATCTGCCGGCGCTGGAGGCGGCCATCGCGCCGGCCAGCATGACCGATGCCTCGCCACTGGTGGAGCGCCTGCGCGCCCACAAATCCCCGGCCGAGATCGCCCTGCTGCGGGAGGCCGGGCTGATCACGGAGACCGCCCTGCTCAGCCTGCTGCCCGAAATCCGCCAGGGCACGACGCGCGAGGCACTGGGCCAGCGCTTTCTTGAACTGGTCCGGCTGGTGGCGCAGCGCCGGGGCACGCCGGCGGTGACGGCCTGGGAGTATGTCGGCTTCGGCGCCTCCCCCTGGTCCAGCCCGGGCGGCATCGCGCGCGGCGACGTGGTGAAAGTGGATGTCGGCGCCGTGGTCGGCGGCTATTCGGCCGACCTCGCCCGCACTTTTGCCTGCGGCCCGCCGCCCCCGGCGGCGCGCGAAATCCACGCGGCCCTGCGCCACGCCTTCGAGATCGGCCGCGCGCTGTTCCGCCCCGGCGCCGCGCTGCGCGACATCCACGCCGCCTGCCTCGGCGCGATGCATCGGGCGGGTTTCCCCAGCTATGCGCGGGGCCATTTCGGCCATGGGCTCGGCGCCTCCATCTGGTCCGAGGAGTTTCCCTATACGGCGGCGGACAGCGAGGTGGTGCTGGAGCCCGGCATGGTGATGGCCTTCGAGCTGCCCTGGTACCTGGACGGGCTCGGCGGCTTCATCGTGGAGGATATGCTGCTGGTGACGGAGGAGGGGGCAGAGACGCTGGCCGGTGGTGGGCTGCCGCACGCGCTGGTGGAACTTCCCTGATCCGGACTTCACGCCCGGGTCATCCGGTGCAACCCTGGGTTCAACGGCACAGGGGCAGGCACATGGCAGGGTTTCGTTCAGGCCGCCGCCTGGTTCTTGTGGCGGGTGCCGCGGCGCTGGCGGCGCCCGCGCTGGCGCAATCTGCCTGGCCCGCGCGCCCCATCCGCCTGGTGGTGCCCTTCGCGGCGGGCGGCGGCACGGATGTGGTGGCGCGGATCTATGCGGCGAAGATGAGCGAGCTGCTCGGACAGCCGATGACGGTGGACAATCGCGGCGGCGCCGGCGGCAATTTCGGCATCGAGAATGTGGTGCGCTCACCGGCGGATGGCTATTCGCTGCTGCTCTCCTCCAACGGTCCGGTGGCGGTGAACCGCTTCCTCTACCCCGGCCTGCCCTTCGACCCGCTGCGCGACCTGGCGCCGGTCAGCCTGGCCTTCCGCATCGAGCAGGCGCTGGTCGTGCGGCCCGACCTGCCGGCGGCCGATGTGGCGGAATTCGTCGCCCTGGCGCGGCGGGAGGAGCTGCACTGGGGCTCCGGCGGCACCGGCAGCACGCTGCACCTGGCCGGTGCCCTGTTCAACCTGCGCGCCGGGGTGCGGCTGGCGCATGTGCCCTATCGCGGATCGGCGCCGGCCATGGCGGATCTGCTGGCCGGGCGGATCGATGCCATGTTCGACAGCCTGCCGAGCTGCGTGCCGCTGATCCGCGCCGGGCAATTGCGCGTGCTGGCGCTGTGCGCCGCGCGGCGCCACCCGCTGCTGCCGGAGGTGCCGACGATGCAGGAGTCCGGCATTGCCGATTACGAGGCCGGGACCTGGGGCGCGGTCTTCGCCCCGCGCCAGACGCCGGAGGCGGTGCTGGCCCGCCTGGCGGCGGCGACGCAGCAGGCCTTGGCCGATCCCGCCACACGGGCGCGGCTGGCCACGGCCGGCGGCGACGCACAGGCCTCGACCCCGCAGGAGCTGGGCGCCCTGCTGCAGGCGGACAGCGCCATGTGGGGCGAGGTGGTGCGGCAGGCCAATATCACCAGCGCGGGCTGATCAGCCCGCGCGGTCGCGGTCGAGCTGCGCCAGGATTGCGGGCATCCGGTCCGTGGCCTGCTGCGACAGCGTCTCGAACAGGCTGTTGCCATGGGCGTCGATGCCGACGGTGACGGGGCCGAGGCCGCTGACAGCGAGCCGCACCAGCCGGTAATGCGCCACCAGGTCGTTCCAGGCCACCGCGCGCACCGCGGTGATGGCGGAGGAATGCAGCGGCGCGCCGCCGCCGAGGAAGGAGAAATAGACGCAGCCGACCTCGGCCATCGCCTCCCGGCAGGCCGCGTCCAGCCCGCCCTTGCCGCCCACCGCGGTCAGGCCGAAGTGGCGGATCAGGCGGGGCATCAGCGGGTTGAAGCGGGTGCTGGTGGTGGGGTTCATGTACAGCACCTCCAGCCCGCCATCGGCCGTGTCCTGGCTGTAGCTGCCGAGATGCAGCAGGGACTGGCCCTGCAGCGGGATCGGCGGCGCGATCCCGTCCTCCATGCATTTCAGGATGCGGTGATGCGTCGGCAGGCCGGCGGTGATGGTGATCTCGCCATCCAGCAGCACCATGTCGCCGGCGCGGAGCGAGCGCGCATCCTCGCGCGACAGCGGCATGGTGACGCGGCGGTAGTTCGCGAACATCTCGCTCATGCCTTCAGCTTCACGAATGGTCATTCGATGCGCTCCACGGTTCCATCCGCATGGATGCGCGCGCGGGTGCGGCGGTTGATCCAGCAGTTGAAGCAGACGGCGACGGGCGTGTAGCCATGGCCCGCGCTGTAGTCGACATGCACGGCGAGTGCGGTGGTGTCGCCGCCCGTGCCCATGGGGCCGAAGCCGGTGGCATTCACCGCGCGCAAAAGGCGTTCCTCCATCGCCGCCAGCACCGGCTCCGGATTCACGCTGCCGATCGGGCGATAGGTGGCCTTGCTGGCGATCTTCGCCGCGACGTCGAGGGAACCGCCGATGCCGACGCCGATGATCACCGGCGGGCAGTGCTGGGAGCCGGCCTGCATCACCGCGCGCATCACATAGGCCTCGATATCCGCGAGGCTCGGGAAGCTGAAGGTCTCGGCCTGGGCCCAGCGCCCGGAGCCCAATGCCTTGGGCTGGCAGGCGATCTCGATCCAGTCGACGCCGGATTCCATCTCCCAGGTCACCAGGGGCATGTCCTTGCCCTTGTAGCCCCGTTCGTTGGTCAGCGGGTTCGTCACATGCTTCAGCAGCGGCGGCTGGATGCGGCCGACGAGCTCGTCGAAGCCCTCCACGATGGCGGCCTTGAGGTCACCCTCCCAGCGCGCCTGGGCGCCGATCGTCACGCGAAACACCGGCACGCCGGCGTCTGAACAGACGAAGCGGTCGGTCTGCTCGGCGCGCATGGCGCTGCCCAGCATGATCTCCAGCACCCGCTGCGCCCCCTCATGCGTCTCGGTGGCGCGGGCGCGGCGCAGCGCGTCCTTGGTGTCGTCGGGCACGCGGCGCAGGGACCAGTCGTAGAGCTGGGCGGAGAGCGTCTTCACGGCCTCCTGGGTGATCGGCATGGCGGACGGGCTTTCCTTCCCCAAAAAGGTCATTACTCTGGCCTTTCTGGCATCATAGCCCCATAGGACGCGTTCCATGCAAGCCACTCAAGGCGAATCCCTTCTGGTCATGACCGCGGTGCCCGCCGATCTGCGGCAGGCGCTGGAGGCGGAAGGGCATCGGCTGGTGGAATTGTCCAGCCAACCAGCGGGGCCGGTGACCGGCTTCCGGATCGGCGTGACCAGCGCCATGGCGGGCTGCGATGCCGCGATGTTCTCCCGCATCCAGGGGATGAAGCTGCTGGCCAGCACCGGAACGGGGTTGGACCGGATCGACCTGGATGCGGCGCGCGCCGCCGGCTGCGCGGTGCTGAACACGCCCGATGTGCTCACCGAGGATACGGCGGACTATGCCATCGCCCTGCTCTACGGCATCGCCCGGCGCGTGGTCTATGCGGATACCTTCGTGCGTTCCGGCGCCTGGGCCAAGGGGCGGCCGGAGAGCGGCACGCGGCTCTTCGGCAAGACCTGCGGCATTTTCGGGCTCGGCCGGATCGGCGCGGCGGTGGCGCGGCGGGCGCAGGGCATCGGCATGAAGGTGCTCTGGTCCGGCCCCCGCCCGAAGCCGGAGGCGCCCTGGGCCTATGTGCCCTCCATCGCCGAACTGGCCGAGAAATCCGATGTGCTGGTGATGTGCTGCCCCGGCGGGGCGGAGACGGCGGGCATCGTGAATGCCGCGATCCTGCAGAAGCTCGGGGCGGCGGGCTTCCTGATCAATATCGCCCGCGGCTCGGTGGTGGAGGAGGCGGCGCTGGTGGCGGCGCTGCGGGACGGCACCATCCGCGGTGCCGGCACCGATGTGTTCCAGTCCGAGCCGGTGCCCGACCCGCCGATGCTGGCGGCGCCGAACCTGGTGGTGGCGCCGCACTACGCCTCCCTCACCCGGGAGACGCGCGTCGATATCGTGCGGATGATCGTGGACGGCATCGGCGCCTTCCGGGCCGGCCGGCCGCACCACGACGCCACGCGGGGATAGACGGGAGGTGCCGAACCGGCTTAAGGTCATAGAGCTGACCTAAGCCGGTTCGGAGGAAACAAAGTGTCCATGCTGCTGCACTGGTCGCCGCGCTCGCCTTTCGTGCGCAAGGTGATGATCTTCGCGCATGAGACCGGCCTGGCGGACCGCATCACCACCACCCGCACGCCGGTCGCCATGCTGGCGCCGCATGCCGGGCTGATGGCGGAAAACCCGCTGAGCAAGATCCCGACGCTGCGCCTGGAAGACGGCAGCGTGCTCTACGACAGCTATGTCATCTGCGAATATCTCGACACGCTGCATGGCGGCCCGCGGCTGATCCCCACCGAAGGTCCGGCGCGTTTCCTGGAATTGCGCCGCCATGCCCTGGGCACCGGCTTCCTGGACCTGCTGATCCTCTGGCGCAACGAGCGGGACCGCGCGCAGCCGCTGCAGCCGATGATGGATGCCTTCGCGGTGAAGACCAGGGCCGCGCTGGCCGCGGTGGAGGCCGAGATCGACAGCGTGCCGCGTGGCCTCGCGCAATTCACCTTCGCGGTGCTCGGCAGCTACCTCGATTTCCGCTTCGCCGATCTCGACTGGCGCGCGAACTGCCCGCGCTTCGCCGCCTTCCATGCGGAATTCGAGAAGCGTCCTTCGATGCAGGCCACGCTGGTGACGGAGGGCTGATGGGCCCGCTCTCGCATCTGCGGGTCCTCGACCTCGGCCGCATCATGGCGGCGCCCTGGTCCACGCAGATCCTCGCCGACCTCGGCGCCGACGTGATCAAGATCGAGCGCCCCGGCGTGGGCGACGACACGCGCGCTTGGGGGCCGCCCTTCCTGAAGGATTCGGACGGCAAGCCGACGAAGGAGGCCGGCTATTTCCTGGCCGTCAATCGCGGCAAGCGCTCCGTCACCATCGACATCACCAGGCCCGAGGGCCAGGCGGTGGTGCGGCAGATCGCGCAGACCGCCGATATCGTGGTGGAGAATTTCAAGGCCGGCGCACTCGCAAAATACGGGCTGGATGCCGCGACGCTGCGCGCCCTGAAACCCAGCCTGATCTGCTGCTCCGTCACCGGCTTCGGCCAGGACGGGCCGCGCGCCGACCAGGCCGCCTATGACTTCATGATCCAGGCCATGGGCGGGCTGATGAGCGTGACCGGCGCGCCCGAAACGCCGCCCCAGAAGGTGGGCGTGCCGATCGTCGACCTGATGACCGGCATGTATGCCACCGTCGCCATCCTGGCCGCCGTGGCGCGGCGGGCGGAGACCGGGCAGGGGGAGACCATCGACCTCGCCATGCTCGACGTGCAGGCGGCGTTTCTCGCCAACCAGGCGATGAACCATTTTGTCGGCGGCCGCGTGCCGCAGCGGGCGGGCAACCGGCACCCGAATATCCAGCCGCAGGATGTGTTTCCGGTGGCGGACGGTTTTGTCGTGCTGGCGGTCGGCAATGACGGGCAGTTCGTCAAGCTGTGTCAGGCCATCGACCGGCCGGACTGGGCGACCGATCCGCGCTTCATCCGCAACGCCGATCGCGTGAAGAACGAATCCCTGCTGACGCCGCTGCTGACCGAACGCTTTGCCGAGTACACCCGCAGCGAGCTCACCGCGCTGCTGGATGCGGCAGGCGTGCCCTGCGGGCCGATCAATACCGTGCCGGACGTCTTCGCGGATCCGCAGGTGGTGCATCGCCAGATGCTCCGCAAACTGCCGCATCCGCATGGCGAAGTGCCGCAGGTGGTCAGCCCGATCCGCCTGCAGGATGCCCCGCTGGAATTCAACCGCCCGCCCCCGCTGCTCGGCCAGCACACGGCGGAGGTTCTGGCGGAACTGGGTTTGGATGACGCCGCGCGAGCGGCCCTGGCCGAAAGTGGCGTGACATGAAGCCTCGAATTCCCCTCCCCGGCCGCGAAGACCTGGACGCGGCGCAGCGCGAGGTCTGGGACAAGGTGGTCTCCGGCCCGCGCGGCCAGGTGATCGGGCCGCTGCGGGCCGCCATCCACAATGCGGAACTCGCCGGGCGCTGGTCCGCGCTGGGCGAATCGCTCCGCTTCTCCACCAGCCTGCCGAAGCGGCTTTCGGAGCTGGCCATCTGCGTCACCGGCCGCCGCTGGAGCGCGCAGGTGGAGTGGTTCGTGCATGCCCGCACCGCCGAGCAGAATGGCATTTCGCCCGCGATCCTGGATGCCATGCGCGAAGGTCACGCGCCGGTCTTCGAGAAGGCGGATGAACGTCTCGTTTATGAATTCGCGCGCAGCCTGCAGCAGGAAGGCCGCGTGCCGGATGCGATCTATGCCGAGGCTGTCGAGGCCTTCGGCGTGCGCGGCGTGGTCGAGCTGACGGCGCTGGTGGGCTACTACACCATGGTCTCCATGACGCTGAACGCGCATGGCATCCCGCTGCCGGAGGGCGAGGTGCCGCCGCTGACGGCGCCGGAGCGTGGCCTGTTTACCCTGCCGGAGGCCGCAGCGTGACCCGGCCCCCAAGACACCCGGCGCGCCAAGACTGACGCCGGGACAATCGACATGGAGGAAACGAAAACAATGAACATCACCCGCCGCGCCGCACTCGGTGCCCTCGCCCTGCCGCTGGCCGCGCCAGGCCTGGCCCGTGCCCAGGCCGCCTTCCCGGACCAGCCGATCCGCATGATCGTGCCCTTCGCCGCCGGCGGCCCCGCGGACCTGATCGCGCGGGTCACCGCGCGGGTGATGTCGGAACGCCTCGGCAAGCCGATCGTGGTGGAAGCGCGTGCCGGCGCGGGTGGTGCCATCGGCGTGGATGCGGCGGCCAAGGCGCGGCCGGATGGGCATACCATCGTCATGGCCAGCTCCGGCGCCATCGTCATCCTGCCGCATCTGCAGGCAACCATGCCCTATGACGCGCAGAAGGACCTGGCGCCCATCACCCAGGTGCTGGCGGTGCCGCAGATCATCGCCATCGCGCCCAACCTCGGCCCGAAGAACCTGGCGGAATTCGTCGCCATGGCGAAGGCGCGGCCCGGCGCCCTGTCCTTCGGCTCCGCCGGCGTCGGCTCCTCCCTGCATATGGCCGGGGAGCTGTTGAAGATCCGCGCCGGCATCGACATCGTGCACATCCCCTATCGCGGCGCCGCGCCGGCGGTGACGGATCTGCTGGCGGGCCGCATCCAGATGCTGGCGGCGGATGTGCCGGCGCTGCTGCCGCATGTGCAGGGCGGGTCCGTGCCCGCCCTGGCGGTGACGGCGGAGGAACGGCTCGGCATCCTGCCCAACCTGCCCACCGCCATCGAGGCCGGCGTGCCGGGCATGATCAGCGAGACCTGGTACGGGCTGCTCGGTCCCTCCGGCATTCCCGCCGACCGGCTGCGCATCCTGGCCGAGGCCGCGCAGGCGGCGCTGCGGGACACGCAGACGCGGGACGCGCTGATCGCCCAGGGCGGCCGCGTGGTCGGCAGCAATCCCGACGATTTCGCCAATTTCATCCGCACCACTTCCACCACCTGGGCCGAGGTCGTGCGCACCAACAACATCAAGCTGGATTGAGCGCCATGCAGCGACGTTCCCTTCTGCTGTCCGGCGCCGCGCTGGGCCTTTCCGGCGCGGCCCGCGCACAGGCCCAGGGGTCCCATTGGGCGCCGGCGCGGCCGATGCGCCTGGTGGTGCCCTTCGCGCCCGGTGGCGCGGCGGATACCGTGGGGCGGCTGCTGGCGGAGCCGCTGGGCACCACGCTCGGCCAGACGGTGACCATCGACAACCGCCCGGGCGGCGGCACCACCATCGGCGCGCAGGCGGTGGCGCGGGCGGCGCCGGATGGGCTGACGCTGCTCTATGCCACGCCGAATGTGCAGATCCTGAACCCGCATCTGATGCGCAGCCTGCCCTATGACCCGCAGCGGGATTTCACCCCCGTCATCGCCATCCTGCGGGCGCCGAAACTGCTGGTCGTGCGGCCGGATTTTCCGGCGCAGGACGTGGCGGGGCTGATCGCGCATGGCAAGGCGAAGCCGGAAGGGCTGACCTATGCCAGCGCGGGCGTCGCTTCCTCCGGCCATCTGGCCGCGGCGATGTTCGGGCAGATGGCGGGGATGGAGATGCTGCACATCCCCTTCCGCGGCACGGCGCCGGCGACGCAGGACGTGATGGCCGGGCGCGTCGACTTCATGATGGACAATATCGCGACGCTGCTGCCGCTGGTGCGCGATGGCCGCATGAAGGCGCTGGGCGTCAGCACCGCGGATCCGGCCGCCGCCGCCCCCGAATTGCCGCCGATCGGCCGCACCCTGCCCGGCTTCCACGATGCCAGCTTCAACTACCTGCTGGCCCCGGCCGGCACGCCGCCCGAAATCATCGCGCGGCTGAACGCCGTGCTGAACGAGATCCTGGACTCGCCCGCGCTGACCAGCCGTTTCGAGGTGCTGGGCATCGAGAAGCTGGGCGGCACGCCGCAGGCGCTGGAGGCCATGGTGCGGGAGGAGCATGACCGCTGGGGCCCGGTGATCGAGCGCGGCGGAATCCGGCTGCAATGAGCCTCACCCGTCGCCATCTGCTCGGCGCCGCCCTGGCCGCGCCGACCCTGGCCCAGGCCCAGCAAGGCTGGACGCCAACGCGCCCGATGCGCATCGTGGTACCGCTGGCGCCCGGCGGCACGGCGGATACGCTGGCGCGCATCGTGGCCGATCCGCTCGGCGCGCAATTCGGCCAGCCCGTGATCGTCGAGAACCGCCCGGGCGGCAGCAATTCGGTGGCCGCCGTCGCGGTGGCGCGATCGCAGCCGGATGGGCTGACCATGCTCTATGCGCCGCCGGCGGTGCAGATCCTGAACCCGCTGATGATGCGCAACATGGCCTATGACGCCATGGGCGATTTCACGCCGCTGGTCGCCCTGATGCGCGCGCCGAAGATCTTTGCCGTGCGGCTGGATTTTCCGGCCCGCAGCATGGCGGAACTGATCGCGCTGGCGAAGGCGCGGCCCGGTGCCTACACCTACGCCACCTCGGGCATCGGCTCTTCCGGCCATCTGGCCGTCGCCATGCTGACGCAGATGGCGGGGATCGAGCTGCTGCATGTGCCCTATCGCGGCACCGGTCCCGGCCTGCAGGATGTGATGGCGGGGCGCATCGACATGGTGCTGGATACCGCCGCCGCCGTGCTGCCGCTGGTGCGGGATGGCCGGCTGCGCGCGCTGGCCGTCAGCACGCGGGACAAGGCCGCGGCGGCGCCGGAGCTGCCGACCATCGCGGAGACGCTGCCGGGCTATCACGACGCCTCCTTCAACTACCTGCTGCTGCCCTCCCGCACCCCGCCCGAGATCGTCGCGTCGCTGAACGCCGCCATGAACCGGGTGCTGGCCGATCCCGCCATCCGCGCGCGTTTCGCGGCGCTGGGGGTGGAGCCGCTGGGCGGCACACCGCAGGACCTCACCGCGCAGATCGCGGAGGAGGTGGAACGCTGGCGCGCCGTCATCACCGCGCATGGGATCACGCTGGAATGAATCTCACCCGTCGCACGACGCTCGGCCTGGCCGGGCTGCTGGCCACACCGGCGCTGGCCCAGACCTTCCCCAGCCGCCCCCTGCGGATGATCGTGCCCTTCGCGGCCGGCGGGTCCGCCGATGCCTCCGCGCGTATGCTGGCGGAGCCGCTGGGCGCGGTGCTCGGCCAGCCCGTGGTGGTGGAGAACCGCCCGGGCGGCGGCGCCACCATCGGCGCGCAGGCGGTGGCCCGTGCCGCGCCGGATGGGCATACGCTGCTCTACGGCACGCCGGGGCCGCAGATCGTGAACCCCTACCTCATGCGCAGCGTGCCCTATGACCCGGTGCGGGATTTCGCGCCGATCTCCGGCATCAAGCGCGCCCCGAATCTTCTGGCCATCGGGCCGCAAGTGCCGGTCACGACCCTGGCGGAGCTGATCGCGCTCGCAAAAGCGCGGCCGGGGCAGCTGACCTTCGCCTCCTCAGGCGTCGGCTCCTCCTCGCATCTGGCGGGGGAGATGCTGAAATTCCTGGCGCGGATCGAGATCACCCATGTGCCCTATCGCGGCACCAGCGCGGCGCTGACCGACCTGATGGGCGGCACGGTGACCATGGCGCTGGACACGCTCTCCATCCTTCTGCCGCAGGCGCGGGAGGGCAAGCTGCGGGCCCTGGGCGTCACCACGCCGGAGCGCTCCGCGCTGGCGCCGGACCTGCCGGCGCTGGCGGAGACGCTGCCGGGCTTCGATGCCGCGCCCTTCAACTACCTGGCGACCACCGGCGGTACGCCGGCGCCGGTGGTGGCGAAGCTGAGCGAGGCGGTGCAGGCGATTCTCGCGCGCCCCGATTATCGCGCGCGCATGGAAGCCCTGGGGGAGGAGCCGACACCCTCCACCCCCGAGCAGCTGGCGGAGACCATCCGGGCGGAAAGCGCGCGGTGGAAACAGGTGATCGAGGCGGCAGGGATACGCGTGGAATGAGTTTTTCGACTTTGCGCCTGGATGTGGCGGATTTCGTCGCGACGGTGACCATCGACCGCCCCCCGGTGAATGCGCAGAACGGCGCCTTCCGGGAGGAGATCGTTCGCGTCTTCGACGAGCTGCACGACCGGGAGGACGTGCGCGCGATCGTGCTGACCGGCGCGGGCAAGACGTTTTCCGCCGGGGCGGACCTGAAGGACCGGCCGGATCGCAGCGCACCGGGCGCCTTCCCGCGCCACAACCGCCTGGTGCGCGCGGGCTTCGACTGCGTGCTGGAATGCGAGAAGCCGGTGATCGCCGCGGTGAATGGCGCCGCCATCGGCGCCGGCTGCGTGCTGGCGCTGTGCTGCGACATCCTGGTCGTCGCCGAGGAATCCTTCCTGTCGATGACCGAGGTCGATGTGGGCCTCGCCGGCGGCGTGAAGCATGTGCGGCGGCATCTCGGTGAATCCGATGCGCGGCTGATGATCTATACGGCGCGTCGCATCACCGGGCCGGAGCTGTACCGGATGAACGCGGCTTCGGTCTGCGTGCCGCGCGAGAAGGTGGTGGAAGCCGCGCAGGCCATCGCCGCGGAAATTGCGGGCAAGGTGCCGCTGGCGGTGCGCGCGGCGAAGCGGAGTTTCCAGGTGACCGAGGACCTGCCGCTGCATGAGGGCTATCGCTACGAGCAGTCGCAGACCGTGGCGCTGGCCTCGACCGAGGATACGCAGGAGGCGCTGCGCGCCTTCGCGGAGAAGCGGAAGCCCGTCTTCAAGGGGCGCTGAGGAGAAGGGCCATGCGGATCACTCGGCGCGGCATTCTGGGCGCGTCCTTGGCGGCGCCCGGCGTGGCGCGCGCGCAGGAAAGCTGGCCGCAGCGGCCTATCGTTCTCATCGTGCCCTTCGCGCCCGGTGGGCCGGTGGACAATGTGGCGCGGCCGGTGGCGGAGGGCATGCGTCGGCGGCTCGGCCAGGCGGTGGTGGTGGAGAACCGCGCCGGCGCCGGCGGGCTGGTCGGCGCCCGCGTCGTCGCGGCGGCGCGGCCGGATGGCTATACGCTGCTGGTGGGCTCGCCCGGCCCGCTGGTGATCGCGCCGGCGGCCGGCGCGGCGGATGCGCCGGACCCGCTGCGCGCCCTGGCGCCGGTGGCGCTGATCGCCGACAGCCCGCAGATCCTGGCGGTGACCAAGGACCTGCCGGCGGCGGACCTGGCGGGCTTCGTGGCGCTGGCCAAGGCCCGGCCCGGCATGCTGAACCTGGGCTCCGCCGGCATCGGCACCACGCCGCACCTGGCGCTGGAACTGTTTTCGGAGCTCGCCGGCATCCGTCTGGAACATGTGCCCTATCGTGGCACCGGAGCCGCGCTGCCGGACCTGGTCGGCGGCAAGATCGAGGCGCTGTTCGGCGATGTCTCCGCCCTGCTGCCGCTGGTGGAGACGGGGCGGGTGCGGGCGCTGGCCGTCACCGCCGATGCGCGGCTGCCGCTGGCGCCCGCCATCCCGACCACGGCGGAGCTCGGCTATCCGGCGCTGGTGGTGCGGAATTTCCAGGCGCTGCTGGCCCCCGCCGGCACCCCGCCCGCCATTCTGGAGCGCCTTTCCTCGGCACTGGCGGAGGCGCTGACCGATGACCAGGTGCGCGGCGCCCTGGCCCGCATCGGCGCCCTGCCGGCCACCAGCGGCCCCGCGCACCTCGCACAGTACCTGGCGGCGGAACGCGCGACCTGGGAGCCGGTGATCCGGCGTATCGGGTTGCGGCTGGAGTAGCGCTCAGCGGGCCTCGGGCGCCGCCGCCATCATGGTGGCGAGCATGGTCGCCACCAGCGTTTCCGCCCCAGCGGCATCGCGCACAAAAATGTCCGCGCGGCAGAAGGTGAGGGTGCGGCCGGGCTTCACCACCTCGCCGCGCGCCACGGCGACCAGGCCGGCGGCGGGGCGCAGGAAGCTGGTCTTGAACTCCACGCTCAGCACTTCGCCGCCCGGCGGCAGCAGGCTCATGGCGGCAAAACCGCAGGCATTGTCGGCGAGGGTGGTCAGCACGCCGGCATGGAACAGGCCGTGATGCTGGGTGAGGCCGGGGGCGAAATCGGCCTCGATGGTGCACTGGCCCGGGCTGAGCGCAACCAGCCGGCCGCCCAGCGTGGCCATCAGCCCCTGGGTGGCGAAGGCGGCCTCGATGCGGGCCCGGAAATCCGGGTCCCGCGGTTCGGTCACAGACGCCAGCCGGAGTGGATGGCCACAATGCCGCCCGAGAGGTTGCGGTGGGCGACGCGCTCCAGCCCGGCGTCGCGCATCATGTCCTCCAGCGTTTCCTGGTCGGGGAACTTGCGGATGGATTCGGCCAGGTATTCGTAGCTGTCGCGGTCCTTGGCGACGCGGGCGCCGATCTCGGGCAGTACCTTGAAGGACCAGAGATCGTAGACTTTCGCGAGGGGCTCGATCGCGACCTTGGAGAATTCCAGGCAGTGGAAGCGGCCGCCGGGGCGCAGCACGCGGCGGGCCTCCCGCAGCACCGCGGACTTGTCCGTGCAGTTGCGCAGGCCGAAGGCGATGGAGATCTTTTCCACCGAGCGGTCCGGCAACGGGATGTGCTCGGCATCCACCACGGCGAAGTCGAGGCCGGTGGTGATGCCGCGGTCCAGCGCCCGCTTCTGGGCCACTTCCAGCATGGCCGGGTTCACATCGGTGAGGATCACCCGCCTGGCGCCGCGCGCCAGCGCCCCGAAGGCGATGTCCCCCGTGCCGCCCGCCAGGTCCAGCAGCGTCTCCCGCGGCGAGGCCGCGATGGAATTGACAAAAATCCGCTTCCAGATGCGGTGGATGCCCAGCGACATCAGGTCGTTCATCAGGTCGTAGCGGGGGGCCACGCTCTCGAAGACCTCCCGCACCAGGGAGGCCTTTTGGGTGCGGGGCACCTCGCGGAAGCCGAAATCGGTTGTGTCGCTCATCGTCGCACCTTGCCCCTTTGGCGGCAGCCTTGCCAGTAGCACGCCCCAGCGCGATGACAGATGGCACCGCCCGCCCAAGATGCAGCGCCCCGCTGTGCCTCACGACCGCGGCAGCCCGAGGAAAAAATGCCGGAATTGCCGGAGGTGGAGACGGTGATGCGGGGCCTTCGGGCGGTGCTCGAGGGGCGGCGCATCGTGAGGGCGGAGACGATGCGGGAGGGGCTGCGCTGGCCCTTTCCGGCGGGGTTGGCTGGGCGGCTGACGGGGGCGGTGGTCACCGGGTTCCGGCGGCGGGGCAAGTATATGCTGGCGCGGCTGGATAGGGGCGAAAGCCTGCTGATCCATCTCGGCATGTCCGGGCGGATGGTGGCGCGGCCGGTGGCGGGGCCGGTGGTGCCCTTCATGGGGCCGCAGGGCGTCTTCTCCGATGCGCGCGGGCACAACCAGCCGCCGGAGGCGCATGAGCACCTGGTGATGGAAACGGATGACGGCACGCGGGTCGGCTTCGTCGATCCGCGGCGTTTCGGCAGCGTCGATCTGGTGCCGACCGCGGGCGAGGAGTCGCACAAGCTGCTGGCCGGGATGGGGCCGGAGCCGCTGGAGGAGGCCTTTTCCGCAGCCAGCCTCGCGGCGTCGCTGGCCGGGAAGCGGACGCCGATCAAGGCGGCGCTGCTGGACCAGCGCGTGGTGGCGGGCTTGGGCAATATCTATGTGGCGGAGGCGCTGTTCCGGGCGCGGATCTCCCCGCGGCGGGAGGCGGCGACGGTGCCGGGTGCCCGGGCCCAGCGCCTGGCGCCGGCCATCAAGGCGGTGCTGGAGGAGGCGATCGGTGCCGGCGGGTCCAGCCTGCGAGATTATGTGCGGGCGGATGGGGAGCTGGGCCGGTTCCAGGACCGGTTTTCCGTCTATGACCGGGAAGGCCAGCCCTGCCCGCTCTGCCCCGGGCCGGGCGCCGGCTGCGCGGGGGTTTCGCGGATCGTGCAGTCCGGGCGCAGCACCTTCTATTGCGCGCGGACGCAGCGTTGAGCGGTTTCGCCGGGTGCGCTACCGCTTAAGGGCAAGCGGGGGAGATGGCGCATGGCCTATGAGATGATCCTGGTCGAGACGCAGGGCCGGGTCGGTGTCATCACCCTGAACCGCCCAAAGGCGCTGAATGCGCTCTGCGACCAGCTGATGACGGAGCTGGGGGAGGCGCTGCGCGCCTTCGATGCGGACCCGGCGGTGGGCGCCATCGTCGTGACCGGTTCCGAAAAGGCCTTCGCGGCCGGGGCGGATATCAAGGAGATGAAGGACCGCGACTTCCCGGCGGTCTATTTCGACGATTTCATCGGCAAGCGGTGGGAGGATGTGCTGCGCATCCAGAAGCCGGTGATCGCGGCCGTGGCCGGCTTCGCGCTGGGCGGCGGCTGCGAACTGGCGATGATGTGCGACCTGATCCTGGCCGCGGACAATGCGAAATTCGGCCAGCCGGAGATCAATCTGGGCGTCATCCCCGGCGCCGGCGGCAGCCAGCGCCTGACGCGGGCCATCGGCAAGTCCAAGGCCATGGAGATGATCCTGACCGCCCGCATGATGGATGCGGCGGAGGCGGAGCGCGCCAACCTGGTGTGCCGCGTGGTGCCGGTGGCGGACCTGCTGCCGGAGGCGCTGAAGATGGGCGAGAAGATCGCCAGCCTCTCCGCGCCTTCGGTCGCCATGGCGAAGGAGGCGGTGAATGCGGCCTTCGAGACGACGCTGCGCGAGGGCGTGCGGCTGGAGCGGCGGCTGTTCCAGTCCCTCTTCGGGACGGAGGACCAGAAGGAAGGCATGGCCGCCTTTGCGGAGAAGCGGAAGGCGGCCTTCCGCAACCGGTAGGACAGGGCGCGCGTGGCGGGCCAAGGTTCTTCGCGAAAGGCGTGCATTGACTCCCGCGCGCCGCAAAGGGTAGTAACCCGGCCTTCGCTGGTGGCGCGTGCCACCGGCCCCCGAAACTTTTGACTGGTCAGATAAAGACGCCATGGCGAACACGGCTTCCGCGCGCAAGCGCATCCGCCAGACCGAGAAGCGCACGGAGCGCAACCGGGCGCGCCGCTCCCGCGTGCGCGGTTTCCTGCGCAAGGTCGAGCTGGCCATCGCCGGCGGCGACAAGTCCGTGGCGCAGGAAGCCTTCCGGGCCGCGCAGCCCGAGCTGCAGCGCGCCGCCGACAAGGGCGTGTTCCACGACAATACCGTTGCCCGCAAGCTGTCCCGGCTTTCGGCGCGCATCAAGGCCCTGGGCGCAGCCGCCCAGGCCTGACCCGGCCGCCGGGCCCGCCGCCAGGTGCGGCGGGGTCCAGGGCAGTCGCCTTCCAATATTTTGCGACGAAAGACAAGCAACCTGCCGAAACGGTGGGCTGCTTGCCATTCCTGTTGTGAAATGTCGGCGTCTCGCTGGCGCGACTACTTGGGCTGGTGGCGCAGCAATTTTCGAATCCCCCAGTAATCATTTGCGCCGGCCAAGCGCGTCGCGGTAACTTCGGGGCAGTCGCGCTCATCCCCCCGGAGCCGCGCGCCTGTCTCTTCGCGGCCGGATCCTCCGCAGCCGATCGGTCAAATGCACATCGCCCGCAAGGGCCCACGAGGTTGGCAGGTGCATCACATGGAGAATACGGTCGGCCCGTCGTCTCCTTCCTCCCCCACACAATTGGCGGAGGTCTGGGCACGAGTCCGGGGTAGGCTGAAGGAAGAGGTGGGTGAGGTCGAGTACCGCACCTGGCTGCGGCAGATGACGCTCGCCGCGGTGCAGGGCGAGGAAGCCATCATCCTGCTGCCCACGCGCTTCCTGCGCGACTGGGTGCGTGGCCATTACGGCGACCGCCTGCGCGCGCTGTGGCAGGCGGAGTTGCCCTCGATCCGCCGTCTCGATTTCCGCGTGATGCCGGAAAGCCGCGCGCCGGAGCCGCGGCCGGCGGCCGTGGCGGAACCGCCGGCGGCCGTGGCAGGCCCTGCCGAAGCCACGGAAACGGCTGGCAAATCCGCGCGCATCACGGCGCGCCAGCTGGCCGAGCCGGTGGAGGCCTCGGGCCTGGCCGAGCCGCTGGGGCGCCCGGCGGAGCCGCGCGCCGGGGAGGCGCGCGGCGACTGGTCCGCGCCGCTCGACCCGCGCTTCACCTTCGACAGCTTCGTGGTGGGCAAGCCGAACGAATTCGCCCATGCCTGCGCGCGGCGCGTGGCGGAACGCCCGGCCAGCCCGGGCTTCAACCCGCTCTTCCTCTATGGCGGTGTGGGCCTGGGCAAGACCCATCTGATGCATGCCAGCGCCTGGGCGATCCGCGAACATGCGATGGCGGAAGGCCGCCCACCGCTGACCGTCGCCTATATGTCCGCCGAGAAGTTCATGTACCGCTTCATCGCCGCGCTGCGCAGCCAGAGCACGATGGAGTTCAAGGAATCCCTGCGCAGCGTGGATGTGCTGCTGATCGACGACCTGCAGTTCCTGATCGGCAAGGACAATACACAGGAAGAATTCTTCCATACCTTTAATGCACTCGTCGATGCCGGCAAGCAGATCATTGTATCCGCCGACAAGTCACCTTCCGACCTTTCCGGCATCGAGGACCGCCTGCGCACCCGGCTGGGCTGCGGCATGGTGGCCGACCTGCATGCCACCACCTATGAGCTGCGCATCTCCATCCTGCAGGCCAAGGCGCAGACCCAGGGTGTGCCGGTGCCGGCCAAGGTGATGGAATTCCTGGCCCACAAGATCACCTCCAATGTGCGGGAGCTGGAGGGGGCGCTGAACCGGCTGATCGCCCACGCCAATCTCTTCGGCCGCCCCGTGACGCTGGAAGGCGCGCAGGAGGTGCTGCACGACATCCTGCGCGCGCATGACCGCCGGGTGACGATCGAGGAGATCCAGAAGCGGGTGGCGGAGCACTACAATATCCGCCTGACCGACATGTCCTCCCCCCGCCGCGCGCGGGCCGTGGCGCGGCCGCGGCAGGTGGCCATGTACCTGGCCAAGCAGCTCACCAGCCGGTCGCTGCCCGAGATCGGCCGCCGTTTCGGCGGGCGCGACCATACCACGGTGATGCATGCGGTCAGCCGGGTGGCGGAGCTGATGCAGTCCGACAGCGCCTTTGCCGAGGATGTCGAGCTGCTGCGCCGGATGCTGGAGACCTAATCGGGTCTCCTTACGAGGCCCTCTCCACCCAGAGGGGGAGAGGGTTGGGTGAGGGGGCGCCCCGCTACGCCGCCTTCGCGGAATTTTGGGGCGGCAGCACCGCCGCCAGCAAATCCTCCAGCAATTCAGGCAGGGCCAGCGGCGTGGCATCGCCGCCGCCGCGCCCGAAATGGCCGGCGGCCTCCGCCTGGCTGCGGCCGAGGCGCGTGGCGAGGCGGGCGAGGGCCTCGGCGCATTGCCGCCGCGTCGGCAGCGCGGTGAGGGCAAGCTCCGGCGCCAGAAGGTCATTCGCGCCGGTCAGGGCAAGACGCTCCCTCCCCACCTGCCGCGTCGCCACGATGCCATGCGCCGCGCGCTCCGCCTTGGCCACCACGAAGCTGCGATGCGTGAGCCCGGGCGCGACCCAGGAGATGCGGCGCGCGTACAGCCCGCCGAAACGCGTCAGCGCCGTCGCCACGGCCTGCGCCATGGCATTGTGCATCTCGACATAGGCGCGCTTTTCCGCCGGCCCCCATTTCCAGCGCGTGGCCGAAACCCGCTCGGCGGTGCAATCCGCGCGCCAGGGGGAGACCGCATTGCCACGTTCCTCGAACAGACCGGGATCGTCGTAGAGCACGGCGGGGGAGGTGCCGCCCGGCCAGTCCAGCATATGTTCGTAGGGCACCAGGCCCAGCGGCTCGCTGATCACCGCGCGATGCACCACCACGCCCAAGGGGTTTGTCAGCGGCGCCAGGCTGAACAGCGCCTCCGGCTCCTCCGACGTCCGGAAAGCCAGCAGACGGGGCTCGGCCGGCGCGGTGGGCACGAAGCCGGCGGCGAGCAGCGCGGCGTTGATGCGGCGATGCTCGGTCGAGAGGATGTACGGCTTGGTGCGCGTGCAGGGCAGCAGCAGCAGCACGTGTTCGCGGGCCTCGGGCAGCTTCGGCACATAATCCTGGCCGATGAAGCGCATCCAGGCGGAGATGCGCGGATGTTTCAGTGCATCCACATTGTCCTGTGGCGAATACAGCGCGAGCGACGGGTCCAGCGTGAAGGGCGCCCGGAATTTTTGGGCCGATTCAAGCAGCCGCTGCGCGCGGTCATCGGTGGTGACCATGGCTCAGGTCTCCAGCAGGGAGGCGGGAAACAGGTCCTCCGGCGCCAGGTCGCGGGCCAGAAGACCCTCGGCGCGGAGGTAGCGGATCAGCGTGGCGAAGACCTCGCGATTGGCGGCGAAGCCGGTGGACCAGAAGGCGGGGCCGAGCAGGCGTTCCGTCTCCTCCAGCTGCTGGGCCAGGAAGGGCAGGCCGACGGCGAGCGTCGCACTGTCATGCAGCCGCAGCCGCGCGAGGCGCTGGGATTCCACGAAGGCATCGAACAGCGCGCGCGGCAGCCAGGGATTCTCGTCCACGATGTGGCGCTTCACCGCGATGAGGTGCATCGGCGGGAAGATTCTTGTGCGCGCGAAATAGTCGAGCTCGGCGGCCATCGGATCGGCGAAGAGGCGACCGACCTTGTCGGGCGCGCTGAAAAAACTGTCGGGAGCGCGGGCGGTGTAGAGGGCGTCGATCTCTCCGGATTCCAGCATCTCGGACAGGCTGCGATCGGTGACATGCTCGATGGCGACGCCCTCCGGGTATTTCTGGGGGTGATCCTCGCCAGCGCGCGGCTCGTTCAGCCCGGCATTGACGTAGATCGGCGACCGCCAGGGCAGGCCGTAGTGGTCCTCGAAAATGCCGCGCAGCCAGACGGCCGCGGCCATGTCCCAGACCATGGTGCCGATGCGCCGGCCGGCGAGATTCGCCGGCTTCGTCAGACCCTTCGCCTTGTTCACGAAGACGCAGGAGAAGCGGAAGTGGCGGGAGGGAAAGACAGGGATGCCGACGTAGTCCTGCTGTGGTCTGTCGAAATGCCGCAGCCAGGTAGCGATGGGGAATTCGCAGCAGTCGAACCTGTGCTGCATCATCTGCAGGTTGAACAGCGGCTGCAGCGGCATGACGGTGGTCTCCGCCGTCACGCCCGCGATCGGCACGCGGCCTTCGGCCAGGGCGCGGGCACGGTCGCAGTCGGAGACACCGATGGTGAGGTGG
Organism: Falsiroseomonas sp.; assembly: GCF_051860665.1. Taxonomy (GTDB): domain Bacteria; phylum Pseudomonadota; class Alphaproteobacteria; order Acetobacterales; family Acetobacteraceae; genus Falsiroseomonas. Next base: position 34,330 of record NZ_JBHYDM010000010.1, read on the forward strand.
AGCGTCATGCGAGGCGCGCCCCCAGCGCCTCGGCGGCCGCCAGCAGCGCGGCATCCTGGTACGACCCGCCGATCAGCGACAGGCCGATGGGAATGCCATCCAGCGTGCCGGCGGGAATACTCACCTGCGGCAGGCGACACAGGCTGGCCACGCAGGTCAGCGCCAGCGTCCTGTCGCGGAATGCCATCTGCGCGGAGACGGGCGCATCGCGCAGCGGCGGCAGGTCGTGCGCTGTCGGGATGACAAGCACGCCGTCCCGCCCCAGCAGCGCATGCAGCCGCGCGGTCAGGCGTTCGCGTTCGCGCCAGGCGCTTGCGATGGCGTCCGGCGTGACGGTGGCCGCAAGCTCCAGCCGGTCCGCGACCGCGGGGCTGAGGCGCCGACCTGGCTCGCGCGCCCAGGTACCGTGGGTGGTCCAGAGTTCGCCGAGCTGCAGCGGCCGGAAGGTGTCGAGCCAATGGGCCGCGCCTTCCTCATAGAGCGTCACGCTTTGCGCTGCGCCCAATCCGCGCGCCGCATCGCGCAGCGCGGTGCCCAGGGTGGGCACGGGAATCTCGAAGGCATCCTCCGCGATCAGCAGGCGCGGCGCGATGGCGGGCGGGGGGCCGAAGAAGACCTCACCGATGCGGCGCAGCAGCGCGGCATCGCGGGCGAACCAGCCGACCGTGTCGATGCTCGGCGCCATCGGCATGACGCCCGCCACGGAAACGCGCCCATGCGTGGTGCGGATGCCGTAGAGGCCGCAGAAGCTGGACGGCACGCGGACGGAGCCGCCGGTATCCGTGCCGAAGGCGAAGTCGCACAGCCCGCCGGCGACGGCGGCGGCGGAGCCGGAGGAGGAACCGCCCGGCACGCGATCCGGCGCGCGGGGGTTGATCGGCGCGCCGTAATGCGGATTTTCGCCGAAGAGCCCGCTCGCAATCTCATCCGTATGCGTCTTGCCGATCAGTGTCGCGCCGGCGTCCAGCGCCGGCAGCAAGGCGGAGGCGGTGGTGAGCGAGACGGGCGCATCGCGCAGCCGATCTGGATTGCCCCAGCCGCTGCGCGTGCCCGCCACATCGAACAGGTCCTTCACCGCAAAAGTGAGTCCGGCGAGCGGGCCGGTGGCGGCGCCCGCGATGCGGATATCGCCATGTGCCACGAAGGCGCTGGCACGGATTTTCTCGGGCGTCATTCGGCGGCGGCCTTCTGCTTGCTGCGGTCCAAGGCGTAGCTGTTCATGAAACTCTCCACGCAGGCCGTCTCCCGCGCCCAATCATGAAAGCGGTAGCTGTTGCCGCGGGTCACGAAGGGCGCGCCGGAATAGAACATCTCGTATTGCAGATGACGCGAGCCGAATTCGGAGCCGATCGCGTCCCAGGCCAGCTTCATGAGCTTCACGCGCCCCTCGCTATCCGTGACGGGTGAGCGTTGCGCGGCGCGGATCAGCCCCTCGATCTCCCCACTATCGAAATCCGCGGCGGAAGACGGCACCATGATGACGCCGCCACCGGCCAGGCCACGGATCGCCTCGATGAATTCGGGATAGGTGGTCTGCGCGATGACCTGCGCGGTGACGAGCATCGGGCGGTTCGGCACGAAATAGCCGTGGAAGTTCTCGCCCGCCGCTTCCATGGCGACGACCAGCGCCTCGATGTTCTGCGACTTTGCCGCCAGCAGGCCGAGTGTCTCGCGGGTTTGCGGAAAGCCCAGAATGCCGTTCGTCTCCGCCACCTTGTGCGCCAGGCCGAGCAGAAAGCGCAGCTTCACCATCAGGCGGACGATGCATTGATAGTTCTGCATCACATGCGCCCGCGTCTCATGCCACTGCGCCTGGGCCATCCGCAGATCCTTGTGGACGAAGACGCGGTCCCAGGGGATCTTCACATCCTCGAAGACGACCACGGCATCGTTCTCGTCGAAGCGGGAGGAGAGCGGGTAGTCGAAGACGGAGGTGGCGGCGGCTTCATAGCTGCGGCGGGAATGCAGCTTCAGGCCGCGCGTCGCGATCGGCGTGACGGCGGTGAAGGCAAAGGCCTCGTCGCCCGGGGCGAGGGCGGCGAAGCCGGAGACCATCAGGTCATTCGCCATGATGCCGCTGGTCGCCAGCATCTTGGCGCCGCGGATGGTGATGCCGTGGCTGTCCTCATCCACCACGCTGGCGACCAGGCCGCCGCCCGGCTGATCCTTGGCGGATTTCGCCTTGTCCGCCTGCGGATTGACGATGACATAGGACAGGAAGCGATCCGCGTCCCGCGCCTCGCGGAAATAGTCCGCCAGCGCCGCGGCGCGCGGCGCCTCATAGGCGTGCAGCCCCATCATGAAGCCCACGAAGGTGGAGGCGACGTGGTCGGGCGAGCGGCCGATCATGCCGCAGCTCCGCTCCGCCCAGCGCTCCATGGCGCGGCGGCGCGTGACGAGCTCCGCATGGCTGCGCGGCAGCGACCAGGCGAGGTTCGTGCGCGCGCCGGTCTCGGTGACGAAGGTCATCTCGTCGGGGTGCAGCGCCTGGTAGTCGTAGAGCGACGCGGCGGAGGCGACGGCGCCGGCGAAGGCGGGGTCGGTGGTCACATCCTGCACGCGCTGGCCATCAATGAAGATGCAGCGATCGTCACGCAGGCTGCGCAGATGCGCGGCGCCGTCCTTCACCATACGCGTGCTCCATCCGAGGCGAGGGTCAGGTCCACCAATTCCCGCTCGTCATAGGCGAGCAGGGAGTCGTAATCCGCGCCCGCCTGTTCGATGAAGAGATCGCGGGCGATGCCGCGCACAATGCGCTCCACCGTCGGCCGCAGCGTCGAAATGCCGGCGGAGGAGGCGGTGGAGGGCATGGCGGCAAAGGAGGAGGAGCGCAGCCGCGCGAGCCAGGGCGCCGCGCCGGGGCTTCGGGCGGTGAAGGCGAAGCTGTCGCTGAGATAGGGATAGGCGCCGAGCGAGCGGTCTTCCGCAGCCGGCGCGAAGCGGTCGCGCCACAGCGCGATCTCGCTCGCGATGGAAGCAAGTTCGGGGCGCAGGGAAAGATCCACCACCAGGCCGGTGCCGACGATCAGGAAGTCGGCCTCCACCGTCGCGCGCGGCGTCTCCAGCCGAATGGCGTCACCCGTCATGCCGAGCGAGGTCAGCGGCGCGCCGAGATGCAGGAAGAAGCGATCATGCGCCGCACAGCGCGAGAACGTCTCCTGCGGGGGCGGCTGGTTCAGCGCGAAGAGCGTCTGCATGAACCGCCATTTTTCCGGATCCGGCAGATCCGCGAAGTGGTGCAGGAAGCCGAAGAACTCCATCCAGCGATTGGGGTTCACCGCGGGCAGCACCGGCCGGCGCGCCAGCAGGTCGACGCGCGCCGCACCGGCCTCCAGCGCCGTGGCCGCATTGTCGAAGGCCGAGGCGCCGGCGCCGAGAACCGCCACGCGGCGGCCGGACAGTCGGGCAAAATCGATGCTCTGCGCGGTGTGGGCGTAGTGCGTGGTGGGCAGCGCCTGCGCGATCATCGTTGGAACCTGCCAGGCGCCACAGCCATCCAGCCCGGTGGCCAGTACCACCTGCCGCGCCAGAAGGCGTTGCGCGCGGCCATCCGCGTGAACCGCCTGCACCGCCAGCAGCCTGTCGCCCTCCGGCCCGATGACCGTCACGCGCCAGCCATGCCGCAACGGCAGCGCCAGCACGCGCTGCAGCCAGGTGAGATAGGCCTGCCAATCCTGCCGCCCGATCTTGTGCAGCGCCGCCCAGGCCGCCTCGCCATGGCTTGCCTCATACCAGGCACGGATGGAGAGCGAAGGCAGGCCGAGCTCCGGCCCCGTCACATGCTTGGGCGTGCGCAGCGTGTGCATGCGGGCGAAGCGCGTCCAGACGCCGGCCTGGCCCTCGGGCTCCGCCTCCAGCACGGCGATGTTCTCGATGCGCGCGCGCTTCAGCGCGAAGGCGGTGGCCAGCCCGCATTGCCCGCCGCCGACCACCAGCACATCCAGCACCGGGCCCTCGGGATGGGTCACCGGCCGCACCCAGGGGCGCGCGGGATAGGCCAGCGTCTCCAGCTCCCAGGCCACACGGCGCTCGAGCCGCGTCAGCGCATCGGGTGGCGGCAGCGCGTCCATGCTCAGCCCGCCTGCCCGAACCACTTGGTGTCCAGCGAGGCCAGGAAGCCATCGGCCTGCATCGCCGCCAGGTGCCGGTTGATCTCCGCCATCAGCGCCGTGTCCTCCTTCCGCGTATTGATGCCGACATCGCGCGCATCCCAGACGGGAGAGACGCCGAGCCGCACGCGGCTGTTGCGCGCGATGTTCCAGCGCAGCACGGGCTGCGTGTTCACCACGCATTCCACGCGCCCCACCACCAGGTCCTGCAAGGCCAGCGGGAATTCGTTGTAGACCCGAATCTCCTTCACCGCGCCGGCGTGGTTGTCGCGCACATAGCGCTCGCCGGAAGTGCCGACCTGCACGCCGACGATGCGGCCCGCCAGATCCTCCGGCCGGTCGATGGCCAACCCCGGGCGGTAGCCCGCCGCGATGCCAGTCTTGTAGTAGGGGGTGGAGAAGGCGACGCGCTCGGCGCGCTCCGCCGTCCAGGTCATGGCCGTGATCAGCGTGTCGACGCGGCCGGAGGTCAGTGCGGCCAGCAGTCCCGCGAAGGCGATGACCTGCCACTGGATGCGCAGCCCCATGCGGCGGCCGAGCTCCTCGCCCAGATCGACGTCATAGCCGGTCAGGGTGCCAGCCTGCATGAACTCGAAGGGCGGAAAGGCGCCCCCATTGCCGACCTGCAGCACGCCGGCGGCGCGCGCCTTGGCGAGCGTATCCTCCGCCTGCGCCAGGGCGAGGGAGGGCGCGGCGAGCGCGGCGGCGAGCGTGGCGCGGCGGGTCAGCGACATGCGTGTGTCCTTCATGCGGGAATCGATTCGGGCCGGGTGACGCGACCGAGGAAGGCGCGGGTTCGGGCCTCGCGCGGGGCGCCGAGCACCGAAGCCGGCGGCCCCTGCTCCACCACCAGCCCGCCATCCATGAAGACGACGCGATCCGCGACATCGCGGGCAAAACCCATTTCGTGGGTGACGACGAGCATGGTCATGCCCTCCTCCGCCAGCTTGCGCATCGCGGCCAGCACTTCGCCGACCAGCTCGGGGTCGAGGGCGGAGGTCACCTCGTCGAAGAGCATCACCGCGGGCTGCATCGCCAAGGCGCGCGCGATGGCAACGCGCTGCTGCTGGCCGCCCGAGAGATCGGCCGGATAGGAGTCCGCCTTATGCGCCAGGCCGACGCGGGCGAGCAGGGCGCGCGCCTCGACTTCCACCGCCGCGCGCGGGCGACGCAGCACCTGGACCGGTGCTTCCATGACATTGCCGAGCGCCGTCATATGTGGAAACAGGTTGAAGGCCTGGAAGACGATGCCGATGCGGCGGCGGGCCAGCGTCATGGCGCGTTCCGGCACGCGCTGCCGGGCGCCGCCGCGTTCGGGGCCCCAGCCGATATGCTGGCCGTCCACGATCACCTCGCCGGAGTCGAAGGGCTCCAGCCCGTTGAGGCAGCCGAGCAGCGTGGATTTGCCGCTGCCGGAGGGGCCGATGACGCAGACCACCTCACCGGTTGCGACGGTGAGATCGACGCCGCGCAGCACCGGCGTGGCGCCGTAGGACTTGTGCAGGTTGGTGACGCGGATCGCGCTCATGGCAGCGCAGCCAAAGCGGGGGGAACCAGGGCGCCGTCGCGCATCAGGAAGGCGCCGTCCGCCATCACGTGCTTCAGGTCCCGTGGCCTGGCTGCCATCAGCAGGCGGGGCGCCAGCTCCTCCGGCTTCGCATCGGTGAAGGCGGCGGCGCGCAGGTCGAAGGCGAGCAGGTCCGCGCGCGCGCCGGGCACCAGCGCCGCGCCGCCGGTGGCCATGGCCAGCACCTGTGCGGGCGTTGGCCATTCGGCATCGGGCCGTCCCGCGCGCGGCAGCAGCAGCGCGAATTTCGCGGCTTCCAGCATGTCCTGCGTGTCGTTGCTGCCGGGGCCGTCGGAGCCGATCGCCACGCGCACGCCACGGGACAGCGCCCGGGCCACCGGCGCGATCCCGCTGCCGAGGCGGAGGTTCGCCAGCGGATTGTGCACCATCAGCGTGCCGGTTGCGGCCATGCGCTCCAGCTCCGCATCCGTCAGATGCACGCAATGGGCGAATTCTGCGCGGGGGCCTGTCAGGCCGAGCTTCTCCAGATGCGCCACCGGATCGGTGCCGAAGCGCGTGCGGCAGTCGGCGGCGTCCTTCACGGTTTCGCAGAGATGCAGATGCAGGAACGCGCCATGCTCCCGCGCCAAGGCGCCGAGACCCGCCAGCAACTCGTCCGTGCAGCGCTGCGGGGCGGAGGGGCCGAGGCCGATCTCGGCGCCCTTCGGCGGCGCCTTCACCAGCGCCTCCGCCACCGCCAGGGCCTGCGCCGTGCTCGGCGGGGTGAAGCTGGCGCTGGGCGAGGGCAGGTCGCGCAGCATCATGGCGATGCGGCCGCGAATGCCGCCCTCGGCCCAGGCGGCGGCGGCGATGGCCACCGACTCCACATTGGGCGGGATCTGACGGAAATGGTCGGTGACCTGCACGGCGCCACCACGGATCGCCTCCGCCGCGGAGACCAGGATGGCCTGGCGGATGCGCGCCTCCGGCAGCGCGTCCTGGCCATCGGCATATTCGGCGGCGAGCCATTCATCGAGGCGCGCCATCGGCGCGCGGCCGCGCGCGAGCGCCTCCGGCGAATGGGTATGGGCATTGATGAAGGCGGGCAGCAGCAGCATGGGCCGCGCGTCGATGACCTCGGCATCTGTGACGTCGAGCGCCGCGCCGATGGCGGCGATGCGGCCCTCCGCCACCAGCACGTCGACGCCCGCACGCGGCGCCCAATCGGTTCCACCCGCCAAAAGGGTGGCGCCACGGAACAGCAGGGGCCTCATGCCACCCTCCAGCGCGATTCCAGCCGTGCCACCAGCCAGACCATGGGCAACGTCATCGCCAGGTACATCAGCGCGACGCCGGCGAAGGGGCTGAAGGTATTCGCCTGCCAGGTCATGATGTCCGTGCCGGCGCGCAACAGGTCCGGGATGGCGATGACGGAAACGAGCGCGGTGTTCTTCAGCAGCGTGATCGCCTCATTGCCGATCGGCGGCAGCACGCGGCGCAGCGCCTGCGGCAGGATGATGCGTCGCATCGCAAGCGGCCAACCCATGCCGAGGGAACGCGCCGCGCGCAGCTGGCCGCGGTCGATGGACTGGATGCCGGCGCGGACGATCTCGGTCACATAGGCGCCGTTGGTCAGCGACAGCGCCAGGATGGCCACAACCTTCGCCTCCAGCAGCAGGCCGAGCGAGGGCAGGCCGTAGTAGAGGAACAGCAGCGTCACCAGCAGCGGCACGCCACGCAGCAGCGTCACGTAGAACACCGCCGGCACGTTCAGCGCCGCGATGCCGGAGACGCGGGCGAGCCCGCCGAACAGGCCGATCACCAGCCCGATCAGGATGGAGACGAAGGCGAGCTGCGCCGTGGTCGCCGCGCCGGCCGCGAGCGTCGGCAGGGAGTCGACAAAGAGGTCCCATTCGAAATCCATGCGTCAAAGCACCTTTCGCGCATGGGCGGCGATCTCGCCCGGCCGGCACAGCCAGATGCGCGAGCGCGCCGCGGCGATATGCGCCAGCACACGGCGCAGACGCAGCAGCCGGAAGGGATGGCCGACGAGGAAGGGGTGCAGCGACAGGTTGAAGACCAGCGGCCATTTTTCCGAAAGGCGCAGCTGTTCCTCGAACTGGTCGATCAGGATATCCGCCCAGACGGAGGGCGGCCATTTCGCCGCATGCAGCGCGGGGATGTCGTTGGTCGGGCGGGAATAGGGAATGGTCACCAGCGGGCCGGCGCGGGTGGCGAGCAGGGTCGGCTGGTCGTCATGCGTCCAGTCCATGCAGTAGTCGAAGCCGGCTTCCGCCAGCAGGTCGGGCGTGACGTGGGTTTCCGCCACCCAGGGGCCCATCCAGCCGCGCGGCGCGGCGCCTTCCTCCCGCGCGATGCGGTCGCGGCAGGCCAGGATCGTCGCGCGCTCCGCGGCCTCGTCCATGTCGGACTGGCGCTCGGCATTGGTGCGTCCATGTCCCACGAATTCGTCGCCGCGTGCGCGAAAGGCCTGCGCGACCTCCGGGCACAGGTCGTAGATGGCGGTGTTGAGCAGGGCCGCCGCCGGTATCGCGTGCTCATCCAGCGCGTCCAGAAGATTCCAGACGCCGACACGGTTGCCCCAATCCCGGAATCCGTAGTTCTGCACATCAGGTTCGGGCAGGGGGTTCACCAGCGGCAGGCCCATGCCCTCGGCGAAGGGAAAGGCCTCCAGGTTCACCGCCACATGCACGGCCAGCCGCGTGCTATTCGGCCAGTCCCAGGCCGGGCGCCGCGCGATGGCGGAGAAGGCGTAGCGGCCGTGATGGCGCATCAGGCGCGCATCGCCGGCAGCATGCGCTCCGCCGCCGGGGGCAGGTAGTCCATGCGCATGAAGCTCTCGGCGGAGGGCGGATTGGCGACTGCGAAGGCCTCCGCCATGGCGGCGACCATGGCGCTGGCGCGCGCCGGGTCGACATGGCCGATGCCCTGCGCGGCGGCTGTGGGGGTCAGCACCGCCTCCCGCATGATGAAGCGCATGCGCTCCGTCTCCAGCGGGATATCGGCCAGGGGTTCGCGCGCCTGCACGGCGGCGATGGCGGCGGCGGGGTCTGTCAGCGCGTCCTTCAGCCCGGCGAGGGTGGCGCGCACGAAGCCGCGCACCATCTCCGGCTCCCGCGCCGCCATCTCGGCCGGCAGCAGCAGCGCGTTGCCGAAGACATCCACGCCGAAATCGTTGAAGCGGAACATGCGGATATCGGCCTCCTTCGCGCCCAGGGCGCGCAGGTTGAAGAAGGCGCCGGAGACGAAGGCGGTGATGGCATCGGCCTCGCCGCGGAACAGCATCGGCTCGCGCAGCGGCGGCGCCACGGTGATCCAGGTGACCGCGTCGGCGGCCAGGCCATTGGCCCGCGCGAAGACCGGGAACAGCACGCGGCCGCTGTCGCCGACCGGCGCGGCGATGCGCTTGCCGCGCAGATCCGCCGGCCGCGCGATCCCGCGTCCCGCCAGGGTGATGACACCGGCCAGCGTGCGGTCGAAATACTGGAAGACATTGACCATGGCGCGGCCGGGATTGTCGGCATTGTGCTTCACCACCGCGCCCGGATCGCCGAAGCCGATTTCCGCCGCGCCGGCCGCCAGCTTGGTGACGACATCGCCGGAGCCGAAGCCGCGCTGGATGGTGACGTTCAGCCCCTCCTTCGCGAAATGGCCACGCTCGGCAGCCAGGAACCAGGCGGCGTGGTAGCCCTGCGGCGTCCAGTCCAGCATCAGTCGCAGGGCGCGCGGCTGGGCGATGGCGGGCGCGGCCAGAAGCGCGCCGGCGGTGGCGATGAGGCTGCGGCGAAGCATCGGCATTCTCCTCAGGCGGCGATGGCGAGGGCGACGCCGAATTGCGCGTCGATCCGCACCGTGTCGTGGTCGGTCTCGTTGGTGTCGGAGAGTTCCAGGTTGAAGAAGGCCTGGCTGTCGGCGACGAAGAAGGGGCCGGCGTGCCAGGTGCCACGATGCAGGGCGAGCGCGGTGCCGCCGGGGATGCGGAAGCAGGCGATGGCATCCGCCGTCAGCGGCGCATCGGCGCGCGCCAGGCCGATGAACCAGTCCGCACCATCGGCGGAGGCCAGGCATTGCGTGACGCGCAGGTGCCGCGTGATGCCGCGGATCAGCAGCGGGCGGTGTGGCAGGCGCATGATGTAGAAGCGGGGCCGGCCCTGGCTGAGGTCCAGGCTGGCATCCTGCGGGCCGAAGGGCGTGCCGTCCTCGCCCGGCAGCACCAGCGTGCCGAAGGGGGCGATGCTGTCCGGCGTGGCGGCCAGGGGGGTAACGGGAATGGTCCTCATGCGGCGGCGCTTTCGGGCAGGGTGAAGGGGGCCAGCTCGGCATGGTCGCCGGACAGGAAATGCGCCCAGTCGGCCTCCTGCTGATCCAGGAACAGGCGGCGCTTCACCCCTTCGACCAGCCGCGGCAGGGCGTATTTCATGCCGCTGACACTGGCCGCGATCGGGCCGAGGCTGAGCGAGGCGGCGCCGGTGATGCTGAAGACCCGCTCCACCCAGGGCGCCGCACCTGGCACGCGCTGCTGGAAGCCGCCCATGCGGTCCAGATAGGGCTGCCGGCCCAGCCGCGGCTCCGCGACCGCGGGCGCAAAGCGGTCGCGCCACAGCGCGATTTCGGGCAGCAGCGCCGCATATTCGGGGCAGAGCGAGAGGTCGGAGAGGAAGCCGGTGGCGATCACCAGCCGGTCGAAGACCTGCCGGCGCCCATTGCCCTCGACCAAAATCTCGCTGCCGGTCCAACGCACGGTCTCCCAGGGCATGCCGGTGGCGAGCCGAAAGCCGGGCAAGGCGAGGGCGGCGTCGAAGGTGGGCTGCGGCGGCGGCTGGCCGATGCGGCGCAGGCGCAGGGCGTAGTCCCACTTCACCGCATCCGGCAGGTCCACGTAATGCGCCAGGAAGCCGGCATTCTCCATCCAGCGGCGTGGGTTGTCGCGCGGCAGTTCGGGGCGGCGGATGCAGATGGTGGCGGTGGCGGCGCCGGCCTGCAGCGCGGTGATGGCGATGTCGAAGGCGGTGGCGCCGGCGCCGAGCACGCCGACGCGCTCGCCCTGGAAGCAGCCGGGGTCGATCAGGTCGTTCGCATGCAGCACGCGGCCCGCGGGAAGGGCCTGCGCGATCTCGGGCGGAATCGCATGGCCGCCGCTGCCGCCGGAGCCGGTGGCCATCACCACGCTGCGGGCATGGTGCAGCACGGGGCCGGCCGGCGTTTCGAAGCGCAGTTGCAGCAGCAGGCCGTCCGCGGTCGGCTCCATCGCCACCAGTCGAGACTGGTTCTGGACGGGCAGGTCCATCACCCGGCGGAACCAGCGCAGATAGTCCATCCAGGCGGTGCGCGGCACGCGGTACATCGCCGCCCAGCCCGCCTTGCCGTGCTGCGCTTCCCACCAGGCGCGAAAACTGGCGGCGGGCAGGCCGCCATCGGGGCCGGTCAGGTCCTTCGGCGTGCGCAGCATGGCCATGCGCGCGAAGCTGACCCAGGGGCCCTCGCGGCCGGGTGGGGAGGCATCGAAGACGGCGATGCGCGTCACCCTCTCCCGCCGCAGGGCCGCGGCGGTGGCCAGGCCGTACATGCCGCCGCCGATGATGGCGCAGTCCAGCGCCTCCGCCCCATCCGGCGCCGGCAGCGGGGCGACCCAGGGCGCGGCGGGATAGGCGAGCAGGGCCAGCTGATGCGCCAGCTGGCGCTCCAGCTCGGCCAGGGAAGTGGGTTCGGTCACGCGGAACTCCGCCGATGCGGGAGGATCGGGAACAGGGCGCGGCAATCCGTCCGCGCGTCCCGCAGCGGGACGCGACGGCCCTGGATCAGCCGGCTGGTCGCCACCGTCCGCGGGCGCGCGCCAGGCCATGCGAACGCGGCGGCCGGCCGGGGCGCCCAGGGGAGCGCCCTGCGCGTCCGGCGGCGGCATTTCGGCAAGGCGGCCAGCGGGTCATGGCTCCGGCCACGCAAGGCGCGTGCCAGCCCATGGGGCCCTGTGGCCGGTCCTGCGGGGCTGGGTCTGGCGCGGCTTTCATCAGTCCGTTCCGCCTCTGCCCGCCTTCCAAGCAGGGCCCGCGGGCGGCACGGCTCCGTGAGAGCGTCCCATGCTGGGTTGCCCGCGCCGCGGCGGCGTGGTCATCCTGCCGCCCGATGGACGCCGCCGCTGACCTCGCCCCGCTGCTATCCGCCGTCGCCGGGGGCGATCGCCAGGCGCTGCGCGCGGTCTATGAGCGGCAATCGACGCGTCTGTTCGGCGTGGCCAATGCCATCCTGCGCGACCGCGACGCCGCCGCCGATGCGCTGCAGGACGCCTTCTTGCGGATTGCCCATCGCGCGCATCAGTTCGATGCGGCGCGGGGGGCGCCGGAGGCTTGGCTGGCGGCGATCGTGCGCTATGCCGCGCTCGACCTGGCCCGCGCGCGCGGGCGCGAAATCCCGAGCGACGATCCGGCGCTGGGCGACCTGCCGGTGGAGCCGGAGGCGCTGGAGCGGGTGTCCGCCAAGGCCGAGGGTCGCCGGCTGCGCCAGTGCCTGGCGACGCTGGAGGAACGCAACCGGCGGGGGATCGTGCTCGCCTTCGTGCATGGGCTGAGCCATGCGCAGGTCGCGGCGAAGCTGGAACTGCCGCTCGGCACGGTGAAGGCCTGGATCCGCCGCGGCTTGCTGCGCCTGCGGGAGTGCCTGGCATGATCCCGCCGGGCATGACTCCCGAGGAGCGCGAGGCGCTGGCCGCCGAATATGTGCTCGGCACGCTGGAGGCGCGGGAGGCTGCGGCCGTGGCCGCCGCGCTGGAACACGATGCCGCGCTTGCCGAGGCGGTGGCGGCCTGGGAGGCGCGGCTCGCGCCGCTCACCGCCCTCGCCCCGCCCGAGGCGCCGCCGCCCGGCTTGTGGGACCGCATCGCGGCGGCGCTCGATCCTGCGCCCGTCGCGAAGCGCGGCTGGCTGGCGGGGCTGCTAGACCCCTGGCGGATGGGGGCCATCGGCGGCACCGCGCTGGCCGCGGGCCTCGCTGCCTTCATCCTGCTGCGGCCGGAGCCCGAGCCGCGGATGATGACGGTGCTGCTGAGCGAGCGTGACCAGCCGGCCTGGCTGGTGGAGGCCGATGGTGGCGGGCTGCGCCTCGCGTCCCTGAACCCGCGCCCGGCGCCTGAGGGTCGCGCGCTGCAATTGTGGGCGCTGCCGCAGGGCGCGACGGCGCCGACCTCGCTCGGCCTGATCCCGGCCGAGGGGCGCATCAGCGTGGCACCCAGCACCATCCGGCCGAGCCCGGGCATGCTGATCGAGATCACGGTGGAGCCGCCGGGTGGTTCGCCGACCGGGCGGCCGACCGGGCCCATCCTGTTCATCGGCCGCCTGGCGCCTGCCGCCGGCACTTAGCGCGACCTGCGTCGGCGCGGTTGCCGCCTGTGCTGGTCGTGGTGGACGCTGCGTCCCGGTTGAGGTTCGATCACGGGCACGCTGGCATGCCTGCGGAGGGCCGATGACCGAAACGCCGACCTGGATAGACCCCAGCATCGCGTATCTCGCGAGCCGGGCAGCGGCTGATGCACGCTATGCCGGCACGGCGATGCGGCGCTATTCAGAGATGCGCGTCACCCTGCGCTCGACCTGCATTCGCGGCGACAAGCCGGTGCTGACCTATCCCGCCCGCGGCAACCCGGCACATCCGCCGCTGAGTGGGGACAACGGAGAGGCCGGATGGGGCGGCGGCCGTGGCTGGGACAGGCTCCGCACGCCCGAGGCCATGGCCTCCCCCATCCGCCTCCAATCCCGCGCGCGCCAGGCGGAGCAGATCGGCGATATCGTCAAGTCCGAATTTCTCGGGAACATGATCATCGTCTCCAAAAAGGCGGCGGCGCTGATGCGGGAATTCGAGCCGGATGGCGTGGATACCTTTCCCATCGAAATCACGCTTGCGACGGGCGAGCTGGTGCCGGAAGGCCGCTTCCACTTGTTCGAGGCCACGCGCGACATCCCGGCGGTGGATCTCGAGGCCAGTGGCTGGCGCTGGATGCTCAACATGAAGGGCAGGCCCATCCTGACCTGGCCCAGTCCGACAGATCCGGATGAGCCGGACGTGCCGATGTACATCCTGCGCGACGAGGTGCTGCCTGACAGCGTGCATCTGTTCCGTGATCGCCGCTTTCACGGCGGCGGCCCGATCTGGGTTTCGAATGCATTGAGGGAGGCGATGGTCGCGCAGGGCATCACGAACCCTAGCTTCTCCTGGGGCGATCGCATCTGGCACACCATGGCGCTGGAACCGCAGCGCAGACGGAGGAAAGGGGCGAATACAATCCGGGTAGTGGGATGCTCGCCGCCCGCCGGCCGCGCAGGCGACACGGCGGGCTGACCCACAAAATTTTCTCCACACGCTGCATCCAGCCGCATCCGCCCTCCGTAACGCCAGCAGCAAGGCCGCCAAGGCCTGCCCTGGATATGGAGAGACGCCGATGCCGAAGACCCTTCGCACCGCCCTGGCCGCCGCCGTGATCGCCGCCGCGCCGCTGGCCGCCCCCCTTGGGGCCCAGGCCGCCACGCTCATCGCGCTGACCGCCGACAACCGGCTGATCCGCATCGACAGCGAGACCCGCCGGGCCGAGGCGCCGGTGCGCGTGACCGGCGCCGAGGGCCGGCTGCTCGGCATCGACCAGCGGCCGCAGGATGGCGCGCTGTATGGGGTGACGGATGCCGGCCAGATCGTCCGCATCGATCCGGCGAATGGCCGCGCCACCCAGGTCTCCCGCCTGAACATGGCCTTCGAGAGCGGCGGCCGCGCCGTGGTGGACTTCAACCCGGTCGCCAACCGCCTGCGCCTGATGGGCATGAGCGGGGTGAATTTCCGGGTGAATGTGGACACCGGCGAGGTCGTCCGCGATGGCCAGCAGAAGTACATGGACGGCTCGCCGCAGGCCGGCACCGCGCCGCGCATCACCGCCGGCGCCTATACCAACAGCGTGGCCCCGCCGGCCGGCGCCCCCGCCGCCGGCCAGCCCGGCGCGCCGAGCACCGCGCTCTATACGATCGACACGCTGCTCGGCACCTACAACCTGCAGGCGCCGCCGAATGATGGCGTGCAGCAGGTGAAGGGCATGCTGGGCATGAGCCTGCCGGTGGCCCTGGGCTTCGACGTGCTGGCGGATGGCCGGGGCGGCAATACCGGCTTCGTCCTGGCTGGCGGCACGCTGCATGGCATCGACCTGGAGAATGGCCGCCTAACCGCCCAGGGCATGGTCGCCGGACTGCCCGATGTCGAGGTCATCGACCTCGCCGCGATGCGTTGAGCCCATTCCCCGGAAATAGATGAGGGGTCCGGGGAGAATACCTTCTCCCCGGCCTTCCTCTGGACAGCGGTGTCTTTGTCAGGATTGTTCCCCCGCAAATCGGGGGATCGCAGGATGCGAATGCTGGTTCTGGGCGCCGGTGCGCTCGGCGGCTATTTTGGTGGGCGCGCCTTGGAGCGCGGCCTGGACGTCACCTTCCTGGTGCGGCCCGGCCGCGCCGCGGTGCTGGCGCGCGACGGGCTGCGGGTGCGCAGCGTCTTCGGCGATATCGACCGCCCGGTGGCCACGACCGGGACGGCCGGGCCCGGCTTCGATGTCGTGCTGCTGTCCTGCAAGGCCTATGACCTGGACAGCGCCATTTCGGCGATCCGCCCGGCGGTGGAGGCCGGCGCCAGCGTGCTGCCGATCCTCAATGGCCTGTCGCATGTCGAGACCCTGAACGCCGCCTTCGGCGCCGAACGCGTCTGGGGCGGATTGGCAAGATGCGCGGCGACGCTGACGGCCGATGGCGTGGTGCAGCATCTCGGCGACTGGCACTGGCTGACTTTTGGCGAGCAGGACGGCCGGATGGATGGCCGCGCCGCCGCCTTGGCCGCAGCACTCGGCCAGGCGCCGGGGCTGGTGGCGGAGGCGGTGCCCGATATCCAGCGGCGGATGTGGGAGAAGCTGGTGCATCTCGGCACCGTCGCGGCCGCCAGCCTGCTGATGCGCGCCAGCGTGGGTGAGATCGTGCGCGCCGGTGGCACGGATTTTCTCCTCGGCCTGCTGGCGCGCAATGCGGCGATCGCCGCCGCCCAGGGCCATCCGATGACGCCGGCCTTCATGGCCAACTACCAAAAGCTGTTTTCCGACCCCGCCAGCGGCTACACCGCCTCCATGCTGCGGGACCTGGAGGCGGGCGGGCGGACCGAGGCGGACCATATCCTGGGCTTCCTCTGCGCCGCGGCGCGCCAGGCCGGCCTGCCGGCTGAGGAGCAGGAATTGGCCCATCTGCATGCGCGTGCCTATGACCAGCGGCGTGAAGCGGGGCGGTTGCCATGACGGATCTCGTCACCCTCGCCTCCGGCCAGCTCAGCATCGCGGTGAAGCCGCAGGGGGCCGAGCTCGCCAGTCTGCAGGATGCGGCCGGTCGTGAATTTCTGTGGCAGGCCGGGCCGGAATGGCCGCGGCATGCCCCGGTGCTGTTTCCCTTCGTCGGCCGGCTGCGCGAGGACACGCTGCGCATCGGGCACGAGGTCTATCCCATGGGCCAGCACGGCTTCGCCCGTGACAGCCGCTTCGAGCTGGTGGAGCAGACGGCGGAAAGCTGCCGCTTCCTGCTGGCGGACAGCGCCGCGACCCGCGCTGTCTATCCCTTCGGCTTCCGGCTGGAGGTGGGCTACGCCCTGCATGGTGCCTCGCTTACCGTCACCACCACCGTGCACAATCCGGGGGAGGGCACGCTGCCCTTCGCGGTCGGCGCGCATCCCGCCTTCCGCTGGCCGCTGCCCGGCGCCGGCGGCAAGGCCGCGCACCGGATCGAATTCGAGCAGGAGGAGGCCGGGCCGGTCTGGCGGCTGGATGAGAACGGGCTGATCGACCCGACGCCGCAGCCGCTGCCCGTGCATGGTCGCAACCTCGGCCTGCGGGAGGAGCTGTTTCGTCCGTCTGCCATGATCCTTCTGCAGCCCGCGAGCCGCCGTCTGCGCTATGCCGCGCCCGGCGCGCCGGCGCTGGAGATCACCTGGCAGGGTTTTTCGGAACTCGGCCTGTGGATGAAGCCGGGTGCGGAGTTCCTCTGCATCGAGCCCTGGGCGGGCTACGCCGACCCGGCGCAGTTCTGGGGCGATATCTGGGCCAAGCCGGGCATGCAGATGCTGGGGGCCGGCGAAAGCCGCAGCTTCATGTGGCGGGTGACGGTCGGCTAGGCCGGGCTCTTGCCAGCCGCCGGGGCGGGGCTATGGTCCCGCGCATCGCGTTCCCAAGGAAGCATCCGCATGGCCGACTACGTGATTCCGCCGCCCGCCCAGGCCTTCATCCCGGTGAAGGGCGGCGGGTCCTTCCCCGTCCGCCGCATCTTCTGCGTCGGCCGCAACTATGCCGAGCACGCGATCGAGATGGGCAGCGACCCGACCCGCGAGCCGCCCTTCTACTTCACCAAGCCGGCCGATGCCGTGGTGATCAACGACGCGGACATGCCCTATCCCCCCGCCAGCAAGTCCCTGCACCATGAGATGGAGCTGGTGGTCGCCATCGGCACGGGCGGCAAGGACATCAGCCAGGCCGATGCGCTGAAGCATGTCTGGGGCTATTGCTGCGGCCTGGATATGACGCGCCGCGACCTGCAGAACGAGGCGAAGAAGACCGGCCGCCCCTGGGACATGGGCAAGGGTTTTGATCACTCCGCCCCCATGGGCCTGCTGATTCCGGCCGGCGATTTCGACCCCTCCAAGGGCAAGATCGAGCTGAAGGTGAACGGCAAGGTCACGCAGACCTCCGACCTGTCCAAGCTGATCTGGTCGGTGCCGGAGGTGATCGCGAACCTTTCCGGCCTGGTGAAGCTGGAGCCGGGCGACCTGATCATGACCGGCACGCCGGAAGGCGTGGCCGCCGTGGTGAAGGGCGACCTGCTGGAAGGCATGGTCGAGGGCGTCGGCACGGTCACCGTCAAGATCGTCTAAGACCTTGGCAGCGCCAGCGGGTTGGATCTTTCAGGCGGTGCCCGAGCAGTATGACCTGCGAAAGGCGCTTGCGGACCTTGAGGAAGATGTCTGGCTGGCGCGCCAGCGCGCTGATGATATTGCGCCAGGCCAGAAGGTCTTTTTCTGGCTCGCGCGGAAAGGTGGGGGGCTGATCGCGACGGGACAGGTTTTGTCGCTCGCCGAAGATCAGCCAGCACCGTCTTGGCAACTTCCGTACTGGACTGCGGCAGCGATGCCGGCAGCAGGGCTTGTGGAGCCAAGGGTTCGGGTGAGGTATCAGTCGAAGTTCGCCACCAGCCCGCTCACGCGCGATTTCCTGAAGCTGGACCCTGTTTTGGCTAAGCAGCGACCTATTGGGCCGGTTCACGTCGGGACTAATTTTGGTCTCAGTGCCTCTGCGCTTTCCGCGATTGAAGCTCGGTTGGCAGGTCGTTGATGCGTTCCGCTCCAACTCACCCCGTCTAACCAGACTGCGATTCCGGCCGCATGACCCTCCGCATCGTCACCTGGAACATCAATTCCGTCCGGCTGCGCCTGCCGCTGCTGGCCGATCTCGTCGCGGCGCTGCGCCCCGACGTGATCTGCCTGCAGGAGACCAAGTGCCCCGACGAGCATTTCCCGCATGAGGGCGTGGCCGCGCTGGGCTTCGAACACCGCGCGGTGCGCGGCATGAAGGGCTACAACGGCGTCGCGATCCTTTCGAAACTGCCCTTCACGCGGCGCGACGGCGTGGACCCCGACTGGTGTGCCAAGGGCGACTGCCGCCACATCGCGGTGGAACTCGACGCCCCCGGCGGCCCGGTGGAGCTGCACGACTTCTACATCCCGGCCGGTGGCGACATTCCCGACCGGGCGCTGAACCCGAAATTCGCCCACAAGCTGGATTTCGTGGCGGAGGCCACCGCCTGGTCCGCCGCGCGCGCCGCCGCCGGCGGTTTTCGGCGGGCCGTGCTGGTCGGCGACCTGAACATCGCCCCGCTGGAACACGATGTCTGGTCGCACAAGCAGCTTCTGAAGATCGTCTCCCACACGCCGGTGGAGACCGAGGCGCTGACCGCGATGATGAAGGCGGGCGCCTGGCACGACGCGCTGCGCCACTTCGTGCCTGCGGAGCAGAAGCTCTATACGTGGTGGTCCTATCGCGCGGCGGATTGGCGTGCGGCGGACCGGGGACGCAGGCTGGACCATGTCTGGGTCTCGCCCGACCTCGCGGGAAGCCTGCGCGGCATGAGCGTGCTGAAGGATGCGCGCGGCTGGACCCAGGCCTCGGACCATGTGCCGGTGCTGGTGGAGATCGCGGCCTGAGATGATCCGCCGGCCGGTCCTGCTGGCGCTGCTGCTGGTACTGCTGGCGCAGACCGGCCTGGCGCCGGCGCTGTGCCTCTGGCGGAAATCCGCCCATGCGGGCGGCCTGGTGACCGAGCTCTGCACCATGGACGGCACGCGCCGCGTGGTGATCGGGCCGGATGGCCATGTGCTGCCGGACCGGCCGGCACATGCCGATTTCTGCCCGGTCTGCCACGGCCTGCCGCAGGTGCTGCTGCCGGAGCCGCCGCTACTGCCGCGCCCGAGCTGGGTGCTCGCGCCCGCGCAGCACGCCGGCCCCGCCGCCGCGCCGCTGCGCCCGCCGATCCGCGGCCCACCCCTGGGAGCCCAGGCCCCACCCGCCCTCGTCTGAGACGCCCCGCTTCCGCACTCAGACAAGGATTCTGCTAGATGACCAAGATCACGCGCGCCCGGCTGGCCGGCGCCGCCCTGATGCTGCCTGGGCTTGCCCTGGCCCAAACGCCCAACCCGACCACCCTGCCCGACCTGCTGGTCACCGCCCCGCGCGTGCCGCCGGCGGCTGCGGTGCCGGACAACGCCGCCGCCGCCGAGGCCGTGCGGCGGGTGCCGGGCAATGTCTCCGTCGTGCCGGCCGAGAGTTTCCTCGACCGCCCCGGCACCACCACGCTGCAGGATATGCTGGATCTGACGCCCGGCGTCTTCGCCCGGCCGAAATGGGGCGAGGATTCCCGGCTCTCCATCCGCGGCTCCGGCCTCTCCCGCAACTTCCACCTGCGCGGCGTGCGGTTGACGCTGGATGGCGTGCCGCTGAATCAGGCCGATGGCAGCGGTGATTTCCAGGAGCTGGATTCGCAGACGCTGCAACGCCTGGAAGTCTTTCGCGGCGCCCAGGGTTTTGCCCAGGGCTCCAATACGCTCGGCGGCGCCATCAACGCCGTGTCGCAGACCGGGCGCAGCAATCCCGGCGGCACGGTGCGCGCCGAGGCGGGCAGCGACGGTTTTGCGCGTGGCCTGCTGACCTATGGCGTGGAGAGCGGCGCGGCGGATGCCTTCCTCGCCTATTCCACCCTGACCCAGGAAGGTTTCCGGGATCACAGCGCCGGCCGCAGCCAGCGGATCTCCGGCAATGTCGGCTATCGCTGGTCGGAGCAGGCGGAGACGCGCTTCTACCTCAGCTACAACAACATCTGGCAGCAGATCCCGGGCTCGGTCACCCGCGAGCAGGCGCTGCGCAATCCGCGCGGCGCGGCCTCGGCCAATCTGCTGCAGGACTACCAGCGCAATATCGAAAGCCTGCGCATCGGCAGCCGCACCGCCTATCGCCCGATGGAGGGCGTGCTGCTGGAAGCCGGCCTCGGAGCGGTGCGGCGGGAGCTGGACCACCCGATCTTCCAGTATATCGACCAGCGCAACGACGATGTTTCCGCCTTCGGCCGCGCCACGCTGGACGGCCGCATCGCGGGGCTGGAGCATCGGCTGGTGGTCGGCGCCAATGCCGCGATCGGCGTGACGGACAGCAACCGCTACGTGAACAATGGCGGCCGGGCGGGGGCGATGACTGCCTCCTCCACCGACCGGGCGCGCACCAATGACGTCTATGCCGAAAGCACGCTGCGGGTGCTGCCGACGGTCGCCGTCATCACCGGGCTGCAGGCGGGCGAGGCCTATCGCGCCAGCCGCGACCGCTTTCTCAGCGAGGCGGTGACGGCGGCCGATCCGAAGGCGGATGACAGCGGCAGCGGCCGCTGGCAGTGGGTCAATCCGCGCTTCGGCCTGGTCTGGGATGCGACGCCGCAGGCCCAAATCTTCGCCAACCTGTCCTGGAGCACGGAGCCGCCGACGCTCTCGGACCTGACGCCGCTGGTGCCGACCGCCGGCTTCTCCGGCCTCGATGCGCAGCGCGCGACCACGGCGGAGATCGGCACGCGCGGGCGGATCGGCGAGGTGGGCTTCGAGGTGGCGCTGTACCGCGCCTGGATCCGCGACGAGATCCAGCTGCTGCAGGGCCCCACCGCCGGCTCCTCCCTCGCGCAGAATGTGGACCGTACGATCCATCAGGGCATCGAGGCAGGGCTGGACTGGACCGCGCGGCGCAATGCCCTGGCCACGGGGGACAGCGTGACGCTGCGCGCCGCCTATACCTTCAGCGACTTCCGCTTCGACGGCGACCGCACCTATGGCGACAACGAGCTGCCGGGCGCGCCGCGGCACCTGCTGCATGCGGAGGTCCGCTACGCGCATCCCGCCGGCGGCTGGATCGCGCCGAATGTCGATTGGGTGCCGAGCGGCTTCTACGCCGACAATGCCAATACCACCCGCACCGACAGCTACGCGCTGCTCGGCCTGCGGGCGGGCTGGGATTTCGGCAATGGCATCACCGCCTTCGTCGCCGGCCGCAACCTGACCGATGTGCGGTATATCTCCTCGGCCAGCGTGGCGACGAGTGCGACGGCGAATTCCGCGCTCTTCGAGCCGGGCTTCGGCCGCTCCCTCTATGGCGGGCTGCAACTGCGCTTCTGAGGCGCGATGGTCAGGCGCGGCGCGCTGTGGTGAGCTTCGGGCGGGGAGAAAAATCCATGCTCGAAGCGCTCAGCGGCGCCACGCGGCTTTTCGTCATCCTGGGCGACCCGATCGCCCAGGTGCAATCGCCCGGCAGCCTGACCCGCGCCTTCCTCGCGCGCGGGCGCAATGCGGTGCTGGTGCCGATGCAGGTGGCGGCGGCCGGGCTGGATGAGGTGATGCGCGGCCTGTCGCGCGTCGGCAACCTGGACGGCATCGTGGCAACGGTGCCTCACAAATTCGCGGCCTTCGCCCATTGCGCCACGACGACAGACCGCGCGGGCTTCCTGCGCTCGGTCAATGTGATGCGGCGCAATGCCGATGGCCGCTGGCATGGCGATATGACGGATGGCGCGGCCTTCATCGGCGGGTTGCGCCAGGCCGGCTTCGCGCCCGAAGGCCGGCGCGCGCTGCTGGTGGGCGCGGGTGGTGCCGGCACGGCCATGGCGCTGGCGCTGGTGGAGGCCGGGGTGGCGTCCTTGGCCATTCATGATGCCGATGCGGCGCGGCGTGACGGGCTGTTGGCGCGGCTGCAAGGGCGCGGCGCGGCGCTGGCGGCGGGCCACGACGATCCCGCGGGCCAGGACCTGGTCGCGAATGCCACGCCATCCGGCATGCGGCCCGGCGATGCGCTGCCGGTCCGGGTGGACCGCCTATCGGCCCAGACCTTCGTGGCCGATGTGGTGACCAGCCCGGAGGTGACGCCGCTGCTCGCCGCGGCGCGGGCGCTGGGCTGCCGCACCCAGACCGGCCTCGGCATGTATGCGGCGGGGCGGGAGATGATGGTGGACTTCCTGCTGGGTGCCTCCTCAGGCGCGTGAGCGGCGTGGCCAGGCGATGACCTCCGCCGCGCGCAGCGACCACCAGATGGCCAGGGGCTGCAGCGGCAGGCGCGCCCAGTAATACCAGCCGGCGGCGGGCAGCCCCTCCACCGCCAGACCCTGCAGCGCATTGCGGATATTGGCCGGGAAGACACAGACGAAATAGACCGCCAGCAGGATGCCGGCGGCCCGGCGCAGGCGCGGCACCAGCAGGCCGATGGCGCCGGCGACCTCGCAGAGGCCGGTGAGCATGATCACCGCCCCGGGCCAGGGGACCAGGCCCTCGATCATCGGCAGGTAGCGGCCGGGCATGGCAAGGTGGTCGATGCCGAAGAAGACCAGAGCAGCCGCCAGCCCCCAGCGCATCCGCGCCGGCCAGGTGCCGAGGCCGGGCGCGCCCAGACGGTCGGCGAGGGCGGCGGCGAGGGTGGCGAGGCCGAGAAGGGCGAAGAACAGCATCTCTGGGGGCGACCAATGTTGACAGCGGTCAGTTATGGCGAAGTGTGAAGCCTGTCAACATCAATCGCGGGCCATTATGAAGCTTGTCGTGCTGCGACCATTCCAAGTCGTCTGGAGGCAAATGCGGCAGCCTGGGCCTGTCATCCTGGCGCCATGCGCCACTCCGCCCTCGCACTGCTGCGCCACGCGTTGACCGGCAACCGGTCCTGGGCGCCGTCCTGGCGCGAACCGGCGCCGAAGCCGGCCTATGACACGCTGATCATCGGCGGCGGTGGGCACGGCCTGGCCACGGCGCACTACCTGGCGAAGGAACACGGCCTGACCGATGTGGCGGTGCTGGAGAAGGGCTACCTCGGCTCCGGCAATGTCGGCCGCAACACCACCATCATCCGCTCCAACTACCTGCTGCCGGGCAATACGCCCTTCTACGAGAAGTCGATGCAGCTGTGGGAAGGGCTGGAGCGGGACCTGAACTACAATGCCATGGTCAGCCAGCGCGGCGTGCTGAACCTGTGCCATTCCGACAGCCAGCGGGATGCCTATGCGCGCCGTGGCAATGCCATGCGCCTGGCCGGCGCGGATGCCGAACTGCTGGATGTGGCGCAGGTGCGTGCCATGGTGCCGGGGCTGAACCTGGACAGCCAGCGCTTCCCGGTGAAAGGCGGGCTGCTGCAGCGGCGCGGCGGCACGGCGCGGCACGATGCCGTGGCCTGGGGCTTTGCGCGCGCGGCGGACCAGCGCGGCGTGGACCTGCTGCAGAACACGGAGGTCACGGGCATCCGCATCGAAGCGGGCCGCGTGCGCGGCGTGGAGACGCCGCGCGGCTTCATCGGCGCGAAGCGGATCGGGCTGGCGGTGGCGGGCCATAGCTCGCGCCTGGCGGAAATGGCGGGGCTGCGCCTGCCGATCGAAAGCCATGTGCTGCAGGCCTTCGTCTCCGAGGCGGTGAAGCCGATGATCGACACCGTCGTCACCTATGGCGCCGGCCATCTCTATGTCAGCCAGTCCGACAAGGGCGGCCTGGTCTTCGGCGGCGATATCGACGGCTACAACTCCTACGCCCAGCGCGGCAACCTGCCCGTGGTCCACGACGTGATGGAATGCGCGGTGCAGCTTTTCCCGGCCATGTCGCGGCTGCGGTACCTGCGGCAATGGGGCGGCATCATGGACATGTCGATGGACGGATCGCCGATCATCGACCGCACGCCGGTGGAGGGCCTCTTCCTGAATTGCGGCTGGTGCTATGGCGGCTTCAAGGCGACGCCGGCCAGCGGCTGGTGCTTCGCGCATACCATCGCCACGGGCCAGCCGCATGCGCTGAACGCCGCCTTTCGGCTGTACCGCTTCGCGACGGGCCATGTGATCGACGAGAAGGGCGCCGGCGCCCAGGCGAACCTGCACTGATGCGCATTCCCTGCCCCTTCTGCGGCGAACGCGATGCCGCCGAGTTTGCGACCATGGGCAGCGCCCCGCCGCCGCGGCCTGCGGCGGATGCGCCGATGGCGGCGTGGCACGACTACCTGCATCTGCGCGAGAATCCCGCCGGGCTGCACGCGGAGCTCTGGCAGCACATCCATGGCTGCCGGCAATGGCTGCGGGTGATGCGCGATACCCGCACGCATGCGGTGGTCGGTGCCGAGGCCTGCCGCCGATGACGCGCATCGCCACCGGAGGGCTGATCGACCGCGCGCAGCCCCTGCGCTTCACCTTCGATGGCCACGCCTACCAGGGCCATGCGGGCGATACGCTGGCCTCCGCCCTGCTCGCCAATGGGGTGCGGCTGGTGGGGCGGTCCTTCAAGTATCACCGCCCGCGCGGCATCTGGGGCCTTGGCAGCGAGGAACCAAACGCGCTGGTGGAACTGCGCAGCGGCGGCCGGCAGGAGCCCAATACGCGCGCTACCACGGCCGAGCTGTTCGAAGGTCTTGCGGCACGCAGCCAGAACCGCTGGCCAAGCCTGCGCTTCGATGTGATGGCGGTGAACGGGCTGCTCGGCCCGCTGCTCTCCGCCGGTTTCTACTACAAGACCTTCATGTGGCCGTCCTCCTTCTGGGAGAAGGTCTATGAGCCGCTGATCCGCCGCGCCGCCGGCCTCGGCCGCGCCGCCACCGCGCCCGATCCCGACCGCTACGAAAGCATGCACGCGCATTGCGATGTGCTGGTAGTGGGCGCCGGCCCCACGGGCCTCGCCGCCGCGCTCGCCGCCGCGCGGACCGGCGCGCGCGTGATCCTGGCCGACGAGGATTTCGTGCTCGGCGGCAGGCTTTGGGCGGAGCGGCAGGAGATCGACGGCGCACCGGCCACGAACTGGGTGGCGCGGGTGGTGGCCGAACTGGCCGGGATGCCGGAGGTCACGCTGCTGCCGCGCACCACGGTCTTCGGCGCCTTCGACCAGGGCACCTATGGCGCCGTGCAGCGCGTGGCGGACCATCTGCCGGAACCGGTCGCGGACCAGCCGCGCCAGCGTGGCTGGACTATCGTCGCGAAGCGCGTGGTGCTGGCCGCCGGTGCGGTGGAACGGCCCATTGCCTTCCCCGGCAATGACCGCCCCGGCGTGATGTCGGCCGCCGCGGTGCGCGGCTATATCCGGCGCTATGCGGTGCTGCCCGGGCGCCGCGCTGTGGTCTTCACCGCCGGCGACGACGGCTGGCGCACCGCCACCGCATTGCGCGATGCGGGGGCCGAGGTGACGGTGGTGGATGCGCGCGCCGAGGCGCCCGCCATGCCCGGCCTGCGCCTGGTGGCGGGCGCGCGCTTGGTCGGCACGCGCGGCTTTCTGGGCCTGTCTTCTGTACAGTTGGACAGCGGCGAAACCATCGCGGCGGATCTGCTCGCCGTCGCCGGTGGCTGGAACCCCACGCTGCACCTTTCCGCCCACCAGGGCGGACGGCCGGTCTGGGACGAAGCGCGGGCCGCCTTCCTGCCCGGCACGCCGCCGCCGGGCATGGCGGTGGCCGGCGCCGCCGCGGGGCGCTTCACCCTGGCCGCCTGCCTCGCCGATGGCGCCGCCGCCGGCTTTCGGGCAGCACGCGATGCAGGGCATGACGGCCGGCCGCTGGACCTGCCGCGGGCGGAGGACGAGCCCGCCGGGCTGCGCGCGCTGTTCCACATCCCGGGTCGCAAGGCCTTCGTGGATTTCCAGCACGACGTCACCGCGGACGACATCGCGCTGGCCGCGCGCGAGGGCTTCCGCAGCGTCGAGCATGCGAAGCGCTACACCACCCTCGGCATGGCCACCGACCAGGGCCGCACCGCCAATGTCCTGGGCCTCGCCATCCTGGCGGAGGCCACCGGCCGGACCATCGCCGAGACCGGCACCACGATGTTCCGCCCGCCCTATACGCCCGTGACGATCGGCGCGCTGGCAGGCGCGCAGACGGGGCGCGATTTCCGCCCGGTGCGCCGCACGCCGCTGCACGCCTGGTCCGCCCGCCACGGCGCGAGCTTCGTCGATAGCGGCGCCTGGCAGCGCGCCGAATGGTATGCGCGGCCGGGCGAGACGGGCTGGCGCGACAGCGTGGACCGTGAGGTGCTGCAGGTGCGCAGCGCGGCCGGCTTCTGCGATGTCTCGACACTTGGAAAGATCGAGGTGGTGGGGCCGGACGCCGCGTCGCTGCTCGACTTCGTCTATGCCAATACCATGTCCACGCTGCAGCCCGGCCGCATCCGCTACGGCATCATGCTGCGCGAGGACGGATTTGTGCTGGATGACGGCACCTGCGCGCGGCTGGCGGAGGACCGCTTCTTCGTCACCACGACGACGGCGAATGCGGCGCGGGTGATGCAGCATCTGGACTATGCGCATCAGGTGCTGCGGCCGGAGCTGGAGGTGACCATCCTCTCCGTCACCGAAGCCTGGGCGCAGATCGCACTCGCCGGGCCGCGGGCGCGGGAGGTGCTGGCGCAGGTCACCTCGGCCGATGTCTGCAACACCGCGCTACCGCACATGGCGTGCAGGGAGGCAGATTTCCTGGGCGGGCTGCGCGGGCGGCTGTATCGCCTCTCCTTCTCCGGCGAGCTCGCCTATGAAATCGGCGTGCCGCCCGATGCGGCGGAGGCGCTGGCGGACCGGCTGCTGGCGGCCGGCGCCGTGCCCTATGGGACCGAGGCGCTGGGCGTGCTGCGCATCGAGAAGGGCCATCCCGGCGGCGGCGAGCTGAACGGGCAGACCACCGCGGGCGATCTCGGCCTGGGGCGCATGCTCTCGACGAAGAAGGATTTCATCGGCCGGGCGCTGGCGCAGCGGCCGGCGCTGGTAGACCCGGCGCGGCCGGTGCTGGTGGGGCTGCGCGGCGCAGGGCTGCGCACCGGCGCGCATCTGCTGGCGCCGGGCGCCACCGCGGTCACGGCCAATGACCTCGGCCATGTCACGGCCGCCTGCTGGTCGCCGAACCTGCGGCAGACCATCGGCCTGGCGCTGCTGGCGGAAGGGCGCGCGCGCATCGGCACGCGCATCCGCGTCTTCGATGCCCTGCGCGGCCATGACGGGGAGGCAGAGGTGGTGGCGCCCGTCTTCATCGACCCCGAAGGTGCGCGAAGCCGTGCTTGATCTGCAGGAATTCACGCATCCCGGCCTGACGGCGCTGCATGGCGCGCCCGACCCGCTGCCGGGCCTGCCGCAGTGTCCGGGCTGGACGACGGTGGCCGGCGCCATCGCGGTCTGGACGGCGCCTCGCAGCTGGCTGTGTTTCCATGCGCCGGGCCTGGTGCTGCCGGTGCCGCGCGCGCAATGCACGCCGATGGACGGTGCCCGCAGCCTTTTCGCACTCAGCGGCCCGCTGGCGCGGGAGGCGCTGGCCACCATCCTGCCGCTGGACCTGCATCCGCGCGCCTTCCCGCCGGGCGCCGCGGCGGCGACGCTGGGCGCGCATCTGCCGCTGCTGGTCTGGCGGGAGGCCGAGACCTTCCACCTCTCCTGCCAGCGCAGCTACGGCGACAGCCTGCGGGCGGCGCTGCTGGTGGCGGGGCGCGGACGCGGCCTGCGGGTCAGAGACGCCGTGCGATATTCGCCGGCACCGGCTGCCGGCTGATTTCCGCCACCAGCCGCGTCAGCACCTGGCCCGGGCCGATCTCCACGAATTCGGGTTCCGGCTCGTCCAGCAGATACTGCACCGTCTCCACCCAGCGCACCGGGCTGTCGATCTGCCGCGCCAGCAGATGCGCCACCTCGCCGTCCCGATAGGGCAGGGCGGTGGCATTGGCGATCACCGGCAGCATCAGCGGCTGGAAGGCGATGTCGGCCAGGAATTCGGCAAAATCCAGACGCACGGGCTGCATGTGGCGGGAATGGAAGGCCGTCGCGACATTGATCGGGAACCAGCGGCCGCCGGCGGCTTCCACCAAAGGCTGCGCCGCTTCCAGCGCCGTGACGGGACCCGACAGCACGGTCTGCGTCGGCGCATTGAGATTGGCGAAATCCAGTGCGGTCTGGCCGGCCAGCGCTGCCTCCAGCCGCGCCCGTTCCAAGCCCAGCACCGCGGCCATGCCGCCGCCGGTCATCGCGCCCATCAGCGCGCCACGCCGCTCCACCAGGCGCAGGCCGGTGGCGAAATCGAAGGCCTCCGCCGCAAACAGCGCGGCATATTCGCCGAGGCTGTGGCCGGCGACGAAATCCGGCGTGCGGCCACTGTCTTCGACCCGCGCCAGATGGCCCAGCGCCTCCACCACATAGAGCGCCGGCTGCGTCCATTCCGTGCGGCGCAGACGGCCCTCCGCATCCTCCAGGCAGAGCGCGGCGATGCTGGTGCCGAGGATCTCGTCCGCCTGCGCCACCAGATCGGGAAAGCGCGGGAAGAGGTCGCGCCCCATGCCGCGCTGCTGCGAGCCCTGTCCCGGGAAGATATGGATCAGCGTCATCCGAACCGCTCCTCGAGGATCTCCAGGCTGCGCAGGTCCTGGCCGAACTGGTTGATGGCGGGCAGCGCCAGGGCCTTGGGGCCCAGCACCTGGCGGGTGAAGGTGGCGAGCGTGCCGGTGGGCCCGGCTTCCACGAAGCGCAGCGGCGTGCCTTCCGCCACCAGCTTGCGCAGGGTCTCGGCGAAAAGGATCGGCCCGCGCGCGACCTGCCAGAGATGCGCGGGCGTCAATGCCGGCAGGGTTTCGGTCGTGGCGCAGGAGACCAGCCGAGTGCGCGGCGGCGCGAAGGCGCGGCGGGATGCGGCGGCCTGCAAGGCGGATTCGGCAGGCGCCAGGAGGGAGGAATGAAAGCCGTGCCGCACCGGCACCAGGGCCACGATCAGCCCTTCGGCCTCCAGCGCCATGCGCAGCGCCGGCAGGGCGGCGTGCGGCAGGGTCAGCACGCAGTGCCGGTCGGAGTTCTCCGCCGCCACCTCGGCGCCGGCCTCCCGCACGGCGGGCAGATTGACCACGCGCGCGGCGCCTTCCAGCACGGCCAGCATGGCGGCCGGCGGCAGCAGCGCCTCGATGATCCGCGCATTTTCGAGCAGCAGCGCGAAGGCGTCCTCCAGCGACAGCACGCCGGCAACTGTCGCGGCGATGGTCTCGCCCAGGCTGTAGCCCAGCAGCAGGTCCGGCTGGATCCCGCGCGCGAACAGCACCTGCGCCAGGGACCAGCCCACCGCCAGCAGCGCCGGCGCGCTTTCCATCTGGCGGTCGAAAGTCTCGCTCTCCGCCATCGGGCGGCCGTAGATGATCTCGGTGATGCTGCGGCCCTCGATGGGACCCGCGGCCTGGTCGCAGCGCAGCATCGCGGCGCGAAAGACCGGGTCCGCACCGAACAGCTCCCGCCCCATCTGGTAGTATTGCGCGCCCTGGCCCGCGAACATCATCACCGTGCGGCCATTGCCCGCGCCCATGCCTGCCGTCATCGTCCCGCCATGCCCGAGGTCCCTTCTTCCGCGCGCAATCTGGTGCGCCTGCGCTGGCTTCTGCCGGAGAGCGCCGATGCGCCGACCCTGGAAGCCTGGCAGGCCCGGCTGAGCGCGGCGGAACGCGCCACCGCCGCGCGTTTCCACTTCGACGCCGATCGCCGCGCCTATATCGCCGCCCATGCCCTGGCGCGCGAGATGCTGGCCGAGGCCGGTGGCCTGCCGGCGGAGGCCTGGACCTTCGACATCGGCAGGCACGGCAAGCCGGAAGTCGCGGCCGCGCACGGCCTGCCATGGCTGCGCTTCAACCTCTCCCACACCCGCAGCCTGGTAGCCTGCGCCGTCGCGGCCGTGGACGATCTCGGCCTGGATGTGGAGGATCTGGCACGGCGCGAAGCCGGTCCGGGCCTCGCGGAACGCTACTTCGCGCCGTCCGAGGCGGCGCTGCTGGCCGCCATGCCGCCGGAGGCGCGCCATGCCGGCTTCCTGCGCATCTGGACGCTGAAGGAGGCCTATGTGAAGGCGACGGGGGAGGGCATCGGCGCCGGCCTCGACAGTTTCGGCTTCACCCTGGATCCGCCGCGTCTGGCCTTCGCGCCGGGTGGCACGGCGGGCTGGCGTTTCCTGCAATGGCAGCCGACGCCGCGCCATCTCCTGGCGATGGCACTTCGCCGCCGCTGAGGGCTCAATCCGCCCCATGCGGCAGGCCCTGATCCAGCGGCGGCGAGACCAGTTCGGGCCGCACTTTTCGCGAAAGCATCAGGTAGCAGGCCGGCACCAGAACCAGGGAGACCAGCAGCCCCAGCGTCATGCCGCCGACCACCACGGCGCCGAGATCCTCGCGCGACCGTGCGCCGGGGCCCACCGTCAGCAGCAGCGGCACGGCGCCGAGGCTGGTGGCCACCGTCGTCATCAGGATCGGCCGCAGCCGCGTGGCGGCGGCTTCCACCACCGCCTCCTCCATGGCGCGGCCCTGGTCGCGCAGCTGATTGGCGAATTCGGTGATCAGGATGCCGTTCTTCGCCACCAACCCGATCAGCGTCACCAGCCCGATGAAGCTATAGGCGTTCAGCGTGCCGCCCACCGCCAGCAGCCCGAGCCCCGCCCCCACCATCGCCAGCGGCACGACCGAGAGCACGATGAAAGGGTCGCGAAAGCTTTCGAACTGCGCGGAAAGCACGAGATAGATGAAGACCAGCGCCAGCACGAAGACGATCAGCACCGCGGCATCCGCCTGTTTCAGCGCCCGCGTCGGCCCATCGAAATCCACCTGCGTGCCGGGCGGCAGCACCCGCGCCGCCTCCGCCTCCAACTCGGAAATCACCTGCCCCAGCGTCCAGCCCGGCGCGACGGAGGCGCTGATGCGGGCGGAGCGCAATTGCTGGAAGCGGGGCAGGGCGGAAGCGCCCACCGTCTCCCGCAGCGTCACGATCTGCGCCAGCGGTACCAGGTCGCCGGAGGCGGCGCGCAGGTAGATATTGGACAGGATGCTGGTGTCGCGGCGCTCGGCCTCATCCACCTGTACCATCACCTTGTATTGCTCGCCCCCGAAGCCGAGGAAGCCCACCTGCTGGCCGCCGAGGAAGACATTGATGGTCTGGCCGATGCGGTCGATCTCGATGCCCAGCACGGCGGCCATGGCGCGGTCCATCAGCACGTCGATGCGGCGCGTGTTCAGGTCGAGGTCCACGGCCGGCGCGGTGATGCCGGGATGCGCCCGGGCATAGGCGGCCAGCGGTTCCATCAGCCGCGCCAGATCCTCGTAGCTGCCGGTGGATTTTACCACCAGCTGCACCGGCGGCACGCTGCCACCGGCCAGCGGGTTCGGGTCCAGGATATTGAAGCGCGCGCCGGGAATATTGGTCAGCGCCGGCAGGATGCGGGCGCCGATCTCGGCGGCACTCGCCGTGCGATCCGCCCAGGGCCGCAGCATGAGGAAGGCGAGGCCCTCGTTCGGGGCCGTCAGCCCGTTCATGATCATGCTGCCGCGGCGTTCCGAAACATCCTCGAACACCGTCTGCACACGGGCCGCGATGGAGTCCATGTAGGTATTGGTGGAGTCCTGCGGCGCGGTGAATTTGACCATGAGGTAGCCGGCATCGTCGCCCGGCGCGAATTCCGCCGGCAGCCGGGACATCGCCATGATGCCGGCAATGAACAGCAGCAGGCCGGCCAGCGCGATCAGCCTGGGGTATCGCAGCATGCGCCGCAGCCCGCGCGCATAACCCGCCGAAAGCCGCGCAAAGGCCGCATCCAGCCGCAGCGCCAGCCCGCCCGGCCGCTTCGCCCGCAGCAGGCGCGAGCACATCATCGGCGACAGGGTGCGGGAGACGAAGCCGGAGAGCAGCACGCCGGCGGCCAGCGTGAAGGCGAATTCACGGAACAGGCTGCCCAGCAGCCCGGGGACGAGGCCCAGCGGCAGATAGACGGAGGCCAGCGTCAGCGTGGTGGCGACGATGGCGAAGCCGATCTCGCGGCTGCCGATGAAGGCCGCCGCCACCGGGTCCCGCCCCTCATCGATATGGCGCTGCACATTCTCCACATCGACGATGGCATCATCCACCACCAGCCCGATGGACAGCACCATGGCCAGCAGGGTGAAGGTATTGATGCTGTAGCCCGCCACATACATGAAGCCGAGCATGCCGATCAGCGACAGCGGGATGGTCACCAGCACGATGAGGGAGGAGCGGAAGGACCCCAGGAACAGCAGGATCACCAGCGTCACCAGCACCACCGCGACGAGGATGGTCTCCGCCACCTCCCCGACCGCGGCCTCGATGGTCTCGGAGGCGTCGAAGATGACGGAGACCTGCATCTCGCTCGGCACCAGGCCGCGCAGCATGGGCTGCAGCGCCCGCACGGCGCGCGCCACCTCCAGCGGATTGGCGCCCGATTGCGGCACGACGCCCACGGCGAGGCCGGCGCGGCCATCGATACGGATGGAATTCGCCTCGCTCTCCGGCCCCACCTCCACCCGCGCCACATCGCCCAGCAGCACCAGCGTCTCGTCGCCGATGCGGCGGACGACGATCTGGGTGAACTGCTCCGGCCGGATCAGCGCCGTATCCGCATAGACCAGCGCGCGCCGCCCATCGCGCTCCAGCGCGCCGGAGGGCACGGCCAGGTTCTGGGCCAGCACCGCCGCATTCACATCGGATGCGGTGACGCCATGCGCCGCCAGAAGATAGGCATCCAGCCAGATGCGCACGGCGTAGCGGCGTTCCCCCAGCACCTGCACGGCGGCGACGCCATCGACGGAAGCCAGCGCCGGCCGCACCACGCGGCCCACCAGCTCCGTGATCTCCATCGCATTGCGCTCGGGGTCGGTGAGCGAGAGGTAGATCACCGGCGTCGCATCCAGGCTGAGCTGCGCGACGGTGGGCGGCAGCGCCGCGCTGGGCAGCACGGCGCGCAGCGTGCCGACCTTGTCGCGCACCTGGGTCACGGCATCCAGCGGATTGGTGCCCACCTTGAAGCCGATCTGGATCTGGCTCAGCCCCTCGCTGCTGGTGGAGACGATGGTATCGATGCCGCCGATCGCCGCCACCGCCTGTTCGATGGGCGCGGTGATGGTGCGCTCGATCAGGTCTGGCGTGGCGCCAGCATAGACGGTGCTGATGGAGACATAGGGCAGGTCGAAGCGCGGCAATTCCCGGATGGAAAGGCGCGACAGGCCGAGCAGGCCGATCACCGCGATCATCAGGTTCACGACGATGGTGAAGACGGGCCGCCGGATGAAGAGGTCGGAGACCGAGGTCATCGCGCCGGCATCCCCAGCCGTGCCGGCACGGGCGGCGCCTGGCCGGCGATGGTCACGCGGCGGCCGTCATCCAGGTTGAACTGGCCTTCGGTCACCACGGTGTCGCCTTCGGCGATGCCGTCCAGCACCTGCACGCGGTCGCCCATCTGCAGGCCGATCCGCACCGCCACACGCTCCGCCCGCCCCTCCCTCACGCGGAAGACGGAGGCGCCGGTCAGCGTGTATTGCACCGCGCCGGGCGGCAGCAGCACGGCATCCGGCACCTGCTCGATCACCAGTCGCACGCGGCCGAAGACGCCGGAGGGCAGCACCAGGCCGGGATTCGGCACCTCGCCCCGCACATGCAGCGTGCGCTCGTCCAGGTCCGGCCGCGTGTCGATCAGCGTGGTGCGGCCGGTGAAGCGGCGGCCGGGCACGGCATCCACCTCCAGCCCGAAATCCTGGCCGATGCGCAGCACCGGCAGGAAGCGCTCGGGGATGCGGAATTCGATGCGCAGGCTGGTGCGATCCTCGAGCCAGAGCAGCGTCTTGCCGGCCGGCACATACTCCCCCACGCCGAACAGGCGCTGCCCGGCAAAGCCCGCGAAGGGCGCGCGCAGCGTCAGCTGGTCCAGCGTGGTGCGCCGCACGGCGAGGTCGGATTGCGCCTGCTGCAGCGCGGCGCGGTCGTCATCCATCTGCTGCCGGGACCGCACGCCGATCAGCGACTGACCACGTTCGAAGCGCAGCTGCGCCACCTGCAACTGGCCCTGGGCGGAGGCGAGCTGCGCTTCCGCGATGCGCGTGTCGAAGGTCACCAGCGGTGTGCCGGCGGCGACCGGCCCGCCCTCCGTGAAATGGGCGGAGAGCACGACGCCGCCGGTGAGCGAGGCGACCGGCACGCTCTGCACCGCACGCAGCGTGCCGATGGAGGTCAGCACGCGCTCCACCTCCCCGCGCCCGACCGTCAGGACCTGCACGGCGGCGGGTGGCTGTTCCCGCGGCGCGGCGGAAGGCGTCACCGAGGCGGCAGGGGTGGGTGTGCCTGGCCGCAACGCGACCATGGCACCGGCGCCCAGGGCGCAGCCCAGGGCCAGGCAGGCGGCCGCGAGGAGAGGACGTGACGCCATGCAGCCTTCCAGGCCCCGGCCGGAGGGCGGGAGCGTTTCCCCGCGCATCCTAGGCAGGGCGTTGCAATCTGTTCAAGCACCGCCAGCGGATCGTGTGCCGGGATGCGTGAGGCACGTCCACGGCGAGATATTAATGAAACACCGGTATGACTGGCGCGCGCCGCAGCGCTTCGCCATACTCCCCCGCGAGCGATTTTCATTCCGCACACGCGGAGGTTTAAGGGGGAGGGGCGCTTGCGCAAGGGGGCCGCCACCGCTGTCGCTGCCCCGTCGGCGCGGGCCTCTGGCGGCTGCGCGATGCCGCCCGGCAGCCTCCACCGATGATGGATGGTGCCCTCGCCGGGTCTGGGGCGATGGGCGCCGCCGCCGTCATCGGCCTGGCCTGCCGCCTGCCCGGCGCCGCCAGCTACGCGGCCTTCGCCGAGCTGCTGATGCAGGGGCGCTGCGCCATCACCGAAGTGCCGCCGGCGCGCTGGGACTGGCGCCGCCACCAGGGCGACCGCGGTGCCGATGGCGCCGGCACCCTGCCGCCGGGCACCACCGCCTGCCGCTGGGGCGGCTTCCTCGACCGGCCGGTGGAGGCCTTCGACCACACCTATTTCGGCCTCTCGCCGAAGGAGGCGCGGCTGATGGACCCGCAGCAGCGTCTGCTGCTGGAGGAGGTGGTGCATGCCCTGGCCGATGCGGGCCTGGCGCCGGAGGCGCTACGCGCGCCGGGGCATCGCACGGCGGTGCATGTCGGCTTCATGGCGCAGGACCATCTGCAGGCGCTGACCGCGCCCGAACTGCCGCCGGATGGCCAGGCGAGCCTCGGCGGCACCGCGGCGCTGCTGGCCAACCGCATCTCGCACCTCTTCGGCCTGGGCGGCGAAAGCGTGGCGGTGGACGCCGCCTGCGCCTCCGGCCTCGTCGCGCTGCACCAGGCGCGGCGGGCGCTGGCGGCGGGGGAATGCGACACCGCCATTGTCGCGGGTGTCAGCCTGCTGCTCTCGCCCTGGCGGCATATCGCCTTCTCCCAGGCCAGGATGCTGAGCGCGCGCGGCCGCTGCGCCACCTTCGATGCGGCGGCCGATGGCTATGTGCCGGGGGAGGGCGTGGTGGTGCTGGTGCTGCGCCGCCCGGCGGAGGCGCGGCGGGATGGGCTGCGGGTGCATGGCCTGGTGCTGGGCAGCGCCACCGGGCATGTCGGCGCCACGCGCACCGTCACCGCGCCCTCGCTCGCCGCGCAGCGCGATGTGATTGCCCGCGCCGCGCGCGCGGCCGGCATCGGGCTCGACAGCGTCACCTATGTCGAGGCGCATGGCACCGGCACGCCGCTCGGCGATCCCATCGAGATGGCGGCCCTGTCCCAGGCCTTTTCCGAATCCGGCGCGGCTGTGGGGTCCTGCCTGGTGGGCTCGGCCAAGACGAATGTCGGGCATCTGGAGCCGGTGGCGGGGCTGGTGGGCCTGGCCAAGCTGCTCGTCATGCTGCGCGCCCGGCGCATCGCGCCGACGCTGCATCTGCACGAGTCGAACCCACTCATCGATTTTGTCGACGGGCCTTTCCGGCCGGCGATGGTGGCGCAGGATTGGGCGCCCGCGGCGCCGGGCCTGCCGCTGCGCGCCGGCGTCAGCGCCTTCGGCTTCGGCGGCGCCCTGGCCCATGCGATCCTGGAGGAGGCGCCGGAGCCGCTGCCGGAGGCCGCACCGGCGGTGCCGGAGGAGGGCTGGCCGCTGCTCTTCTCGGCCCATGGCGTGGCCGCCTTCGCGGCGCTGTGGCAGGGCTGGCGCGACCATGCCGCGGGGCCGCTGCCGCCGCTCGCCGATCTCGCCCGCACCCTGGCCTGCGGCCGCCCCGCGCTGCGCTTCCGGGCGGCGGTGCTGGCGCGGGATGCGGCGGGGCTGCGCCAGGCGCTGGCGGCGGAACCGGCGCCCGTGCCGGCCGGCACGCCGCGCGTGGCGCTGCGCCTGGGGCCGGGTGCGGCGGCGCAGCACAGGCTGGCGCAGGAGGTCTTGCGCGCGCTGCGTCCCGGCTGGATCGAGGCGCCGTCCGCGCTGCTGCCGCTGGCGCGCAGCCTGGCCGCCCCGCTGGGCCTGCCGCTGCGCGACCTGGAGACCGGCCGGATGGAGGGCGCGCCGCGGCTGACCGCGGCCGCGCTCGGCCTGCTGCGGGATGCGCTGGTGGAGGCGGATGCCGCGGAGGCCACGCTTCTGCTGTCCCGCGCCGCGACCCTGGCGCGCGGCAATGCAACCTTCGCCGGCTATCTCGCGGATTGGCAGCGCGCGCTGCCGCCGGAACACGGCCCGCTGCTGGCCGCCGCGCCGCGCCGGCTGGCGCTGCTCGCCTGCGTCACGGCGCTGGCGCGGCTGCACGAGAAATGGCAGTTGCCGCCGCGCCACCAGGGGATCGGGGAGGCCTGGTTCGCCGCCGCCGCGCTGGTGTCGGAGGGCCATCTGACGGAGGCCGCGGCGGTGGCCTGGCTGGCCGGCGAAACGCCGCCCCTCGACATTCCCTGCCCTGACCTGCCGCTGCTGCGCCGGCTGGCGGTGGAAGGCGCGCCGGGCGATGCGGCGGACTTCACCCTGCTGATCGGGGGGGCGGCGGAGGCGCCGGAGGACCAGCTGCTGCCGCTGGATGAAGGCTCGCGCCACGCGGTGCTGGCGCGGCTCTGGGTGGCGGGCGCTTCGGTGGATTGGGACGGGCTGCCGGGCCGCATCGCCGATGCGCCGCTGCCCGCCTATCCCTTCGCGCCGCATCGCCACGCCCTGCCGATGCCGCCGCGGCCGGGGGCGGAGCCTGATCCGGAAGCGGCGCTGACGGCGCAGCATGTCATCGGCGGCGCGGCCTTGCTGCCAGCGGCGGCCATGCTGCTGCGGCTGGCGGGGCGGCCGGCGCCCTGGCGGCTGGATCAGGTCGAATTCCAGCGGCCGGTGCCCGCCGGGCGGGCCGATGAGTTGCGGCTGCAGGGTGCGGGCGAGCGCGCCTTGCGCCTGCCGGATGGTGCGGCCGTCGCCCTGGCCATCGCGGCCTCGGACCAGCCGCCCGCTGACGCAGGCTTGCCGGCCGAGGACGGCACGGCGCTGGCCGATCCCTATGGGCGGCTTGTGCAGCGCGGCCATGCCTATGGCCCGGGCCTGCAGGTGCTGGGCGCGGTGCAGGTGGGGCCGCAGGGCCTTCGCGCCCGTCTCGCCCCGGCGCCGCCGGTCGCGGTGCTGGACGGCGCCCTCCAGGCCTGCCTGCTGGCCGCCCTGCAGGCGGGGCTGGTGGAGGATGCCGGCCCGCCGCTGCTGCCGGCGGCCATCGCCTCCGCCTGGTTCGGCGGCGCGGCGGCGGTGGAGGCGCTGGTGCCGCGCGCCGGCCTGCAACCCCGGCCGCGCGGCTTTGCCGCCGATGTGGTGCTGCGCGATGCGGCCGGCGCGATCTGCGCGGTGCTGCACGGCGTGAGGTTCGCCAGCGCGGCGCCAGCCGAGGCGCTGCCGCTGCGCCTGCTCGCCTGGCAGGGCGCGCCGCTCGCCTCCGCGCTGCCGCAGGGCGCGCTGGTGCTGGGCGGTGGGGAGGCCGGCGCGAGACTGGCGGCGCTGCTGCCCGGCGCGCTGCGGCAGCAGGCGCGGCTGGCGGCGCTGCCGCCGGATGCGCAGGATGTCTTCGTGCTCTGGCCGCTGGAGGCGGCCTGGGACGCCGATGCGGCCGCCGGACTGCTGGCGCCGCTGCGCCGCCTGCTGGCGGAGGCCGTCTCGGCCGGGGTGCCGCGGCATATCCGGCTGGTGACGCAGGCGCGGCATGCGGTGCTGCCGGGCGATCGCGTGCAGGCGCCGCTCACCGCCATGGTCGCCGCGCTGGGCAAATGCGCGGCGCGGGAGGGGGGGCCTGCGCTGCGCGTCACCACCCTCGACCTGGCGGCGGCGCCCCAGGCGGCGGATTGGCTGGCTTTGGCGCGGGCCGAGGACAGCGTGCTGGAGGAGGTGGCGATCCGCCATGGCGGCGCCTTCGTGCCGCGCCTGCGGCCGGCCCCGCCCCTGGCCCCGGCGCTGGCTGCGCCAGGGGGCGTGCAGGTCATCGCGGGCGGCGCCGGCGGGCTCGGGCGGCTCGTGGCGCGGCGGCTGGCGCGGCCGGGCGGGCGCCTCGCGCTGCTCGGCCGCCGCGAAGCACCGCCGGGACTGGCGGCGCTGCTGGACGCCTTGCGCGCCGCCGGGGCCGAAGCCTGCTACCTGCCCGTGGATATCGCCGATGCGACGGCGCTGGATGCGGCGCTGGCCGGGCTGCGGGCGCGCTGGGGCCGCATCGCCCTGGTGGTGCAGGCGGCCATGGTGCTGGCCGACCAGCGGCTGGCCGCCATGCCGGAGGCCGATTTCGCCGCCGCCCTGGCGCCAAAGCTCGCTGGCACGCGGAACCTGCTGGCGGCGACGGAGCAGGA
This sequence comes from Falsiroseomonas sp., assembly GCF_051860665.1. Classification (GTDB taxonomy): domain Bacteria; phylum Pseudomonadota; class Alphaproteobacteria; order Acetobacterales; family Acetobacteraceae; genus Falsiroseomonas. The sequence continues at coordinate 73,128 of NZ_JBHYDM010000010.1, forward strand.
GGCCGCGCATGTGGTGCTCTTCGGCTCGGCGCTGGTGCTGCGCGGCAATGCGGGCCAGGCGAATTACCTCGCCGGCTGCGCGGCGCAGGATGGGCTTGCGGAAGCGGCGGGCGGGCGCGTGCAGGTGCTGGACTGGGGCCTCTGGGGCGATGCGGGGCGCGTCGCCGCCCGCGCCGCCGGCATCGCCGCCGCCACCGGGCTGCGCGCCATCGCGGCCGAGGCCGGGCTCGCCGCGCTGGAGGCGGCGATGGCACGGCCGGAGGCACGGCTGGTCGCTGCGCATTTCGACTCCGGCTGGGATGCGGCGCTGGCGGGGCCGCCGGACGGCTGGCCCGCGCTGGCCGGCGCGCTGCCCGCCGTTCCGCCCGGCGAGGCGGAGTTCTGGGCAGATCGGCACGCGGCCGCGCAGCTCGCCGCCGGGCTGGAGGCGGCGGGGCTGCTGCCGCGGGGGGAGGGCGCGGCCGATTGGCAGGCGCGGCTCGCCCTGCCGCTGCCACGCCTCGCCATCCCTGCCGCCGCCCTGCCGGGCCTGCTGCTGCGCCAGGGCGCGCTGCGGCAGGATGCGGCCGGGCGGCTCTGGCCGGCGCGGGTGGACCTGCCGCCGATGCCGGAGGCAGCGCGCGGCTGGGCGGAGGCCGCGGCCCCCTGCCTCGCCGCCTGGCCCGCGCTGCTGCGCGGCGCGGCGGAGGGAGCGGCGCTGCTGGTGCCGGAGGGCGACCCCGCCCGGCTGAACGCGCTGCGCCACGACCTGCCGGCCGATCGCGCCTGGCTGGCGGCGCTGGCCGGGCTGGTGGCGCAGGCGCGGCCGGTGCGGCTGCTGCATCTGGGCTGCGGCGACGGGCTGGTGACGCAGGCCCTGCTTCCCGCCCTGCCGCCAGGCGCGGCGCTGGTCGCGGTGGATCGCAGCGCCGCGGCGCGGGCCGCCTGCGCGGCAAGGCTCGCCGGCAGCGGCGTGCGGCTGCTGCCGGATGCCGCGGGCGAAGCGCCCTTCGACCTGGTGCTGAGCCTGTCCCCCACCCCGCCGGCCGAGGCGGCCTGCCTGATCGCGCCCGGCGGGCTGCTGCTGCTGGCGCTGCGCGGCCTGCGGGCGGACCGGGAGATCGCGACGCTCGGCCTGCATGAGGCGGCCTGGGCGCCGCCGCCGGAGGCCGCCGCCTGGCAGTCGGCACTGCTGGCCGCCGGCTTCGACCGCATCGCCCTGACCGAGACGCCGCAAGGGTTTTGGCTCATGGCGCGCCGCGGCGATGCGCCGCCGCAAACCCGGGAGGATCCAATGGCCGCCAGCCCCGACCTGCTGGCCACCGTGACGCAGGCCGTCGCGGCGGTGATCGAGGTGCCGGTGGCGGAGGTGGAGCCCGGCGCGCGCTTTCTCGAACTCGGGGTCGATTCCATCGTCGCGGCCTCGGTGGCCGACCGGCTGCGCCAGTCGCTCGGCCTGCGCCTGCCGGTGCATGCCTTCGGCGACCATCCGACGCCGCAGGCGCTGGCCGACTACATCACCCGTCTGACGCCCACCGCCGCACCCGCGGCCGTGCCGGCGCCGCAGGCGGAGGGCAAGCTGGCGCAGCTGATCGATGTGCTGGCGGAGGTGATCGGCGTGCCGGCGGCGGAGATCGCGCCCGAGGCGCCCTTCGCGGCGCTCGGCATTGATTCCGTGGTCGCGCTGCGGGTGGCGGAGCTTTGGGCGCCGCGCCTCGGCCGCCGGCTGCCGCTACATCTCTTCGGCGATTTTCCGACCCCCGCCGCGCTGGTGCGGAAGCTGTCCGAGGCACCGGCCGTGCAGCCCGCCCCGCCGGCACTGCCTGAGCCACTGCCGCGCCCCGCCTTGCCCTCGCACCAGGATGGCGGCGGCGAGGCCCTGGCCATCACCGGCCTCTCGGCGCGCTTTCCCGGCGCGGACAATCTCGCGGCGCTCTGGGACCTGCTGCAATCGGGCGGCTCCGCGCTGGGCGAGGTGCCGCCGGGCCGTTGGAGCGCGGCGGAGGTTCGCGCGCTGGCCCCCGGACTGGACCCCGCCCGGCTGGGCCGCGGCGGCTTCCTGGAGGGTGCGGAGGCCTTCGATGCGGGCTTCTTCGGCCTGTCGCCGCGCGAGGCCATGGCGATGGACCCGCAGCAGCGCCTTCTGTTGCAGGAAGCGCACAACGCGCTGGCTGAATCCGGGCTGCTGACCGCCCCGCCGGCACTGCGCCAGCGCGCCGGCGTCTGGGTGGGCGCCAGCCCGGGCGACTGGGCGCTGAAGCTGGCGCTCGCCGGCGAGGGGCCGGACCGCGTCTCCCTGGTCGGGCAGCTCGGCGGCAGCCTGGCCGCAAGGCTCGCGCATCACTTCGGGCTGCAAGGGCCGGCGGTGACGCTGGACGCGGCCTGCGCCTCCGCCGTTGCGGCGCTGGCTGCTGCCGGCGCGGCGCTGCGGGCGGGGCAGGTGGATGCGGCGGTGGTCGGCGCGGTGGCGGTGATGGCGACGCCGCAGATGCCGGCGCTGGCCGAGGCCGCCGGCCTGCTGTCTCCCACCGGCCGCTGCGCCGCCCTCTCGGCCGAGGCCGATGGCATGGTTCTGGGCGAGGGCGTGGGCGTGCTGGTGTTGCGGCGGCTGGAGGAGGCGCTGGCGGAAGGCGCTGCGATCCACGCCGTGCTGCGCGCCGCCCGCATGGGGCATGACGGCGGCGGCGGCCTCGGCATCGCCACGCCGAGCGCGGAGGGCCAGGCCAGGCTGGCGCGGAGCGTGCTGGCGGCGGCGCAGCTTCCGCCCGAGGGGATCGGCTGGTTGGAGGCGCATGGCGTCGGCACCGCGGCGGGCGACGCCACCGAAGTGACGGGCGCCGGCGCGGCCCTGGGCGGGCGGGCGGTGCCGCTGGGCTCCGCCAAGCCGGCGCTGGGGCATGGGCTGGCGGCGGCGGGGCTGGCCGGCCTCTGCAAGGTGGTCCTGCAACTGCGCCATGGCGTGCTGGCGCCCACCGCGGGCCTCGGCCCCCCGGCGCCGGAGCTGGCGGCGGCGGGCTTCGTGGCCGCCGGCAGCGCCGCGCCCTGGGAGGGGCCGCGGCGGGCACTGGTCAGCGTCTTCGCGCTGAACGGCGCCAATGGGATGCTGGTGCTGGAGGAAGCGCCGGCCCTGCCGGTGCAGCCGGTGGCGGCGGGGCCGCAGATGCTGGTGCTGACGGCGCAGACCGAGGCCGCCTTGCAGGCGCGCCTCGCGGCGCTGGGCGACTGGCTGCGGCGGCATCCCGAAACCCGCATGGCGGACCTGGCGCGCACGCTGGCGGAGGGGGCGGCGCCGCTGCCGTGGCGGGCCGCGCTGGTGGCGGAGGATGTGGCGCAGGCGCTGGCCCGCCTGCCCAGCGCGCCTCGCGGCCGGGTGCCGCGGCGGGAGGCCGCGCCGGCGGCGCTGCTGGCCCAGGCGGCCCAGGGCCTGCTGGCGGCCGCGCGGCCGGGCGAGGCGGCGCCGCTGCAGGCGGTGGCGGAGCTTTTCGTGGCCGGCGTGGCGGTGACCCCGCCCCGGGACCCGGCGGCGCGGCGCCTGACCCTGCTGCCCGGCTATCCTTTTGCGCGCGACAGCTACTGGCCGGGCGCGGCGGTGGCGCGACCCGTGCCGGAGTCCGCGCCCGACCCGCTGCGGGCGCTGCTCGGCGCCGTGCTGCGCCTGCCGCCCGAGCGCATCGCGGAGGAGGTCGCGCCGCTGGCGCTGGGGCTGGACAGCCTGCTGGCGCTGGACCTGCGGCAGCGCATCGCGGCGGAACTGGGCCGGGAGGTGCCGGTGCCGGCCCTGCTGGCGGCGCCGGACCTGGCGGCGCTGCGGGCGGTGGTGGCGGCGGCGCCCGCCCCGGCCGTGCCGGCCAGGATCGTGCCGGATGCGGCGGGGCGGCACGAAGCCTTCCCGCTGACCGACCTGCAGATGGCCTATCTGGCCGGGCGCGGTGCCGCCCTGCCGCTGGGCGGGCCCTGCCACGGCTACTGGGAATTTCTGGTGCAGGCGGAGCCGGCGGCGCTGGAGGCGGCATTGAACCGCGTGATCGCGGCGCATGACATGCTGCGCGCGGTGATCGACCCGGATGGCCGCCAGCGCGTGCTGCCGCAGGTGCCGCCCTGTCGCATCGCCGTGCAGGACTGGCGCGGCCTGCCGGATGCGGCGCAGCGGCTGGCCGCCCTGCAGGCCGATTTCGGCGCCATGCGCTTCGATCCGGCGCGCTGGCCGCTGTTCCGCGCCGAAATCACCCGCACGGCGGAAGGCATGCGGCTGCATCTGGCGGTGGATCTGCTGATCCTCGACCTGCCGAGCCTTCTTGCCTTCCTCGGCCAATGGGCGGCGCTGGTGCGCGATCCGGCCGCGCGGGTGGCGGCGCCGCCGATCGGCTTCCGGGACTGCGTGCTGGCGGCCGCGCCGGTGCCGGAAGCGGCGCGCGACTATTGGGCGGCGGAGGCGCCGCGCCTGCCGCCGGCCCCCGAACTGCCCGGCGCCAAGGCGCCGGAGCCCGGCGCCGTCTGGCCGGCGCGGCGGCTGCGCATGCGGCTGGCGCCCGCGGCCTGGGCGGCGCTGCGGGGCCATGCGGCGGCGGCCGGCGTCACCCCCGCCGCCGCGCTGCTCACGACCTTCGCGGAGGTATTGGCGCATTGGGCCGTCTCGCCGCGCTTCACGCTGAACCTGACGGTGATGGACCGCCGCGCGGCACATCCGGAGATCGGCGCGGTGCTGGGCTGCTTCACCTCCACCCTGCTGCTCGGCCTCGACCTCTCCGCGCCCATGGCATTTGGCGCGCGTGCCGTGGCGGTGCGGGACCGGCTCGGCCTGGCGATGGCGCATGCGGCGCCGGGCGGCGTGCGGGTGCTGCGGGAGCTGGCGCAGGCGCGCGGCGGGCGGCCGCTGATGCCGGTGGTCTTCACCTCCGGCCTCGGCCATGGCGCGGGGCTCGCGGCGCTGGGCCCGCTGGTCGGCGGGCTGACCCGCACGCCGCAGACCTGGCTGGACGCGCATGTGCATGAGGATGCGGAAGGCGGGCTGCTGGCCTGCTGGGATGCGATCGAGGCGCTGTTCCCCGACGGCCTGATCGCCGCGATGTTCGCCGAGTTTGCCGCGCTGCTCGAACGGCTGGCGACGCCGCAGGCCTGGGACGCGGATGCGCGCGGGGCCATCGCGGCGGCGGAGCGCGCGCGGCGGGAGGCGCGCAATGCCACTGCCGCGCCGGTGCCCGAGGGCCTGCTGCACGAGCCCTTCCTGCGCCAGGCGCTGGCGGCACCGGACCGGCTGGCGGTGCTGGCGCCCGATCGCAGCCTGACCCATGGCGTGCTGCTGGCGGAGGCGCTGGCCGTGGCCGCCGCCCTGCCGCAGGCGCTGCCGAACGAGTTGGTGGCCGTGGTTCTGCCGAAGGGCGCGGCGCAGATCGCGGCGGTGATCGGCGTGCTGCTGGCCGGCGGCGCCTATCTGCCGCTGGACCCGGCCCTGCCGCCGGCGCGGTTGCGCGCGCTGATCGCGCGCGGCGAATGCCGGGCGATCCTCACCGATGCGGCGACCGATGCGGCGCTGGCCGCGGCCTGGCCAGAGGATGTGGCGCGGGTCGCGCTGGATCGGTTGGCGCCGGCACCCTTGCCCGCCGCGCTGCCCGCGCCGCGCGCGGCGGCGACCGACCTCGCCTATGTCATCTTCACCTCCGGCTCCACCGGGGAGCCGAAGGGCGTGATGATCGACCATCGCGGCGCGCTGAACACCGTGGCGGATGTGAACGACCGCTTCGGCATCGGGCCCGCGGACCGCACGCTGGCGCTCTCCGCGCTGAATTTCGACCTGTCGGTCTGGGACATCTTCGGGGTGCTCGGCGCGGGGGGCGCGGTGGTGGTGCCGGCGGCGGCGTCGCTGGCGGATCCCGCGCATCTTGCGGGGCTGGTGGCGCGGCATGGCGTCACGGTCTGGAACTCCGTGCCGATGTTCCTGCAACTGCTGCTGGAGGGGGCGCCCGCCGCGCAGGACCTCGCCTCGCTGCGGCTGGTGATGCTGAGCGGGGACTGGATTCCGCTGGCGCTGCCGCCGCGCTTCGCCGCGTTGAACCCGCACGCGCGGATGATCAGCCTGGGTGGCGCGACCGAGGCCTCGATCTGGTCGATCCTGCACCCCATCGCGGCCCAGCCGGCGCCAGGCTGGCCCTCGGTGCCCTATGGGGCCGCGATGCGCAACCAGCGGATGATGGTGCTGGACGAGGCCATGGCCGAATGCGCGGACTTCGTGCCGGGGGAGATCCATATCGGCGGCATCGGCCTGGCGCAGGGCTATTGGCGCGATGCGGCGCGCAGCGCGGAGCGGTTCGTGACGCATCCCGTGACCGGAGAACGCCTTTACCGCACCGGCGACATGGGCCGCTGGCGCGAGGATGGGCTGATCGAATTCCTGGGGCGGCGCGACGGGCAGGTGAAGCTCGGCGGGCATCGCGTGGAACTGGGCGAGGTGGAGGCGGCGCTGGCCGCCCTGCCGGGCGTGGCGCAGGCCGTGGCGGTGGCGCCGGCGGATGCATCCGGGCGGCGGCGGCTGGTGGCTTTCTGCACCGGGACGGCGGAGGTCTCGGCGCTGCGCAGCGGCATCGCGCAGCGGCTGCCCGCCTATATGCTGCCGGCGGAAATCCGCCTGCTGCCGACGCTGCCGCGCAATGCGAATGACAAGGTCGATCGCCGCGCCCTGGAGGCGCTGTGTGGCGCGGAGACGCCGGCGGCCGTGCCGGCAGCAGCCGAAGCAACGCCCATCGCCCGGCTGCTCGGCATCTGGCGCCAGGTGCTGGCCAACCCCGCGCTGGCCGCTGAGGCGAATCTGTTTGAGGCGGGCGCCACCTCCTTCACCGCGGTGGAGGCGGCGGCGCGGATTTCGCGTGAGGTCGCGCCCTGCTCGGTGACCGATCTTTTCGAGTTTCCCTCCGTCACGGCCTTGGCCGCGCATCTATCAAGGCCGGCGCTGGACGCGCCTCTCGCGGGCGGCGTGTCGGCGGAATCGGATCCCGCGGCGCAGCGGGCGGCCCGCCGCCGCGCGGCGCGTGACATGGCGAGGGAGCCCGCATGAGCACGGACCACATCGCCATCATCGGCATGGCCGGCCGCTTCCCCGGCGCGCCCGATCTCGATGCCTTCTGGCGCAACCTGATGCAGGGGCGCGAATCCATCCGCCGCTTCACGCCCGCGGAACTGCGCGCGGCCGGCTTCGCGGAGGCCGCCATCGCGGATCCGCGGCTGGTGCCGGCTTTCGGCGCGCTGGCCGACGTGGATCGCTTCGATGCCGGCTTCTTCGGCTTCCCCGCCAGCCGCGCCGCGCTGCTGGATCCGCAGCAGCGGCTGCTGCTCGAATGCGCCTGGCATGCGTTGGAGGATGCGGGCTATGGCCCCGGCGCGCAGGATGCGGTGATCGGCACCTATCTCTCGATGACCGCCAGCACCTACGACACGGGCGCGGCGGCAGATCTGGGCGACGGCTTCTTCGCGCTGACCAGCCGCGACAAGGACTATGCCGCCACGCGCATCGCCTGGCGGCTGGACCTGACCGGGCCGGCGCTGATGGTGCAGACCGCCTGCTCCGGCTCCCTCGCCGCGGTGCATCTGGCGGCGGAGGCGCTGCTCTCCGGCCAATGCGACATGGCGATCGCGGGCGGCTGCTCGGTGACGCTGCCGCAGGGCGGCTATCGGCAGGCGGAGGGGCTGATGCTCTCCGCCACCGGCCAGCTGCGCGCCTTCGATGCGGCGGCGGATGGCGCGGTGCCGGGCAATGGCCTCGGCATCGTCGTGCTGAAGCCGCTGTCGCAGGCGATGGCCGATGGCGACCGCGTTCTGGCGGTGATCCGCGGCAGCGCGATGAACAATGACGGCGCGCGCAAGGCGGATTTCCTCGCGCCCTCCGTCACCGGCCAGCGCCGCGCGATCGCGGAGGCGCTGGCCATGGCGGACGTGCCGGCGGCGAGCCTCGGCATGGTGGAATGCCACGGCACCGGCACCGCGCTGGGCGACCCGGTGGAGTTGCGCGCGCTGGCGCAGGCCCATGGCCAGGCGGAGGGCGAGGCGCGCTGCCTGATCGGATCGGTGAAGGGCAATATCGGGCATCTCAACGCCGCGGGCGGCATCGCCGGGCTGATCAAGGCGGTGCTGGCGCTGCACCACGGCCAGGTGCCGCCGAGCTTGCATTTTCAACGCATCAATCCCGAGATCCCCTTGCAGCAAACGCCTTTCGCCGTGGCGGCGGAGGCGCGCGGCTGGCCCACGAAGCCGGGTCCGCGCCGGGCGGGCGTCAGCTCCTTCGGCTTTGGCGGCACCAATGTGCATGTGGTGCTGGAACAGGCGCCGGACCTGCCCGCGCGGCCGGAGCACGCGGGCCCGGTGGTGCTGGCGCTGAGTGCCAAGGACCCGAAGGCGCTGGATCGCGTGGCGCTGGCCCTGGCCGCGGCGCTGGAGGGCGAGGCGGCGCCGGCGCTGGCCGATGTGGCCTGGACCCTGGCCGCCGGCCGCCAGCATTTCGGCTGTCGTCGGGCCGTCTGCGTGCAGGATCGCGCCCAGGCCGTGGCGGCGCTACGCGGCGGGCTGCAGGCCCCCTTGCCGGAGGCGGCGGCCCGCTGGTGCGCGGGGGAAGCCGTGGCGCCGGCCGCGCTCTGCGGCCTGGCCAAAGGGCGCCGCGTGCCGCTGCCGGGCTATCCCTTCGCCGCGGAACGGCATTGGCACCGCGCGCCGCAGCCCGCGCCCGTCGTGGCGGCCGGCGGCTCGCTGCTGGAACGGCTGCGCCGTCTTTTCGCCGAAACGCTGCAGGAGCCGCCCGAGAAGCTGGACCCGGACGCCACCTGGGACCGTTTCGGCATCGATTCCCTGCTGGTCGGCACGCTGACGGCGGAGCTGAAGAAAACCTACCCGACGCTGCGCTCCACCGTGCTCTTCGAGCATGACACGCTGAACCGCCTAGCCGCGCATCTGGCCGATCTGGAGCCGGTGGTCGCGGCGCCCGCCATCGCCCCCCAGCGCGAACCCATCGCCGTGATCGGCCTGGCGGTGCGGCTGCCCGGCGCGCCGGATCTCGACGCCTTCTGGCAGCTGCTGCGCGAGGGCCGGTCCGGCATCACCCCCGTGCCGGCGGAGCGCTGGCAGGGGGCGGGCCATGGCGGCTTCATCGCGGATATCGAGGCCTTCGATCCGCTGCTGTTCGGCATCAGCCCGCGCGAGGCGCGGCTGATCGACCCGCAGGCGCGGCTGGCGCTGCAATCCGCCTGGCACGCCATCGAGGATGCCGGCTATAGCCGCGCCGGTCTGCGCGCCAGCGCGCAGGGGCGCGATGTCGGCGTCTTCATGGGCGTGATGAACATGCCCTGGCGGCTGCTCGGCCTGGCGGCGGCGGAGGCCGGGCATGTGGTGCAGGGCAACCACTGGTCCGTCGCCAACCGCATCTCGCACCACTTCGATTTCGGCGGGCCGAGCCTGGCCGTGGATACCGGCTGCTCCGCCAGCCTGACGGCGCTGCACCTGGCCTGCGAAAGCCTGCGCCGCGGCGAATGCGGCGTGGCGCTGGCGGGCGGGGTGAACCTCATCCTGCACCCCGTGCAGCAGGCGGAGCTGCGGCGCACCGGCGTGCTGGCGCAGGGCGCAGAATGCCACGTCTTCGGCGCCGCGGCGGATGGTTTCGTGCAGGGCGAGGGCGTGGGTGTCGCGGTGCTGAAGCCGCTGTCGCGCGCCCTGGCCGATGGCGATGCGATCCATGGCGTGATCCTGGGTTCCGCCGTCAATGCCGGCGGCCGCACCGCTGGCTATACGGTGCCCAGCCCGCGCGCCCAGGCCGCGGTGGTGCAGGCGGCGATCACGGCGGCGGGCGTGGCGGCGGACAGCCTCGGCTATGTCGAATGCCATGGCACGGCGACGGTGCTGGGGGATCCGGTGGAGATCGCAGGCCTCGGCGACGGCCTGCGCGCGGCGGGCCGCAGTGCCGAGGCCGGTGCGCTGCCGATCGGATCGGCCAAGGCGAATATCGGCCATCTGGAATCCGCCGCCGGCATCGCGGGCCTCGCAAAGCTGTTGCTGCAGCTTCGACATGCGGAGATTGCCCCGGCGATCCATGCGCAGCCGCCCAACCCGCGCATCGACTTCGGCCTCGGCCCCTTTGTGGTGCCGCGCGAGGTGCTGCCCTGGCCGGGGGCGACACGGCGGGGCGGCGTCAGCTCCTTCGGCGCGGGCGGCGCCAATGCGCATCTGGTGGCGGAATCCGCGCCGCCTCTCGCCCAGAGGGACATCGCGGAAACGCCGTGCCTGGTGAGGCTTTCGGCGCGCACGCCGGAAGCGCTGCGCGCCTATGCGGAAAGGCTGGCGGCGCACCTGGCCGAAAGCCGCGATGCGCTGGCGGATATTGCCTGGACGCTGGCGGAGCGGGAGGCACAGGAGCATGTGCTGACGCTTTGCGTGCCGGATGTGCCGGCGCTGTGCGCGGCGCTGCGGCGCTGGCTGGCGGATGGCACCCTGCCGCCGATGCAGGCGGTGTCGCCACCGGTCGCGGCGCGGCGCGTCCATCTGCCCGGAACCGTCTTCGCGCAGGAAAGGCTGTGGCTGCCGGAGCTGGCGCGCGAGGCGCCGCGCGGCCTGTTGGGCGCCGCGATCCCCTGCCTGGGCGCGGAGGCGCGCTGGCATGTGGCGCTGCCCGCCGCGCATCCGGTGCTGGTGCAGCATCGCGTGGGGGATCGCGCGCTGCTGCCGGGTGTCGCGGTGCTCGAACTGGTGCAGGCGGCGCTGGCCGCGCTGGGTCGTGCCACGCTGCCGTTGCAGTTGCGCGACCTCACCTGGCTGGCGCCGGGGGAAGCGCGCGAGGCGGGGCTGGCGGCGCAGCTGGTGCTGGCGCCGGGGGCGGCGGAGGCGCTGGATGTCCGGCTGGAGCAGGACGGGCGCGTACTGCTGCGCGGCCAGGTGGTGCCCTTCGCGGAGGTGCCGGATGCGCCGCTGGCGGATGCGGCCGCGTGCCATGAGACGCTGGACGGCGCCGCGGTCTATGCGCGGCTGGATGCGCTCGGCCTGAATTACGGCCCGGGATTCCGCGCCATCACGCGCCTGGCGATGGGGGAGGCCGAGGCGGTCTCCGAGCTCGCATGGCCGGAGGAGCCGGCGCTGGCCGCCTGCAGGCTGCATCCGGGACTGCTCGATGCCGTGCTGCAGACCGCGGCCATGCTGGTCTTCCGCCGCCCTGGTGCGGTGCGGCTGCTGCCGATGGCGGTGGAGTCCGTGCAGGTGCTCGGGCCGCTGCCGCGCCAGGGCCGCGTCGAGGCCCGGCTGCTGACGGCGCCCGACCGGCTGGAGGTGGCGGCCTTCGATGCGGTGCTGCGCGATGAGGCGGGCCGCGCGGTCGTCGCCTTCCGCGGCCTCGCCGGGCGCATCGACCGCGCCCTGGCGGAGCCGGCGCTGGGCGACTGGTTCCTGACGCCCGGCTGGGTCGCCGCGCCGGTGGCGCCGGCGCCGGCGCTGGCGCCGCCGCTCCGGCTTGCGGCGCCCGGCGCGGCGCTGGAGGAGGCGGAGGTGCTGCCGCCGGAGGACTGGGCGGCGCGCGTCGCGCAGGCGGCACCCGAGAACCTCGTGCTGGCCTGTGCCGAGGCCGAGGCGCTGCCGCTGGCCGTCTTCCGCACGCTGCGGGCGCTGCGCCAGGCGCGCGGCCCTGCGCCGACGCGGCTGCTGCTGCTGGCGCCGGAGCAGGCGGGCCGCGCCACGCCGGCCTGCGCGGCGGCCATGGCGCTGCTGCGCGTGGCGCATCGCGAATGGCCGGAATGGCGGCTCGCCTGGGCCTGGCTGGACGATTGGCGGCAGGCCGCGGCGGCGCTGGCGGAGCCGGGCGATGCCCTGGCGCGCGAGGTGGCCTGGCGCGGCGGCACGCGCTTCCTGCGCGCGCTGCATCCGCTGGCGGTGGCGCAGGCCGCGCCCGTCTGGCGGCAGGGCGGCCATGCGCTGATCCTCGGCGGGGCCGGCGGGATCGGGCTGGCGCTGGCCGAAAGGCTCGCGCAGCGCCAGGGCATGCGGCTGACGCTGATCGGGCGGCGCGCGGAGCCTGTGGCCGCGCTGGCGCCGCTGCGCGCGGCGGGGGCCGAAATCCTGTATCTGCAAGCGGATGCCACGGCGCCGGGCGACCTGGCGCGCGCCGTCGCCGCGGCGCGGGCGCGCTTCGGCCCCGTGCATGCCGCCATCCACTCCGCCATCCTGATGCAGGATGCGAGCCTGGAGCGGATGAGCGAGGCCAGTTTCGCGGCAGCGCTGGCCGTGAAGGCGGCCGGCACAAGGGCTCTGGCGGAGGCGGTGGCGACGGAGCCGCTGGATGTGCTGGCGCTGTTTTCCTCGGTCAATAGTTTCGCCGCCAATGCGGGCCAGGCGAATTACGTCGCCGGCTGCGCCTACAAGGATGCGCTGGGTCTGGAACTCGCGGCGCGCGGCCTGCCGGTACGGGTCGTGAACTGGGGTTTCTGGGGGGAGGTCGGTCGCGTCGCCGATGACGCGCACCGCGAAAGGCTGGCGCGGCGCGGCGTGCAGCCGATTGGCACGGCGGAGGGGCTGGCGGCGCTGGATGCCATCCTGGCGCTGCCGGATGCGCCGCAGGTGGCAGTGCTGAAGGGCGAGGCGAAGCTGCGGGCGGCGCTGGGCGTGGTGGAGGCCGCGCCGACGCTGGATGCCGCGATGCGAGCGCATGTGGCGGCGGAGGCGCCGGCCATGCAGGGCGCCTGGGACGAATACGCTGCGATCGAGGCCCTTTCCCGCCGCCGCCTGCTGGCCTGGTGGAAGGCTGCGGCGCTGCTGCTGCCGGGGGCGCGCGCGACGGAGGCGCAGCTGGCCGCGCAGCTCGGCGTGGTGCCGCGCCACGCAAGACTGTTCGCGGCGCTGCTGGAAATTCTGGAACGTGAAGGCGCGCTGCGGCGCGAGGGCGATGCACTGATCGGCCAGCCGCGCGAGCCCGGCGATCTGGCGACCGAGATCCGGAATTTCGTCGCGGCGCATCCGCCTTTCGCCGCGCATGCCGCACTGCTGGAGACCTGCCTCGGCGCGCTGACGCAGGTTCTGCGCGGGGAAAGGCTGGCGACCGAGGTGATGTTTCCCGGCAGCTCGCTGGATCTTGTGCAGGGCATCTATCGCGGCAATCGGCTGGGAGATTTCTGCAACCGGCTGGTGGCGGCAGCAGTGGCCGGGGCGGTGCGGAAGCCAGGACCTGTGCGCGTGCTGGAGGTGGGCGCCGGCACCGGCGGCACCAGCCGCAGCGTGCTCGCGCAGCTCGATGCGCGGGGCGATGTGGATTACGTCTATACCGACATCTCGCTCGCCTTCGCGCAATTCGGCCGCCGCGAATTCGGCGCGACCCGGCCCTGGCTCTCGGGACGCATGCTGGACGTGACGCGTGACCCGGCGACGCAGGGGCAGCAGGCCGAAAGCTGCGACGTGGTGCTGGGCGCCAATGTGGTGCATGCGACGCCGGATCTGGTGCGCTCGCTGTCCCACATCCGCTGGCTGCTGAAGCCGGGCGGCGTGCTGGTGCTGTATGAGATGACGGCGATCCACGACTTCGGCACGCTGACCTTCGGCCTGCTGGATGGCTGGTGGATGGCCGAGGATGCGCGGCTGCCGCATGCGCCGCTGCTGGATGTCGCGGGCTGGCGCGCGCGCCTCGCCGCGGCCGGCTTCGGCGAGGTCTCGGTGTTCAGCGAGCCGGGGCTGACGGCGGAATCGCAGTTCCGCCATGCGGTGATCGTCGCGCGCAACGTGGCGGCAGCCGTGCCCGCGGCGGCGCCGCGCGGCATGCGCGAAAGGCTGCGCCGGCGCGCGGAGCCGGAGGGCACGGCGCCCGCCGATCTCGTCGCGCTGATCCGCGCGACGGTGGCGGAGGTGCTGGAGATGCGGCTGGAGGACGTCCGGCCCGATCGCAGCTTTGCCGATTACGGCGCGGATTCCATCCTCGGTGTCGCCCTGGTGGCGGCGCTGGCCGAAAAGCTCGGCGTGGCGCTGAACCCGACCGTGCTGTTCAACCACGAGACGGTGGAGAAGCTGGCGCGGCATCTGGCGGCGCGGCACGGCGAAGCCTTGCGGTTGCCGCAGGCGGCGCCGCGCAGCGAAAGCACGGGACCGGCGCCCATCGCGGTCATCGGCTGGTCCGGCCGCTTTCCGGGTGCGGGCGATATCGAAACCCTTTGGCGGAACATGCGCGACGGCGTGGACAGCGTCGGGCCGGTGCCGGCCAGCCGCTGGAACCATGCGGCGCTGCGCGCCCCGCAGCCGCTCTGCCCCGATGGCGGGTTCCTCGAGGACATCGAATCCTTCGACCCGCTCTTCTTCGGCCTGTCCCCCGCCGAGGCCACGGCCATCGACCCGCAGCAGCGCCTGTTCCTGCAGGCCGCCTGGCATGCGCTGGAGGATGCGGGCCATGGCCCCGCATCACTCTCCGGCCGCACCTGCGGTGTCTTCGCCGGCACCGTGGCGGGCGATTACGAGGCGCGGCTGGCGCAGGCCGGGCGCGCGCCGGATGCGCGCAGCTTCACGGGCAATGCGGCCTCCATGCTCGCGGCGCGCATCGCCTATCGGCTCGATCTGCACGGGCCCTGCCTGTCGGTGGATACCGCCTGCTCCTCCTCCCTCGTCGCGCTGCACCTGGCGGCGGAGAGCCTGCGGCGCGGCGAATGCGACCTCGCCCTGGCCGGCGGCGTGGCGGTGATGACGACGCCGGAATTCTACCTGGCCGCCACCCAGGCCGGCATGCTCTCCCCCACCGGGCGCTGCCGCACGCTGGATGCGGCGGCGGATGGCTTCGTGCCGGCGGAGGCGGTGGCCTGCCTCGTGCTGAAGCGCCTGCCGGATGCGCTGCGCGATGGCGACGAGGTGCGCGGCGTGATTCTCGCCAGCGGCGTGAACCAGGATGGCGCCAGCAACGGCATCACCGCACCCAACGGCGCCGCGCAGGCGGCGCTGCTGCGGGAGGTCTGGAGCCGTGCCGGCATCGCGCCCGCCGATCTCGGCTATGTCGAGCTGCATGGCACCGGCACGCGGCTCGGCGACCCGGTGGAACTCGGCGCGCTGCACGAGGCTTTCGGGGATGTCGCGCCCGCGCGCTGCGCTGTGGGCTCGGCGAAGGCGAATCTGGGCCATACGCTGGCGGCCGCGGGCGTGGTCGGGCTGATCCGCGCGCTGCTGGTGCTGCGGCACGGCGTGGTGCCGCCTGCGGTCAACTTCGCGCAGGCCAATCCGCTGCTGCCGCTGGGCGCGGATTCGCCCTTTGTGGTGCCACGCGCCGCGCAGCCGCTGGGTGGGCGCCTGGCCGCCGTCTCCGCCTTCGGCTTCAGCGGCACCAATGCGCATGCCGTGCTGGCGCCGCCGCCGCCGCGCGCCGCACCGGACCGCGCGCCGCGTGCGGATCACCTCGCGGTGCTGTCTGCGGAAACGGCGGAGGCGCTGGTGCAGCGGCGGGTGGATCTCGCGGCCTGGATCGCCGAGCATCCCGAGGCGGAAATTGCCGATATCTGCGCGACCCTCGCCCTCGGCCGCACGCATCACCGTGCGCATCGCGCCGCCTATGTCGTGGCGGATACGGCGGCGCTGCGTGACGCGCTGGCCCGTGAAGAGAACCTGGCCACGACGCCGGAGGCGCGCGCCTATCTCGTGGGCGATGCGCCGGATTGGCTTGCGCTGCACCCGCCCGGCAGCTTCGCGCGCCTTGCCCTGCCGCCCTATCCCTTTGCGCGCCGGCGCTGCTGGCCCGATGACGCGCCCCAGAGCAGGCTGTTCGACTCCGTCATGGCGGATCTCGCGGCAGAGGGCGGTGCATGAGCCTGCCCGATCCCGCCCCGCTGCTCGATCGCTATGCCACGGCGCTGCTGCGCGCCATGGTGCTGCCCGTGCCCGCACCGCGCCATGCGCGCCTGGCCGCGGCGCTGCGGCGCCATGCGCGGGAGGAAGCCGGGCCGCCGCCGGCGGAACGCGCGGCGCTGTTGCAGGCGGCCCCGGGCCTCGCGCCGCACCTCGCGCTGCTCGAGGCCTGCGCCGCGGCGCTGCCGGATGTGCTGGCGGGCCGCGTGGCGGCGACGGATGTGCTGTTCCCGGGCGGCGCCACGCATCTGGTCGAGGGGCTGTACCGCCGGAATCCCTGGGCGGATCGCTTCAACACGGTGCTGGCCCGCGCCACGGCGCGCGCGGCGGCAGCTTCCAAGGGGTTGCGGGTGATGGAGGTGGGTGCCGGCACGGGTGGCGCCTCCGCCGCCGTGCTGGCGGCGCTGGATGGCATGCCGGGGCAGGTGGCGCGCTACCTCTATACCGATGTCTCGCCCGGCTTCCTGGTGCATGGCCGCGCAAACTTCGGCGCTGGCCGCCCCTGGCTGGATTTCGCACGATTCGACCTGGAGGCGGAGCCGGAGGCGCAGGGATTCGCGCCCGAGAGCTTCGACGTGCTGCTCGCCTCCAACGTCGTGCACGCCACGCGCTGCATCGCGGACAGCCTGGCGCGGCTGCGCCGGCTGCTGCGGCCGGGCGGGCTGCTGCTGCTGAACGAGCTGACCCAGGCCGGCGCCTTCGCCAGCATGACCTTCGGCCTGCTCGACGGCTGGTGGGTTTTCGGGGATGCCGAGGCGCGGCTGCCCGACGCGCCGCTGCTCTCCCTGCCGCAATGGCGCGCGGCGCTGGTCGAGGCGGGCTTTGGCGCCCCTGGCGCCGTGGGGCTTGGGGCGGATCCGCAAGACTCGTTTCAATGCGTGCTGGTGGCGGAGGCGGCGGGGCAGGCCGCGCCGCGGCGCCAGGCGGCGGTGTCGGCCGCGGACGATGTGGAGACACGACTCACCGCCCTGCTGGCCACGGCGCTGGGTCTCGCGCCGCAGGAAATCGCGCGCGACCGTCCCTTCGGCGAATACGGCGTCGATTCCATCGTCGCGCCACAGCTCGCCGCCGCGGCCAATGCGGCCTTCGGCTGCAGCCTCGCCCCCACCGATATCTTTGCCCATGCGACGCTGGCCGCGCTGGCGCGGCATGTCTCTGCCAGTACGCGCGTCGCGGCGCCCGTCACGACGCCGGCCGAGCCTGCCGCCCATCCGCGCGATATCGCCGTCATCGGCCTGTCCTGCCGCTTCCCCGGCGCGCCCGATGCGCACAGCTTCTGGGACCTGCTACGCGCGGGCCGTAGCGCCATCCGCCCGGTGCCGCCGGAGCGTTTCGCGCTCTCCGAAAAACTGCCCGCCGCCTGGGGCGGGTTTCTCGACGACCACGACGCCTTCGACCCCGAGCTCTTCAACATGACCTGGCGCGAGGCGGCGGCGATGAGCCCGCAGCAGCGCGTCTTCCTCGAAGCCGCCTGGCATGCGCTGGAGGATGCGGGCTATGGCGCCCGCGCGCTGGATGGCCTGTCCTGCGGCGTCTTCTGCGGCGTCGCGCATCGGGATCACGGCAGCACCGAAGGCGGGGAGAGCCTGCCGGCGCTCGGCAACTCGGTGGCGATCCTCAGCGCGCGAATCTCCTATCTGCTGAATCTGCGCGGGCCGTCGCTGCCGGTGGATACCGCCTGTTCCTCCTCGCTCGTCGCGATCCATCTCGCCTGCCAGAGCCTGCTGGCGAGCGATGCGGAGATGGCGCTGGCCGGCGGCGTCTCCGTGTTGCTGACGGATGACCGGCTGCATCTGTTCCTGCGCGATGCGGGCATGGCCTCCCCCACCGGCGCCTGCCGCGCCTTCGATGCCGGTGCCGATGGCTTCGTGCCCGGCGAGGGCGTGGGCGTGGTGGTGCTGAAGCCGCTGGCCAAGGCGCTGGCGGCGGGGGATCGGGTGCTGGGCGTGATCCGCGCCTCCGGCATCAACCAGGATGGCCGCACCAGCGGCATCACCGCCCCCTCCGGCCCGGCGCAGACGGCGCTGCAGCGCGCCGTCTGGGAACGCGCCGGCATTGCGCCCCAAAGCATCGGGCTGGTGGAAGCGCATGGCACCGGCACGCCGCTGGGCGATCCGATCGAATGGCGCGCCCTGGCCGAGGCCTTCGGGCCGGGCATGCCGGCGGGCGGCACGGCGATCGGCTCGGTGAAGACCAATATCGGCCATGCGCTGACGGCGGCCGGCGTCGCCGGTTTCATCAAGGCGCTGCTGGCGCTGCAGCACGAGACCATCCCGCCGAGCCTGCATTTTGCCGAGGCCAACCCGCAGCTGCCGCAGCCCTCGGCCTTCCGCGTGCCGGTGGCGGCGGAGCCCTGGCCGCGTGGGGCCGCAACACCGCGCCGCGCCACCGTCTCCTCCTTCGGCTTCAGCGGCACCAATGCGCATCTGGTGCTGGAGGAAGCGCCGCCGCGGCCCGAGAGCGCGCCGGTGGAGGGCGACTTCGCCTTCCTGCTCTCCGCCCGTAGCGCGGAGGCGCTGGCGGCGCGCATCGCCGATCTGCAGCTTTGGATCGCTGCCAACCCGCAGGCCGCGCCGCGCGACCTCGCCTTCACCCTGGCCGCCGGCCGCAGCCATTTTGCGCATCGGCTGGCCGTGGTGGCGCGGGACCTGGCCGGCCTCGGCGCGGCGCTTGCCACCGCCGTGCCGGTGGAGGCGGAGGGGTCCGCGGCGGCGGAGGCGGCGCTGGCGGCGCTGCCGGGCACCGCCTCGGCGCAGCAGGTGGCGGCAGTCTATCGGCAGGGCGCGGATGGCGACTGGGCGCGGCTGTTCCCGGGGCCGCTGCCCCGGCGCCTCGGCCTGCCGGGCTATCCCTTCGCGCGGCTGCGCTTCGATGCGCAGGGCCTGGTGCAGGCGCCGGTGCTGGTGAGCCTGGATCCGGCCGCCTGGCCCATGGCGGACCACCTGCTGCATGGCCGCCCGCTGCTGCCGGCGGCCGCCATCCTGGACCTGGCGCTGCGCGCGGCACCGGGCCAGGCGCTTGCCGATCTGCGCCTGGCCGCGCCCGCCTTCGCCGCGCCCGGTCAGGCGGCGCGGCTGGAGCGGCGCGGCGCGGGTTTGGCGCTGGTCGGGCCGGATGGCGTGCTGCATGCGGAGTTCCGCGCCCTGCCGGCGGCGCCGCTGCTGGCGGGCGAGACGCCGGCGCGGATCGCGGCGCGGCTCGGCCCTGTGCAGCCCGGCGCCGCGCTCTATGCGCGCTTCGCCGCCACGGGCTTCGCCTATGGCCCCGGACTGCGCGCCATCCAGCACTTGCAGGCCGGGCCGGAGGAGGTTCTGGCGCGGCTCGCGGTGCCGCAGGCCGCGCCGGCGGGTGACTGGCTTGCGCATCCCGCGCTGCTGGACGGCGCCATGCAGGCGGCGATCGGACTGGCCGGGGATGGCCCGCTGCCGGAGGGCGTGGTGCCCATGGGCCTGGCGCGGCTGACCCTGGCGCGGCGCCTGCCCGCCGACTGCTGGGCGCATATCCGCCGCCGCCCGGGCGTGGAGGGCGGGGTGCAGCGCCTGGATATCGCGCTGCTGGATACGGATGGCGCGGTGCTGGCGCGGCTGGAGGATCTGGCGCTGCGGGTGCACCAGGCGGCGCCGGCGGTGCATTTCGCGGTGCCGCGCGGCGCGGCGGCGGTGCCGGGGCCGCCGCGGCTGCCGGATCTCGTGCTCGGCGATGCCGCGCTGTGGCAGGCGCTGGGCGGCCGGCCGGTGCTGGCGACGCCGGAGGAGGTTTCGGCCCTGGGCTGGCCCGCGCTGCTGGCGCGGCTGCCGGCCTCGCCCGCGCGCATCTGGCACGCGGCATCGGGCGAGGCCGGCTTCCTCTCCCTCGCCGCGCTGACCCGCGCCCTGCTGGCGGCGCCCGGCGCGATGCCGCGAGAGGTGCTGCACATCCATGACGGCGCGCCGGAAGGCGCCATGGCGGAGGGCCTGGGCCGGGCCCTGGCGCAGGAGAGTGGCGCGCTGCGCCTCGGCAGCTTCGCCGCGCCCGCCGGGGCGGCGCCGGCCGCATGGGTGCCGCGCGCCCTGGCGCTGGGCGAGGTCACGCGCGGCTGGGATTTTGTGCCCGCCCCCGGCCGCACGCGGCTGCGGCGCGGCGGCGTCTATGTCCTGGCCGGCGGCGCGGGCGGCATCGGGCGGCTGCTGGCGCGGCACCTGGTGCAGGCCTGGCAGGCGAGGGTGATCGTGCTTGGCCGCTCCGCGCGGGATGCGGTGGCGGAGGGCGTGGAGCTGCACCTGCGGGCCGATCTGACCGATGCCGCCGCCGTGGCGGCGGCGCTGGATCGAGGGCGGGAAAAATTCGGGCCGATCCACGGCGTGGTGCAGGCGGCGGGGGTGCAGCGGGACGGGCTGTTCCGCAATCTGGCGGAGTCCGATCTGCGCGCCGTGCTGGCGCCGAAGCTGGCCGGCACGCGGGCGCTGGATGCGGCGACGCGGCAGGACCCGCTCGATTTCTTCGCGCTGTTTTCCTCCCTCGCCGGGTCCTTCGGCGCGCCGGGACAGGCGGCCTATGCGGCGGCGAATGCCTTTCTGGATGCCTTCGCGCAGCAGCGTCAGGGGCCGGGCGCCACGGTCTCCATCGGCTGGCCCTATTGGGCGGAAGGCGGCATGTCCGTGACGGCGGAGGAGGCGGCTCGCCGCGCCGCGGCCACCGGCATTGCGCCGCTGGAAACCGCGGCCGGTCTCGCGGCCTTCGAGGCTGCGCTGGGCTTCGATCATTCGCATGTCCTGGTGCTGCCAGGGGATCGCGCGGCCATTGCGCGCTTCCTGCAAGCGGCGCCGCCGGCCCCTGTCGCGCCCGCGCAGCCGGCCGATGCCACGCCCATGCTGGACCGCGTCACCGCCATCTTCGCCGAGGCCGCCGGCATGCCGCCCGATCGGCTCCGCCCGGATCGTGCCTTCGAGGACTACGGCATCGATTCCATCCTGGTCACCAAGCTGACGGCGAAGCTGGAGCAGGCACTGGGCACGCGGCTTCCCTCGACGCTCCTCTTTGATCACCGCACGCTGCGCAGCCTGGCCGCGGCGCTGTCGGCGCAGCCCGGCCTGCAGCCCGCACCGCAGCCGGTGCCGGTGGCGCGGCCGCAGGATATCGCCATCATCGGCATGGCCGGGCGTTTTCCGGACTCCGACACGCTCGACGAGTTCTGGCAGAATCTGCGCGCGGGGCGGGAGGTGATCCGCGAGATTCCCGGTGAGCGCTGGGACGCGGCGCGCAGCGGCGGCGCAACGCAGGGCGGCTTCCTGCGGCAGGTGGATCGCTTCGACCCGCTCTCCTTCGGCATCTCCCCCGCCGAGGCGGCGCGCATGGATCCGCAGGAGCGGCTGTTCCTGGAGATATGCTGGGAGGCGATGGAGGATGCGGGCCATACCCGCGCCAGCCTCGCCGGCGCCGCGCGCCAGGGCGGCGTCTTCGTCGGCGTGATGTATGGCGATTATGCGCTGCGCGTCGCGGACCAGCATGCGCAGGGCAATCCCGTCTCCGGTGCCGCGCCCTACTGGTCCATCGCCAATCGCGTTTCCTATGCGCTGGATCTGCGCGGCCCCTCGGTGGCGCTGGATACCGCCTGCTCCGCCTCCCTCACCGCCATCCACCTGGCCTGCCGGGCGCTGGTCGATGGCGAATGCGCGGTGGCCATCGCGGGCGGCGTGAACCTGGCGCTGCATCCGCTGAAATTCGTCGGCCTGCGCGCCGGTGGCTTTGCCGCCAGCGACGGCCGCTGCCGCAGTTTTGCGGAAGGCGGCGATGGCTATGTGCCGAGCGAGGGGGTGGGCGCCGTCGTCCTGAAGCCGCTGGCCCAGGCGCTGGCGGATGGCGATGTGGTGCATGCCGTGATCCGCGGCAGCGCCGTGGCGCATGGCGGTCGCACCAATGGCTTTACCGTGCCCAGCCCCGCGCGACAGGCCGAGGTGATTGCGGCCGCCATGGCGCGCGCGGGCGTGCAACCCGCCGAAATCTCCTTCGTCGAGGCGCATGGCACCGGCACGGCGCTGGGCGATCCGGTGGAGGTGGCGGGGCTCAGCGCCGCCTATGGCGAGGTGGTGCCCCGCGGTGGCATCGCGCTCGGCTCGATCAAGGCCACCATGGGGCATATGGAGGCGGCGGCGGGTGTTGCCGGCCTGCTGAAGCTGGTGCTGCAACTGCGGCACCGCTTCCTGCCGCCGATGCCGCGCTTCGAGGGGCCCAATCGCAAGATCGATTTCCCGGCGTCCCCCTTCCGGTTGCAGCATGCGGGCGAGCCCTGGGCGGGCGCGGCACCCTTGCGCGCGGGGCTGAGCGGCTTCGGTGCCGGCGGGTCCAATGCGCATCTGGTGCTGGAGGAGGCGCCGATCCGCGCCGCCTTGCCGATGCGCGAAGGCCCCGCGCTGCTGGTGCTCTCGGCCCGCACGCTGCCGCAGCTGCGCGCCACGGCGGCGCGGCTGGCTTCGGCGCTGCCGGGCTGCGGCCATGCCCTGGCCGATATCGCCGCGACGCTGCAATGGGGGCGGGAGACGCTGCCCCAGCGCCTCGCCTTCGTGGCGGAGGATCTCTCCGAAGCCGCCGCGCGGTTTTCAGAATTCGCCGAGGGCGATGCCAGCCGCGTGCTGCACGGCGTGGTGGCGGAGGATGCGCGGCCCATGCCGGTGCCGCCGGGCGCGGCGATGGAGGAACTGGCGCGCGGCTTCGTCGCGGGGGCGGACATCGCCTGGCCCGCGCCCCTCGCCCGCCGTGTCCCCCTGCCGCCGCGCGCCTTCCTCGGCACGCGGCATTGGATCGAGGAGGCCGGCGCCGCGCGCCTCTGGCGGCGGGAGGATGCGCTGGTGCGCGACCATGTCGTCGCCAGCCGCTTCCTGCTGCCCGGCGCCGCGCTGCTGCAGATGGCGCTGGAGGCGGCACCCAGAACCTCCGCGCTGGCTGATATCACCTGGCAACGCCGGGCGGAGGTGCCGGAGGCCGGGCTGGCCCTGCAACTGCGGCGGGAGGGTGACCGCTTCACCATCGCGGATGCGGCGGGCGTGCTGGCCAGCGGCCGCTTCGGCGGCGGCGGCGACCTTGCCATCCGCGGGCCGGATGGGCCGGCGCGCATGCTGGATGCCGCGCGCCTCACCGCGCGGCTGCGGGCGCTGGGGCTGGACTATGGGCCAAGCCTATCGTTGCTCGACTGGGTGGAGACGGACGGCACCGCCATCCGCGCCGCGATCCGTGCGCCCGAAAACCTGGCGGCGCTGGTGGATACCGCCTTCCAGGCACTGATCGCCCTGGCGCCGGAGGAGGCCGCCGCCGAGCTGCGGATCCCCTTCGCCCTGGCCGGGCTGTGGCGGCGCGGCGATGTGACCCAGGCGCGGCAGCTGGTCGGGCGGCGGCGCGGAGAGGTGGCGGCGGGCCACTTCGACCTGATGGCCTTGGATGAGGCCGGCCAGCCCCTGCTGTGGCTGGAGGGGTTGGCGACGCGCCCGCTGCCGGCGCCGGCCAGCCCCCGGCCGGTGCAGGCTTTCCGGCCCGTCTGGCGCGCCGTCGCGGAGCCCGCCGCGGGGGCCGTGCCGCTGCTGCTGGCGGGCGGCGGCGATGTGCCGGCCGCCCTCGCGCCTCTGCCGCGGCTCGGCGCGGAGGCGGTGCCGGAAGGCGCGCGGCTGGTCTGGCTGGCGCCCGAAACGGCCGAGGATCCGGCGGCGCCGGCGCTGGCGCTGCTCGCCGCCCTTCAGGCGCTGGACCGCGCCGGGCGGCTGCGCGCGCCGCTCGGCCTGACCGTGCTGGCCCTGGCGGATACGCCCACCGCCGCATCGCTGTTTGGCCTGGCGAAATGCGCGGCGCTGGAATGGCCGATGCTCTCCGTCGCGCTGCTGCGTGCCGATGCCGCGGCGCTTGCGGCGCCGGATGCGGTGGCACGGCTGGCGGCGGAGCCAGGCGGCAGCCCGGCGCGAGAGGTGGAATGGCAGGGCGCGGCGCGGCGCCAGCTGGTGCTGGAGGAAGCCCCGCTGGCGGAGGCGCCGCTGCCGCCGGGCGCGGTCTGGCTGGTGGTGGGCGGCACCGGCGGCATCGGCCGCGCCCTCGCCGAGCGGCTGGCGCAGCATCCGGAGGCCCGGATCGCCCTGGTGGGCCGCAGCGCGGCGGCCGAACCGCAGGGCGGGCAGATCCGCCACTTCGCCGCGGATGGGACGGATGCCACGGCCCTGCGCCGCGTGCTGGCCGAGGTGCGTGCCGCCTGGGGACGCCCGGTGGACTATGCCGTGCAGGCGGCGCTGGTGCTGCGCGACGGCGCGCTCGCGCGGATGACGGAGGCCGATTTCCGCGCCGCCTTCGCCCCCCGCGCCGCGGCGATGCTGGCGCTGGAAGCGGCCTTGGCGGAGGAGGCGGTGCCGCCGCGGGCGGTGATTCTCTTCTCCTCGGCCAATGCCCTGCCGGGCGCCGCCGGCCAGGCGAATTACGTCGCCGGCTCCAGCTTTGCCGCGGCCGTGCTGCGGCAGGGCCACCCGCCCTGGCGGCGGCTGGCGATCCATTGGGGCCTCTGGGGACAGGTGGGCGCGGTGGCGGATGCGGCGACGCAGGCGCGGCTGGCGCGGCTCGGCGTGCATCCGATCCTGCCCGAGGAAGGCTTTGCCCAGTTCGGCGCCATTCTCGCCGGCGATTCGGCGGCGGTGGTGACGGTGAAGGCGGAGCCGGCTGCACTGGCGCAGCTCGGCTTTGTGCCCGCCGAGGCGGAGGAAGCTGCGCAGCCTCTTGCACCCGCCATCGCCGCCTTCGCCGCGTTGGAGGGCTGGGGACGGCGCCGGTTGCGCGCGGTGCTGGACGGGATGGGGCTGCCGGGCGTGGCAACGCCGGCGGGCCTGGCGCGGCGCCTGCGGATCGCGCCGCGCCACGCCACCCTGTTCGGCGCGCTGCTGGACCTGCTGGCGCGGGACGGGCTGGCGCGCAACGCCGATGGGCTCTGGCGCTTCCCGCCGGCGCCGGAGGCCGGCGCACCGCCCGAGGGCCCGGGCCTCGCCGGGCCGCTGGCGCTGCTCGAGGCGGTGCTGGACCGCTACCCGGCGCTTCTGCGTGGCGAGGTGGATCCGGTGGAGGTGCTGTTTCCCGGCGCCGAGACCGCGCTGGTGGAAGGCGCCTATGCCGGCAATCCCGTGGCGGACCGGCTGAATACGCGGCTGGCCCAGGCCGTGGCGGCGGCACGGCCGCGGCGCGTGCTGGAGATCGGCGCCGGCAGCGGTGCCACCACCGCCGCGCTCTGGCCGCTGCTGCACGAGGCCGGCGCGGAGTACTGGTTCACCGACGTCTCCCGCCACTTCCTGACGCGGGCGGAGGCACGCTTCCCGGGCCTCCGCACCGCGCTCTACGACGCCGAGCGCAGCCCGGCTGAGAACGGCGTGCCGCAGGGCGCTTTTGATGCCGTGGTCGCCACCAATGTGCTGCACGCGACCCGGAACCTGGCTGCGACGCTCGCGCGCCTGGCACCGCTGCTGCGCCAGGGCGGGCTGCTGGCGGTGAATGAGGTGACCCGGCCGCAGGACTTCGCCACCATCGTATTCGGCCTGACCGAGGGCTGGTGGCGCGGCGCGGCGGAGCCCGGCCGGCTGCCCGGCACGCCGCTGGCCGATGCCGAGCGCTGGCAGGCGCTTTTTCGGGATGCCGGCCTTTCCGATGTCACGGCGGTGACGCCGGAGGAAGGCGGGCAATCGCTGATCCTGGGCCGTTTGGCACAGGTGGCGATCCCGGTCGCAGTTCCCACGCCCGTGGCGGCCGTGCCGCTGGCGGTGGAGGAGGTCGCGCCCCGGACCCTGCCACCGCGCCTCGTCGCGCTGCTGCGGGGCCATTTTGCCGAGGTGCTGAAGCTGCCGGCGACAGAGATGCGGCTGCACCAACCCTTCGATGGCTGGGGCCTCGACTCCCTGACGGCGCTGGAGATCCGCAACCGCATCGCCGCGGATTTTCCGGACGTGCCGGCGACGCTGCTGTTTGAGCAGAACACGCTGGCCCGCCTCGCGACGCATCTGCTGGAAGCGCATCCCGCCCCGGCCGCCGCTTTCCTGGACGAGGCGGCCGTCCTGCCCCTGCCGGCGCCCGCGCCGCGTGCCGAAAGCACAGGCGAGGCCATCGCCATCATCGGCTTCGCCGGCCGCTTCCCGGGCGGCGAAACTGCTGAAAAATTCTGGCAGCTGATCGAATCCGGTGGCAGCGCCATCGCACCTGTGCCGGCCAGCCGCTGGCCCGCCGAAGCCACGCCGCGCTGGGCCGGGCTGATCGAGGGCGTGGACCTCTTCGACCCGCTCTTCTTCGGCCTTTCGCCGCTGGAGGCGGAGGCGATGGATCCGCAGGAACGCCTGTTCCTGGAGACCGCCTGGGCCACGCTGGAAGCCGCGGGCACCACGCCGGCGCGGCTGGCGCGCCAGGCTGGCGGACAGGTGGGCGTCTTCGTCGGCGTGATGAACACCGGCTACCAGTGGCATGCGGCGGAGGCCTGGGCGGCGGGGCAGGGGCAGGCTGGCGCCTCCCACTTCTGGTCGATCGCCAATCGCGTCTCGCATCTGCTGGATCTCGGCGGGCCGTCGCTGGCGGTCGATACCGCCTGTTCCTCCTCCCTCACCGCCATCCACCTGGCCTGCGAGAGCCTCCGGCGCGGCGAATGCGGCGCGGCCCTTGCGGGGGGTGTGAACCTCATCCTGCATCCGCGCCAGATGGCCAATCTGGCCGCGGCGGGCATGCTGGCCTCGGGCGGCGCCTGCCGGGCCTTTGGGGCGGGCGCCGACGGCTTCGTGGATGGCGAGGGGGTGGGCGCGGTGCTGCTGAAGCCGCTGGCGGCGGCGCGGCGGGATGGCGACCGGATCGAGGGCGTGATCCTGGGCAGCGCCATCAATTCCGGCGGCCGCACCGCGGGCTTCACCGTGCCGAACCCGCAGGCCCAGGCCCGCGCCATCCGCGCCGCCCTGGCCCAGGCCGGGGTGCCGGCCGAGAGCATCAGCCTGGTGGAGGCGCATGGCACCGGCACGGCGCTCGGCGACCCGATCGAGGTGGCTGGACTTGTGGAAGGCTACGGGCGTGCCCCGCGCCAGGTCGCGCTGGGCGCATTGAAAACAAATATCGGCCATCTGGAATCCGCCGCCGGCATCGCGGGCCTGACAAAGCTGCTGCTGCAACTGCGTCATGGCCGCATCGCGCCGCATCCGCAGGCGGCCACGCCGAATCCGCTGATCGACTTTGCGGCGACTCCCTTCCGCCTGCCGGCTGCGGCGCAGGATTGGCCGCGCGTGCCGGGGGCGCCGCGCCGTGCCGGTCTCAGCTCCTTCGGCGCGGGCGGCGCCAATGCGCATCTGATCCTGGAGGAAGCGCCCATCCAGCCGCCGTTGCAGGCGGCGCCCCTGGCGGAGCTGGTGCCGCTCTCCGCCGTGGACGCGCCGGCCCTGCGCGCCCTGGCGCAGCGGCTGGGCGCGGCGCTGGAGGGTCCGCAGGACCTGGCGGCGGTGGCGCAGACGCTGCGGGTCGGCCGCGTGGCGCAGGCGGCGCGGGCGGTGCTGCTGGTGCGGGATCTGGACGGGCTGCGTGAGGGGCTGCGGGCGCTGTCGCGGGGCGAGGCGGCGCCCGGCCTGACGCTGGGCGGCGCGCCGAGCGGCACCGCGCGCCTGCTGGCGGAAACGGCGGAGGGCCAGGCGCTGCTGCGCGGCCTGTTGCGGGCGCGCGACCTGCCGGCCCTGGCGCGGCTGTGGTCGGAGGGCGCGGAGATCGACTGGCAGGGGCTGACGCCGGACCCGCCGCCCGCCCCGCTCGACCTGCCGGGCACCGCCTTCGCGCGGCAACGCCTCTGGCTGCCCCAGGGCTCGGCGGATCCTGCTGCGACGCCGCCAGCCGCGCCGGCCGCCGTCACCGGCCTGCATCTGCTGGCGCGGGGCTGGCAGGAGGTGAGGCTGCCGGAGGCCGGGCGCAGCGCCGGTCCGCTGCTGGTGCTGTCCGGCGATGCCGCCCTGGCCGGGGCGCTCGGCGCCGCCTGGCCGGGCCCCAGCCTGGTTGTGGAGACGGAGGAGGCGGCGCTGCGCCAGGTCGCGCGGCTCGACCCGCAGGGCCACCTGCCGCCGCTGGTGGTGGTGGATGCGCTGCCGGCGGAGGGGCTCCTGCCGCGCAGCCTGGCGCTGTTGCGCGCGGCGCAGCGTGGCGGCTTCGCGCATCGACTGCGCCTGCTGCGGCTGCATCGGCAGGAGGCACCGGCGCTGGAAG
The DNA here is from genome assembly GCF_051860665.1 of Falsiroseomonas sp. Lineage (GTDB taxonomy): Bacteria > Pseudomonadota > Alphaproteobacteria > Acetobacterales > Acetobacteraceae > Falsiroseomonas. The sequence continues at coordinate 101,124 of NZ_JBHYDM010000010.1, forward strand.
CCGCCTGCACGGCCCTGCTGCGCTCCGCCCTGCTCGAAGCGCCGGATGGCGCGGTGGCGAGCATCGCGGTGGAGGGTGAGGCGGATGCCGCGCGGCTCGGCGCCATCTGCCGCATCGAGGGCATGTCGGAAACGCCCTCGCCGGAAGTGCTCTGGCGCGGCGGGCGGCGCTTCCTGCCGGTGCTGGCGCCACGCCCGGCTGCGGTGGCGCCCCCGCCCTTCCAGCCTGGCGGCGCCTATCTGCTGGTCGGCGGGTTGGGCGAGGTCGGCCGCGCCCTGGCGGTCGAGGCGGCGCGGGCGGGCGCGCGCATCGGCCTGCTCGGCCGGCGGCCGGAGGCGGAGGTGGCGCCGCTGCTGGCGGCGCTGCGGGCGGAGGGTGTGGAGCTGGCCTATGCCGGCTGTGACCTGGCGGATGCGGCGGCGCTGGCGGCGGCGCTGGCCGACCTGCGCCTTCGGCTCGGCCATTTCCGCGGCGTGCTGCAACTGGCGCGGGCGGTGGAGGATGCGCCGCTGGCGGAGAAGGACGCCGCGGCGCTGGATCGCGTGCTGGCACCCAAGCTGGCGGGCACGCTGGCGCTGGATGCGGCGCTGGCGGAGGAGCCGCTGGACTGGTTCGTGCTCTGCGGTTCCCTGGCCGGCTGGTTCGGCCTGGCCGGCGGCGCGGACTACGCCGCGGCCTGCGCCTGGCAGGGCACCTTCGCGGAGGCACGCCAGGCGCAGGTGCTGCGCGGCGAAAGGCAGGGTCGCACGGTGGCGATCGCCTGGCCGCAATGGGCCTATGACCGCCACGCGACGCCGGCACGGCTGGCCGCCCTGGCGCGGCAGGGCATGGCGCCGCTGACCGCGGCTGAGGGCCTGCTGCTGATCGGCCGGGCGCTCGCGGCGGAGGGGCCGGCGCAGGTCGCGGCGGTGAAGGGGGAGGAAGCGGTGCTGGCGCAGCTCGTCACGGCCCATGGCGCCGCCGCGCAGGAAGCCGCATTGCCGCCGGGCGAGGCGATTGCGGCCGAACTCGCGGCGCTGAGCGATGCGGAGCTTTCGCGCTATCTCGAACATCTGCGCGGCGCCGTCCCGCTGCGGCCGGAGCCGGCGGTGGTGGTGCCCCTGCCGCTGCCTGCCGCCGCATCCGCGCCGCCCGCGGACGACACCGAAACCGCGCTGCGCGCCGTGCTTTCCGCCTATCTGAAGATCCCGGCGGAACGGCTGGGGGCGGAGGTGGCCTTCGCCGGCATCGGCCTCGATTCCATTCGCGCCCTGCAGGCGGCCGAGCGGCTCGGCCGGCGCTTCGGGCTGGCGCTGGACCCGACCGTGTTCTTCGAGCATCCGACGATCGGCGAACTCGCCCGCGCCCTATCCGCCCGGCTGCTGCCGGCCCGGCTGGAGGCGGGCGAATGAGCGCCGAGCGGCAGCGGCTGGAGGAGGCGGCGACGCGTCTCTGGCAGGCGCGCCAGGCGCCGGCGCTGCGGCCCGGCGCCTTCCGGGCGCGGGAGGCGGCGGTGGCGCGAAAGCGCGCGCCAGGGCAGCTCGATTTCACGCTGATGTTCTTCTCGGCCGAGGCCTCCGAGGCCCCACGGCCGGATCTCTATGCCACGCTGCTGGCCGCGGCGCGGCGTGCCGATGCATTGGGGTTTCCGGCGCTGTGGCTGCCGGAACGGCATTTCTCGCCCTTTGGCGGGCCCTATCCAGAACCTTCCGTGTTGGCGGCGGCGCTGGCCACGCAGACGCGGCGCATCCGGCTGCGCGCGGGCAGCGTGGTGCTGCCGCTGCACCACCCCGTCGCCGTCGCCGAACGCTGGGCGATGGTGGACAATCTTTCGAATGGTCGCGTCGATATCGCCTTCGGCAGCGGCTGGAACCCGCGCGACTTCGTGCTGGCGCCCGAGAATTTCGCGGAGCGCACGGCCCTGCTGCAACGGCGGGTGGAGGAGGTGCGCCGGCTGTGGCGCGGGGAGGCGGTGGAATTCGCCGGGCCCGAGGGCCAGCTGACAGCCGTGCGGCTGCTGCCGCGGCCGGTGCAGCCCGAATTGCCGGTATGGATCTCCTCCACCGGCAATCCCGAAAGTTTTGCGCGCGCGGGCGCCCTGGGTGCCAATCTGCTGACCATGCTGATCGGCACGGAGCTGGACGACCTGCCGCCCAAGATCGCGCGCTACCGCGCGGCGCGGGCGGCGGCGGGCCACGATGCCGGGCTGGTCACGCTGATGCTGCACACGCTGGTGCATGAGGATGGCGCGATGGTGCGGGAGGCGGCGCGCCTGCCCTTCCGCACCTACGTGCGCGGCGCGCTGGAAAGCCAGCGCATGGCGCATGCGGCGGGCCGGCTGCTGACGCCGGAACAGCGCGAGCAGATGACTGGCTTTGCCGCGGAACGCTACGCACGCGGCGCCGCGCTGTTCGGCACGCCGGAGGATTGCGCGCCGCTGCTGGCGCGCGTGCTGCGGGCGGGTGTGGATGAGGTGGCCTGCCTGGTGGATTTCGGCGTGCCCGAGAACCTGCTGCTGGAGGGGCTGCCGCATCTGGCACGCCTCGCCGCGCCGATGGGGGCGATGGGCGCGGCGGAGGCACCGGTGCGGGTCGCGCAGGATGCGCCGATCGCCATCATCGGCATGGCCTGCCGCTTCCCCGGCGCGCCCGATGTCGATGCCTATTGGTCCCGCATCGCCCAGGGCCGCAGCGCGCTGGCACCACCACCACCCGGCCGCGGCACGGCTTTGCCGCGCGGCGGCTTCCTCGATGACGTCGAGGGATTCGATGCCGCGCGCTTCGGCATTGCCCCGGCGGAGGCCGTGGCGATGGATCCGCATCAGCGCCTTCTGCTGGAATGCACGGATGCCGCGCTGCAGGATGCGGCGCTCGACGTCGCAAGGCTGCGCGGCAGCGACACGGGAATCTTTGCCGCCTTCTATTCCACCAGCTTTGCCGAACATGCGGCGGGGGAGGCGGATGGCGTGGCGATCACGGGCCGCGTGCCCTCGATGGCCGCGAACCGCATCTCCTACCTGTTCGACTGGTCGGGGCCGAGCGAGCGGGTGGATACCGCCTGCTCCTCCGGCCTCGTGGCCATCCACCGCGCCGCGGCGGCGCTGCGGGCGGGGGAGTGTGGCCTGGCGGTGGCGGCGGGGGTGAGCCTGCTGCTGTCCGATGCGGAATCGGCGGCGCTGGCGAAGCTCGGCATCCTCTCCCCCAGCGGCGCCTGCCGCGCCTTCGATGCGGCGGCGGAGGGGCAGGTGCGGGGCGAGGGCGTCGGCGCGCTGGTGCTGAAGCCCCTGGCCGATGCGCTGCGCGATGGCGATCCGGTGCAGGCGGTGCTGCGCGGCTCCGCCGTCAATCACGCGGGCGCGCGCAGCGGGTCGCTGACCCTGCCGGGCGTGCGGCGGCAGGCGGAGTGCATCGGCCAGGCGATCCGCGCCTCGGGTCTTTCCGCGGGCGATATCGCCTATGTCGAGGCGCATGGCGCCGGCACGCTGGCAGGCGACCTGGCGGAGGTGCGCGCGCTGGAACAGGCGATGGCCGGTCGCGCCGCGGGCAGCGTGGCGGTGGGCAGCACGAAGCCGCTGATCGGGTCGCTGGATGCGGCGGGCGGGATCGCGGCGGCGATCAAGGCGGCGCTGATGCTGCGCCACGGCACCATGCCGCCGCTGCCGCATGCGCCAAGCCCGCCCGAGACTTTCGATGGCGCCGCGAGCCCACTGCGCTTTGCCGATGCCGCCACGCCCTGGCCGGGTGGCGCGGTGCTGGTGCATGCCTATGGGCTGGGCGGCGTGAATGCGGACCTGGTGCTGGAGGCGGCGCCCGCGCCCCCGCCGCGTGCCGTGCCCTCCGCGCCCGTGACGCTGGAGGTCACGGCGCCGGATGCCGAGACGCTGCGCGCGCTGCTGGCGCGGCTGCAAGACTGGTGTGCCGGGACAACGGCAACCCTGCCCGATATCGCCGCCACCCTGGCTATCCGCCCGCGCGGCGCCTGGTGCTGGCGCAGCGCGCCGCTGGCCGATGTCGCGGCGCTGCGCGAGGCTTTGCAAAGGGCCAGGCCCGAATCGACACCCGCCGCTCCGCCACCTCCGCCGCCCGCCGAGGGACGCCGCGTGCCGATGCCCGCCACGCCGCCGCGTCGGGCGCATTTCCCGATCTTCACAAGGGCGCCCGAACAAGGCGCCGTCGCCACCTTCTACGATTTCGTCACGCGGGCGGAGGCGGTGGGCGATGACAACGTCTTCCTGACTCTCGCGCCATTCGAAAGAATCGTGCCGGGCTTCTCCTGGACGCGCTGCTTCCAGGACCCCGCGGCGAATCCGGAGCACTGGCGCCTGCTGCAACAGGCGCAGCGGGAGATGCGGGACGTGCTCTTCGCGCCCGTCGATTTCAGCCGCGTGCGGCAGGTGCTGGATTTCGGCTGCGGCCTGGCGACGGACCTGATGGCGCTGGCGGCCGCGCATCCGCATCTGCGGGCCGATGGCTGCACCATTTCCGCGGCCCAGGCCGCGGCGGGGCAGGCCCGCGTGGCGGCGCGGGGACTTTCAGGGCGCGTCGCCATCCATCACCGCGACAGCGCCGGCGATGGCTTTCCGGGCGGGCCCTACGAGCTGATCCTGGGCTTCGAGGTCGCGCATCACATCCGCGACAAGGATGCGCTGTTCCGCAATATCGCGGCGCATCTGGCGAAGCCGGATGGGCTGCTGCTGCTGGCGGATTGCGTCGCCAATACGGTCGCGCCCATCGACCTGCCGGAACTCGGCGCCTTCACCCCGGATCGCGAGAGCTATGCGGCGCTGCTGGCGCGGCATGGCCTGGCGATCCGAGACTGGATCGACGTCTCGACCGAGATCGCCAACTTCCTCGCCGATCCGGAACTGGAGACGATGCTGGGGCAGGAAGCGGTGGCGGCCCAAGGCACCGCGCGCGCCGCGTCCATGCCGCTGGCCGCCGCCGTGCAGCGATCCTGGGACGGCTTCGGCGCGGCATTGCGTGAGGGGCTGGTCTCCTACGTGCTGGTCACCGCCGCGCCGGACCCCGCCGCATCCGCCATGCAAAACCGTGCCGCCATGGAGGCTTCATGACCACGGCCTATGCCCGCCGCCTCGCGGCGCTGAAGCAGGCGACGCCCGAGCGCGGCGATGTCTTGGCGATGCTTCGCGACCTCTTGGCGCAAAGTCTCGGCGTGGCGCCGGAAGGCGTGGAGGCCACCCGGCCCTTCGCGGAGATGGGGCTCACCTCACTGCTCGCCGTGCGTTTCCTCGACCGCGTCAACCGTCATTTCGGGCTGCGGCTCGGGGTGGAGACGCTGTTTGCGCATGCCTCGCTCGCGGCGCTGGCGACGCAGATCCTGCCGCAGGCCGCCGTGGCGTCCGCCAAGGCCGAGGCCACGCGGCCCGCGGATATCGCCATCATCGGCATGTCCGGCCGCTTCCCCGGCGCGCCCGACATCGCCGCGCTGCGCGACCGGCTGGCGGCCGGCGCGCTGCTGGTCGGCGCCATGCCGGCGGATCGGCTGGCGCACTCCGTCGCGGCCCCGCCCGGCGCGCGTGCCGGCTTCCTCTCCGGCATCGACCGCTTCGATGCCGCCTTCTTCGGCATCTCGCCGCGGGAGGCCGCGGCGATGGACCCGCAGCAGCGCCTTTTCCTGGAGGAATGCTGGCTGGCGCTCGAGAATGCGGGCCTGCCGGCCGAAAGCCTGCGCGGCCGCCGCATCGGCGTCTTCGCCGGCGCGGCCAGCGCGGGGCATGAGGCGCTGGTGGCGGAGGAATCGAGCCACGGGCTGACCGGCAACCTGGTCTCGCTGCTCGCCGCGCGCATCGCCTATGCGCTGGATCTGCGCGGCCCGGCGCTGGTGGTGGATACCGCCTGCTCCGCCTCCCTCGTCGCAGTGCATCTCGCCTGCCAGGCGATCCGCAGTGGCGAGGTGGAGATGGCGCTGGCCGGTGGTGTTCGGCTGTTCCTGGATGACCGGTCCTTCGCCACCATGGGCCGCATCGGCATGCTCTCCGCCGCCGGCCGCTGCCGCAGTTTCGATGCGGCCGCGGACGGCATCGCGGTGGGAGAGGCGGCGGCGGCGGTGCTGCTGAAGCCGCTGGATCGCGCCCTGGCCGATGGCGACCGCATCGAGGCGGTGATCCGCGCCAGCGGCACCAACCAGGATGGCCGCAGCAATGGCATCACCGCGCCGAATGGCCGCGCCCAGGCGGAGCTGATCCGCGAGGTCTGGGACCGCGCCGGCATTGCGCCGGAGAGCATCGGGCTGGTGGAGGCGCATGGCACCGGCACGCCGCTCGGCGATCCCATCGAGGTCGCGGCCCTCGCCGAGGTCCTGGGCGCACGGGAAACGCCGGCCTGGCTGGGCTCCATCAAGTCGAATATCGGGCATACCTCGGAAGCGGCGGGCGTCGCGGGCCTCATCAAGGCGGTGCTCTGCCTGCGCGATGGCGTGGTGCTGCCGAGCATCGGCTACGACACGCCCAATCCGCGCGCCGGCTTCGGCACGGCACTGCGCGTGGCGGCGGAAGCCGTGCCCTGGACGGAGCCGCTGCGACGCGCGGCGGTCAGCGCCTTCGGCCTATCGGGAACCAATGCGCATGTCGTGCTGGAATCCCCGCCGGCCGAGGCGCCGCGCGGGGTGGCGGAGGGGCCCTGGCTGGTCGCGCTCTCCGCCGCCACGGCGGAGGGTCTGCCACGCATCGCCGCGCGGCTCGCCGCCTGGCTGCAACGCCAGGCTGCCCCGCGGCTGGAGGATGTCTGTCGCACGCTGATCGACGGCCGCAGCGCCATGGCCTTCCGGCATGGCTTCGTGGCCGAGGATCTGCCGGGAATTCTCGCGGCGCTGGATGCGGTCGCGGCGGCCGATGCGGTGCGGGTGCCGCGCGATGCGGCGGTGGCGCCGGCGCAGGGGCCGCTCGCGGCGCAGCTCGCGCAATGGCGCGCGGGGGCCAGTCTGGATGGCGCCGCGCTGTATCCGACCGGGCGCCGCAGCATCGCGCTGCCCGGCTATCCTTTCGTGCCGGAGGTGCATTGGGCCGCCGCGCCGCAGGGCCTGCCGCTGCGCCTCGCTCGGGAAGATCCGCTGGTGCGCGACCATCTGCTGGGCGGCGCGGCTGTTCTGCATGCCGGGCTGTTCCTCGAATTCGCGCGGCAGGAGGCGGCGCGTCTTGGTGCCTTCCGGGGCGCGTTGCACGACATCGCCTGGCTGCGGCCGGCGACCGTGCCGGAAGGCGGCGTACTGGCGCTGCAACTGACCGTCGAGGACGGCGTCTGCACCCTCTCCGCCGAGGGGGAGGCACGGCCCTTCGCGCGCGCAGGGCTGGGCGCCGCTGCCGCGGCGCCGGCGTCGGTCGATCTCGCGGCGCTGCGCGCGGCCGCCACGCGGCGCATCGCGCGCAGCGAATTGCCGGGTGGTGGCGCGGTGCAGCTCGGGGACAGCTATCCCGGATTCGAGACCCTGTGGCTGCTGCCGGATGGCGCGCTCGGCCGCCTGCCCGCGCCGCCCGATCGCTGCGGCCTGCCGCCGCGCCTGTCCGACGCGGCGATCCAGGTGGCCGTCGCGGCGCTGGCCGCGCGCGATGGTGCCTCGTCGCTGCGCTATCCGGCCAGGCTGGCGGCGCTCGAGCTGTACGGCGCCGCGCCGGTCGGCGAGGCCTGGATCCTGGCGCGACCCTGCGGCGCGGATCGCACCGACGTGCTGGTTCTGGATGCCGAGGGCGCGGTTCGCCAGCGCTGGTCCGGGCTGGAATTGCGCGAGGCGGCGGCCGCCGCGCCCAAGCTTGCGCCGCGCAGCATGGTGCCGGAATGGGTGGCGGAGACCACGCTGGCGGCGGAGCCCGCCTGGCCCGACCTGGTGCTGGGCGCGGCGCCCGGCCTGCCCCTGGCCGCGCCCTGCCTTGCGCTGGAGGATGCCGCGGGGCTGGAGGCGGCGATCGCCGCGCGCGATCCGCGCCGTACGCCCATCATCTGGCTGCTGGACACCCACCCCGCTGCGGCGCCGCAGGCCGCCTTCGCGCTGCATCGCCTGGTGCGGCTGCTGGTGCGCGCCGGTCTGGAAGGCGAAGCGGTGCAGCTGCGCATCGTCACCGGCCAGGTGCACCGCGTGACGCCGCAGGATGGCGCGCGCAACCCGATGGCGGCGGTGACGGAGGGGCTGGCCAAGGCCATCGGCGTGGAGTTTCCCGCCTGGCGCGTGGTGATCTGCGATCTCGATCCCGCGGCGCCGATCGATTGGACGCGCATCGCCAGCGAGCCGGGCGACGCGCATGGCGAAAGCATCGTGTTGCGCGGCGCGGCGCGCTTCCGCCGCGTGCTGCGCCCCGCCACCCCGCCGCAGGGCGGCGCGCTGCGGCGGGGCGGCCGCTACCTCGTGGTTGGCGGCATGGGCCGCGTCGGCCGCGTGATCTGCCGCATGCTTTTCCGCGATTTCGCAGCGGAGCTCGTCCTGGTCGGCCGCAGCCCGCTGGATGCGGAACGCCAGGGCTTCCTGGCGGAGCTGGGGGCGGGGGCGCGCTATATCGCGGCGGATATCGCCGCGCCCGGCGCGCTCGATGGGATCGGCCCGCTGGATGGCGTGGTGCAGGCGGTGGTCGATCCGATCTTCGGCCGCTGCGACCGGATGACCGAGGCGGAATTCCGGGCCGCGCTGCATCCGAAAGTCACGGGGCTGGTGAGGCTCGCGGATTGGATCGCGGCACGGCCGGAGCGGCCGCGGCTGATCGTCTTCTCCTCCATCGGCGCCTTCGCCGGCTTCCCCGGCACCGCCGGCCAGTCGGCCTATTGCGCCGCCTGCTGCTTCGAGGCGGGCTATGCGCTGCATCTGCGCGAGGCGCGGGATATCGAGGCCAGCGTCGTGCATTGGGGCCTGTGGCAGCACGCCGATCTGAACCCGGCGATGGTGACGCGCCTGGCCGCGCAGGGTGTGGCCGTGCAGGACGCGGCCGCGAGCGCACAGGCGCTGGACGGGCTGCTGGCCGCGCCGCAATCCATCCACGCGGCGCTGTCCGATGCGGTCTGGGCGGCGATGGGCGGGCCGGATGCGACGGCGCCCGCGGACCTGGCCGAGGCGGCGCGCGCGGTGGCGGTGCCGGCGGCGGCCGATCCTGATCTGCATGCGGCGATGGATGCGCATGCGCGTGCGCTGCTGGCCGAGACGCTGGCTGCCGCCGGCCTGCTGCCGGCGGCCCGCGAGCAGCGGCCGCGCTGGCCGGTCGCGCCGGCGCAGGCGCGGCTGGCGGCGGCGCTGGTCGAGATGCTGGCACGCCACGGCGTGCTGCGGGTGGAAGGCGAGACCCTGCAGGGCCTCACCGCGCCGCCGCCCGAGGCCGCAGGCGCGCGGGAGGCCGCGCTGCTGGCGCGCGACGCCTCGCCCGGCATGCAGGCGGCCCTGAATCTGCTGCGGCGCTGCGTCGCGGCGGTGCCCGAAATCCTGGCCGGCCGGCTTGCGGCGACGGAGGTGCTGTTTCCGGGCGGCAGCACCGATCTCGTCGCGCCGCTCTATGACGGGCAGCCGGCGCTGGTCGCCTGCAATGCGATGATGGCCGCCGCCGCCGTCGCCATGGCGCGCGCCCAGGCCGCGCCGCTGCGCGTGGTGGAGGTGGGCGCGGGCACGGGCGCGACCACCGCGCCGGTGCTGGCCGCACTCGCCGATGCGGGCCTCGGCTGCGAATACCAGGTGACGGATCTCTCGCCAGCGCTGCTGCGCGGCGCCCGGGCGCGTATCGGGGAGGCGCCCGGGCGGCATTACGCGCCGCTCGATATCTCCCGCCCGCCCGCCGCGCAGGGGTTTGCGGAGGGGGCGGCGGATCTGGTGCTGGCCTCCGACGTGCTGCATGCGACGCCGGATGTGGCGCAGGCGCTGCGGCATGTGGCCGCGCTGCTGCGGCCGGGCGGCGTGCTGCTGCTGAACGAGACCACGAGGGCGGAGGATGTGGCGACGCTGACCTTCGGCCTGCTGGAGGGCTGGTGGCTGGCGCGGGACGCCGAGCGCCGCCTGCCGCATGCGCCGCTGCTCTCCATCCCCGGCTGGGCCAAGGCCCTGCGCGAGACAGGCTTTGGCGCGGTGGAGGCGGTGCCCGCGCCGGGCTTTTGTGAAGCGGACGCGCCGCATGGCGTGCTGCTCGCGCGTCGCGGTCCGCGTGTGGAAACGGCAGCGCCGGTGCGCGCGCCATCCCGCGTCCCGGCGCGCGCTCTTCCGCCGCAGGGGCTCCAGGCTCTGCTGGCGGACTGCGTCGGCGCGGCGCTGGAGCTGCCGGCGGCGCGCATCGAGCCGGATGCGCCCTTCGGCGAGATCGGCGTCGATTCCATCGTCGCGCCGCAGATCGCGGAGGCGGTGAACGAACGCCTCGGCATCGCGCTGCGCTCGACGGACCTCTACAATTTCGGCTCGCTGGAGGCGCTGGCGCGGCACATCGAGGCGCGCTTTCCGGAGGTGGCGGGCCGCCTCGCCGCACCTGCGCCCGTCGCGGCGGCGCCCGTCATGCCAGGCCGCGATGCCATCGCCATCATCGGCATCTCGGGCCGCTTCCCCGGCGCGCCGGACCTCGACGCCTTCTGGGACATGCTCTGCGCCGGCCGCCATGCGGTGCGGGAGGTGGATCGCTTCGACCTGAGCGCGATCCGCGACCGCAGCACGGCGCGCTGGGCCGCGCTGCTGGAAAATCACGACCAGTTCGACCCGCTCTTCTTCGGCATCTCACCGGCCGAGGCCGAGGCGATGGAGCCGCAGCAGCGGCTGCTGCTGGAGGAGGGCTGGCGCGCGCTGGAGGATGCGGGCCTGCCGCCGGAACGCCTTTCCGGCCGCAGCTGCGGCGTCTTCGTCGGTGTCTCCGCCAGCAACTACGTGGCCGGGCCGGCACCGGCGGCCCTGCAGACGCTGGGCGGGTCCGTCGCCATTCTCTCGGCGCGGCTCTCCTATCTGCTGGACCTGCAGGGGCCGTGCTTTCCGGTGGATACCGGCTGCTCCTCTTCCCTCGTCGCGCTGCATCTGGCGGCCGAGAGCCTGCGGCGCGGGGAGAGCGAGGTGGCGCTGGCCGCGGGCGTGTCCTGCAACATCATTTCGCCGCATCTCTTCCTGTATCTGTCGGATGCCGGCATGGCCTCCCCCACCGGCCGCTGCCACAGCTTCGATGATTCGGCGGATGGCTTCGTGCCGGGGGAGGGTGTGGGCTGCCTGGTGCTGAAGCGACTGGCCGACGCGCAGCGCGATGGGGACCGCATCCATGCCGTGCTTAGGGGCAGCGGCACCAACCAGGATGGCCGCACCAGCGGACTGACGGCGCCCAGCGCTACCTCGCAGACCGCGCTCGAATTGCAGGTCTATCGCCAGGCCGGCATTGACCCGGCGACGATCGGCATGGTCGAGGCGCATGGCACCGGCACCAAGCTGGGCGACCCGATCGAGGTCGCCGCGCTGACCGACGCCTTTGCCCGCTTCACGGAGGAGCGGCAGTTTTGCGCGCTGGGTTCGGTGAAGACCAATATCGGGCATTGCATGGCGGCCGCCGGCATGGCGGGGGTGGCCAAGGCGGTGCTGGCGCTGCGCCATCGCGCGATCCCGCCCAGCCTCAATTTCGACCGACCCAACCGGCATATCGATTTCGCGACGACGCCCTTCTTCGTGAATACGGCGCTGCGCGACTGGGATGCGCCGGCAGCGGGCGTGCCGCGTCGCGCCGCCATCTCCTCCTTCGGCTTCAGCGGCAGCAATGCGCATGTGGTGATCGAGGAGGCGCCGGAGGCCTTGGCGCCAACGCCGGCCGCGCCGGGTGGGCGGGTGGTGCCGGTCTCCGCGCGCAGCGCCGCGGCGCTGGAGCGGCTGCTGCGCGACCTGGCGGATCGACTGGAGGCCGCGCCGCAACCGCTGGCCGATGTGGCGGCGATGCTGGCGCTGCGGCGCGGCCATTTCCGGCATCGCCGCGCCGTGGTGGCGCAGCATGAGTCCGAACTGCCGGCGCTGCTGCGCGCGGCGGCGGCGCGGCCGGCGCGGGAAGCGCCGGCCGAGGGCGACCCCATTCCCGCCATCGCTTCCGCCTGGGCGGCCGGGCGCGCCGCCGCGCCGCAGGACCTGGCGGCGCTGGCCGCGCTGCATGAGGCCGGTGCGCGGATCGACTGGCAGAAGCTGGCGGATGGGCGAAGGCCGGTGCTGGTCCTGCCGGGCCATCCCTTCTTCCGCGCGCGCTACTGGGCCTTCGATGCCATGGCGGGCTTTGCCGCACCCGCCGCGGCGGAACTGGTGCTGGAGCCGGGCCTGCCGCTGCTGCGCGACCATGTGGTGCAGGGGCGCAGCATCCTGCCCGGCACGGCGACGCTGGCGATGCTGCGGCAGGCGGGGCTCGGCGATGCGGCCGGAACGCTGCGGGACATTGCCTGGCTGGCGCCCGCGCTGCCGGGCATGGTGCTGCGGGCTGCGGCGGAGGATGCGGGCTGCACGGTCTCGGAGAATGGGCGCCTGCTGGCACGCGCCGCGGTGGATCGCGCGCCGCCGGCCATAGTGCCGCCGATGGACCTGGGTGCGCTGGCGGCGCGCTGTGCGCGGATGATGACTGGAGAGGACTGCTACGCCGCCTTTGCGCGTCTCGGCTTTGCTTATGGCCCGACGCTACGCGTGTTGGCGCGGCTTCGGCTGGGCCAGGGCGAGGCGCTGGCCTTTCTGGTGCCGGGCGCGGGGCTGGATGCGGCGCGGCTGGATGGCGCGCTGCAGGCGGCCGCGCTGATCGGGCTGGAGGCGGCGGGCGCCACGGAGGGCGCGCGCTTCGTTCCGGCCGGCCTGGAGGCGCTGGAGATCCACGCCGCGCCCGCCGCTGGCATGCCGCTGGTCGCCCATGCGGCACTGCGCGCGGATGCAACGGCGGAAGCGCCGGGCTTCGACATCACGGTGGCGGAAGAGAGTGGCCGCGTGCTGGCCGTGCTGCGCGGCCTGCGCGCCCGCCGCCTGCCGGCCGAGGCCTCGGCCGCCATCGGCACGCTGGCCTTCGTGCCATGCTGGCAGGCAGCGGAACCTGCCGCAGGCGCCTTGCCGGAGGGCGAGTTGCTGCTGCTGGCCCGCGATGCGGCACTGGCCGAGGCGCTGCGCGCCGCGCTTCCGGCCAGTCTGCGGCTGACGCTGGCGCGGCCGGACCACGACTTCGATCCCACCGATGCCGAAAGCTGCGCTGCGCTGCTGCAGCGTTTTGCGCCCACGGTGGTGGTGAACGCGCTGCGCCTCGACACCGCCCTGGGCGAAGGGGTGGGCCAGGCGCTGGCGACGATGGGCGTGGAGGAGGGGGCACGGCTGCTCTTCCTGCTCGCCCGCACCGCGCGGCCCATGGCGCTGCTGCATCTGGAACCCGCGGCGGAGGGCGGCGCGGGCAGCGCCGCCGCAGCCCTGCTGCGCAGCGCGGTGGCGGAGAACGGCGCCCTGCGCGGCCGCGTGCTGCGCATGGCCCAGCCGAGCGCCGCCGCGATCCTTGAGGAACTGTCCGAGCCCTGGCCGGAGGTGGCGGAGATTCGCCGGGACGCGGCGGGCCGCGCCCTGCTGCGTCGCAGCCCCGCGACGCTGGCCGAATCCCCACAGGACTTGGCGCGCGCCGGCAGCACCTGGCTGGTCACCGGCGGGCAAGGTGGGCTCGGCCTTGCGCTGGCGCGGCACCTCGCGGCGCAGGGGGCTGCGCGCATCGCGCTGCTGTCGCGCGGCGCGCCCGATGCGGCGGCGCTGGCGGCGGTGGAGCAGGCGGGCGCCGTGGCGCTGCACCTGCAGGCCGATGTGGCGGACCCCGTCGCCCTGCGCGCGGCATTGGCAAGAATGCGGCGCCAGTTCGGGCCGCTGCATGGCGTGGCGCATGCCGCGGGGCTGCTGCGGGATGATCTGCTGGCGCGACAGGCGCCGGAGGATTTCGATGCTGTGCTGGCGCCCAAGGCGGCCGGTGCGGTGGCGCTGGACCAGCTGACAGCGGCCGAGCCGCTGGAGGCCTTTGTGCTGTTTTCCTCCACCGCGGCGGCGCTCGGCGTGCCGGGGCAGGGGGCCTATGCGGCGGCCAACGGCTTTCTCGGCGGTTTCGCCGCGCAGCGGCAGGCATCGGTCGCAGCGGGCCGGCGGCAGGGGGCGACGCTGGCGGTGGATTGGCCGCTCTGGCAGGGCGGCGGCATGGCCCCGCCGGCGGAGGTGGTGGCGGAGTTGGACCGGCAGCTCGGCCTGGTGGCGATGCCGCAGGCCGAAGGCCTGCGGGTGCTCGGCGCCGCGCTGGCGCTGGGCGTGCCGCGGCTGCTGGTGCTGCATGGACGCAGGGACCGGCTGGGCAGCGCGCTGCGGCCGGCGCGGCGCGCCGCCGTGGCAGCCGGTGGCCATGTCGAGCCAGCGCAGGTCGTCGCCTATCTCGCGCGGTTGCTGGAGGAGGTGATCCGCCTGCCGCCCGACCGGCTCGATGCCGATGAGCGGCTGGAGGAATACGGCCTCGATTCCATCGGCATCATGCGCCTGAACGCGCGACTGGAGGCCGATCTCGGTGATGTCTCCAAGACGCTGTTCTTCGAGCATCGCACGGTGCGCGACCTCGCCGCGCGACTGTTGGGCGACCATGGCGCGGCGCTGGGCGCGCTGCTGGCGCCGGGCGCCACGGTCGCGCCGCCGCCGGGCGCGGAGGCGCTGCCCGCGCCACGCGCCGTGGCGGCGCCGGGAAGCGGTGACATTGCCATCATCGGCATCGCCGGAAGCTATCCCATGGCACCGGATCTCGACATTTTCTGGGAGAACCTGCGCGAGGGTCGGGACGCCATCACCGAAATTCCGCCGGAGCGTTGGCCGATCGAAGGTTTCTGGGACGCCGATCGCGCGCGGCCGGAGACCAGCTACACGAAATGGGGCGGTTTCCTCGCGGATGCCGACTGTTTCGACGCGCGCTTCTTCGGCATCTCACCCATCGAGGCCGACAGCCTGGATCCACAGGCGCGCAAATTCCTCGAAACCTGCTGGGCGGCGCTGGAGGATTCGGGACGCACCCGCGCCACCTTGTTCGAGGGCGATGCGGCACCCGAGGCCCGGCGCGGCGGCGTCTTCGTCGGCGTGATGAATGGCGACTATGCGCTGCTGGGGCCGGAGGAAGCGGCGCGCGGCAATCTCATCGGGCCCAATGCCTCCTACTGGAACATCGCCAATCGCGTCTCCTGGATCCTCGACCTGCACGGCCCGAGCCTGGCGCTGGATACCGCCTGCTCCGCCTCGCTCAGCGCCATCCACGCCGCCTGCCAGGCGCTGCGGGCGGGGGAATGCAGCATTGCGCTGGCCGGGGGCGTGAATCTCATTCTGCACCCCAGCCGGCACTGGATTCTCTCGAAATCGGGCTTCGCCGCCCCGGACGGCCGCTGCCGCAGCTTTGGCGCGGGCGGCGACGGCTATGTGCCGGGGGAGGGCGTGGGCGCGGTGGTGCTGAAGCCGCTGGAGCGGGCGCTGGCGGATGGCGATCGCATCCATGCCGTCATCAAGGGCAGCGCGCTGAACCATGGCGGCCGCAGCGGCGGCTTCACCGTGCCGGACCCGGCGGCGCAGGGCGCGCTGGTGGCGGAGGCGCTGGCGCGCGCCGGCACGCCGCCCGCCAGCATCTCCTACATCGAGGCGCATGGCACCGGCACGGCGCTGGGCGACCCGGTGGAGGTGGCGGGTCTCGGCCGCGCCTTTGCGGGGTTGCCGGTGGAGTCGCTGCCGATCGGGTCCGTGAAATCGAATATCGGGCATCTGGAGGCAGCGGCGGGCATTGCGGGCCTCACCAAAGTAGTTCTGCAGCTGCGGCACGGGATGCTGGCGCCGAGCCTGCATGCCGAAGTGCTGAATCCCGATCTCGGCCTGTCCCGCACGCCGCTGCGCGTGCAGCGCCAGGCGACGCCCTGGATCGCGCAAGGCGGGCCGCGGCGCGCTGGCATCAGCAGTTTTGGCGCGGGCGGCGCCAATGCGCATCTGGTGGTGGAGGAAGCGCCGTCGGTCGCCACGCCGCGGGCGGCTCCTGGGCCCTTCGTGGTGCCGCTTTCGGCCGCGACGGATGCGGCGCTGCGCCGGTCTGCCGCTGCCCTGGCCACCTGGCTGCGGGCGCATCGCGAGGTGCTGCCCGCCGATGTGGCGCGCACGCTGCAGACGGGGCGGGAGGCGATGCGCTTCCGGGCCGCCTTCGTCGCCAGCAGCCTTGCGGAGCTGATCGCGGGCTTCGACGCCATCGCCGCCGGCCAGGGCTTTGCCGAGGGCGAGGTCAAGCGCGATTCCAGCGGCCTGGCGCCGGAGGACGACCTACCGGCCCTGGCCCGTGCCTGGGCGCGGGGCGCGGCAAGGCTGGACTGGGACGCGCTGGCACCCGGTCGGCGCCCGCCGATCTCCCTGCCCGGCATCAGCTTCGAGAAGCGGCGCTGCTGGGTGAAGGTCACGCCGCGCGCCGTGCCGGCGAAACCCGCGCTCGCCCTGCCGCGCGGCGTCAGCCTCGGCACGCCGGATGCGGAGGGCCGCTGCGCCATCGCCATCGCGGCGGAGGCGCCGGTGCTGGCGGAGCATCGGGTGGGCGGCGCGACCATTCTGCCGGGTGCCTTGCTGCTGGCGCTGGCGCTGCGCGCCAGCGGGGCGCGGGCGCTGGCGGATTGGCGCTTCCTGCGGCCGGCGGACACGGCCGCCATCGCGGCGGGCCTTTCCGTTCAGCTGGCCGAGGGGCGCATCGCCCTTGATGGCGGTGCGCGTCTCGCCGAGGGCCGCGTGGCGACCGGCGTGGCGACGCCACCCGAGCTTGCCGTGGCGGCCGAAGACGCCCCGCAGCGGATCGAGGGCGCGGCGGCCTATGCGCTGCTCTCCGGGGCGGGGGCCGATTACGCCGGTGGCTTCCGCCGGCTTGTCTCGTTGCAACGCGGTGCCGAGACCGCAGTGGCGAGGCTGGAACCCGGCGCGGCGGATTGGGCGGAGGCGCTGGACGCCGCCTTCCAGATCACCTTCGCCCTGCTGCCCGAGAATGCGCCGCCCGGTGGCTACCTGCCCGCGGCGCTGGAGCGGCTCGACATCCTGGGCGAGCCCCAATCCGTCACCCGCATCCTCGGGCACCGTCGCAGCGCGGAGGGCGCGGACATCGTGCTCGACCTGGTGCTGGAGGATGCGGCCGGCACGCCGCAGGCCGTCCTGCACGGCTTCGTCGCCCGCCGCGCCGCCGCCCTGCCGGCGCTGGAGGCCTGGCACGCGCTATGGGACCCGGTGCCGATGCCGGAGTCGGTCGCCCCGCCGCGCGCGCCCGTGCTGCTGGCGCCGCATGCCGATCCAGCACTGGCAGCGCGGATGGGCGCGGTGCTGGGCGTGCCGCCCGGCGCGGGCGCGCTCGACCTCGGCACCGATGCCGTCTGGCTGCTGGCCGGCGGCGTCGCCGACCCGGCCGCGCAGGTGGAAGCGGCCGTGCTGCATCTGGCGGCGCTGCTGCGCGACCTCGCCGCCCGCCCCGCGCCGCCGCGGCTGGTGGTGGTGACGCTCGGCGCGCAGCGGGCCCGGCCCGGCGAGCGGCCCTGCCCGCTGGCCGCCGCGCTGGCCGCCTTCAGCCGCGCCGCCGCGCGGGAGCAGCCGGAGCTGCGCCTCGCTCTGCTGGATGTCGATCCCGCCGATGCGGAGGCGCTGGCCCTGGTGCCGGCGCTGGCCGCACCGGGCGCGGACCTGGCCCTGCGCGATGGCGTGCCGCTGCGCCGCGGCTTTGGCGCGCTGGACCTGCCGGCCAGCCCGGCGCCGGCGGAAGGCGTGGTGCTGATCGCGGGCGGCGCCGGCGGGCTCGGCCGGGCACTGGCCGAGGATCTCGCCGCCGGGGGCGCCCGCGTGGTGCTGCTGGGCCGCAGCGCGGCGAGCGCGGCGGTCACCGAGACCCTGGCCCGCGCGGCGGGCCGCATCCTGCATCTGCGCGCCGACCTGGCGCAGCCGGCGGCGCTGGAGGGCGCGCTGGCCGAGGCCACGGCGCGCTTCGGCCGCATCACCATGGTCGTGCATGCGGCGATGGACCTGCGGGAGGGCCGCGTGCTGGCGCAGCCGGATGTGGATATCGCCGCCGTGCTGGCGCCCAAGACCATCGGCCTCGCCAATCTTCTGGCCGCCCTGGCGCGGCAGGAGGCGGACGGCCCGCCGGCGCGTCTGGTGGTCTTCTCCTCCGCCAATGCCGAAACCGCCAATCCCGGCCAGGCCGCCTATGCCGCCGCCAGCGCCTTTGCCGATGCCTTCGCGCTGCGCCAGGATCGCCCGGTGCTGGTGCTGGATTGGGGTTTCTGGGGGGAGGTCGGGGCAGTGGCGACCGCGGCGCATCGCGCGAGCCTCGCGCGCATCGGCGTGCATCCGATCGGTACGGCGGAGGGGCTTGTGTTGCTCGGCCGCGCCCTGGCAGCGCCGGGGCTGGAGCGCCTGATGCCGCTGCGCATCGCGGACCGTGTGGCGGCGGAGCTGCGCGCCGATCCCCGGCGCCGGCTGGCGGTGCCGGCGGAGCCGTCGCTGCGCCTGCTGCCCGCCGCGCGCGCGGCGGCAGAGGCGGTGCAGCAGGCGGGCGGCACCGTGCTGCGCAATGCGGCCCGGGATTTTGTGGCCATGAACCGGCACGGCGCCGCGCTGGCCCGTGCCGCGCTTTCGGCCGCCGGCTTCCCGCAGGCCGCCCCGTCGCAACAACGCCTGCAGGCGGCGGTGGAGGCGATGCTGGCCAGGGCGGAGCCGCTGGAGGCCGCGGCGCAGGAACGGCTCGCGCAGGACCCCTCCGCCGCGCCCTATCTGCGTCTGCTGCAGGCCTGCACCCGGAAGCTGCCGGAGGTGCTGACAGGCGAGGTGGATGCCAATGCCGTGCTCTTCCCGGGCGGCCGCTTCGACCTGGTCGCGCCGATCTATGCCGGCAATCCGGTGGTGGACCATCTGCAGGAGATGCTGGCACAGGCGGTGGCCGCGGCGGTCGCGGCGCGGCCGGGGCCGGTGCGCATCCTGGAAGTGGGCGCCGGCACCGGCGGCACCACACGCTTCGTGCTGCGCGCCCTGGCGCCCTTCGCGGACCGCATCGACTACCTCTTCACCGATATCGGCCCGGCCTTCCTGGAACAGGCGGAGCGCGAGCTGCGGCGGGAGGCACCCTTCCTGCGCACCGCCTGGCTCGATATCTCGGCCTCCGCCGCGCCGCAGGGTTTTGCACCGCGCAGCTTCGACATCGTGATCGCGGCCAATGTGCTGCACGCCACGCCGCGCATCGCGCAGACCCTGGCCAATCTGAACGCGCTGCTACGGCCCGGCGGGCTGGTCGCGATCAACGAGGCGACGGCGGCGCAGGAGTTCAACACGCTGACCTTCGGCATGACCCGCGGCTGGTGGCTTTTCGCGGATCCCGAGGCGCGGCTGCCGCATGCGCCCCTGCTGGACCTGCCGCGCTGGCGCCACAGCCTGGCCGCGGCCGGCTTCGCGGGCACCACGGCGCTGGGCGACCCGGCGCTGCAATGCATCCTGCTGGCCGAGGCGGATGGCTTTGCCCGGACCGCGCCTGCCGTCGAGGCACCGCGCGTGGCGGCTGCACCGCAACGGGTGGATGACGACATCGAGGAAAAGCTGCGCATCACGGTGGCGGAGGCGCTGCGCCTGGCGCCGGAAGAGGTGGAGCCGGAGGCCAGTTTCTCGGAATACGGCGCCGATTCCATCATCAGCGTGGAGCTCGTACGCCGGGTGAACGAGGTGTTCGGGATCGACCTGAAGACCACCGCGCTGTTCACCTACGCCACGGTGCGCGAGCTCGCCGCCTATATCCGGCTGGAACATGGCGCGGCGGGGCCCGTGCCGGCGGTGCAGTCAGAGGTGGCAGATCGTATCGCCGGGTCGCGGGAGCGAACCGACCGGTTGCGCAGCCTGATCCGCCGGCGCATGGAAGCCAGTGCCGAGCCGCCACCGCCGGAGGAGGGCGCCAGCGACCTGGCCAGCCTGCTGCGGCGCCTCGAGGCGGGGGAGATCGGCTATGAGGCTGCGATGGAGATGCGCGTGACCGATGCCTGATCCCGTCAGCGGCTTTGCGCCCAATCTGTTCCGCGGGCGGCGCGTCTTCGTCACCGGCGGCGCCGGCACCATCAACCTCGGCATCGCGCGCGGTTTCGCCGCACTCGGCGCCGACCTCGCGCTGTGTGGCCGCAACCGCGAGACGCTGGAGGCGGCGGCGGCGGAGTTGCGCGGGCTCGGCGCCACGGCGCTGCCGCTGGTCGCCGATGTGACGGATTATGCGAGCCTGGAGGCGGCCATGGCGGCCTCTCGCCAGGCGATCGGCGCCATGGATGTGCTGGTCTGCGGCGCCGCCGCCAACTTCCCCGCGCCGGCGGAGCAGATGACGGCGGAGGGATTCCGAAAAGTCATCGCGGTGGACCTGATGGGGTCCTTCAACGCGGCGCGGGCGGCCTTCACGCAACTGAAGGCGCAGCGCGGCAATATCATCTTCGTCTCCGCCACCAATGCGCTGATGCCCTTCGCCTTCCAGGTGCATGTCGGCGCCGCCAAGGCGGGGATCGACAGCCTGATGCGCGGCCTGGCGCTGGAATGGGGCAAGCACGGCATTCGCTGCAACAGCGTGCTGCCGGGCCCGATCGAGCGCACCGAGGGCCTGTCCCGCCTGCTGACGGCGGAGGATATCGACACCCTGAAGGGCTATGTGCCGCTCGGCCGCTTCGGCACGGTGGAGGATATCGCCAATGTCTGCTGCTTCCTCGCCTCCCCGATGGGCGGGCTGCTGACCGGCGTGGCATTGGTGGCCGATGGCGGCCAGAGCTTTTCCGGTTCTGCCATGCTGGCGGAACTGATGATGAATCCCTGAGAGGCAGGCATGGACCGCTCCGAGATTTTTGGCATTGTCGCGCGCCAGATCCGGGCCGTGCTGCCCGATGTGCCGCAGGGCGAGATCCGGGAGGATCGGTCGATGGTCGAGCTCGGCGCGAATTCCATGGACCGCGTGGATGTGCTGGTGGGCTCCATGGAGGAGGTCGGGCTGGCGCTGCCGATGACCAGCTTTCTCGGCGTGACGAGCATCGGCGGGCTGGTGGACCTGCTGTGGTCGCGGCACCAGGCGGCGCATGGCTGAACCCCGGCGCGTCGTCATCACCGGCCTCGGCGTGCTGGCGCCCGGCGGCGTGACGGATGCCGCCGGCTTTGCGGAGATGCTGCGCGCGGGGCGGGTGGCGCCGCTGCAGGACGAATGGCCGGGGCTGGCGATGCGGCTGGGGACCATCGATGCGGCGGCCTTGCCGAGATCAGCGCAGCGGGTGGCGCGGGGCGGGTCCCGCGCGCTGATCGCCACGCTGTGTGTCGCGCTCGCCGCCTTTGCGGAGGCGCGCGTTGTGCAGGCCGCCGCCTTTGGCGTGCTCGTGGCGGGCAGCAACATCGCGCAGGCGCGCGGCTTCGATACCGCGCGCAAGTTTCAGCAGGAGCCGGCCTGGACGCCGCCGCGCCACGCGGCGGAAGTTTTTGATACGCATCTCGCCGCCGTGGTGGCCGAAGCCGCTGGCGCGCAGGGGCCGGGGCTTTCCGTCGGCGGCGCCTCGGCCAGCGGCAATGCGGCGGTGGCGGTGGCCGCCGACCTGATCGCCATGGGGCGCATGCCAGGCTGCCTGGTGGTGGCGCCGCCGCCGGATTTCGGGCCGGTGGAATGGCAGGCGCTGGCCGCGCTTGGTGCGCTGGCGCCACCGGGCGCCGCCTGCCTTCCCTTCGACCGCGCCGCCGCCGGCTTCGTGCCTGGCGAGGGCTGTGGGGCACTGGTGCTGGAATCCTTGGAGTCAGCGCAGGCGCGCGGCGCCACGCCACTCGCCGAAATTGCCGGCCATGCCCAGGCGCAGCAGGGCCGCGCCGGTGTGGCGCCCGATGCCGGAACGGCGCTGCGCGTGATGCGCGCGGCGCTGGGCGACCTGCCGACAGCGTCGCTCGGCTTCGTCAGCGCGCATGCCACGGGCACGCCCGCCGGCGATGCGGCGGAGGCCGAGGCGCTGGCGACATTGCTGCAGGGTGCGCCAGTGCCTGTGAACGCCACCAAGGCCATGATCGGCCACGCCATCCAGGGCGCCGCGCTGCTGGAGCTGGTGGCCTGCGTGCTGCAATTGCGCGGCGGCTTCGTGCATGGCACGCCCGGCCTGACCCAGCCGATCACCGACCAGCTGCATCTGCCGACCACGACGCTGATGCGGCAGTCGCACTACGCGCTCAGCCCCGCCTATGGCTTTGGCGGGCTGGCCACGGCCGTGCTGTTGCGCAACGCAAGGAATCTCGCATGAGCGACGCCATCGGCATCGAGGATCTCGGCGTCTATGCCGGCCGCGCCAGCCTCGACGTGGCGATGCTGGCCGAGGCGCGCGGCTTGAACCATGCGCGCTTCGCCAATCTGCTGATGAAGCGCAAGAGCCTTTGCGCGCCCTGGGAGGATGCGGTCTCCTTCGCCGTCAATGCGGCGCGGCCGCTGGTCGCGGCCCTGTCGCCGGCACAGCGCCAGGCGATCGAGCTGGTGATCATCGCCACCGAATCCGGCCTCGACTGGGGCAAGTCCGCGGCGACCTATGTGCATCACTACCTCGACCTGCCGAAGCATTGCCGCCTGTTTGAGGTGAAGCAGGCCTGCTACGGCGGCACCGCAGCCCTGCAGATGGCGGCGGCCATGGTCGCAGCCTCGCCGAATCCCGAGGCGCGGGCGCTGGTGATCGCGACCGATCTTGGTCGGCCGGTGCCGCATTCCTATGCCGAACCCTCGCAGGGCTCCGCCGCCGTGGCGCTGCTGGTCTCCCGCAACCCCGTCGTGCTGGCGCTGGAGAGCGGGGCGAGTGGTGTGCATGGCTATGAGGTGATGGATGCCTGCCGGCCGACGCCGGAGATCGAGACGGGCGATGCGGATCTTTCGGTGCTCAGCTACCTCGACTGCCTGGAACACAGCTTTCGTGCCTATGCGGCGCGGCAGCCTGGCGTCGATTTCGTCACCCACTTCGCGCGGCTGGCCTGGCACACGCCCTTCGGCGGCATGGTGAAAGGCGCGCATCGCAACATGATGCGAAAATTCCGCCAGGCGCCGCCCAGCGCGGCGGAGGCGGATTTCGAGGCACGGCTGCGCGGGTCCCTGCTCTTCTGCCAGGAGGTGGGGAACATCTATTCCGGCACGGTCTTCCTGGCGCTGGCCGGTGCCCTGGCATCGCCGGATTTCGTGCCGGAGGCGCCGGTGCGGATCGGGCTCTTCTCCTACGGCTCCGGCTGCTGTTCGGAATTCTATTCGGGCCTTGCGGATGCGCGCTCCGCGCAGGCGGTGTGCGCGCGCGGCATCAGCGCGGCGCTGGTGGCGCGGCGGCCCATGGACATGCCGCGCTACGAGGCGCTGATCGCGCGCACACGGGATGGGCTGGTGGGCACGAAGCAGATCACGGTGGCCAGGGACGGCCTGGAACAGCTTTGGGAGGAAGGGTTTGCCGGCAGCGGCCTGCTGGTGCTGGACCGCATCGAGAACTACCAGCGGCGCTACCGATGGGCCTGAGCCTCGCCCGCCGCGGCAAGGTCCTGGCCGCGACGCTGGACGCGCCGGCGCGCGGCAACCCGCTGAGCCGCGCCAGCATCGCCGGGCTGCATGCCGCGCTGGATGAGGCGGAGGGCGATGCGGCGCTGCGCATCCTGACCATCCAGGGCGCCGGCGGCATCTTCTGCGCCGGCATGGATTTTTCCGAGGCCACCGCCACCAGCGACATGGACGAGGACGGCATCCGCGCCCTGGTCGGCAGCCTGTATGACCTGTTCGAACGCTTCGGGGCCAGCGAGATCGTCACCGTCGCGCTGGTCGATGGGCCGGCGACAGCGGGCGGGCTGGGGCTGGTCGCGGCCAGCGACGTCGCCATCGCCACGCCGCGCGCCAGTTTTCAACTGTCCGAGATCCTGTTCGGCCTGCTGCCTGCCACCGTCGCGCCCTTCCTGGTGCGGCGCATGGGGGTGCAGGACCCGTATCGTATGACCCTGACCGCCGAACGCATGGACGCTGCGACCGCGCTTTCGCGCCGCCTGGTGGACGAGGTGACGGAGACGCCCGCGGATTCGCTGCGCCGCCTGCTGATCCGCATGGACCGCGTGGCGCGGCGCGATGTCGCGGCCAGCAAGGCCTATTTCCGCCAGCTCTGGATCATGGACGCGGCCACCCGCGGCCACGCCATCGAGACCATCGCCACACGCATCGCCGATCCGCGCAGCATGGCCGCGATCCGTGCCTTTCTCGAATCGGGGGGCGCGCCGTGGAGGACGCCGTAGCCCTGCACTGGCAGAACGAGATCGCCGTGGTCACGCTCCAGGACCGCGCCGGCCGCAACACCTTCTCGGTCGCGCTGGTCTCCGGCCTCGCCACCGCCTTTGCCGCGATCGCGGCGAACCCCTCAGCGAAGGTCGTGGTGCTGCATGGCGCGGAGGGCATCTTCTGCGCGGGCGGCACGCTTGAGGAACTCATCGGCATCGCGGACGGGCGCCAGAAGTTCGACGAGGCCGGCTTCTACCGCATGCTGCTCGACTGTCCGCTGCCGGTGATTTCCGCCATGGACGGGCATGCGCTGGGTGGCGGGCTGGTCTTCGGCCTCTATGCGGATCTCTCCGTGCTCGCGGTGGAATCGCTCTACGCCACCAACTTCATGAAATACGGATTCACGCCCGGCATGGGCGCCACGCTGATCGTGCCGCATCGCCTCGGTCCTGCGCTGGCGAACGAGATGCTGTTCACCGCCAACGGCTATCACGGCGGCGCGCTGCGCGAACGCGGCATCGGCCTGCCCGTGGTGAAACGCGCGGAGGTGCTGCCCACCGCGCTGCGCCTGGCGCGCGACCTGGCGGCAAAACCCGCCGTGGCGCTGCGCCTGCTGAAGGCGGCGCTGGCTGACCCGATCCGGGAGGCGCTGCCCGCCGCCGTGGCGCGCGAACAGGCGATGCATGAGGTCACTTTCGCCCAGCCCGGCATCCACGAGCAGATCCGCAGCCGCTTCGGCGCGTAAACCTCAGAGCTGGGATTCGATCGGCAGCCAGCGCAGCACCCGCGCCAGCACGCGACGGCGCAGGGAGGCATCGGGTTCGCGATGCAGCTTGCGCAGCACACCCTGCGGCCCGGCGCCGGTCCAGGTCAGGCGGCCCTGCTCCAGCCCCAGCCGCCAGCTGCGCGCCGGATCGGCCAGGCGGTCATGCTCGGCCCGCAATTCCCGCGCCAGCACCGGATGATCCACGAAGGCGCCCATTTCGGTGTTCAGCGCGGCGGAGCGGGGATCGAGGTTGAAGGAGCCGACGAAGATCGGCCCGTCATCCACGACGAAGGCCTTGGTGTGCAGGCTGGCGCCGCGGGATCCGAAGGCGCTTGTCTCCTCATCCTCGCCGCTCGGCTTCAGCTCGAACAGCGCGATGCCGGCGCGCAGCAGCGGCTCCCGGTACCCGGCATAGCCGCCATGCACCGCCACCACATCGGTGGCCGCCAGGGAATTGGTCACCACGGAAACGCGCACGCCGCGCGCCGCCATCTCCAGCAGCAGCGCCAGGCCGGCCTGTCCGGGGACGAAATAGGGGGAGATCAGCAGTGCCTCCCGCTGCGCCTTGCGCAGGGCATCGGCGATCTCGGGCGCGATGCCGCCGGCGGCGCGGGCCAGGCGCCGCGCCGCCAGGCCGCGCTTCGCCTTCTCCGGCGGGTCCGCCACCACCTGCACCGCGGCGGGGGCGATGGCCACCATGCCGCGCGCCAGCGGCGCCGCGGCGCCGCCGCATTCGCCGAGATGTGCCAGGTAGCGCACCGCCTCCGGCTCCGCCGCCGCCTCGGCCAGGGCGCGGCGCAGCTTCGGCAGGCCGCGATGCTTGTCGGCGGGTGGGCAGACCACGGCGGCGGGGCGGGCCAGCCTGTTGTGCCAATAGCTTTCGAAGACGCGTTGCGTGCCGCTCGCCGCGGCGCCCGCCAGCACCAGGTCGAGGTCGCGGAAATTGAACTCGCCGGCCTTGGCGCCGAAATACTCGTCGCCGAGATTGCGGCCGCCGGCGATGGCCACCCTGCCATCGGCGATCCAGGCCTTGTTGTGCATGCGCCGGTTCAGGTGCCAGCCGCCGAAGACCATCTCCAGCAGGAAGCCGGCGCGGCCGAAGGCGCGCCAGCGCGTGCCGTTGAACAGCCGCACCGCGATCATCGGATGGGAATCCAGCGCGGAGAGCACGCGTTCCCGCCCCAGCGCATAGGCATCGTCCAGCAGCAGCCGCACCCGCACGCCGCGATCCGCGGCGGCCAGCACCTCGCGCGCCAGCAGCCGGCCGGTCACGTCGCCGTGCCACATGTAGTATTGCAGGTCGAGGTTGCGGCTGGCGGCGCGGGCGGTGGCCACGCGCACGGCAAAGGCATCCAGCCCCTCAGGCACCAGGGCTGCGCCCGCCTGGGCGCCACCCAGCCCCGCCAGCACCTCCGCCAGCGCCTCGTCGAGTGCCGAGCCGCGGCGATCCGCCATCGGCCCGCCATCCGGGCGGGGTGCCAGCGTCATGGCCGGGGTCTCTCGCATGCCGCTCCTTTCCGCCAACGGGCGCCGCCTGGATGGATCTGGCGACGCGCATGGCCCGCCGCAAGCGAACGGCGCAGCAGCGTGACGGTTGCAACGGTCCTGCCGGTCAGGCGGCCTGGTGCAGCGCCTGTTCCGCGCCCAGCCGGACGGAGGCGGTGAGTGGCAGGTGGTCCGAGGCGACACGGGCGAGGGCGCTGTCATGCGCCGTGACATCCGCCACGATGCCGCGCGGCCAGCCCAGGATGCGGTCCAGCGCCAGCACCGGAAGCCGCGTCGGGAAGCTGGCCGGGCCCTGCGTCACGGGACCGAAGAAGGGCTCGAAGGCGCGCAGGGAGGATTTGGCGCCGGGGCGCCATTCGTTCAGGTCGCCCAGCAGCAGAGTGGGGATCGGCTCCTCCCCCTCCGGCTGCTCGGCCAGCGCCTGCAGGATGGCGGCCGCCTGCCGGGCGCGGCAGCGGCGCAGCAGGCCCAAATGGGCGGCCACCACACGCAGCCGGCCGGCTGGCAAGTCGAGCTCCGCCACCAGCGCGCCGCGGGGTTCGGCGCCCGGCAGGGCCAGGCGGCGGATGCGCGCGGGCGTGCCGGGGCGCACCAGTATGGCATTGCCGTGCCAGCCATGGCCATCCGGCAGGTCGGAGACCGGCAGGGGGGCCAGCCCCGTCTCCCGCTCCAGCGCCACCGCGTCCATCAGGCCGACACGGCGGCCGAAGCGGCGATCCGCCTCCTGCACCGCGACCAGGTCGGCGCCGAGTTCCGCGATGACGGCCGCGGTGCGGGCGGGGTCGAAGCGGCGATCGGTGCCGACGCATTTGTGGATGTTATAGGAGGCGACCCGCATCTCACCCGGCCCGCAGGGCGGCACGATGGTGCTGAGCGGCGGCGTGCGGGCCGGGCGGCGCAACTCCACCATCAGCCCCTGCACGGCCGCCTGGGTACGGCGCAGGCGTTCGGCGACCTTGCGGCGCGTGGCTTCCGCCCCCGAGGCGGGGCGGCGGGCGTGATGCATATCGGTCATGCGTGGTTCGGGGCCGGATTCCGTCTGACGGGGCGCTCCGGCGACCCGATGGGAGAGGGGAACAGCGCCGCAGAAGTAGTCCCTGCGGCGGCGGCTTCCAAGGTCCCATCGCGGCCGGATGCATGAACATCCTGC
Organism: Falsiroseomonas sp.; assembly: GCF_051860665.1. Taxonomy (GTDB): domain Bacteria; phylum Pseudomonadota; class Alphaproteobacteria; order Acetobacterales; family Acetobacteraceae; genus Falsiroseomonas. The sequence goes on from NZ_JBHYDM010000010.1 coordinate 128,718, forward strand.
GCCTCAGGGATGAACGCGGCGTTGCAACTCTGGCGGGACAGCTCCGTTGTCCCGGCGCCCGAGACAGCGCCTGCCGCAGCAGTCGGCCGCGCCGGAGGATCCACGCTTGCCCCCTGCCGATGCCGAGGTCATGCCCGCCGCCATTGTCACCGCGCCCGGCACAATCCGGATCCCGGCTTTGCCGCGGCCGGCGCCGGGGCCTGGCGAGGTGCGCGTGCGGATCGAGGCGCTGTGGCGGCGGCGCAGGACATCGACCTGCTGCACCTGAACCTGCCGACCCAGGCCGCCGCGTTGCGCACAGGAATTCGTCCTCGCGGCGGGGCGCTGGTGGGATGAGGGCAAGGGCGGCGCGCTGCCGGACGCCGCGGCGGGTCGCATCGCCTAGCCGGTGCGGGCGGCTGGCGCCTGTCGCGGCGTGAATGGCCAGGGCTTCGCCTTCCAGCATCCCGTGCCGCTGCGGCGCGAGAGATCCGCGCAGGCGCAGCGATTCACGGCGGCCCGGCAACTCTTGGCCCTGCTGGCCGCTTATTACGCAGCAGCCTCAGTTTCCTGATCTTCCCGCGTGGAGTCGCCATGCGCTTCGTATTCTACACGCACTCGCTGGTCTCCGACTGGAATCACGGCAACGCCCACTTCCTGCGCGGCGTGATGCGGGACCTGCTGGCGCGCGGGCATGACGCGGTGGCGCTGGAGCCGGCCTATGGCTGGAGCCGGCAGAATCTGCTGCAGCAGGCCGGGCCGCAGGCCGTGCCGGATTTCGCGCGCGCCTTCCCGCAGCTGCGCCATCAGACCTATGAGGATGATTTCGACCACGCCGCCGCCACGGCAGAGGCGGATGTGGTGATCGTGCATGAGTGGACCGATCCCGCCCTGGTTGCCGCGCTCGGCCGGCTGCGGCGCCAGGGCGCGCGCTTCCGCCTGCTGTTCCACGATACGCATCATCGCGCGGTCTCCGATCGCAAATCGATCGCGGCGATGATGCTGCAGGACTACGACGGCGTGCTGGCTTTTGGCGAGACGCTGCGCCAGCGCTACCTCGACAGCGGATGGGGCGCGCGGGTCTTCACCTGGCACGAGGCGGCGGATGACGCGCTGTTCCGCCCGCTCGCGGCGCAGAAGACCGGGGAGCTGGTCTGGATCGGCAACTGGGGTGATGCCGAGCGGACGGAGGAGCTGCATCGCTTCCTGATCGAGCCCGCAGCGGCGCTCGGCCTCTCCGGCATCGTGCATGGCGTCCGCTACCCGGAGGCGGCGCTCGAGGCGCTGCGTGAGGCGGGCCTCGATTATCGCGGCTGGATTCCGAATGCCGGGGTGCCCGCGGTCTTCGCCGCGCATCGCGTCACGCTGCATATTCCGCGGCGCCCCTATGTCGCGGCGCTGCCCGGCATTCCCACCATCCGTGTCTTCGAGGCGCTGGCCTGCGGCATCCCGTTGATCTGCGCGCCCTGGGAGGATGTGGAGGGCCTGTTCCGCCCCGGCACGGACTATCTTCTGGCGCGCGACGGCGCGGAGATGCAGCAGCGGCTGCGCGAGGTGCTGAACGATCCCGCTTGCGCCGCATCGCTGGCGGCGGCGGGGCTCGAGACGATCCGCGCAGGCCACACCTGCCGCCATCGCGTGACCGAACTGCTGGAGATCCTGCGGCGCCTCGATGCCCCCCTCGAGGAAGCGGCATGACGGTCGCCTTCTACGGATCCAGCCTGCTCTATCTGCAGACCGGCCAGCGGGCCAATCTGGCGGAGCGGGAGCGGCATGCGCGATTCCGCTTCGTCCACCACGATGTCTGCGATCCCGTCGAGGCGGCGCAGCCGGTGGACGAGGTCTACAACCTCGCCTGCCCCGCCTCCCCGCAGCAATACCAGGCGGATCCGGGCCGGGCGGAGGCGCTGCTGGGCTGGCGGCCGGAGGTGGCGCTGAAGGATGGGCTGCAGCCGGCCATCGCCTGGCTCGCGGCATTGCAGAACCGGCCGGCCCCGGCCGAGTTGGTCGCGGCGCTGCCCCCGGCCGCATAGCGCCATCCCTTTCGGCTTGTGCCGTTGCGAAGGCTTGCGGCCGGAGCCAAGTCACCTCAAATCCTGCGCAGTCAAAGCTGGAACCATATCCGTGGCGAACTGGGAATGATCGGTCACGTTGCTCACGGGAATGTGAATCTCAGGCCGAAAGGAAGAACTGACTTGAGCTTGAGAGCAATAAATTGCGCGACGCGAAGATTCGTTTCTGAAAATTGTTCGCGTTTGTAGCGCGGCACGACCATGGGGTGAAGGCAAAGGCACTCAAATATTTGGGTGCAGCGCCGATTCCGGGCCTGGATGTCATTGCGTTAATGCTAAACCGTCCCGGTCACGCAATCCTGCAAACAAGAGGTCTCGTGCATGGCTGGTGCCGGTCAGGGCAGTGCCGATGCGGCGCGGGTGGCGCGAGAGGATGCGGCCTTGATCGTCCTTCTGCTCGGCGCCACTCCGGCCGCGCTCGACACCATCCTGGAGGGGCTGACGTGGCCGGAGGATGTGGTGCTGCTGCTGCGGCCGCTGCCCGGGCAGGCCGCCGCCCTGCTTCGGCCGCGGGCCTGCGGCGCCGCGCCGCAGCTGGCGGAGCAGGGTGCGCCGCTGCTCGGCGGCCGGATCCTGGTGCTGCCGGCGCATGTCGCCTTCCGGATCCTGGACGGCCGCCTGGAGGCGGGCGAGGCGCCTGATCCGCAGGGGGCGCCGGATGCGCTGCTGGCCAGCCTTGCCGAGGCGCTGGGCCCGCGCGGCGTCGCCGTGCAGCTGGCCGGCGCGCTGGCCTCGGCGGAGGGTCTCGCGACGCTGCGGCGCGCCGGCGGCTGGGTGATGGCCGAGGCGGCGCAGAATGGGCCGCCCGAGGATGCGATCGACCAGCGGGTGCCCCTGCTCGCCATCGGTCCGGCGCTGACCGCCTGGGCCAGGGCCCTGCGCCGTGGCTTTGGGCAGGAGATGCTGCAGGCCATCCACCAGCCCGTGGCGCTGCTCGATTCCGGGCGCCAGGTGCTGGCCGCCAATACGGCCTTCGAGGCCGCCTTCGGCCGCGCGCCGGAGCGGCTGGAAGCCGCCCTGCGCGGCGCCCCGCGGCTGGAGGCGCTGCTCGCGGCTTCCGCCAGTTCCACGGCGGGCAGCGCGGAGTCCATCGTGGAAGTGCCGCAGGGCGATGGCGAAACCCGGCTGCTGCGCGTCTCCGCGTGCCGCGTGCCGGGTGGCGAGAGCGCGGCGCGCACGCTGCTGGCGATCGAGGATCTGACGGAGCAGACCCGCCTGGCCGGCCGGCTGGAACTGGCCAAGGCGGTGGCGGAGCGGGCGGATCGCGACAAGTCCCGCTTCCTGGCCGCGGCCAGCCACGACCTGCGCCAGCCGCTGCAGAGCATGAGCATGCTGCATGGCCTGCTGGCCGCGAAGGCGACCGATGCGGGCATGCTGCGGCTGATCGGCCGGCTGGACGAGACCATCGATGCCATGTCGGGCATCCTGGATGCGCTGCTCGACATCAACCGCATGGAGGTGGGCCGGGTGCATGCGGATATCGCCCCGGTGCCGCTCGGCGCGCTCTTCGCCAGCCTGGAGCGGGAATTCGCCGACAGCGCCCGCGCCGCGGGCCTGGCCTGGCGCATGGTGCCGAGCGATGCGGTGGTGCTCAGCGATGCCCGGCTGCTGCGGCAGGTGCTGCGCAACCTGCTGTCCAATGCCCTGAAATACACGCGCCAGGGCCGCATCCTGCTGGGCTGCCGGCGTGCCGGCGGGCGGCTGCGGATCGAGGTCTGGGACACCGGCATCGGCATCCCGCAGGGCCAGATGCAGGCGGTGTTCGAGGAATTCCATCAGATCGGCAAGACAGCGCGCGCGCGCAGCCAGGGGCTCGGCCTGGGGCTGGCCATCGCGCGGCGCCTGGCCAAGCTGCTGGGCCATCCCATCGGCGTGCGGTCGCGGGAGAATGTGGGGTCCTGCTTCCATCTCGACCTGCCGCTGGCGCATGGCGGCGCGGAGGCGGAGGACCCGGCGCAGGGCGTCCCGGACGCCGCGGCGCATATCCTGGTGATCGAGGACGATCCGGCGGTGGGCGATGCGGTCTGCATGCTGCTGCGGCAGGCCGGCTACACGGCTGTGCTGGCGCATGACGGATCGCAGGCCATCGCCCTGGCGGCCGACCAGGCGCCTGCGCTGATCATCACCGACTACAACCTGCCCGGGCCCTTCAATGGCGTGGAGCTGACGCTGCAGCTGCGCCAGGTGCTGGTCCCGCCGCCCGCCGCCATCATCCTCACCGGCGATACCTCCGCGCGCACGCGTCAGGAGATCGGCCTGCTCGAGGTGGAGCACGCGCCGAAGCCGATCCGCGCCGATGACCTTCTGGCGCGGGTGCGGCGCCTGCTGCCGGTGCCGGTGCCCGTGCCGGTGCGCCCGGCCCTGCCCACGCCGGCGCTGCACCCGGCCCGTGCCGCGGCGGCGCCGGATGCGATGCCTGACCTGCCGGTGCCAGCTTCGGCGGATGCCGGGCCGGCCGCCGCACCGCCCGCGAAGGTGCGGACCGGCGGGCAGGTCTTCATCGTGGACGACGACGCCATGCTGCGTCGCGATGTCGGCGAATGGCTGGCCAGCAATGGCTGGTCGGTGCAGAGCTTCCCCAGCGCCGAGGCCTTCCTGCAGGCGGATGAGCCGACCCGGCAGGGCTGCGTGCTGGTGGATGCCGTGATGCCGGGCATGGACGGCCTGGCGCTGCTGGCGGCGCTGCGGCCGCATGCCCAGCGGATGCCCGCGATCATGGTGACCGGGCATGGCGATGTGCGCATGGCGGTGCGGGCGATGACGGCGGGTGCGATCGATTTCATCGAGAAGCCGATCGGCCGCGCCGACCTGCTGCGCAGCATCGCCACCGCCAATGCGCGGATCGCCAATGCGATGAGCGAGGCGACGGCGCGGGCGGAGATGGCGGCGCGGCTGACGCGGCTGACGCCGCGGCAGCGCGAGATCCTGGATCGTGTCGTGGCGGGATCGCCGAGCAAGATCATCGCGGCGGAGCTGCTGTTGAACCAGCGCACGGTGGAAAACCACCGCGCCGCCATCATGGCCAAGATGGGCGCGCGATCGCTGCCGGAGCTGATCCGCAAGGTGGTCTCCGCCTCCGGCGCCGGCGGCTGAGCCGGCGGCGGCCGGCAGCTAATCGGTGCTGCCGCCCGGGGCCTGCATCGGCTGGCCGCGGGCGACGGCGCGGGCGAAGGCCATCAGCGCCGTCCGGCGGCGCGGGTCGCTGATGGTGGAGAAGACCTGCACCAGCTCCACCAGCTCATCCGTCGCCCCCTCGGCGAATTCGGCCAGCGGCTCGCTGCGCGGCGCGGCGGTGCCGACGAGCGCCTCCGGCCGCACGCCGAGCGCATTGGCGATGCCGAGCAGCCGGCTGGTGGCGATCCGCGTCGCGCCCGTCTCATAGCGATGGAATTGCGCGCCGGTGACGCCGACGATATCGGCGACCTCCTTCTGCGTGCGGCCCGCGGCGCGGCGCAGTTCCTTGATGCGCCCGCCGACATTCGCATCCGCGAGGGTGGGGGAGCGGTTGCCGCCGGGCGCCGCCGCGGCGGGCTCGGGGCCCATCGCATCCTCCTGCGCGAAGCCGGGGGTGCGTGCCTCGATGGCGGCTGCCCGGATCGCGGCGGGAATAGTCTTTGCCATGCCGTGCATTCTACTGGTCCTTGGACGGGCGGCAACGCGCCGCATCTTCGCAAGCCGGATTGTTTCCCGCCGGCGTGGGGCGGGGCGCACAGGCTCTCGCCTGCGGGATCGGAGCGAACCGTCGGCTCCGCGCTTGCATCGGATTACAGGCGTTTGCGCCTGCGTGGCAGGACCGGAAAATACTCACGTAAAGAACAGCGGCAGGCACCGCGGAAAGCGAGTGTGCGCGGTGCCTGCAATACGTCGCCTGGGTTGTGTCAGAACTGCAGGAACACGTCGCCGTTCATCAGCAATGCGGCGCCATCGTGCAGTGTCTCTCCGTTCATTGAGAGATAGTCGATGTGGAGGTTGCGATCCGTCGCGCCGGTGCCGCCCCAGGCATCGTTGATGAAACGTACGCCCAGCACGTGATCGCCTGCGTCGAAGTCGCCGCGCAGCGCGTAGATTTCCACCTCTCCGGCGGCATGGGAGGCGCCGACGCTGCGCGGGCCGCCGAGCTGGACGCCATCGAGGAAGAGCAGGAATTGCGCATCCTCTCCCCACCGATCCTGCGATAGCGCCAGGCGCAGCAGATCGGGCCCGCTGCCGATCGTCTCCACCACGCCCTGCGCCGGCGTGCCGACGATGTCGAATGTGACGGAGCCGTTGCGGATGAGCGAGGCGGACTGGTCCAGGTCCGTACCGTTCAGCGAGATCGCCTCGACATGCAGGTTGCGATCCTTGCCCTTCACCCCGCCATAGGCGTCGTTCAGGAAGGTGATCGCAAGCTTGTGCGGCGCATCGGCGAAGTCGCCGGTCAGGGTGATGACCTCCGACTCTCCCTTGGCGCGTTCCGCGCCGGCCAGGCGGATGCCGCCCTGCTGCACCTCGTCCAGCGTGATCACGTAGCGCGCATGGCCCTTCCAGGCATCGCCGGAGATGCGGATGGCCAGAACGTCCTGCGGCGGTTCCGGCGCGCTCACCAGTTCTTCCGCCTTCAGGACGAAGGTGGCTTCGCGCGTGGTCTCCAGCATCTCGGACCGGCCGGTTGCGACGCCGTCCACCAGGATGGACTTCACATAGAGGTTGCGGTCCGCATCCGGGCTGCCGCCATAGGCGTCGTTCAGGAAGGCCACCTTGATGACGTGGTCGCGCCCGGCCGCGACCTCGCCCAGCTCGTAGCGCTGGCCGCCGGCGCTGTGCAGGGCGGAGACGGCGCCGCGGAACAGCTCCACGCCATCTACCTTGACCACGGCGATGGGATTGCCGCGCCAGCTTTCCGCGCCCAGCACGATGGCGAGCGGCACCATGGCGGGCGCCGCGGGCGGTTCCACCGGGGGAACCACGATGGGCGGCACGACGATGGGGGGGGTGGCCGGGCTGCCGCCGCCTGGCGCCTCGATGGCATAGGTCGGGTTGCGGCCGAAATCGTCCGGGGTGGAGAAGGGCGCCTTCTCCGCGATCAGCGCCTCATAGGCCGCCTTGGCGGCGGCGGAGCCGGTGACCTCATGGATGCCGGCGAGTGTCGCCAGCGCGAGCTGGGCATAGTCGCCCTCGCTGTGCTTCCAGCTGTTGTCGCCATTGCTCCAGCCGCGTGCCGCGGTCTGCGCGCCGATCTCCTCCCAGCTCGTATAGATGCGGCCTGTGGTGGCGTCGCCGATCGCGATGAGATAGGCGGCGCCGTCGCGCGTCTCGAAACCCTCATCCTCCGCCATGAAGCGGCCGACGAGGAAGTTGGACTGCCACTCCAGGAAGGTCTTCGCATCCGCATTGCCCTGGCGGGCGGCGGCGATGACGGTGGAGGCGAAGTAGTCCTGCTGCCAGGGCGGCAGCGCGCCGGCGGTGCCATAGGCGCCGGGCACCCAGCCATGCGCCTCGCCCTGCTTCGCGGTCCATTCCGGGATCATCGAGACCAGCCAGGCGTAGTTCGCGGCCGAGGCTTCCTGGAAGAAGGCCTTCTCCGCACTGCCATCCGGGCTGACCAGGGCGGCCTCGTCGATCTGCCGCAGCGACCAGGCGGCGCCGCGCACCTGGTTGCTGTCGACCACGTTGTCGGCATTGCCGCCGCGCACATCGGGCCATTGGCCGAGGATGTTCCAGGCCGCCTGCGCCTGCAGGTTGTCCAGCATCCAGCGCGCGCCGGTCATCAGATAGGGCACGTAGGACAGGTCCGGCTGGTGCGCCGCGTCGGTGCTCCAGCCCGAGAGGGAATCGAGCTGTTGCGTCAGGCCCTTCGAGCCGGCATCGCCTGGCCGGCCGTTGCCGCCACGGCCATCGAGCCAGAGGTTCGGATAGGCATCGGTGTCCAGCCAGCGGCCATTGGCGGCGTCCCAGAAGTGCCAGGGCACGGCGCTGGCGGTCTCCGCCTGGCCCAGCGCATAGGCCGCGGCGCGGGCATCCTGCGTCATCAGCCAGACGGTGTTCGGCAGGGTGGTGAAGCCGATATCGGCGCGGCCGCCGGTGCCGGGCATATAGGTGGCGACGCCGTTGGTCGCCATCGGCGCGTCCCAGCCGGGGGCCTGCATGGCCTGGGCATAGCCGGCGAGAAGCTTTGGATCGACCGCGAGGCCGAGGTCGTAATTCGCCACCGCGCCGGTCGCCTGCAGATGGGCGATGTCATGCTGGATGTTCAGCCAGCCCGCGGCGGGTGATCCGCTGCCCTGGCCGCCATCCCGGGCGTTGCTGGCGAAGCTTTCGTGCCAGTTCTGGTACTGGCTCTGCGTCACCGTCTCCCGCGCCACGACCTTGCCGTCCATCCGCACGGTGATGTCGGTGCTGGCGCGGCCGCCCTGGGCCTGCATCGCCTGGTCGTTGTTGAACTGCGCCTCCACCGCGAAGCCGCCGCCGCGGAAGGCGGTGACGTCGAAGACCATGCGCTGGGAGCCGGGCAGGTCGATCTCGACCCGCGCCTGGCTGGCGAGCGGGCCCTGCTGCCAGAAGCTGGCGCTGCCATCCTTCAGCGCCGCGCGCAGCGCCGCCAGCACCTCGACCGTCTGCTGCGCGCCGCCATGGATGGCGATGTCGACGGTGAAGGAATGGCCTTTCAGGCCCTGCGCCAGGTCGAGGGCGGCGGGCGGGGGGCCGGACTGGGTGCCGGAGAGGACGAGGTGCAGGCTCTCACCCGCAGCGAGCGCCGGGCGCGCGACGGAAAGCACCGCCATCTTCACCGACCCGTCCTCGTAGCGGGTCTTCACATCCATCTGCACGGCCAGGCTGGTGCTGCCCGCCTGGGCTGTGATGGCGGCACCGGCCGGCACTTCGCCGCGCTGGAAGACCTGGCCGAAGGTGGCGATTCCGGCGGCGAGCCTGCCGGCGCCGGCGTTCTGGAACACAAGGTCGTGGGTTGTATCAGTCATTCAAGGTTCCCCCGGCGCCAAGGCAAGGCGACGCCACTGCGACCGGAGGTTGCATCATATTTTCGCGAGTGTCGGTTACAAACACGTTAACTTCAACTTTCGTACTTGGAGTGTAAAAGCAGCCACGCCTGCCGCAAAGATCGGTGGCCGGGGTTTTCGCGTTCAGCCCATGTATCCAGGTCTGTTACGACAGATAAGTCTGCTGTCGGGGCCGAAATGCCACGCGAATTGTCACCGATTTTATTTCATCGGTGTCGGGTCGCCGCATTTTGAACGTGTCTTTGGCGATCTCATGGCTATGCCGGCTCGCTTGACGCGCGCCGCGCCTCTGACTTCTCCAAAGGATTCCGCGATGCCGGGTACCCACACCACCATCCGCATGCCGATCTGGCGCGACAGCCGCCGGCGCCGGGTGCTGTCCGGCCTGGCGCGCCCCCTGGTCTGGCTGCTGAACCGCCCCGCCGCCGCAGGACTCGGCCGTGCGCTGTATGACCTCGCGCTGCGCTGCAACGGCATCGGCATCAACTTCCCCGGCCGGCACGGCCTGACGGCGGCGGAGGAAGCCTTCCTCGCCCGCAACGCCGCCCGTCTGCAGGGCGGCGTGCTGCTGGATGTCGGCGCCAATGCCGGCCACTACGCCGCGCATCTGCGCCGCCTGGCGCCCGAGGCCCGCATCCTGGCCTTCGAGCCGCATCCGCGCACCTTCCAGGCGCTCTGCGCCGCGCTGCAGGGCAGCGGGATCGAGACGTTGCAGCTGGCGCTGAACGCGGATGGCGGCAGCCTGGAGCTGCACGACTTCGCCGCGGGCGACGGATCCACCCAGGCCAGCCTGAGCCGCGAGGCGGTGGGCTTCTACAGCGCCGCCACCGTCTCCCACCAGGTGGACTGCGCGCGGCTGGACGATGTGCTGGACCAGCAGGGCATCGGCCGCGTCGCGCTGCTGAAGGTGGATACCGAAGGCTTCGACCTTGCGGTGCTGCAGGGCGCGGCGCGTGCCATCGCGGATCGCCGCATCGACATGATCCAGTTCGAATTCATCCCCGCCAATATCGCCACGCGCGTCACCATGCGCGACATCTACGCGGCGCTGCCGGGCTATGCTATCCACCGCCTCTGCCTGAACGGCGCGCTGCTGCCGCTCGGCGGTTACGACGTGAAGTGGTGCGAGATCTATGTCACGCAGAACCTGGTCGCGCTGCCTGCCTGAGGCAGCGCGGTTCAGCCCTCGATCAGCGCGGCATAGGCCTGGAACATCGCCTCCTCGCTGAAATCCAGCACGGCGCGGGACCGGTTGGCGGCCCCGATGGAGCGCCGCCGCTCCGGCTCCTCCAGCAGCGTCGCCAGGGCAATGGCGAAATCCGCATCGTCCTTCGGCGTCACGAAGGGCAGGTTCGGCGTGGCCAGCATGGCGGAGACATCGCCCACGTCGGTGGCCGCCACCGCCAGGCCCGTGCCCATCGCCTCCAGCACCGAGAAGGGCATCTGCTCGGTGTCGGAGGACAGCGCGAAGACGTCGAAGGACCGGTAGGCGGCGGCGGGGTCCGGCACATGGCCGGCGAAGGTGACCTGCCCGCCGATGCCGAGTTCCGCCGCCAGGGCCTGCAGCCGCGCGCGGTCCGGCCCATCGCCGAGGATCGCCAGGCGGAAAGGGGTGCGCCGGCGCGCCAGCAGCGCGCAGGCCCGCAGCAGGCGGTCCAGCGCCTTCTCCGGCCGCAACGCCGCCACGGTGCCGATCAGCGGGATCCCGGCCGGGCCGGGGGCCGGGCTGGCCACCGGGCCATCCGGGCGGAATCGGTTCAGGTCCAGCCCGTTCGGCACATAGCGCAGCCGGTCCTGCGGCAGCCGCCATTCCTCCTGCGCCAGGCGCAGCAGCGTGACGGAGGGCAGCACCACGGTGCTGCGCCGCAGCGCCCAGCGCCGTGCCAGCACGCGCCGGCGGAACTGCTGCGTGGCTTCCTCCGGCCCGAAGCCGTCCTCGATATGCAGGTGGCGCAGCCCGGGGACGGCGTGCTGGGCGATGGCCCAGTCCATGCTGCCCCAATTGCCGGTCACCAGCACATCCGGGCGCAGCCGGTGCAGCAGGGACTGGATCTGCCAGATGCGCCCCGCCGTGCCGCGCGCGCGCGGCGGATCCAGCAGGGTGAAGGGCACCTGCGCGCCGATCCGTGCGGCGCAGGCGCCATCGCCGTCCAACGGCACGACCACATGCCGCCAGCGCGCGCGGAAGCGATTGGCCAGCGCCGCATAGCGCACCTGCGCGCCACCCACCGCGAAGCTCGGGAAGACATGCATCACCAGCCGGGTTTGCGCAGGGCTGCCGGCCTTCCGGGTGCCCCGCATCCGGCCCTTCCCCGCCTCCGGCCGGGCATCGCTTAGCCGTGCCAAAAGCGCGGCGGCGGGCATCAGCGGCGCACTCATGCCTGCGCCCGCCGCGACAGCTTCGCGCGCGCGCCATCCGGGCGCAGGGCCGCGCATTCGGCCTCCGCGATCGCCACCACGCGGCGGGCATTGCCGGCCCAGGTCAGGTCGCGCGCCACCACCTCCGCCCGCGCCGCGGCGCCGAGGCGCGCGCGCAGACCCGCATCCTGCGCCAGCCGCGCGACGGCGCCCCAGAAGCCGCCGGCCTCGCGCGGATCGAACAGCAGCGCGGTTTCGCCGTGCCGCAGCACCTCCCGCAGATTGGGTTGGTCGGGGGCGACGATCGCGCGGGCGGCAGCCATGTATTCGAAGACTTTCAAGGGAGAGGCATAGGGCACCGCGGCCGGTTGCAGCGCGATGTCGAAGCCGGCGACCAGCGCCGGGATGTCTGCGCGCGCGGCGAGGCCGGTGAAGTGGACGCGATCGGCGATGCCGAGCTCGGCCGCGAGCTTTTCGAGTCCCGGTCGCGCGGGACCATCCCCGACGACAACCAGCGACAGGCGCTGCTCACCGCGCCAGGCGGCGATGCCGTGCAGTGCCTTGTCCAGCCCGTGCCAGTCCCGCACGAAGCCGACGAAGCCGAGCACCAGCGTCTCCCGCATCCCGGTCTCCACAGGTTCCGGGAAATCCGCCAGGTCGATGCCATTCGGCACCACGGTGATGCGCGCGGCGGGCACGCCGGCGGCGGCGACACGGCCGGCCAGCACGTCCGTCACCGGCAGCACGCGCTGCGCGCCGCGCCAGGCCAGGCGCTCGATCCAGGCGGAGAGGCGCGGCAGGCCGAGACCGCCGAACTTCGCCCGCTCCTCGGCCAGGGGCGCATTCACCTCCAGCAGCAGCGGCACGCCGCGCATGCGCGCCACGATGCGGCCGGCAAGGTGGTACAGGTTCGCGCGCTCGTAGATCACATCCGGCGCGAAGGCCGCGGCGGCGCGATGCAGCCGCCAGGTGGCGGGCACCGCATAGGCGATCTCGGCCAGCGCCTGCGCCCAGGCCGGTAGCAGGCGGCGCAGCCGGGCCAGACCGCGGCTTTCCCCGCCCAGCGCCGCCTTGTCATAGCCCGCGGGGCCGGTGACCCGCACCTCATGCCCCGCCGCCCGCAATGCGGCCACCATGGAATCCAGATGCACGCCCTGCCCGTCGCGGGAGCGGATGCGGTGGCTGTAGAGAATCCTCATCGTCCCATCCATCCCGCAAGGCGCCGCCGCAGCAGCGCGAGCAGCCCGAGCGGATGGCCCGCATGCGCCAGCACCAGGCCGATGCGCTGCCGCCGCGCCGCCACCCAAAGGCCCTTGTAGCCATCGTCGCCGCGGCCGAAGTCCAGCTGCTGCACGGCTTCCTCCTCGATCAGGTGGCGGATCATCATCGCCGTCAGCGCGGTGCCCGGGGAGGCCGCCCGCTGCGCCTGCAGATGCGCCAGCTTCAGCAGCCAGGCGCGCCCGCCGGAGACCAGCCAGTATTGTGCGGCCACCGCCTGGCCCGCCGCATCGCGCAGCAGGCCGAGCCGCAGGGCGCCCTGCGCCGCGGCGGCGCGCATCAGCGCCGGGTCGAAGCCGGGCGCGGGCTCCGCCGGCTTCCAGCTGCCGGCATGCACGGCGAGATAGCCCGCGATGGCACGGTCCAGCGCGGGGCCGGGGCGGGTCTGCATCTCGAACCGGAAATCGCGGCCGGCGCGGTCCAGCTTGCGGCGCACGGTGCTGCGCAGCGCCGGCGGGCGCGCGGCAAGGTAGCCGGCCCAGCCCGCGCCCGGCACCAAGGCCTCGTGCCAATTGCCGAAATGGCGGTAGCGCTGCACGGCGAGTCCGGCGCTGGCGATTCCCGCCAGCCACTCCTCCAGCCCCGGCGCATCCTCCGCCAGAGCTTCCAGCCGCAGCGGCGCGCGAAAGCGCAGCGCGGCGCCGAAGCTGGCGCCGGCCGTCTGCCATGCGCTGGCGCCCACACCCCGCGCCTGCAGCGGCCGCCAGGCGAGCGAATAGGGCGTGGTGAGGCTCTGCAGCGCCCCGCTTGCGCCACGCAGCAGCGGCAGCAGCGCCGTCTCCTCCGCGCAGAGGCCGAGCAGCGGCGTGGCGCCCCGCGGCAGCGCATGCGCGAGGGTCGTGTCGTGCCAGAGCCGCGTGGCGAAGATGTCGCCCGCGTCGACCGGCTGCAGGAAGCGGTCGCACCAGCCCGGCAGGCGGCCCTGCGGCAGCGGCAGCAGGCGCAGCGGCGCGGGTGCAGGCCGCGTGACGGCGGCCGCCTGGATGCCGGCGAGGCTCAAGGCGTCGCGCGCCACGGCGGATGGGCGGGGCGAAACTCGTGCAGGCGATCGCGCATCATGGGACTCTCCGCTGCCTCCCGCTGGTGATGATCCTGGGGGGCCATGGCCATCGGCCGGATCCCGGCCCGCGCCGTGGCCCGGGGCGGCACCTGCCAAGCAAACCGCTTGCCAGGAATATTCTTGTTATAGATCAGCATGATGGCTGGCTTCCGGTGACGGCTTGCGCGGGGCTGTAAGGCGCATCGACAGGGCGGCTCATGGCGCCGCCGCCGGGCCATCGCGCAGCGCGTAGAAGGCGCGACCGGCCCATTCGTGGATGGCGAACCAGCTTTCGGCCAGGTGGTCGCCGCGCGGCCGCAGCGCGGACCAGGCAAGGTGCTGCGGCCGTGCCTGGCGCACCGGCGCCGGCTGCACGCCAAATCCCTGCCGCGCGAAGGCGTCCAGCGCGCGCTGCATGTGCCAGCCTTGCGTCACCAGCAGCGCCGCCGGCACGTCCGCCGCGCGCAGCAGGGCCGCGGAGAAGACCGCGTTCTGCCGCGTATCGGCTGCGCGCGGTTCCACCCAGCGCGGCGCCAGGCCGAAATCCGCCTGCAGGCTGCGCGCCATCAGCGCCGCCAGCGGCGGCTGGCCGGGCGAGATCGGCCCGCCGGTGACCAGGATGGGCAGGCCGCTGGCGCGGGCGAGCGCGGCGCCGGCACGCAGCCGCTCCAGCGTCAGCAGGCCGACATCCGCCCCCTCGTGCCCCTCCGCCACATCGCCGCCGAGGATGATGATGGCGCCCGGCGCGACCCTGGCCGGCGGCGCTGCGAAGCTGAGGGATTGCACCAGCAGCCCGGCGGCCAGCGGCGTGGCCAGAAGCAGCACGCCGGCCCCGGCCAGCGCCGCCAGCAGCCCCGGCCAGGCGCGCCGCGCACCGCGCGCGGCCAGCAGCCCGGCGAGGATGCCAAGGCAGACAAGGCCGAGCGGCGGCAGCAGCAGCGGCGCCAGGATGTTCTGCAGCAGCGTCACGCCGGGGCCGGCGCCGGGTCGCGCAGCTCCCGCCAGCTGCCGAAGCGGCCGCCGATCTCCTCGCGGAAGAAGGCGTAGTAGTCGTCGAGCCAGCCGAGGAAGCGCGCCAGCTGCGCCGCATCCCGCACATAGGGCGTATTGCCGGGCGCCAGCGACGGCGAGTGATAGGTCAGCACGAAGCTGCGATGGCCCTGCGCCAGCATGTGCCGCGTCAGCCGCTTCGCCTCCTCCAGCGTCATGCCCTCCGGGCTCAGCCGGATGCGCTCCAGCAGGCCGAGCCGCGCCAGCGCGCCGCCGAGCCTGAGGCGCTGCCCGCCCCTGCCGAAGATGCGCGGCGCCAGGCGTTCCGCGCGTGTGGCCGAAAGCCGGCCGACCAGCGCGGCGGAGACGGGAATCTCCAGCAGCGTGCGGTCGCGATCGGTCCAATAGGGCCTTGCCGAGAAGGCCCAGTTGCCGGAGAGGCCGCCGGCCAGGCCGCCCGCCGGCCAATGCGGCGTCACGCTGCTATCGGCCAGGTAGCCGAGCGACTTCAGGATATCGGCGGTGCGCGGGCCGGCGCCGAAGCGGCCGGTGCGGTAGATGCGCGGCACTTCGCCAAAAGCCTCGGCCAGGGCATCGGTCAGGCAGCGCGCCTTGGCCAGTTCCAGCTCCACCGGCAGGTTGCCGGCATAGCTGTTGCGCTCGTTCACCGCCTCGGTGAAGGGCGGCGTCACCCAGGGGTGCATCTGCGCGCCGATCTCGCAGGCGCCATCGGCCAGCAGATCGCGCAGCGGCGCGCGCCCGGCCTCCTGCGTCGCGACCGGATAGTCCACCAGATACAGCGGCACCACGCCGTGCCTTTCGAAGACCCGATGCGCGCGTGCCTGCGCGGCCATGGAGGAGACATCCGGCGCATCGCGACGGAAGGGGCCGGACCAGTCGAAGGCCTCCTCCGCATCCACCATGGTGATCAGCAGCGGTGGGGAATCCGCAGGCGTCGCCAGCGGTGCGTGGAAGCGATGGTCAAGCACGGAGGCATTGGCGCCGAGTCGCGTTTCCTCCGGCGCCACGGGGTCCGGCTTCCTGCCATAGACGGCCAGGTAGCGCTCCGCCACGCCGCGCATGCCGAAGCGCGCCCGCGCCAGCTTGCGGCCCTCCGCGCCCAGCCGCGCGCGCGCTTCGGCATCCGTGGCGAGGCGGATGACGCCGGCGACATAGCCCTCCTCGTCGTCGAAGAGATGGCCGGTCTCGTCCTGGAGGACGAAACTGTCGTTCACGCCGGGCAGGTGGCGCACCACCACGGGCAGGCCATGCGCCATCGCCTCCGGCACCACCGTGCCGAAACCTTCGAGGTGGGAGGCGAAGACCAGGATGTCGGCAGCGCGGAAATAGGGATGCGGATCGCGCTGCTCGCCGGCCAGGATGACGCGATCGCCGAGGTTTTGCGCCGCGATGACATCGCGGATCGCCGCCAGCTGATCCCGCTCCAGCACCGGGCCCACCAGGATCAGCCGGGTATCCGGCCGCACCGCCAGGATGCGCGGCAGGGCGCGCACGAGAAACAACGGGTCCTTGCGCGCGCCGAGGCCGCCGACGAAGAGCAGCACCAGCTCCTCCGCCCCGATGCCCAGGCTTTCGCGCATCCGGGAGCGGCCATCCGGCGGCGGCAGGGGGATGCTGACGCCGCAGGGAATCAGGTGGCAGCGCCGGGGGTCCGCGATGCCGCGGGTTTCCGCATCCAGCTTGGGGCTGATGCTCACATAGCCGTCGAACAGCCTGAAGCCGCGCGCGGCCAGCCTCCGCAGGCTGGGGCGGTACTGGTTGATCAGCACCGGCAGGCTGTCATCCAGCGTGGCGGAGAGGATCAGCCGCCGCCGCGCCAGGCGCGCCAGAAGGTAGGTGACGAAATACCAGTCGGCATGGGTGCGGACATGCACCGCGCTGTAGCGGTGCAGATGCGCGATGAACCAGGCGGCCATCCGCAGCTGCCGCCGCAGCGTGCCGAGCGGACGGTCCGACAGGTAGATGACGCGGCCCAGCGTGGAACAGGCGGCCGGGTCCTGCGGCGGGCGCGGCGTATGCGTCACCAGCAGGTCGTGCCCAACCTCGGGCGCGATTTCCTGCATCACCGCGCTGCTGCGTTCCAGGAAGACGCCCTCGCCGGTGAAGGCGGGGCGATAGTATTTCAGCACATGCAGCACCCGGCCGGGCCTGCGCACATCCGCGCGGGTCATGCCCGACCCCCTTGCGCGCAGGCCTCGCTTTGCGCTGCATGGCGCCGATGAAGATCGAGATCGTTCCCCGCCCCGACCTGCAAAGCCTGGGCGCGGAATGGCGTGCGCTGGAGGCGCGCGCCGCAGACCTCTCCTTCTTCCGAAGCTGGAGCTGGGTGGGCTGCCTTGCGGAGGAACGCTTCGACGATGCGCTGCTGCTGCGCGCGGTGCGCCAGGGGCAGGTGGTGGCGCTGGCGCTGTGCAACCGGCGTGGCGGACGGCTGTGTCTCGGCGAGAGCGGCGATGCGGCGCGGGATGCGCCCTTCGTCGAGCATAACGGCCCCCTGATGCTGGATGAACCCGGCCTCTGCGCCGCGCTGCTGCGCGCCGCTGCCGCGGTGCCCGGCGTGCGCCGTCTGGTGCTGGGCGGCGTGGCGCCGGCGGTGCTGGCCGCAGCACCCGGCGTGGCGCTGCGCTGCCAGGAAAGGCAGGCGCCCTTCGTCGATCTCGCGGCGATCCGCGCGGGCGGCGACCACCTGGCCACGCTGAGCGCCAATGCGCGGCAGCAGATCCGCCGGTCCCTGCGGCATTTTGCCGAAATGGGGCCGCTCGCGCTGCATCGCGCGGGCAGCGAGCCGGAGGCACAGGCGATGCTGGCGCGGCTGATCGCGCTGCATGAGGCGAGCTGGCAGGCCCGCGGCCGGCCCGGCGCCTTCGCCACCCCGTATCTGCGCCGCTTCCACACGGCGCTGGTGGCGCGCAGTTTTGCGCGCGGCGAACTCGATCTGCTGGAGTTGCGCGCCGGCGCCACGACGTTCGGCTTCCTGTACAATTTCCGGCTGCGCGGCCGCGTCTCCGCCTATCAGAGCGGTCTTGCATCCTTCGCGGAGTCGCAGGCCAGGCCCGGCCTTGCCTGCCATGCGCTGGCAATCGGCGACAGCCTTGCGCGCGGCGATGCCGTTTACGACTTCCTCGGCGGCGACGACCGCTACAAGCGCAGCCTGGCGCGGGACAGCGCGCCGCTGTTCTGGGCGGAGATGGTGCCGCGCTGGTCGCCCACGGGCCTGGCGCTGCGCGCCGTTCATGCGCTGCGTCCGCACGCCGCCTCGCTCCGCAGCACCAGGCGTGGCCGCAGCGAATCGGGGCAGGGCGGCGCGGCGTGACGCAGCCGCGCCAGGGCCAGCCAGGCGAAGGGGTCGCGCCAGGGCCTTGGGCGGCGTGCCCGCGGGTCGGCGGCGATCCAATCGCGCAGCATGGCATCGGCATCGGCCGGCAGGCCGGCGAATCCCTCGGCGTAGATGAGGCTGCGCAACGCCGCCGATTCCAGGCGGCCGCGACCCTGCCGCACCAGCCGGTGCAGATGGCGGCGCAGATCCTGCCAGCGCCAGGGCTGCCAGCGGGGCGTGGTCCAGCTCGCCGCCGGCTCCACCGCGATGCGCCAACCCTCCCAGCCGCCCTGCGCCGCATCGAGATCGTGCAGCAGGAAAGAGCCGAGCAGCCCATCGCCGCGATAGAGCCCGACCGGCAGCCGCAGCCCGGCCGCCGCCAGCCGCTCCACGAAGGCCGCGCGCAGCGCGAAGAGCGAGCCATGCAGGCCGGAATGGCGGAGCATGCCCTGGCGCAGTGCCGCCGCGCTGCGGCCGCTGCTCGGCACGGCGGCGGCGGCCAATGCCTCCGGCTGCCGTTCCAGGCGCGCCGCCAGCCGGTTCAGCGAATCCGGCCAGATCTCGGCATAGGCATCGATGCAGACATACAGCGCGGCCGGCGGGCGCAGCGCATGCAGGAACAGGTTCAGCGCATGCGACTTGTCGGGATGCGGCACCTCATAGACCGCGCCTTCCAGCCCCGCCGCGCGCAGCGCCGTGGCGGCCAGGGCGGGCGATCCATCCGTGGTGCCGTTCAGCAGCACCGTGACATGCAGCGCGACATCCGGCCCGGCCTCGCGCCCCGCGCGCGCGATGGCGCGCAGGCAGGCGCCGATGCGCGCCGCCTCGTTGCGCCCGAAGACGGCGACGGACCACCGCGCGGGCGCGGCCTGATGCGCGCTCATGCCCGCGACAGGGGGCGGCGCAGGGCAAGCCGCCCCAGCAGGCGCCGCAGCAACGCCAGCAGATCCGCCTCCGCCCCCTCCGGGCGTCCCGACAGCGCCCAGAGGGTGAAGAGCAGCGCGGCATAGCTGGTGCTGCCCAGCGCCACCCCCTCCAGCAGCCGCAGCGCCGCGCGCCCGCCGGTCTCCGGCGCCGCGGCCCAGCCCAGGCCCGCGCTCCAGAGCAGGGCCGCCATGGCGCCGGTGGCCAGGGCCGGTCGCCAGAGCTGCCGCACCAGCCGGCCCAGGCTGATCCGCAGCAGGGCCAGGGCGCGCTGGACCAGCAGCATGTGCTCCGCAAGCACCGCCAGGCCCACGGCCAGCGCGGCGCCGGTGAGCCCGTGCCCCGGCGTCAGCAGCAGCAGCAGCCCGAGCCGTGCGCCCCCCGCGCCGAAGGCGATGGCCAGCAGCGTCGCCAGCCGCGTATGGGCCACGAGCAGCGCGCTGCTGACATTGCCGAAGGGCGTCAGCACGCTGGCAATGCCGAGCACCACCACCACCGGCACCGCCTCCAGCCAGGCCTGGCCGAAGCCCAGCGCGATGACGGGGCCGGCGATGGCGGAAATGCCGATGCCGGCGGGCAGGGTCAGCAGCGCCAGCAGGGCGCAGATGCGCAGGTAATTCGCCCGGCCGGCATCCGCCTCGCTGCGATGGCTGGCGGCGAAGCCGGGCATGCAGGCGCGGCAGACCGGGTCCACCAGCTCCGAGGAGGGCAGCACCGCGACCTCCACCCCCACGGCGTAATGGCCGACCGAGGTGGGGCCCAGCACGCGGCCGATCACCAGGCTTTCCGAGCGTTCCTTCACCATGTTGGTGACGCTGAGCGCCCAGGTCCAGGCGGAGACGCCGGCCAGGCTGCGCCAGGCCACCAGGGTCAGCCGCGGCCGATAGGGGTGCAGCACATAGCTCATCAGCACCAGGCCGAGGCGGTTGACGAAGATGCCGGCCACCAGCGCCCAGTGGCTGCGCACCAGGAAGGCCAGCCCGATCGTCACCAGGATTCCGGCCAGGCGCGGATAGAGGTTCAGCGCGAACTCCCGCTCGAAGCGCAGGTTGCGGCGGAAATCGACGGCGCCGATATTGGCCAGGCCGCTGAGCGCGGCCGAGAGCGCCAGCGCCAGCAGCACCGGCTCCAGCCGCGCATCGCCGAAGAAGCCGGCGGCCGGCGCCGCGGCGATCCAGACCAGCGTGCCCACCAGCAGCCCGCGCAGCAGGTTCAGCGTGAAGCCGGTGTCGTACATGGCGCGATCGGGCGCCTTGGCACGGATGATCTGATCCTCCACGCCCAGCACCAGACACACCTCCAACGCCACGGCGAAGGAGGAGGCGAGCGCGATCAGGCCGAAATCCTCCGGCGCCAGCAGCCGCACCAGGATCAACGTGCTGACCAGGCCCATCAGCCGCGTCGCCATGCGCCAGGCCACCACCCAGGCGGCGCCGAAGGCGGTGCGGGACAGGATGCTGCCCTGCGCCGCCTGCTTCGTCTCAGGCGGCATCGATCAGGCCTGCGCCATCTCGGTCTCGGCCGGCTGCGCCGCACCGCGCAGGAAGCCTTCCATCACCAGCAGCTGCCAGATCGGCTGCGCATGGTCCGCGGCGCCGCTGGCATGTTCGTCCACCAGCCGCGTCAGCGCCGCGGCATCGAACAGGCCGCTGTCCAGCATCGCCTCGCTGCCCAGCCGCGCGCGCACCGTCTCCGCCCGCGCGCGGAACTGTTGCGCGATGCCCTGGGCGAAGCCGCGCTTCGGGCCGTGCAGCACCGCATCGGGCAGCAGCGGCGCCATGGCCTGGCGCAGCACCTGCTTGCCGGTGCCGCCGCGCAGCTTGAGATGCGCGGGCAGCTTCATGCCCCATTCGACGAGGTCATGCGCCAGCAGCGGCGGCCGCACCTCCAGCGAGACGGCCATGCTGGTGCGGTCCAGCTTGGTCAGGATATCGCCCGGCAGATAGGTGTGCAGGTCGGCATATTGCGCCTGCAGCAGCGCATCCTCCGGATCGCATTCCGCCATCAGCGCCACGAAACGGGCGGAAGGATCATGGCCTTCCAGCGCGCCGCGCAGGCCGGGCGAGAGCAGGGCACGGCGGCGCGCATCGTGCAGCTTGCAGACGGTGCGGTAGTAGCCGAGCGCGCTGTCCAGGCTCAGCTCGGTCAGCGTGTTGCGCGCGCGCAGCCAGCGCGGCGCGCCGGCCAGCACCGGATAGGCGGCGGCCAGCCGGCCGATCACCTGGCGCCGGACACCCGCAGGCAGCAGCCGCCGCACGCCCTCCGAGAGGTTGTGGAAGCGGTAGCGCCGGTAGCCGCCAAAGACCTCGTCGCCGCCATCCCCGGAGAGTGCGACCGTGACGTGCCGCCGCGCCAGGCTGCAGACGGCCAGGGTGGGGACGGAGGAATGGTCGCCAAAGGGCTCGCCGAACAGTGCCGCCTGATGGCGCGCCGCGGCCAGGTAGTCCGTGCCGGCGGCCTGCGCATGGTGGCGCGTGCCGCAGCGGGCGGCGACCGCGGCAGCGATGGCGCTTTCATCCTCCGGTCCCTCGAAGCCCATTGTGAAGCTGTCGATCCCCGGACGGGCGCGGGCGGCGAGGGCGGTGACGGCGCCGGAATCGAGCCCACCCGAGAGGAAGGCACCGAGCGGCACATCCGCCATCAGCCGTGCCCGCACCGCATCGTCCAGTCGTCGCGCGAGCTCCGCCGGCGCATCCGCCGGCGCCGCGGCGGCGCGCGTCGGCGGCTGCCAGTAGCGGTAGAGCGCCGCGGGTTCCGGCCGCCCCCGCTGGAGCAGCAGCGCATGCGCCGGCGGCAGGCGCTGGATGCCCGCATGGATGCTGTGCGGATCGGGCACATAGCCGAGCGCGAGGAAATCCTCGACCGCCGCGGCGTTGATCCCGCGCGTCAGGCCCGGCAGCGCCAGCAGCGGCTGCAATTCGGAGGCGAAGGCCCAGCCTCCGCCTTGCAGTCGCGCATAATGCAGCGGCTTCTCGCCCAGCCGGTCGCGCGCCAGCAGCAATTCGCCGCGCGCGCGGTCCCACAGGGCGAAGGCAAACATGCCATCCAGCCGGTCCAGCACGGCCAGGCCCCAGGCCTTCCAGCCGAGCAGGATCGCCTCGGTATCGGATCGCGTGCGGAAGACGTGGCCGAGGCCTTCCAGCGTCTGGCGCAGCGCCGCGTGGTTGTAGATCTCGCCGTTGAAGGCGATCACCACGCTTCCATCCCCGGTCGCCATCGGCTGCTGGCCGCCGGCCAGGTCGACGATCGCCAGGCGGCGATGGCCGAGGCCCAGATGCGCCTCGGCATGATGGCCCTCGCCATCCGGCCCGCGATGGCGCAGCAGGTCCGACATGCGGCGAAGCGCCGTGCCATCCGGCAGGGCGGGATCGAGCGGGTGGAACAGACCGACGAGGCCACACATGCACGGACTCTCCTGGCGCGTGGTTCGGGGGGGGGGCGCTTGCGAGCGGACGGGGCCGCGTTCATCCTGATCGGGCAGGATGGCGGGAGGCAGGGCTTGGTGCGGCAGCGCGGCGTGGCGGAAGCCTGCGATCCATCGCCAGGCGGGATGGGCTAGGTGCCCGGCCGCTGGTCCTGGCGCACCGCCATCGCCGTCATCCTGGGCCTGTCCGTCGCCTCCTGGGCCCTGGTCGCGCTGCTCCTCGGCTGGCTTTTCGGCTGAGGCCGGCGGGCTGGCCGCGGCGCGGCGCCGGGCTGGATCTCGGAAAGCGCCGGGCTGCCCGCGCGCAGCCACCCGATCACCGCTGCCAGACCCTCCTCCAGCGGCACCGGCGGCTTCAGCCCCAGCGCCTGGCGGGCGCGCAGCACGGAGCCGACGGAATGGCGGATATCGCCGAGCCGGGCCGGCTGGTGTTCCAGCTGTGGCTCCCGCCCGCAGGCGCGGCCGATGGCGGCCGAAAGCTCGAGCAGCGAGCTGGGCTGGCCGGTGCAGACATTGAAGACGGGCGCGGCGGTCTCGGCCACCGGCAGCGCGGCGAGCAGGGCCGCCACCACATCGGCGACGAAGACGAAGTCGCGCGTCTGCCGGCCATCGCCATGCAGCGAAAGCGGCAGGCCGCGATTCAGCCTCTCGCAGAAGATGGAGATGACGCCGGAATAGGGCGAGCGCGGATCCTGCCGCGGGCCATAGACGTTGAAGAAGCGCAGCCCGGTCGTCGGCACGCCATGCACCTGGCCCGCGACCCGCGCATGCTGCTCGCAGCCCAGCTTGTCCGCGCCATAGGCCGATAGCGGCCGCGCCGGCGCATCCTCATCCAGCGGGCAGAGTTCCGGCATGCCGTAGATGGCGGCGGAGGAGGCATAGACCACCGGCACGGCGCTGGCGCGCCCGCTGCCCGCGCGCGCCGCATCCAGCACGGCGATGGTGGCGGAGAGATTGACGCGATGCGTCTCCAGCCAGGCTTCCGTGCAGCGCGCGACGGAGGCGATGGCGGCGAGGTGGAAGCAGCCATCCACGCCCTGCATCGCCGCGCGCACCACCGCCGGATCCTCCACCCGGCCGACGATCAGCGAGGCGCCGCGCGCAAGATTGGCGCGCGATCCGGTCGAGAGATCGTCGAGCACCCGCACCTGGTCGCCGCGCGCCAGCAGGGCGGCGCAGAGGTGGGAGCCGATGAAGCCGCAGCCGCCTGTCACGAGAAGTAATGCCACCGGACTACCGTGCTTTTTCCATGCCGCATGCTTAGCCCCTTTCCCCACAAAATAGACTGTTCGAATTAATGGTTCGCATGTTCTTGATAGTATGCGTTTTGATTATCCAAATTACGCTTAAGGTAATTAGTCGGCGCAATATTCTCATGGAATAAATTTGATCATTTTTATGCTGCCATGGATCGGATTTTGGAGGATGTTCCGCCGGCAATGAACGCCAGGAAGGGAGCAGAGGATGCGGATCAGCCTCATCTGCCCGGTCTACGACACGCCCCCCCCGCTGCTGCGCGCTGCGGCACGCTCGGTGCTGGACGCGACGCCGGGGGCGTCCGGCATCCTGCAGCTCATCCTGGTGGACGATGCCTCGCGCGCTGCGCCAACGCGCGCGGCCCTTCAGCAATTGGCGGTGGAGGATGCGCGCGTGCTGGTGCTGCGCAGCCCGCGCAACCGCGGGCCGGCGAGTGCGCGCAACCTCGGCCTTGAAGCCGCCATCGGGGACTGGATCGGCTTCCTCGATGCCGACGATCTCTGGCTGCCCGGGCATCTCGAAAGGCTGGCTTCCGTCGCCGCCACGCATCCCGATGCGGCCTGGATCGGCGCTGGCCATGTCCTGCTGCAACCGGGCGGCGGATGCCCGCCGGCGCCACGCCTGCCCGCCGCCGAGGGCCTGCCGCTGGCACCCGGCCTGCGGCGCCATGAAGGTGCCGGCCTGACGCGGCTGATGCTGGCCAATTTCTGGATGCATCTGGGCGCCATGGTGGTGCGGCGCGCGGTGCTGCGGCAGGCCGGCGGCTTCGCCGAGGGGCTGAGCTACGGCGAGGACATCCACCTGATGGCGCGGCTGTCCACCCTGGCGCCGCTGCACTACCTGGAGGCGGAGGGCTATGCCTGGCGTCGCGGCCGGCCGAGCCTGACCTCCAGCGCCGCGCGGCTGCGCTTCGATTCGCTGCGCGTGCACCAGATCGCCGCGCAGGACCCGCTGCTGCGCGGCTTCGCGCGGGAACATCGATGGGCGCGCTACAAGGCCACCAAGGGCCTGGCGCTGAACAACCTGCTGGCCGGGCGCCGTGCCGCCGCGCTGCATGCGGCGCTGCGGGCCTGGCTGCTCGATCCGCGGGAGGTCCACGACCTTTCGCACTTCCTGCGCCTCTGGCTCGGCGGCACCGAGGGCCGCGACCTCAGGCGCTACAGCCAAGCCGAACAGTTTTCCGTACGGAGCGCCCCTTGAACGCCATTCCTCTTGATGCGGCCGCGCCGGGCGAAGGCTCGCGACTCGCGCGCCTGAAATCCGCGGCGTTGCGCAGCGTCTGCGCCGCCACCCGCTACTACTTCCAGCGCGTGCCAGGCCGCTTCGGCAAGGCCTGGATCTGGCGCCACCTGGTGGAGCGCCGCCTGTTGTGGCGCAGCCTGGAGATCGAGGCGCGGTCGCATTTCGGCGCCCGCTTCGCCGGCAGCTTCCCCGACAGTGTGCACAGCACCATGTACTTCTTCGGCGTCTGGGAACCGACCATCACCGCCATCTACCGCGCCGCCCTGCGGCCGGGCGATGTGGTGGTGGATATCGGCGCCAATGTCGGCACCCATGCGCTGCTCGCCGCGCATCTGGTGGGGCCGACGGGGCGCGTGCATGCCGTGGAGGCCTCGCCCTGGATCCATGCGCGCCTGCGGCAGAACCTGGCGACCAATGGCGTGACCAATGTCCACACCTACAACCTGGCGGCGACCGAGGCGCCGGGCACCGTCTCCGTCTATCTGCATGACGCGCGCAACCTGGGCGGCACCACCATCCTGCCGACCGAGGCAGCACGCCTCGGCAGTGCGCATGAGGCGCTGGTGGAAGGCCTGCCGCTCGGCCAGATCGTGCCGCCGGCGGAGCTTCGGGCGGCGCGGCTGATCAAGATGGATGTCGAGGGCGCGGAATGGCTGGTGGCGCAGGGCATGCGCGACGTGCTGCCGCTGCTGCGCGACGATGCGGAGATCCTCTGCGAGGTGAATCCCGCCGCGCTGCGTCAGCTGGGCGGCTCGCTGGAGGCCTTCCTGGCGCTTTTCGCTGCGGCCGGCTTCCGGCCCTTCGAGGTCGCGAACCGCTATGCCGCGGATTTCTACATCGACCCGCCGCCGCTGGAGCTGGTGCCGCTGACGCGGCGCGACTTCGAACTGGCGGACCTGGTCTTCCGCAAGGCCGGCTGAGCATGCGCCGCCTGTCCGTCATCATCCCCACCTACAATCGCGCGGCGCTGCTGGCCGAGACGCTGCAGGCCGTGCTGGCGCAGAGCTGCCCGGCCGGGGAAGTCATCGTGGTGGATGACGGCGGCAGCGACGAGACCCCGGCGGTGGTGGCACGCCATGCGCCGCAGGTCGTCTACCACCGCATCGCGAATGGCGGCGACCTGGCGGCGCGCAATGCCGGGCTGGCGCTGGCGCGCGGCGAGCTGGTGGCCTTCTGCGACAGCGACGACCTGTGGCAGCCGGGGATGCTCGCCACCATGCAGGCGCTGTGGCGGGCGGAGCCCGGGCTGCGCGCCGCCTTCGCCAATTTCCGCATCCTGCGCGACGGTGCCTTGCAGCCGGGCGACAAGTTCGCCGATGCGCCGCCGGGCTGGTGGGGCGGGCTGCGCGCCATCGATGACGGGCTCGCGGTCTTCGATGCGCCGATCCTGGCGCGGCTGGTCCGCTTCCAGCCCTGCTTTCCCTCCTGCCTCGTCGCGAAGGCCGATTTCCTGCGCGGCATCGGTGGCTGGGACGAAAGCGTCGGCCGCCCGGTCAGCGGCGACCTGGCCACCATCCTGCGCATCGCCGAGCACGCGCCGATCGGCGTGGCGCTGCGACCGCTGGTCGCCATCCGCAAGCATGGCGCGAATTTCTCGGGCGATGTGCAGGCGATGAACCTGGGCGATGCGCAGGTGCTGGAGCATGTGCTGGCGCAGCGACCCGCGCTCGCCCCGCTGCGGGCGGAGATCACCGCCAGCATCGCCGCCCGCCGCGCCGCGGCGCTGGATACCGCCTTCGCGCGGCAGGATCTTGCCGCCGTGCGGGCGATCTATGCGCTGCTGCCGCCGGCAGGACGCGGCGGGCTGCGCCGGGTGAAGCGCGGCGTGGCCGCGCTGCCCGCGCCGCTCGGCCAGCTGGCCGGCGCCGCGCTGCTGCGGCTGGGCTCGCTGCGCGGGCGCTGACACGCTACCGGCAGCGCGGCATGTCGTTCGGCACGCGCGGCCGGCCCCGCGGCACGATGTTCAGGAGGGGGTCCCGCCGATAATCCGCGACGCCTGTAAAGGGCGCGCCGGCCTGGGAGAGCCAGTCATAGGCCGCGCGCGCCGCGCCCGATCCGCTGGCATCGATCACCGCGGCCAGGGATTGCAGCGCGAGCTGCGCGTAGTCGCCCTCCGTCTTGCTCCAGCCATTGCCGTTGGACAGCGAGGCGGCGCGCGTTGCCGCGCCGATCTGCCGCCAGCTGCGCAGCGGATTGCGCGCATCGGCATCAGCCTGCATCGCCAGCAGATAGGCGGCGCCGTCATGCGGCGGAAAACCCTGCGGCCCCATCAGGAAACGTCCGGCGAGGAAATTCGTCATCCAGTCGAGCACCGCCTGCGCATCCGCATTGCCGCGCCGCGCGGCGGCGGCGGCGATGGCGGCGAAATAATCCTGCTGCCAGGGTGGCAGCAGGCCCGGGCTGCCGTATTCGCCGGGGATCCAGCCCTGCGCCTCGCCCTGCGCGCGGGTCCAGCGCGGCAGTTGCTGGCGGATCCAGCCCCAGTTCGCCGCCGCCACCTCCCGCAGCCAGTCCGCATTCGGCTCCGCTTCCGGGCTGGCCCAGGCGGCATTGTCGAGCTGGCGCAGGGACCAGGCGGCGCCGCGCACCTGGTTGTCGCGCACCACATTCACCCCCTCCGCCAGGCCGGGCTGGCCGGCGGTGCCGCGGGCGCGCGGCCACTGGCCCAGCACGCACCAGCAGGCCTGGGCCTGCACCTCATCCAGGAAGGCGCGGCGGCCGGTCAGCAGCCAAGGCAGGGTTGCCAGGTCGGGCTGGTGCGAGGAAGCCAGGCTCCAGCCGGTATCCTGCGCGATCGGCTGGGCCAGCCCGCCGGGCGCGGCGCCGCCGCGGCCATCGGTCCAGAGCTCCGGCCAGCGCCGGGTGTCCATCCAGCGCCCGGCCTCGGTATCCCAGAAGTGCCAGGGGATGCTGCCCGCGGCCTCCGCCTGGCCGATGGCGAAGGCGGCGGCGCGCGGGTCGCCGGTCTGCAGCCAGGCAGCCTGCGGCATGGTCATGGGCCCGATATCGGCGCGCCCGCCGGTGCGGCCCATCTGCTGCGTGACGAAGCGCGGGCCGAGCGCAGATGCCCACGCCGCCTCCCGCGCCCGCTGGCCCATGGACTCCAGCAGCCGCGCCTCGACGCCCGTCGAAAGATCGTAGCGCGGCGTGGCGCCGGCCTCCGCCAGATAGGTCGCATCGGGCCGCACGAAGGCGGGCGTGGGGCCGCTGCGCAGCAGGCGGCCCCAACCGGTGTAGTGGTGGTGGCGCGCCAGTTCCGCCACCAGCGCCTCCCGCCCCTCCAGCAGCAGGCGCGCGGTATAGGCGAGGGCACCGCCGCCGGGACGCATGGCGCCGTCATTGCGCAGCCAGAGGTCGATGGCGATCGCGCCATCCGCCGTCAGCGTGAGGTCCGCCACCACGCGCAGCGAGGTCACGCGGCCGACCAGCATCGGTTGCATGATGCGCGCCTGCACGGCCAGCGGGCCGGCCTGCCAGAGTGCGGCCGGCTCTCGCAGCGCCTGGCGCAGCCCGGCCATCAAATCCAGTCGCTGGTCGGCCAGATGCAGGATGGCGCTGCGCCGGGACAGGTCCGGCGCGAAGGGCGCAGCGGCGACGGCCGGGCCGCGGTGCAGCACCACGCCGGCTTGCTCGCCTGCGGCCAGGGCAGGCGCGGCCAGCGCCAGCAGCGCGAAGCGGGCGGAGCCATCGACATGCCGCACCTTCACATCCGCCTGCAGCGGCACCGCCTTGCCGTCCGCCAGCCGTGCCGCAAGCCCGGCGCCCCGTGGCAGGTCGCCCTGTGCAAAGACCTGGCCGAAGGTGACGACGCGCCCGGCCGGCGCGCCGCGGCCTTCCAGCACCAGGCCGAGGATATCGCCCTGCTGCGACAGGCAGGGCATCGGCAGGCTGCGCACCACGCCGGCCTGCGCCAGGACGGCGGAGGGCGCCAGGGCGGCGACCCCGAGCCCGCCCAGGCCGCGCCGCGTCAGCCGCATGCCAGCACCTCGCGGAAAACCGCGAGCTGGCCGGCCGTGGTCTCCTCCCAGCCGAAGCCTTCGGCATAGGCGCGCGTCGCGGCGCGATCGATGCGCAGGCCGAGCAGCCGTCGGGTGGCGGCCGCGATCGCCTCCGGCGTCGTCTCCTCCATCACCAGGCCGGCGGCGGGGCTGCGCACGGCCTCCCTGCTGCCCCAGGCGGGGCTGGCGACCACGGGCGTGCCGCAGGCCATGGATTCCAGCAGCACATTCGCCCAGCCCTCCCGCGCCGAGGCCAGCACCAGCGCATCCGCGGCGCTGTAGTAGCGCGGCAGATCGGCATGCGGCTGCGCGCCCAGCAGATGCACGCGGTCGGCGACGCCCAGGCGCCGCGCCAGCGCCAGCAGCGCGTCGCGCTCCGGCCCCTCGCCCAGCACCATCAGCGCATGACCGGGCAGCAGCGGCAGGGCGCGGATCACCAGGTCGTGCCCCTTGCGCGGGATCAGGTGGCCGACCGAGGCCAGCAGCGGCCCGTCGCCGAGGCCCAGCGCCGCCCGCATCGCCATGCGGTCGCCGGTGGGCCGGAAGGCTGCGAGGTCGACGCCATTGCGCAGCACCGTCACCTTGCCGGCCGGCGCGCCAAGCGCCACCAGCCCGTCCTTCAGCCCGACGCTGACGGCGATCAGCGCCGCGGCACGCTGGATCGCCTGCTGGATCATCCGCCGCGGCAGACGGTAATCTGGCAGCTGCGAGATGTCCGAACCGCGCGCGGTGATCACCACCGGCAGGCCGAATTCGCGGCCGAGGCGAATGGCGGCGACGCCATCGGGATAGGCGTAATGCGCATCGATGGCATCGAAGCGGTGGCCGGCCGCGATCAGCCGCGCCAGCGCGCCGCGCGCCGCCGCATGCAGCGCCGCCGGGCCGGTGAACATGCCGAGGCCGGGCAGCGCGGCGAAGCGCGGGTGATGCACCGCGATCCCATGCCGGCTTTCCTGCGCCGCGATGCCGGCATAGCGCGACCAGGCCTGCACCCGCGGCCCGCCGAAGGGCAGGTTGCCGAAGGGAAACCAGGGCACCGGCGCCAGCACGGTGCTGGTGGCCTCACCGCCTGCGACCAGGTGGCGCAGGCGGTTTTCCACGAAGACGCCATGATGCGGCTGCGCCGCGTTGGGGTAGAGCGTGCTGAAGGTCAGCAGCCGCAGCGCGCCAGCGGGCCGGCGCGGGGCCTGGGCGCGCGGCGCGGGGCGCTCCAGCAAGGTCTGGATCGGGGGCATCAGCTTGCGCCTCCTCGCGCATGTCGAAGGGCCACCAGGCGCCGGTGCTTCCCGGCTTCTGTCGCGCCGACCAGACACAGAGCCAGGCGACGCCGAGCAGGGTGGAAAGGAAATACAGGCCATCCATGCGGCGGTTCCTTGGCGCTCGGGCTCATGCGGTGCGCCAGCCCCTGGGGCGCCATCCCTGGGCGGCGGCCCGCTGCGATACGGGCTCCGGCGCCGCCGCCAGGGCGCGGCGCACCAGCACATGCGCGGCGCCGATCACCACCAGCAGGGTCCAGAGGAAGTCCCAGTAGCTGAGCGACAGGAAGGTGCCGGCCACCAGATAGGCGACGAGCGAAACCTGCGACATGCGCCCCAGGTCATGCGCCCAGCGCAGCTCCGCGTGTCCGTGCGCCAGCCGCACCATGCGCTGCGCGTAGATGGCGCCGGTGACGATCAGCGCCAGCCAGATGAAGGCCGCGGGAAAACCCTGCTCGCCCAGCAGTTCGAACCAGATGCTGTGCACGGCGCGCGCCGGCCCATCCGGCTGCACGGTATCCACCACGGCCTGATTGTAGGGGCCGGTGAAGCCGGTGCCGGTCAGCGGATTGCGCAGCGCCAGCTGCCAGGAGATCTTCCACAGCTCCAGCCGGCCCATGGCGGAGCCGTCCTCCTGATAGGTGCCGATGGTCTCCATCCGCTCCATCCACTGCGGCGGCATGAAGGTGATGCCGCCGGCCAGCGCGACGGCGAGCACCGCGGCCGAGATCAGCTTGCGCTGGCTGCGCCACCACAGCGTCACGGCCACCGCCGCCAGGCCGAGCAGGGCGCCGCGCGAATAGCTGGCGATCAAGGCCAGCAGCGTCAGCGCCATGGCGGCGGCCAGGCCGAAGCGGATGAGGGCGTGGCGCGATTGCAGCCGCAGGTAGTTCATCAGCGGCGTGGCGACGAGCATGGCCGCGGCCAGGTGGTTGTTGTCGTGGATCATGGTCTGGGGCGGACCCCAGACGCGGTAATTGCCGCCGGTCACCAGGGAGAAGATGCCGCCGCGCACCCCGAAGTGGCCGATCGAGATCACCATCACCCAGATCAGCGCATGGATGCGCCAGCGATCGGTCAGCAGCGCGCCGGTCAGCAGCAGGCCGAGCAGCACCTTGCTGACGGCGCTGTACTTCTGCCAGACCTGCGCCGGATCCCCCGCCGCGACCAGCGTGGTCAGGGTGATGCAGGCGAGGAAGGCCACCAGCAGCGCGGTGATGGCATTCAGCGGCGGCCGCTTCGGCTCCTGCGCCAGCACGCAGCCCAGCAGCGTCGCGGCGAAGACCGCTGCGGCCCAGGGCTGTTCCATGGCGAAGCCATAGACCAGCCGGTGCGGATTCATGAAGGAGATCCAGCACCACAGCAGCACGCCGACGAAGGGGCGGAAGACCGCGATCGGCAGCAGGCCGGCCATGGTCAGCAGGAAGACGGCATCGCGCATCGCGGCGTGTCAGTTCGCCAGCGTGGCACGAAGCCGCTCGGCCGCCGCGCGTTCCGGGAAGGCGGTGGCGGCGGCGAGCACCGGCGCCAGCACGCGGCGCGCGCCTTCCGCATCGCCCACCTGGTGCAGCGCATGGGCCAGGTGGTAGCCGGCGCCGAGCTGCCCACCCGCGGCGACCGCCTGGCGCAGCAGCATCACCGCGAGCCTCGGCTCGCCGCTGCGCGCCAGGATCCAGCCGAGCGTATCCGCGGTCTCGGCATTGGGCAGCAGGTAGTAGGCGCGCTCCGCGAAGCCGCGCGCCTCCGCCAGCCGTGCCTCATCCTGTTCGCCCAGAACCCAGGCCAGGTTGTTCAGCGCCAGCGCATTCTCGGGCTGTGCCGCGACCACGCGGCGCAGTCGCGCTTCCGCCGGCGCCTGGCGGCCGGCCATCAGCTCCAGCTGCGCCAGGGCGGATTGCGCGGCCGGATCCTCCGGATGGCGCGCGACCCATTCCTCCAGCACGCGGCTGGCCTCCGGCATGCGGCCCGCGGCGCGCCAGGCGGCGGCCTCGCGCAGCGCCAGCGTCGCGCTCGGCACGGCAGCCTGCGCCGCCGCATAGGCCTCCGCGGCCGCCACATGGCGCTGCAGGCCCATCAGCACGTCGCCGGGCAGGGCAGGGGCCTGCGGGCCGGCCTGCGGCTGGCGTGCCATGCGCGCGGCTTCCGCCAGCGCCGCCTCCGGCCCGCCCGTCTCCCGGATCATGCCGAGCAGCGCCTGTTGCAGCACCGGCTCGCCCGGGCTGGCGCGCAGCCCCTCGCGCAACAGGGCCTCGGCCCCGCGCGCATCGCCGGCGCGCCGCTGCAGCAGGGCGCGCTGGCGGCGCGCGGGGAGGGAGGCCGGGTCCTCCGCCATCGCCTCCGCCGCCGCGGTCTCCGCCGCCTCGAACTGGCCGGCGGCGGCATGCAGCTCGGACCGCGCAAGCGGCAGCGCCGCGCCGCGCTGGTTGCGCAGCGGCGGCGTATCCAGAACCGCGAACGCGCCCGAAAAGTCGCGCCGCTGCAGCAGCAGATTGGCGCGCGTCAGGGCCAGCGGCGCGGCGGCGGGATGCGCGGCCTGGGCGACAGCCAGCGCCGCTTCCGCCGCTTCCGCCACCGGGCCCTGTCGCTGCGCCAGCGCGGCCAGGCGCGCCGCGGCCTCGGCATTGCCGGGTGCCGCCTGCAGCACGGCGCCCAGCAGCGGCACCGCCTCCGCCGCCGCATCCTGCAGCACCAGCACCCGCGCCAGGCCGAGCCGGGCCGGCGCGCTATCCGCGCGGCGGGCCAGCACGCCCTCGAAGGCGGCGCGGGCGCCATCCAGGTCGAGGCGCACCAGGCGCAGCGTGCCGACCAGCACGCCCGCCATCTCGCCGTGTCGTGCCGCCTCATCCAGCTGCGCGAGCTCCGCCGCAGCAGCATCGAGGTCCCCGCGCGCCAGCGCCGCGGCGGCCAGCATCTCCCGCGCCCCAGGCTGCGGTGGGCCAAGGTCCAGCGCGCTTTCCGCCGCACCCTGCGCGCCCCGCGCATCGCCGGCCGCCATGCGCGCCACGGCCAGGCGGGTCAGCAGCGCCGCATCCCCCGGCGCGATCCGCGCCGCTTCCTCCAGCGCCTGCACCGCGCGGCGCGGCTGGCCGATGGCGGTCTGCGCGCGGGCCAGCAGGTCATACAGCTCCGCATCGCGGGGCCGGTTCTGGGTCGCGCGGGTCAGCACCGCCACGGCCTCGCGGTGCCGACCATCGGCCATGGCCATGCCGGCCAGCAGCCGCGCGCCGCGCGGATCATCTGGCCAGCGCGCCACGTGGCGCCGCGCCGCATCCTCCGCCTGCGCCCGCTGGCCCAGCCCGCCTTTGGCCAGCGCCAGCAGCAGGAAGCCGTCCGGGAAATTCGCCAGCTGCGCGGAGATGCGCTGCAGGGTGGCATCCGCCGGTGCCCAGTTGCGCTGGCTGACGAATTGCATGGCGCGCAGATACAGCGCCGTGGCGTGGTTCGGCGTGATGGCGAGGACGGCGTCGAGATCCGCCGCCGCCGCCGCCGCATCGCCGCTGCGCAGCAGGGCATCGGCCCGGCGCAGCCGCGCCGGCACGTCGGCGGGTGCGCGTGCGATCACCCGCCCGAAGCTGGCGATGGCGCCGGCGCGGTCGCCGCGGTCCATCTGCAGCGAACCCTTGCGCAACCAGGCCTCGTCAGCCTCGGGATGCGTCTCCAGCAGCCGGTCCACCCGCGCCTCCGCCGCCGCGCGGTCGCCTTCCGCCACGGCCAGCGCGACGGCGGCGAGGCTGGTCTCCAGCGCCGCCGCATCCAGCCGCTCGGCCAGCGTCACGGAGCTGCGCGCTGCGGCCAGGTCGCCCAGGCTGAGCTGGGCCAGGGCGCGCCCGGTGGCCACCTGCGCCGCGACGGCGGGGGGGGACTGCACCTCCGGGAAATCGGCCAGCAGGTCGCGCGCCCGGCCCTGCACCAGGTAGCTGCGCAGCAGCAAGGCGGTGGCGGCCGCGGGGTCGTGGCCGCGTTCGAGTGCGGCGCGCGCTTCCCGCTGCGCCGTCTCGGCATCGCCCAGCAGCAGGCTGGCCTCCGCCAGGCCCATGCGCATCGCGCCATTCTCGGGCTGCTCGCGCACCGCATTGCGCCATTCGATCTGTGCCGCGCGCAGCTCGCCGCGGGCGGTGGCGGTGCGTGCGCGATCCTGCGCATCGGCGAAGGCCGGCACGCTGGCCGCCATCAGCGCGGCCAGGGTCAGCGCGGGAAGGCTGTGGAATCGGGCCATGGGGGGTGCCTTCAGGAGGGAGTCTGGCAGGAGGTGGCGGGTTCCGCGCGCTGCGGCGAAAGCCCATGCGTCTCCAGCAGGTCGTAGAGCGTGGGCCGGCTGATCCCGAGCAGCCGCGCGGCGGCCGAGAGGCTGCCATTGCCGCGCGACAGGGCGCGGCCGATCATCTCCCGCTCCGCCCGCGCGCGGGCAGCGCGGAGGTCGAGATCCTCCGCCACTGCCGGTGATTCGGCCGCGGCGAGTTCGAGATCGCCGGCATTCACCAGCGGACCCTCCGCCATCAGCGCGGCGCGCTGGATGCGGTTGCCGAGCTCGCGCACATTGCCGGGCCAGGGATGCGCCGCGATGGCGGCCAGCGCGGTGTCGTCGAAGCCGCGCAGGCGGCGCTGCGCCTCCTGCCCATGGCGGGCCAGGAACCAGCGCGCCAGCAGCAGCGCATCGTCGCCGCGTTCGCGCAGCGGCGGCACGCGCAGCGTCAGCGCGTTCAGGCGGTAGAGCAGGTCCTGCCGGAAGCCGCCGGTCTCCGCCAGCTCCTCCAGCGGCTGGTTGGTGGCGGAGACGACGCGCACATCGACGCGGATCCGGGTGCGGCCGCCGATGCGCTCGATCACCTGGTCCTGCAGGAAGCGCAGCAGCTTCGCCTGCAGGGACATGGGCAGGTCGCCGATCTCATCCAGGAACAGCGTGCCGCCATTCGCCGCCTCGATCTGCCCGGTCACCTGCCGCACCGCGCCGGTGAAGGCGCCGCGCTCATGGCCGAACAGCTCGCTCTCCAGCAGCGTCTCGGGGATCGCCGCGCAGTTCAGGGCAATGAAGGGTTTTGGCGCACGCGGGCCCTGGCTGTGCAGGGCGCGCGCCAGGGCTTCCTTGCCGGTGCCGCTTTCGCCCAGCAGCAGCACGGGGACGGAGACGGTGGCCAGCCGCTCGATGCTGCGGCAGAGCTTCAGCATGGAGTCATCGGCCGTGATGATGTCCGCGATCGGGCTCGGGCGCGGCGCGGCGGCCAGCCGCTGGTTCTCCTCCTCCAGGGCGCGGACATGCAGGGCGCGGCCGAGGATGGTGCGCAGCACGTCGAGATCGACCGGCTTCTCGCAGAAGTCGTAGGCACCGAGGCCGACCGCACGCAACATCGTCTCCCGCTGCCCCTGTCCGCTGGCGACGATCACGGGCAGGCCCGGCGCCAGGGCGCGGAGTGCGGCCAGTGTCGCAAAGCCTTCCGCGACGCCCTCGGCATCGGGCGGCAGGCCGAGGTCGAGCAGCACGGCGGCGGGCTGTTCGCGCTTCGCCATGGCCTCGGCCTGCCGGCGGTCGTTCGCGATGACGACGCGCCAGGCGGGAAAGGCCCAGCGGTATTGCGCGCAGAGGCCGGCATCATCCTCCACGATCAGCAGCTTCGGCTTGGTCATGCCGCGATCTCCTGCAACTGCAAGGCGGGGGCTTGGGGCTGGCACGGCAGGGTCAGGCGCATGGTGGTGCCGGCGCCGGGCGCACTCAGCGCCAGCAGGTCGCCGCCCGCATCGCGCAGCAGGTCGCGCGCCTGCCAGGCGCCGATGCCATGGCCATCGGCGCGGCCGGAGACCAGCGGGCGGAACAGCCGGTCGCGGATGAATTCCGGCGTCATGCCCGGGCCGCGATCGGTGATGTCCAGCACCATGCGCCCCGCCTGCCGTCCCAGTGTCACGCGCACCGGCACGGCGGGCGGCGAGGCTTCGATCGCATTGTCCAGCAGGTGGCGCAGCGCGGCGCCAAGATCCTGCGGCCGAATGGCCACGCGCAGGTCATCGGCGGTCTCCGCCTGCAGCTCCACCGGATGCGCCACTTCGCGCAGGATCTTCCGCAGTGTCTCCAGCGGTGCCAGCAGCGCGGGGTGTTGTGCCGGTTCGGGCTGCCGCAGCCTGGCGATCAGCGCATGGATGCGCCGGGCGGAGGCGCCGAGGGTCAGCAGCATGTCGTGCTGGAATTCCGGATCCGCGATATTGTGCTCGGCATTGGCCAGAACCAGGGTGAGCTGGCTTGCCACGTTCTTCACGTCATGCGCCACGAAGGCGAAGCGGCGGGCGTGTTCGGCCAGCGCCCGCTGGTCCTGCAGCCGTTCCGCGGCACGGCGCTCCGCCAGGAACATCGCGACTTCCCGCCCCACGGCGCGCAGCAGGTCGAAGGCCTCCGCATCCAGCCGGAAGCTGGCGCGCGGCGGGGCCAGCAGCACCAGGCCGAGCAGCCCGTCCTGGTGGTGGCGCAACGGCACGGCCAGCCAGAGCGCACCAAGGTCCCGCGGCACTTGCGTGACGATGCGGGAGCCATCGCCCAGCGCCGCGACCAGCGGATGGTCCGGCGCCAGCTCCAGCGGCTCCGGCGGCAGGTTCCAGGACCCCGCCCAGCGCAGCGGCGCCGCGGGCGTGTCGCGCAGCAGCAGCAGGCCGGCCGGGCTGTCCACCGGATCCGCCACGGCGATGATGGCGCGCTGTTCGGCTTCGGCATGCTGGGCGGAAAGGGTCGCCACGCAGCGCAGCCATTCTGCGCGATAGTCGAAGCGCGCGGCGAAGAAATGGTCCACGATGCGGCGCCGCAGGCGGGAGCGCATGGAGGCGGAGGAAGCGGCCACCGCGATGGCCAGCACCGCGCCGGCCAGCAGGCTGACCTGCGCCGCGCCGCCCCAATCCGCACCGAAGCGACGCAACCCTTCGCCCACCGCGCCGACGCCGGTGAGGAAGGTGCCGGCGATGATCAGCGTGGCGCCATGGAAGACCACTTGGCGGGAGACGGGCGGGTTGCGTCGCCAGCGGCGGTCGCGCAGCGCGGCCAGCACCAGCAGCGGCATGGCGAGCGCCGTCAGCACGGCGCGCGCATCGAGCAGTGCGGGTGCGTAGAAGCGATGCAGCGCCGCATCGGCATGCAGCACCACATCCAGCGCCGAAAGGCCGCCCAGCGTCAGGCAGGGCAGGATGACGTGCCAGCGCGCGGCGCGATCCGCATTGCGGTAGAGATTCTCAGCCACCAGCAGCACCAGCAGCGCGAGGCCGAGGCGTGCCATCAGCCCGGGCGAGCCCAGCGTCGGCAGCTGCGGCGCCGCCGGCAGCAGCGCCGCCAAAGCCAGCATGGTGAGGAGCCCACCCGCGGCGCCGAAGCGCAGCGCCAGCGGCGCGGCCGTGGCACCGCCATGCCGGCGCGACAGCAGCAGCAGCAGCCCGAGCCAGGTGGCGCTGCGCAGGATCTCCAGCGCGCCGGCCAGCCCATCCAGCGGCATGCGCGGCTGCGCGGCGACGGCGGCCGCCCAGCCCGCCGCGGCCATGCAGGCCAGCGCCAGCGGAAGCGCGGCGCGGCCACGGCCACCCAGCAGGATCAGCGCCGCCCAGCCGAGGCAGAGGGCCGCCGCGGCCAGGTGCAGCCATTGGGAGGCGCCGGTGATCACCGCTTCCGACCCGGCATCAGCGCGCGCCCTCCTGGAACAGCACCACGCGCACCGTCGCCAGCAGGATCAGCAGGTCCAGCAGCAGGCTGCGCCGGCGCACGTAGTAGAGGTCGTAGGACAGCTTCATGCGCGCCTCCTCGACCGAGGCGCCATAGGGATAGTTCACCTGCGCCCAGCCGGTGATGCCGGGCTTGACGATGGCGCGGTCGTGGTAGTGCGGGATGATCTCACCCAGCTGCGCCACGAAGGTCGGGCGTTCCGGCCGCGGCCCGACGACGGACATGTCGCCGCGCAGCACGTTGATGGCCTGCGGGATCTCGTCGATGCGAGTCAGCCGCAGAAAGCGGCCGATGCGGGTGACGCGCGGATCGCCGCGGATCGCCCAGCGCGCCACGCCGCCGGCCTCGGCATCCGTCACCATGCTGCGGAACTTGAACAGCATGAAGGGTCGGTTGTTCAGGCCGATGCGTTCCTGGCGGTAGAAGACGGGTCCGCGGCTGTCGAGCTTGATGGCCAGCATGGTCAGCAGCAGCAGCGGCAGCGTCAGCAGCAGCAGGGCGCCCGCCACGGCAATGTCGAAGCCGCGGCGGGCGGCGGCTTCCAGCGGCGTGGTCCGGCCGGCCTTGGCGCCGTCCAGCCAGCCGGCGGGCAGGCTTTCCAGCTCCAGCCGCTTCAGCCCCTCTTCGCTGAACTCTGCATCGGTGAAGACCTGCAGCCCCGCCGCGGCGCATCTTGCCCGCATGGCGGGTGGCAGCGGCGCGGAGCCCTGCGCGACCACGGCCCAGATGCGCCAGGCGCGCATGCGGCCGCTGACGAGCGCCTGGGTGAGTGCCTCTCCCACCGGCAGGGCGAGCGTGACCTCGAAGGGCTGGTAGCCGCCTGGCTTGGCCTTGGCACCCACCAGCACGACCCGGCGCAGCGGCGGGCGCAGCAGGGCGAAGCCGAGGCGGGTGAGCAGGATGGCCAGCGCGGTGCCCAGCATCGCCGCGATCAGCGCATGGCGCTGCACGGTGGAGATGCCGTCGCCCTCCGTGAATTGCAGGGCGAGCACGGCCAGCAGCAGCAGGATGGTGGTGCCGGCGAGGCCGGCCAGCAGCGTGGCGCGCAGGCCGGCGAGCGTGCCCGGCTGGTACAGGCCGACGGCGCCAGCCACCAGCAGGGCGACACAGGCGGTGGCGGCGGCCAGCAGCATCGCGGGGCCGAGGCCTTCCGCGGCAGCGAAGGGACCGGCACCGACCAGCAGCGCCAGGACGCAGAGAAAGATGGCGCCCGCCTCGCCGAGGCAGAGCGCCAGCAGTTCGGACCGCACGCCGTGGCCAAATAGATTCGTCATGAGAATTGCCCTCGTCGCGGGACATCATGCGGCAGGGCGCGCCGTTTGTGATCCGAATAATAATCACAAAATATTGTAATTGAGATAATTCACACGAATATGGGCGAAAACTGCGGTGGGCGTAAGCCTCTTCGACCGAACTCCCATGATTTTCCGCAAGGCGGCAGCTTTTTCTCCGAAATTGCGCCCAAGTTAAATACGCGGATCCAAAATCTAGATGGCGCTGCCCGGCGCAGTTTTGTATCGCTCCTGCCGTCCAGAGGCGCAGCCCGTCCGGGGTTCTCCCGGCCCATCTGCCCCATCCTCTCCAGCCAGCCAGGGGCCATCGGCATGAACAGCTTCCGCTTCGCAGGCCTCGCGGCCTCCGCGCTCGCCATCGGCCTGGCCGGCTGCGCCACGACCCCCGCCAGCCCGCCGCCGTCCAGCTCCGAGCAGCCGGCCGCCAGCAGCTATCTGATCGGCCCCGGCGATACGCTGAACGTCTTCGTCTATCGCGCGCCGGAACTCAGCGCCCAGGCCCTGCCCGTGCGGCCGGATGGCCGCATCTCGCTGCCGCTGGTGCCGGATATCGAGGCCGCGGGCCGCAGCCCCACCGAGCTCGCCCGCGCGCTGGAGGCGCAGCTGAAGGCCTATGTGCGGGAGCCGAATGTCACCGTCATGGTGCAGTCCTTCATCGGCCAGCCGAACCGCCAGATCCGCGTGATCGGCGAGGCGACGCAGCCCATGGCTATCCCCTATCGCGAGGGGCTGAGCCTGCTGGACGTGATGATCGGCGCCCGCGGCCTGACCCGCTACGCCGCCGGCAACCGCGCGGAGATCATCCGCCGCCCGCCCAATGGCGCGGCGACCGAGGTGATCCCGGTGCGGCTCGATGACCTGCTGCGTTCCGGCGATATCTCGCAGGACGTGGCGATGCGGCCGGGCGATACGCTGGTCATCCCACAGGGCTGGTTCTGACCGTGAACCTGCACGGGCTGCTCCGTCGCACCCTGGCGGCCGGCGCGCGGCATCGCTGGCGCGCGCTGGCGCTGGCCTGGGTGGTCTGCCTTGGCGGCTGGGCGGGGGTTGCGCTGATCCCCAACCAATATGCCTCCACCACCCGCGTCTATGCCGATGCGGATGCGATCCTCGGCCTGCTGCTGCGCGGCATCGCCATCGACAGCTCCCCGGCCAGCCAGGTGGAGACGCTGCAGCGCACGCTG
Organism: Falsiroseomonas sp.; assembly: GCF_051860665.1. Classification (GTDB taxonomy): domain Bacteria; phylum Pseudomonadota; class Alphaproteobacteria; order Acetobacterales; family Acetobacteraceae; genus Falsiroseomonas. The sequence goes on from NZ_JBHYDM010000010.1 coordinate 169,027, forward strand.
CTCTCGCGTCCCAACCTGGAGAAGATCATCGCCCGCACGCGGCTCGAGGCGCAGGTGCAGGATGAGGCGAGCCGCGAGCGCGTGCTGAACCGCCTGGCGGCCGATATCCGCATCCGCACCCAGACGCGCAATCTTTTCACCATCGAGTTCCAGGACCGCGATCCGCGGCTGGCGCATGAGGTGGTGGCCACCGCGCTGAACCTGTTCATGGAGGCGGCGACCATCACGGATCGCCAGCAGATGGACAATGCGCGCGACTTCGTCTCGCAGCAGATCGCCTCCTACGAGGTGCAGCTGCGCCAGGCGGAGCGGCGGCGCGCGGAATTCCGCAGCCGCTACATCGATATCCTGCCCTCCGAGGCGCTCGGCGGATCCTCCCGCCTCGAATCCGCGCGCGCGCGGCTGACGCAGGTGCAGGGCGAGCTGGAGGATACGCGGCGGCGCCGTGACCTGACGCGCCAGCAGCTGGAAACGGTGGCCGAGGCGCCGGCCCCGGTGGCGTCCAGCGGCGGCGGCAATGGCCGCCTGGCCGAGGCGCAGCGGGCGCTGGCCGAGCTGCGGCTGCGCTACACGGACCAGCATCCGGATGTGCGGGCCGCGATCGGCGTGGTGAATGCGGCGCGCAGCGGCGGTGGCGGGGGCGGCGCCGCACGCCCGGCCGCCGCGCGGGAAAATCCGGCGCTGGAGCTGATGCGCGTGCGGCTGGTGGATGCGGAATCGCAGATCGCCTCGCTGGAGCGGCAGGAGCGCGAGGGCCTGGCGGAGGTGGAGCGGCTGGACGAGATCGCGCGCAGCGCGCCGCAGGTGCAGGCGCAGTTCCAGAACCTGGACCGCGACTACACCGTGCTGCGCCGGAACTATGAGGAGCTGCTGGCGCGGCGCGAATCGCTGCAGCTGGCCGGCGCCGCGCGGGACAGTTCGGACCGCGTCCAGCTGGAGGTGGTGGACCCGCCGACACGGCCGACGCAGCCGGTCTCGCCCAATCGCCTGCTGCTTTCCGCCGGCGTGCTGGTGGTGGGCCTCGGCGCCGGCCTCGGGCTGGTGCTGCTGCTGATGCAGTTCGATCGCAGCTTCTACACGCTGGCGGATCTGCGCCGCATCGGGTTGCCGGTGCTGGGCGCCGTCTCCGCCCCGCCGCGGCGCGGGGCGCTGCTCTCCGGCATCGGCTTCGCCGGCGGGCTCGTGCTGCTGTTCCTCGCCTTCGGCGCCGTGCTCGCGGATGCGCCACGCATCATTGCAAGGATGCTGCTGGCATGACCGGGATGATCGCACCGCGCAGCCATCTGGCCGAACGCGCCGTGGCCGCCATGGGGCCGCTTCGGGGCGGCGAGGCGGCGCCGCCGGCGGACCCCGTGCTGCGCGAAGTGCCGCGAAATGCGGAGGGCTTTGCCACGCCGCCCGTCGCGCCACCGCCGGCCGTGGGGCTGGAGGCGCTGCGCGCCGCGGGCCTGGCCTTCACGCCGCAGGCCGAGACACGTCCGCGCCTGGTGGAGGAGCTGACGCTGATCCAGCACCAGGTGCTGCGCGCCATGCCACCGCCCGATCCTGCGCGCCAGGGCAGCGCGCGGCAGGCCGTGATGGTGACCAGCGCGAGGCCGGAGGAGGGCAAGAGCTTCATCGCCCTGAACCTGGCCGCCAGCCTGGCCGCGGCGGGCGACCGTCCGGTGCTGCTGGTGGATGTGGATGGCGGTGCGGGGGCGCTGACGAGCCGGCTCGGCCTGGCGCCGGCCATGGGCCTGCGGGCCCTGGCGCAGGATCCGTCGCAGCCGGTCGCCCTGCTGGTGTGCAGCACCGCGATCCCGGGGCTTGCCGTGTTGCCGCATGGCGCGCGCCAGCCGGGCCAGGCGGCGCCCAGCGGCGCCGCGCTGGTCGCCGCCTTGCGCGCGCTGGCGGTGGCGCTGCCGCGCCATGTCCTGGTGCTGGACACGCCGGCCGCGCTGGCCTCCAGCGATGCGCCGGCCCTGGCCGCCACGGTCGGTCAGGTGCTGCTGGTGGTGCAGGCGGAGGCGACGCCGCGCGATGCGGTGGAAGCGGCGCTGGACGTGCTGGAGGCCTGCCCGGTGCTGCAGCTGGTGCTGAACCGCAGCCGCCTCAGCAGCGATGACAGTTTTGGCGATGCTGCGGCCTGCGCCGATGGCTGAGCGGGCCCTTTGCGCGCCCCCGCTGGCGCTGCTGCTGGCGCTGGGCGTCAGCCCGGCGCTGGCCGCCAGCCCGCCGCTGCCCGATGCGACCGGCCCGGGTTCGCTGCCTTCGGTCCGTGCCGCGGCCGAAGCCGCGGCCACGGCCGAGCGGGGCGGCGCGACGGAAGGCTCCGCCGCGCCGCCGATCCGGCTCGGCCAGTTCGGCTTTCCCGTCACCGGCACGCCGGCCGCGCCGGCGGAGCCCGCTCGCGCCTGGACCATAAGGCCCAGCCTCTCGGTGCAGGGGGTGGCGACGGACAATCTGCGCCAGAGCGCCAATGGCAAGAGCGGCGACGTCTTCACCACCATCGAGCCGGGCGTCGCCATCTCGGCGGAGACGGCGCGGCTGCAGGGTGTGCTGAATTATGCGCCGAGCGCCCGCTTCCATGCGGAGAATGGCGACGAGGACCGGCTCGACCACAATTTCAATGGCCAGGCCCTGGCCAGCCTGGTGCCAGGCCGGGTCTATCTCGACCTGCGTGGCGCTTCCTCGGTGCAGAGCGTCACGGGCGGCTTCGCGCCGGAATCCAGCGCGGTGGCGGAAGAACGCGACCGTCTGCAGACCACCAGCTTCCAGGTCTCGCCCTATCTCGTGCAGCGCTTCGGCGATACCGCGACGGCGCAGATCGGCTATGCCTTCCAATCGGTCGACCAGTCCGGCGGCGATGGCGCGCTGGCGTTGCAGCCGGGCCTGCAGCGCGGCGATGTGGCGCAGTCCTTCACCGCGCATCAGGGCTATGCGGTGCTGCGCACCGGCCCCGATTTCGGCCGCCTGGCGATGGAGGGGCGGCTGGAAGCCACCTCCTATATCGGCGATGGCGTACTGGACGGCGCCTATCGCCGCATCGGCACGGTGGAGGCGCGCTACGCCATCCTGCGCGGCGTCGCGCTGCTGGTGGAAGGCGGCTACGAGCAGCAGCGTTTTGCTGGCACGCCGGGCATCGATATCAGCGAGCCGGTCTGGGCCGTGGGCACGCGGCTGGACTTTTCCGAATCCAGCCGTATGACGCTGCGCTACGGCCGGCGGGACGGGTTCAACGCCCTCTCGGTCGATGCCAGCCTCGCGGTCGGTGGGCGCACGCGCGTCTCGGCGCGCTATGGGGAGCGGCTGAGCAGCTCCGCGCTGGATGCGGCGGACCTGCTCTCCACCACCTCGCTCGACCAGTTCGGCAATCCGATCGACCTGGCGACCGGGCTGCCCGTGGCGCGGCCCTTCAGCGGGTCCTTCCTCGGCACCCAGAACAGCCTTGCGCGCGTGCGCAGCGCCTCGGCCGCCATCGTGCAGACCTGGCCGCGCGACATCTTCGCCCTGACCGTGACGCGGGAGGAGCGGAGTCCGGTTTCCGTGGCGCAGGGCGGCAGCAGCTTCGCCCAGCGCGGCACCTCCGGCAGCTTCACCTGGTCTCATGCGCTGACACCGGCGACGGATGCCATCGCCTTCCTGCAATACGGCCGCAGCAGCAGCGAATTGGGCGGGGACGGCACGACGTTGAGCGCCAGCCTGACCTTCGTGCATCAGCTGCGCGAACGGACGGCGCTGACCCTGCAACTGGCCAGCAGCCGGCGTGAGACCGCCGGCAGCAACGAGACCGCGACGCAGAACTACATCCTCATCGGCCTTCGGCAAACCTTCTAGGAGCCCGCGATGCTAGGCGAGATCTACGGATTCCGGGCGCATCCCTTCCAGATGACGCCGGACGCCAGGCTGTTCTACGAAAGCTCCGTGCATGCGCGTGCCTATGCGCATCTGCTCTACGGCATCGCGCAGCGCGAGGGTTTCGTGGTCGTCACCGGAGAGGTGGGCGCCGGGAAGACCACGCTGGTGGAACGGCTGTGTGGCCAGCTGGACCCGACAGGCTTCGCCGTGGCGCGCGTCAGCACCACGCAGGTGCAGGGCGACGACCTGCTGCGGCTGGTGGCCGATGCCTTCGGCGCGGAGCCGGAGGGCAACAAGGCCGCCGTGCTGCGCGGCATCGCCGCGGCCCTGCGCAGCGGCGGGCGGCGCTATCTGCTGATCGTGGATGAGGCGCAGGGCCTGGCGCCGCCGGCGCTGGAGGAGCTGCGCATGCTCTCCAACGTGACGGAGGGCGGCCAGGCGCCGATGCAGACCATCCTGCTCGGCCAGCCGCAGCTGCGCCGCACGCTGGCCAGCCCGGACCTCGACCAGCTGCGCCAGCGCGTACTGGCCTGCTACCACCTGGGCGCGCTGTCGCGCGAGGAAACCCATGCCTATGTCGAGCACCGCATGCGCGCGGTGGGCTGGCTGGATCATCCGCGCTGGGAGGATGCAGCGCTGGACCTGGTGTATCGGCACAGCGAGGGCATCCCGCGCCGCATCAACCGCCTCTGCTCCCGCGTGCTGCTCGGCGCCGCGCTGGAACACGCCACGGTGCTGACCACGCAGCTTGTGGAGGCGACGGCGATCGAGCTCGAGGAGGACCTGGGCGGCGGCATGGCAGCGCAGGTCTTCGGCATGCCCGCGCCCGAGGCCGGGGCTGTGCTGCGCGAGATCGAGGGCCGCGTCGAGGCGCTGGAGAACCTGACGGCGCGGCGCGAGCGGGTGTTCCAGCAGATGGCCGATCTATTCGGCGGCGGTCGGAGGGCGCATCGGTGAACCTGCACGAGATCCCGCGTCGGGACACACGCCTGCGCAATGCGATGAGCGTCGACGTGGAGGACTGGTTCCAGGTCCAGGCTTTCGCGGAAGCGATTCCGCGCGAGGAATGGGACTATCTGTCCTGCCGCGTCGAGGCGAATACCGAGCAGGTGCTGGAGCGCTTCGCCGAGGCCGGGGTGCGCGGCACCTTCTTCACCCTGGGCTGGGTGGCGCAGCGCTACCCCGCGCTGGTGCGGCGCATCGTCGCCGCGGGGCATGAACTGGCGAGCCACGGCCATGGGCATGAGCGGGTGGATGTGATCGGCGCCGCGGCCTTTCGCGCGGATATCCGTCGCGCGCGCCGGCTGCTGGAGGATGCGGGCGGGGTCGCCGTGCGCGGCTATCGCGCGCCGACCTTCTCCATCGGGCCGCAGACGCCCTGGGCACATGCGATCCTGGCGGAGGAGGGCTATCACTATTCCTCCTCCATCTTTCCGGTGAAGCACGACCTCTACGGCGCGCCGGATGCACCGCGCGGGCCGCATCGGCCGCATCCCGATGGCGTGCTGGAACTGCCGATGACGACGGTGCGCGCCTTCGGCCGATCGCTGCCCTGTTCCGGCGGCGGCTGGTTCCGGCTGGCGCCCTACCGGCTGTTCCAGGCCGGGCTCCAGCGGGTGAACCAGCTGGAGGGACGGCGCGGGATCTTCTACTTCCATCCCTGGGAGCTGGATCCGGACCAGCCGCGCGTCTGGCAGGCGAAGCGACTCTCGCGCTTCCGCCACTATACCGGCCTGCAGAGCATGGGCGCGCGGCTCGATCGCCTGCTGCGCGACTTCGCCTGGGGCAGCATGACCGATGTCTTCGCGGCGGAGCTCGGCGAGCCCGCGATGCCCGCCAAGCTGCGCGCGATGGCGGGCTGAGCATGGTGCGGATCATCGAGCTTGAGGACGGCGCCAGCGAAGGCGCCCATGCGGCCTGGGACGCCTTCGTGCATCGCATGCCGGACGCCACCTTCTTCCACCTGGCGCCCTGGCGCCAGGTGATCCGGCGCGCCTTCGGCCATGCCACGCACTACGCCTATGCCGAGCAGGACGGCGCCATTGTGGGCGTGCTGCCGCTGGCGCGGATGAAGACGCTGCTCTTCGGCGATGCGCTGATCTCGACGCCCTTCTGCGTCTATGGCGGCCCGGTGGCCGCGACGCCGGAGGCCGCCGCGGCGCTCGAATCCTATGCCATGGACCTGATGCGCCGCACCGGCGTGCCCAGCCTGGAATTCCGCCGCCGCGACGTGGCCGATGCCGGCTGGGACGAACGCCCCGCGCTGCACCACACCTTCCGGCGCGCCATCACCGGCGATGCCGAAACGGACATGAAGGCGATTCCGCGCAAGCAGCGCGCCATGGTGCGCAAGGGAATCTCCAACGGGCTGCGCAGCGTCTCCAACACCGATACGCGCACGCTGCACCATGTCTATGCCCGCATGGTCCATGCCCTCGGCACGCCCGTCTTTTCCGAGCAGTATTTCCGTATTCTGGGCGAAGCCTTCCCGGATGCGCATGACGTCACCACGGTGCTGCACGAGGATCGCCCGGTGGCATCCGTCCTGAACTTCCACTTCCGGGACGAGGTGCTGCCCTATTACGGCGGCGGCACGCCCGCGGCGCGAGGTCTTGCCGCAAACGACTTCCTCTACTGGGAGGTGATGCGCCGCGCCGGTGCCGAACGCGGCGCGCGCATTTTCGACTTCGGCCGCAGCAAGGCCGGCAGCGGCGCCTTCGACTTCAAGCGCAACTGGGGCTTTGCGGCCCAGCCGCTGCACTATTGCTACCAGTTGCGGCAGGGCGCACGGCTGGCGGAGAACAATCCGGCCAATCCGAAATTCAGGCTGATGATCGCGGCCTGGCGCCGCCTGCCCTTGCAGGTGGCGAACCTGCTGGGGCCGCAGATCGTGCGGGGCCTCGGCTGATGCGGCCGCGCCTGCTCTTCCTCTGCCACCGCATCCCCTATCCGCCCGACAAGGGCGACAAGATCCGCGCCTGGCACATGCTGGACCGGCTGGCGGAGAGCTGGGACATCGACCTCGGCTGCCTGGTGGATGACCCGGCGGACCTGCGCCACCTGCCCGTGCTGCAAGCCCGCTGCGCCAGCGTGGAGGTGCGCGAGACCGGCAGCCGCCGCCAGGCGGCGCTGCGCGCCCTGCTGCGCTGCCGGCCCGGCCTGCCGCTCAGCCTGGGCTGGTTTCATGAGCCGGGGTTATGGGACTGGACCCAGGCGCAGCTGGCCACGCGGCGGCACAGCGCGATCTTCGTCTATTCCTCCGCCATGGCGCCCTATGTCATGCGGCCCGAGGCGCAGCGCGAAGACCTTGTCCGTGTACTCGACATGGTCGATGTCGATTCGGAAAAATGGCGCGCCTATGCGGCGGGTGCCAGGTGGCCGATGCGCCAGGTCTGGGCGCGGGAGGCGCGCACGCTGCTGGCCTTCGAACGCCGCGCCGCTGCGGCCTTCGACCGCACGCTTTTTGTCTCCGCCGCCGAGGCCGCACAGTTCCGCGGCATGGCGCCGGAGGTGGCGGGCCGGGTGGACCATGCCGACAATGGCGTCGATCTCTCCGCCTTCGATCCGTCGCAGCTGACGCGAAGCCCCTATGCCGCCGGCAGCCGTCCCATCGTCTTCACCGGTACCATGGACTACCGCCCGAATATCGAGGCGGTGTGCTGGTTCGCCCATCGTGTGATGCCGCTGCTGGCGGATCTGCCGGGCGTGGAATTCCATATCGTCGGCGCCCATCCGGCGCCGGCGGTGCGCGCCCTCGCCGCGCTGCCGGGCGTGCATGTCGCCGGCGCGGTGCCGCGCATCCAGCCCTGGATCGCGCATGCCGCCTGCGCCGTGGCGCCGCTGCGGATCGCGCGCGGCATCCAGAACAAGGTGCTGGAGGCGATGGCCATGGCCCGCCCCGTGGTCGCCAGCCCGGAGGCTTTTGCGGGCGTTCGTGCCCGGCCGGGCCGCGATCTCCTGGTGGCGGAAGGCGCCACGGCGATGGCGGAGGCGCTGCGCGCCGTGCTCGCCGGCCAGCATGGCGGCCTCGGCGCCCGCGCCCGCGCCGCCGTGACGGAAGGCCACGACTGGCGCGCGACGCTGCGGCGCCTGGATGCGGTGCTTCCCGTGCCAAGGGCGCGGGTTGCGGCATGAACGTGACCCTGCCCGTGCGCCCCGCCGCCGCCCGGGACGGGGGCTGGGCGCTGCCGCTGGCGGGGCTCGGCCTGGGCCTGCTGGCGCTCGGCCTGCTGTTCCGCGCGGAGGTCGTGGCCGCGCTGGCGACCTGGGAGCGGTCGGAGGCCTATACCCATTGCTGGCTGGTGCTGCCGATCGCCATCTGGCTGGCCTGGCAGCGGCGGGAGCGGCTCGCTCCCCTCTCGCCGCAGCCTTCGCTGCCCTTCGCGCTGCTTGCCTTGGGCGGCGCGCTGGCCTGGCTGGTGGCAGAACGCCTGGGCATCATGGAGGGCCGCCAGCTGGTGCTGATCGGGCTGGTCTGGGTGCTGGTGCCGGCGGTGCTCGGCTGGCGCATCGCGCGGGCGATGGCCGCCCCGCTGGCCTATCTCATCTTCCTGGTGCCCTTCGGCGAATTCGCCACGCCCTTCCTGCAGGATGTGACCCTGCGGATGATCCTGGCCGGGCTGCATGCCTTCGCCATTCCGCATTATGCCGATGGGCTGGTGATCGAGATTCCGGCCGGCACCTTCCTGGTGGCCGAGGCCTGTGCCGGGCTGCGCTTCCTGATCGCGGCGCTCGCCTTCGGCGCGCTCTATGCGCTGGTGATGTTCCGCAGCCCCGGGCGGCGGCTGCTGGTGATGCTGCTGGCGCTCGGCGTGCCGGTGCTGGCGAATGGCATCCGCGCGCTGGGCATCGTGCTGCTGGGCCATCACCTGGGCAGTGCGGAGGCGGCGGCGGCGGATCACCTGATCTATGGCTGGGTGTTCTTCTCCGTCGTCCTGCTGCTGCTGGTGCTGGCCGGGCTGCCCTTCCGGCAGGATGCTGGCGTGGCGCTGGCGGATGACAGGCGCGCGCCACCACGGCCGGCGCGCCCGGCCGCGGCACTGGGCGCGGCCGCGCTGGCGGTCGGGCTGGCGGCGGCGGGCCCCCTGGCGGCGGCGCGGCTCGATGCCA
>NZ_JBHYDM010000011.1:0-167881 GCF_051860665.1 Falsiroseomonas sp.
TCCAGCCCAAGCCGCACCACGGCGCGCCCGGCCCGCACCGCCCCGGCCCGCACCGCGCAGACCGCGCCCGGCGCGGTCCGCACCGCCACCACCCGCACGGCCGCCACCAGCCGCAGCGCCGCGCGGTCCCCGGTCGCGACCCGCAGCGCCATCTCCCCCCGCGCCGGCGCGCCGCTGGCCCCGCCCCAGCCGCGTCGCTGAGGCGAATTGCCCGGCTGGCGCCGCCTCCGCGCCAGCCTCGGACCGACCTCCGGCAGATCTTCGGGTTCGATCGCGTGTACAGCCCCCTGACCTTCGCCCGCCCTTCCCCTTCGCGCGGCACGGCCGCTTCCCCCTCCCCAGGCTGAACCCGCGATGCCTGCGATCGTCCAGCGAGCCGCCTCGCCCTCCCGGCGCCTCGGCCTCCGCGGCGCATTGCTGCGCCGGCTGGCCGAAGGGCTGCGGCATGGCAGCCTCACCATCCTGCTGCCGGATGGCACCACCTGGCACCAGTCGGGCCCCCTGCCGGGGCCGACGGCACGCCTCGCGCTGCATCGCTGGCGCGCACTGCGGCGCCTGGCCTGGGGCGGCGATGTCGCCTTCGCGGAGGCCTATGGCGATGGCGACTGGTCCAGCCCCGATCCCGCCACGCTGATCGCCCTGGCCTGCCTCAATGCGGCGACGGTGGACCCGCTGGTCGGCGGCACGCGCCTCGCGCGGCTCTGGAACCGGCTGCGGCACCTGCTGCGCCGCAACAGCCGCACCGGCAGCCGCCGGAACATCCTGGCCCATTACGACCTGGGGAACGACTTCTTCGCCGCCTGGCTCGATCCCGGCATGTCCTATTCCTCCGCCCTGTACCGGGCGCCGGAGGAGACGCTGGAGGCAGCGCAGACCGCGAAGCAGGACCGTGCCATCGCGCTGCTGGAGATGCAGGGCGGCGAGTCGGTGCTGGAGATCGGCATCGGCTGGGGCGGGCTGGCGGAGCGTCTGCTGCGGACGGTGCCCGGCACGCGGCTCACCGGGCTGACCCTTTCCCCACGCCAGCTGGCCCATGCCACCGCGCGGCTGGCTGCGGCGGGCCTCGCGCCGCGCGCCACGCTCGCGCTGCGCGACTATCGCGACGAGGCCGGGCGCTTCGACCGCATCGTCTCCATCGAGATGTTCGAGGCGGTGGGCGAGGCCTATTGGCCCCTCTTCTTCGCCGCGCTGCGCGACCGGCTGGTGGAGGGCGGCCTGGCGGTGCTGCAGGTCATCACCATCGCGGAGGCGCGCTTCGCCGCCTATCGCCAGGGGGCGGACTTCATCCAGACGCATATCTTCCCCGGCGGCATGCTGCCCTCCCCTTCCGTGCTGCGGGCCGAGATCGCGCGCGCCGGGCTGGTGCTGGAGCATGCGGAATGCTTTGGCGAGAGCTATGCCCGCACGCTCGCCGAATGGCAGGCACGCTTCCTGGCGGCGCAGCCGCGCCTGGCCGGGATGGGGCTGGATGCGCGCTTCCAGCGCCTCTGGCGCTACTACCTGGCCTATTGCGAGGGCGGCTTCCGCACGGGCGCCATCGATGTGGGCCTCTACCGGATCCGGCGGCCCGGCTAGCGCCGTTTCACCGGCAGCGAAGAGGGCGAAACGGCTGCATCAGGCTGAGGAAAGCCCTCTACCCGCAGGGGGGAGAGGGCTTTCCTCAGCTGGCCTCCGACTCCGCCGCCCGCATGCTGCGGCCGAAATGGGAGAGGAACCAGGCGAAGCGGGCGGACCAGGACAGCTCCGGCCGGTCGACGAGGCGCGACAGCGGCACGACGTAGTCCAGCAGGAATCCCGGCGTCCAGGTGGCGGAATCGGCCCGCACCCGCATCAGCGCGGCCAGCCACAGGTCGGGGTTCAGCAGCAGGCCGAGCAGCCGCCGCCAGGGATGCGGCGTGGCCAGCACGCCCTCCAGCGCCGCATCCAGCGCCCCGGCGATGACGGTGGAGCAGTTGCGGTTGACCACGTTGTAGAGCGTGTCCTGCCGGTAGCCGATCCAGAAGGCGCGCAGCCGGCGGGCATTGTAGGTGTGGAAGCGCACCTCCTGGTCCGCCTCCACCCAATTGGCGACCTCCACCGCATAGGAGGGCTGGAAGATGCCCGGCGCGTCATTCTCCGTGCTGGCGCTGAGCGCGTGCAGGAAATGGTCGCGGGAGCGTGTCCGCTCCTCCACCGGATAGTGGCTGATATAGACGTCCGGCGCCATTTCCAGCGAGGAATGGCCGGTGGAGATGCTGCCATCGGGATTCACCGCACCGAAATAGCGGTCCACGATCGGCATCCGCTCGGTGTCGACGGCGCAGCCGCGCGGTGTCCAGACGCGGATCAGCAGCGGCGTCTCGCTGCGGCGCGGCGGCGTGTCGTCATCCACCAGGATCGGCGCATGCTCGTACCAGCCGCGGCCGGCGAAGATCGGCAGCATCAGGATCGCCACCTCCTCCTCCAGGTCGCGCAGCATGAAGCCCAGCCGCAGCAGCAGCCAGCCGGCCAGGCCGAGGAAGGCGCCGATGCACAGGGGGATGTTCTGGCTGCGCGGCAGCGGCCAGTCCAGGATCAGCATGGCCGCCAGCAGCACTTCCGCCGCCGCGATCGCCACATGCAGGCGCCAGCCGCGGAACCTGCCCACCAGCGCGGGCACCACGCGGCCGATCGCATCGGTCAGGAAGAGGATGGCGAGCAGCCAGCCCAGGGCCAGGTCGCTCTGGAAGGGCGCCAGGATCAGCAGCAGGCCCATGAGGACGGAGGCGGCCGGCAGCAGCCAGGCGAGACGCTCCGCCCCGCGCTGCCGGGCGGCGAGCGCCCCGGCCAGCGCGGCCGCGCCATAGGCCGCGAAGCCCAGGCCGAGCAGCGCGGCGGCGATCTCGGCGAAGGCCGGCACGACATTGGCGGCGATCAGCAGGGCCAGGAGGATGAGGCCGCCGCCGAGGAGGGAAATGGCGGACCAATGGGCGCGGAAGGAGGCCGGCCCGATCAGGAGAAACGCCAGCTTGAGCATGGAGACGCCCGGAAGAACGAGGCGCCCTACCTAGTCCCGGTTGCAGAACCGGTAAAGCAGGCCGCGCCCCGGCCCGTCATGCCATGCCGCCCCGCGCCGCGACCGGCCAGAGGCATTCCACCCGGCCGCGGCGGACCCCGACATACCAGTCGTAGCGATCCACCGTCGGGTCGCAATGCCCCGGCACCAGGCGCACCGTCTGGCCGAGCCGCGGCAGCAAGGCAGGGTCCTCCGCCTTCAGGTTGCCGTGCTCGTCCGAGGCACCGGTATAGCTGACGCCGGCAAAGCCCTGCACCAGCGGCAGGCCGCTATCCACCGCGACGGCCTTGTGGCCGGCATCCACCACGCAGAAGCCGGGGCGCGGCGCCGACATGACCTGCGCCAGCACGAAGAGCGACTGCCTGAAGGGCGGCGGGTCCTCGTTGCGGCCGTAATCGGCATCCATGAAGGCATAGGAGCCGGCCTGGATCTCGTTCCAGATGCCGCTGGCGAGTTCATTGCGGAAGGTGCCGGTGCCGGCGCCGCCGATGATGGCGCAGTCCAGGCCCCGCTGGCGCAGCTGTTCCACCGTGCGGCGGGTGCCATCGGCGGCGAAGGCAATGGCCTCGGCGCGGGCTTCCGGCGAGCGGCGATGCTGGGCATTGCCGTGGTAGGATTGCAGCCCGCCGAAGATCAGGTGGCGGCTGGCGGCGATGCGCTCGGCGAGGGCCACCGCCTCCGGCCCGGGGGTCACGCCGCAGCGGCCGGCGCCGCAATCGATCTCGACCAGGACGGTCATGCGCAGCCCGGCAGCCTCCGCCGCATCCTCGATGGCGGCGATGCCGGCCTCGTGATCGGCGCAGACCGCGACCTTGGCGATGCGCGACAGGGCGGCGAGGCGGGCCAGCTTGCGCGGCGCGATCACCTCGTTGCTCACGAGGATGTCGGGCACGCCGCCCCAGGCCAGGGCCTCGGCCTCCGCCACCTTCTGCACGCATTGGCCGATGGCGCCGCGCTTCATCTGCTGGAGCGCGATGATCGGCGATTTGTGCGTCTTCGCATGCGCCCGCAGCTTCGCACCGGTCGGCGCCAGGATCGCCGCCATGGTGTCCAGGTTGTGCTCGAAGGCATCGAGGTCCAGCAGCAGCGCGGGGGTCTCCACATCCTCCTCACGCATGCCGGGTTCGGCGGGCGGCGCTTGCAGCATCTTTTGCGAATCCTCAGTCAGAGAGGGCGGCGGTGAGCGCCGCCATGATGGCGTCAAGTTGCGAAAAGTCGTTGTAGCCGTGGAAGCTGATGCGGATGCGGCCGCGGCCGTTCCAGGCGAGGACGCCGCGGGCGGCCATGCCCTGCACCACCCGCGCCGCTTGGTCATGCGCGATGCAGACGCTGGCGCCGTGCTCGCGGGGATCGGGCGGGGTGATGCTGGGAATGCCGGCCTCGGCCAGCCGCGCCAGCAGCGCCACGGTCAGCCCCTGCACATGCGCCTGCACGGCGGCGCGGTCGAAGCGCTCATGGTGGTCCATCGCCACATGCAGCGCGTAGCACGGCGCATGGGCCGGATTGCCGCGGGTGAAGCGGCCGGCATCCGGGCGCAGCGCCAGCTTCTCCGCATAATCCGGGCGCGAGCCGGTGACGATGGAGTACCAGCCTGCGGTGGCCGGCGCCCAGCCCGGCTGGCGCGCCCGGTTCCAATAGGCGATGGCGGTGCCGGTGAGGCCCAGCATCCATTTGTAGCAGGCGGAGAAGGCGAAATCGGCAATCTCCGCCGTGATCGGCAGCCAGCCGCTTCCTTGGGTGAAATCCACCACCAGCATCGCGCCCACGCCATCGGCCGCCACGCGCAGCGCCGGCAGGTCGTGCCGGCGCGCATCGTAGTAGGAGACGGCGGAGACCGCGACCATCCGCGTGCGCGCATCGGCCGCCGCCGCCACCGCGGCGGGATCCGCCATGGTGACGAAGCGCAGTTCCACGCCCTTGAGCGAAAGCGGCGCGACGACGGAGGCATATTCGTTGCGATCCACCAGCACATTGTCGCCGGGCCGCCAGTCCAGGCTCTCGACCAGGATCGACATGCCCTCCGCCACCGAGGAGACGAGGCCGATGCCCTCGGTGGGCACCGACCATTCCCGGGCGAGCCGCGCGCGCAGCCGCTCCACCTCCGCATCCAGCCGGGCGCGGCCGGCGGGGCCGGTGGATTTGTCGAGCGCATGGCGCGACAGCGCCATGGCCTGGGCATGCAGCACCGGCGTCTCGCCGGCGGCGCAGACATGCACCAGGCCATCGGGGATCAGGAAATCGCCAGGGTCGAACAGGGGGTCGAAGAGGGGCATCGGGACCGGAGGGTTGCGCTTCCCGGCCAGCTTGGCACGCTGCCGGCCAAGGAGACAGCCAAGCCATGGATTTTGCCCTGACGCCGGCGCAGGAAGCCCTGCGCGACGCGGTGACCCGCCTCTGCGCGCGCTTCGGCGACGACTACTGGCTCGCAGCCGACCGCGCGCACCGCTTTCCCCAGGAATTCCATGCGGCCATGGCGGCCGATGGCTGGCTCGGCATCTGCATGCCCGAGAGGGTCGGCGGCGCCGGCCTCGGCGTGACGGAGGCGGCGATCATGATGCAGGCGGTGGCGCAATCGGGCGCCGCCATGACCGGTGCCTCGGCCATCCACATGAACATCTTCGGGCCCATGCCGGTGGTGGTGCATGGGACGGAAGCGCAGCAGGACCGCATGCTGCCCCCCTTGATCGCGGGCGCCGAGAAGGCGTGCTTCGCGGTGACGGAGCCCAATACCGGCCTCGATACCACGCAACTCCGCACATTCGCCGCGCGCGGCAACAGCGGCTATGTGCTGAAGGGCCAGAAGGTCTGGATCAGCACGGCGCAGGTGGCCGACCGCATGCTGATCCTGGCGCGCACCACGCCGCTGGAGCAGGTGCGGAAGCGCAGCGAGGGGCTGTCGCTGTTCTACACGCGCCTCGACCGCAGCAAGGTGCAGGTGCGCGAGATCCCCAAGATGGGCCGCCACGGCGTCGATTCGAACGAGCTGTTCATCGACGGGCTGGAGGTGCCGGAGGAGGACCGCATCGGGAAGGAAGGAAAGGGCTTCGACTATATCCTGCACGGCCTCAATCCCGAACGCATCCTGGTGGCCGCGGAGGCCATCGGCATCGGCCATGCCGCCATCGCCCGCGCCAGCGCCTATGCCAGGGACCGCGTGGTCTTCGGCCGCCCGATCGGTCAGAACCAGGCCATCCAGCATCCCCTCGCCGCCTGCTGGATGCAGCTGGAAGCCGCGCGGCTGATGGTGATGCAGGCCGCCTGGCTCTATGACCAAGGGAAGCCCTGCGGGGCGGAGGCGAATGCGGCGAAGTACCTGGCGGGCGAGGCGGGGTTCAATGCCTGCCAGCAGGCGGTGATGACGCTGGGCGGCTATGGCTATGCGCAGGAATTCCACCTGGAGCGCCTGTTGCGCGAAAGCCTGATTCCGCGCATCGCACCCGTCAGCCCGCAGCTGGTTCTTTGCTACATCGCCGAGCGCGTGCTCGGACTGCCCCGGAGTTACTGACTGGATGCTCGCCGAACTTGAAGCCCAGGCCACGCGGCACGAAACCCCCTGCGGCGACGGCCGCATGGTCTGGCGGGTGTGGAATGCGGAGGGTGGCGCGCCGGTGATGCTGCTGCATGGCGGCAGCGGGTCCTGGCGGCATTGGGTGAAGCAGATCCCCTGGCTGGCCGCGCAGCGCATGGTGATCGCGCCCGATATCCCGGGCCTCGGCGAGAGCGACGACCCGCCGGCGCCGCAGGACCCCGCGACCATCGCCGGCGTGCTGGTGCAGGGGTTGAAGGGGATCGTGCCGGATACGGCGGCGATGGACCTCGTCGGCTTCTCCTTCGGCGCCATCACCTCCGGCCATGTCGCGCGGCTGCTGGCGCCGCGGCTGCGCAGCGTCACCATCTGCGGCGCCGGCGCGCTGGGCACGCCGCGCAGCCCGACGCAGCTGGTGAAGGTGCGGGACAAGCAGGGCGCGGAGAAGGTGGAGGCGCATCGCCACAACCTGGCCGCGCTGATGTTCGCCGATCCGCAAAAGATCGATGCGCTGGCGCTGGAGATCCAGGAGATCAATTCCCAGGCCGCCCGGCTGCGCAGCCGGCAATTCGCCCCCAGCGGCAATCTCAAGGATGCGCTGGCGGCCGCCATCGGCGTGCCGGTGAATGCCGTCTGGGGCGAGCGCGATGCGGTCGCCTGGCCGAACCTGCAGCAGCGCATCGATGCGCTGCACGAGGCCCGCCCCGATGCGCACGTGGCCGTGGTGCCGGGTGCCGGGCATTGGGTGGCCTATGAGGCGGCAGCGGAATTCGACGCGCTGCTGCGGGACTGGGTGGCGCCAAACCGTTAAGGAAACGAACCGAAGGCGCGCCGCGGCGTTGAGCTTCCGGAAGGCCACCTCGGCCCCGGGAGCATGAGCTTGAGTATCTTCAAATCCATCTTGACCAAGATCTTCGGCGAACGCGATGCCGCCGCCACGCCCGCCGCCGCGTCCCCGCAGCCGGGCACCCCTGCACCGGCCGGCGCGGCGCCGATGGCGCAGGTGGATGTCGAAGCCGTGCTGATGCAGATGGCCGCGGCCTCCAAGCAGAAGCTGGACTGGCGCCGCTCCATCGTCGACCTGCTGAAGCTGCTGGGCCTCGACAGCTCGCAGGATTCGCGCCGCCAGTTGGCGAAGGAGCTGCGCTACACCGGCGACACGAGCGATTCCGCCAGCATGAACCTGTGGCTGCATCGCCAGGTGATGACGAAGCTGGCGGAGAATGGCGGCCGCGTGCCGAATTCGCTGCGCGCCTGAGCGCGAAAGGGGTCAGCCGCCCATGCGTTCGCGGTAGCGCTGGCCCCACCCTTCCCCGCGCACCCAGGCGAGGAAGCTCTCGGCCGAGGGCGCGGTCTTCGTCACGGCACAGACGCTGCGCCAGGCCAGGGCATG
Organism: Falsiroseomonas sp.; assembly: GCF_051860665.1. GTDB lineage: Bacteria > Pseudomonadota > Alphaproteobacteria > Acetobacterales > Acetobacteraceae > Falsiroseomonas. Next base: position 7,954 of record NZ_JBHYDM010000011.1, read on the forward strand.
CATGCAGGAGGTGACCGGCGCCTCCCCCACGAAAGGCTGCCCCAATATCGGCCCCAGCGTCGGCATGCCGGTGCCGAGCATGGCTACCGCCTGGACATTGCCGGCGGGCAGCGCCGCCAGCGCGGCCGCGGCGCCTTCCGCCGTCATGGCGTAGATCGGGTGGAAACTGCCATCGGCCATGGCGCCGCGGGAGACCTCCGTCACGGCGAAACCGCGCGCGGTCCAGTAGCCAACCGCCGCCTCGGTCAGGTCGTCCGGATAGGGCGAGACCAGGCCGATGCGTTCCGCCCCCACAGCCCGGAAAGCGTCGCGCACGGCCAGCGCGGCGGTGATGACGGGAATGCCCAGCGCATCCTCCATCCGCGCCACCAGCGCATCCTCCTCCGCCACACCCGCATAGTAGCTGGCGCCGGTGCAGGCGAAGGCGATGGCATCGATCGGGGCATTGGCGAATTGCGCGGCGGCGCCGGGCAGGTCGCGCAGATAATCCAGCAGCCGGGCGATGATGGTGGGCTTGCTGCTCGTCATCCGGGCATTCAGCATCGCCACGCCCGGCGGCCAGAGCATCGCGAATTCCGGCTCCACCGTGGTATTCGCCTGCGGCGTCAGCACGCCGACCAGGCCGCGCGGGGCGTATTCGACGGTCATGGCCCTGTCTCCGGTCACTGCAATCCCAGCGGTGTCCTTGTCCCGATACGGGGCCGCCGGCAAGATGCGGGCGACCTTCCGGAGACTGCCCCATGCGCCGCCGCCCCCTGCTGACACTGCTGCCCAGCCTGCTGGCCGCGCCCCATCTCGCCCGCGCCCAGGCCCTGCCCGGTGGTTCCCTGCCGGGCGGCTATCCGACGCGGCCGGTGCGCATGGTGGTGCCCTTCCCGCCCGGCGGCACGACGGACTTCATCGCCCGCCTGGTCGGCCAGCATCTGGCGAGCCGGCTCGGCCAGCCCTTCGTGGTGGAGAATCGCGCCGGGGCCGGCGGCACGCTGGGCTCGGACCTGGTGGCCAAAAGCCCGCCGGATGGCCAGATGCTGATCGTCTCCAATATCGCGAGCTTCGGCGTGGCACCCAGCGTCTACCGGACCATGCCCTACAACTCCGTCACCGACTTCGCGCATATCGCCCTGATGGCGGAGATCCCCTCCGTGCTCGTGGTGAATGTCGCCAGCCCGATCCGCACGCTGGCGGATTTCATCGCCGCGGCGAAGGCGCGTCCGGGCATGGCGATGGGTTCGCCGGGCAATGGCACCTCCTCGCATGCCAAGCAGACCATCCTGCAGCGCGCCGCGGGCATCGAGACGACGCATGTGCCCTATCGCGGCAGCGGACCGATGATGAACGACGTCATGGGCGGCACGCTGGAGTCCATGATCACCACCCTGGTCGAGGCCGGGCGCAATGAGCGGTTCCGCCTGCTGGCGGTGACCGCCGATGCGCGGGTGCCGGGCTGGCCGGATGTGCCCACCTTCAAGGAGCTCGGCTATCCCGACCTGGTGGCCTCCACCTGGTTCGGCCTCTCCGGCCCCGCCGGTACGCCGCGCGAGATCGTCGAGCGGATCAACGCCGAGGTGCTGTCCGGCCTGGCGACGCCCGAGATCGCCGCCCGGCTGATCGAGACCGGCGCCACCCCGCGCCGCATGACCGCCCCCGAATACACCGCCTTCATCGAGAGCGAGGTGCGGCGCTGGGCCGGGGTGGTGCGGGCGGCGGGGATCCGCCTGGACTGAGAGGCGGGGGACCGCAGGCAGAGGCTCGGGCGAAGCCTGCCATAGGCACCGCCTCATGGACGATCGGGGCTGCGGCGCTAAGGTGCCGCGCCAAACCGGCTGCCACCCCGACCTGCCATGCGAGCCTTCATGCCCAAATCCACCGCGCCGCAACCCCTCGACGACGAGGCCCTCGCCCAGGCCACGGGCGGCTACTTCTCCGGGGGCTGGGATATCCATCCCGAGGTCAATACGGACGGCTGGACGCAGGATGCCCCGGAGACCGCGACCTACCACATCGCCGGCTCGGACGGGATGGACAGCCTGACCGGTGGCCAGGGCGACGACGTCTTTGCGGGGAATAATCAAAACGACACGCTGATCGGCCAGGGCGGCAACGACCTGCTGATGGGCGGCAGCGGCCATGACTCACTGAGCGGTGGCGATGGCGAGGACACGCTGGACGGCGGCTCCGGCCACGACACCCTGCTGGGCGGCGCGGGCGATGACGTCATCCGCGGTGGCCATTGGGGCCACGTCTTCGGGACCGACCCCGAGCAGCAGCCCGGCCAGGGCCTGCGCTGGGAGAATTCCTCGGCCCATATCGATGCCGGCAGCGGCAATGACAACGTGATCGGCACGCATGGCTCGGACATGATCCAGGGCGGCGATGGTGACGACACGCTGGATGGCGGCTGGAACGGCCAGGATACCATCGAGGGCGGCGCCGGCGACGATGTGATCCGCATCGGCCACGATACGATCTACGAGTACTACGGCAGCGCACGCGGCGAGGTCGATGGCGGCAGCGGCAACGATTCCATCCGGGGCAATGGTGAGGAGGACCTGCTGCGCGGCGGCAGCGGCGACGACACGCTGGAGGGCGGCGGCGGCATCGACACGCTGATTGGCGGCGAGGGCCGCGACACCATCGAGGGCCAGGCCGGCGATGACCTGATACAGGGCGGCAGCGGCGACGACCGGGTTGATGGCGGTGCGGGCGACGACACCCTCATCTGGAACGCCGGCGATGGCAACGACACGATCGATGGCGGCGAGGGCCAGGACACGCTGGTGATCCGCACCCCGGGCCTCACCCTGGACGACCTGCGCTTCACCTTCGACGACCACAGCCTGAGCGGGCAGGTGCGCGAGCTCGACGCCGGCACCCTGCATCTCGGCGGGCAGGTGAGCGGGACCGTCACCTTCATGTCCTGGGGCCAGGAAGTGACCATCCGCTTCAGCGGGCTGGAGACGCTGCGGATCCAGGGCTGATCCGCCGCGCCGCGGGCCGGCGCGGGCCGGCGCCGGCCGGGCCCGCGACGGCCGACCCTCACAGGAGGAAATCGGCCTCGGTCAGCGCCTGCTGGCCGGCCAGGCGGATCACCATCTCCGGCCCCGCGCCATCGCCGGCATCGAGCTGCAGGGCGGTGCCGTTCGGGCCGAGATGGACCCGGACCGAGGCCTGGCCGCCCCCGGCAAAGGCATTGCTGCCGACGAAGACGAAGTCCTGCGCGAAGCCTTCCAGGCTGATCCGGTCGCCCTCCTCGGAGGCGAAATCGAGGATGCGGCTCGCCGCCTCCCGCGGGCTTTCGGTGAAGGCCGCGAAGAGGAAGATATCCGCCCCCTCCCCGCCCCAGAGCACATCGGCGCCCTGGCCGCCCACCAGCCTGTCGTTGCCGTCCTGGCCGAAGAGGCGGTCATCGCCCGTCCCGCCCAGCAGCAGGTCGTCGCCAGCGCCGCCGACCATGGTGTCGTTGTCGGCCTCGCCGGACAGCGTATCGCCACCGGTCCCGCCATTCAGCCTATCGCCACCGGCGCCGCCCAGCAGCAGGTCGGCACCGCCACGGCCGAGCAGACGGTCCGCCCCCGCGCCACCCGCCAGCTCATCGCCGCCAGCACGGCCGAGCAGGCGATCCGCCCCATCGCCGCCCGTCCGCGTGATGCCGCCGAGCGCGATCAGCGCCAGCAGCGGGTCGTGGTCGCTGGATTGCTCGGCGAATTCGCTGTTCACATGCACCGCATCGAAGCGCGTATCCCCGGCCAGGCCCGCATTGACCAGGATGTGGTCGAGCGACTGGCTGTTGCCGTCAAAGTTGTAGGAGTAGCGCTCCAGCGGCGGCAGCGTGTCGGTCAGGTTCACCAGCGGCGCGCCTTCGCCGGCCAGCTCCTGCATCGGCTCCTCGAACTCGAATTCGTTGTGGTCGCCGAGCACGACGATGTTCGCATCCGCATCGGCCGCCAGCGTGGCGTCCACGAAGTCGCGCACGGCTTCCGCCTGCGCCTGGCGCTCGTCTTCCGAGCCATTGGCCGCCGGCTGGTTCGCGCCGAACAGCGGCTGGCTGCCACCCTTGGAGGAGAAGTGGTTGTTCACCAGCGTCACCGTCTCACCCTGGAAGGTGAAGTCGGCGATCAGTGGCAGGCGCGATCCGTCGAAGGCCGCATCCTCCACCGTGCGCAGCGAGCCTTCGACCAGCGCGACACGATCCGGGTTGTAGAGATAGGCGTTGCGGATATTGCCGCCGGGCTGGCCGCCGACGCCGCCATTCTCGACGAAGGGATTGTCCACGAATTCGTAGCGCGGGCCGCCGGCGGCGACGATCGCATCGACCAGCGCCTGCAGCGTCGCCTCGGCCGAGACCAGGTCGCTGATCTCGCCGCCATCGCCGTCCTGCACTTCCTGCAGCGCGATGATGTCCGGCGTCTTCAGGTTGGTGACGATGTCCCGCGCGATGGCCGCGAACTGGCCATTGCCCACATCGTCATCGACATTGCTGGCGCTGCGATCGGCGACCAGGTTCTGGTCCTCCAGCTTCGGGTCCAGGTTCAGCACGTTGTAGGTGGCGACCAGCAGGTCGGCGCCCTCGGCGCGGAAGCTGGTGACCTCGCGCTCCAGCGTGCTCGGCGCGGTGACGGTGTAGGCCTCGGTCGGGATCAGCTCGTAGTTGCCGAAATTGTAGCTGATGACGCCGGTGACATCGCCGAGCTCGGCGCCGACATCGACGGAGGGCGTGCCGGAGGCGAAGACGCCCGTATCCTCGTCGATCTGGATGCGCTCCGGGTTGAAGTCGCCGCCCGTGGCATTGGTCACGCCCGGGCCGCCGGTGCCGGGCTCGATGTTCAGCGTGCCGCGGTCGCTGAGGCCGGTGGCCTCGCCGACGATGGTCCAGATCTCGCCGAAACCGTTGGTGGCGCCGACGACTTTCGGTGCCTCCAGCGTTACCCGCATGGCTTCCAGGCTCTCGTAGAAGGCCACGCCCTCGACCAGCGATTCGGTCGGCGGCAGCAGGCCATTCGGCCCGAGCACCACCGCATCCGGCAGCGCATTGCCGGAGGATGTGACGAGGCTGGCACCGGCGCCGGTCGCGGTGATCTGGGTGGTGGAGAGGTTGCCGCTGGACACGCCACCGGGGGTGAATTCGCTGACCAGCCCCTGCACCGTCACCGCATCACCCACCGCGACGCCGGGGGCGCCGCTGGTGAAGACGAAGATGGCGTCCGAGGTGGCGGCATCGCCGTCGCCGGTCGCGTCCTGCAGGTAGTAGCCGTTGCTGTCCACGGCCGTGACGATGCCGCTGGTCCGCACCTGCTGGCCGGTGAGCGACGAGGTCAGGCCACTGCCCTGGATGGTGTAGATCGCGGTCATCGCCAGCGCGTCCGTCACCGCGACATCGACCGCCACGGGGGCCAGTCCGTCATAGGCGGCATCGGTGGAGGTGAGGGTGATGGCGATGGCGAGCGCCTCCGCACCCTCCGCCACGTCATCCTCCAGCGCCGTCACCTGCACCTGCTGCGGCTGGTCCCAGTTCGCGGCGGTGAAGACCAGGCTTTGGGCGGACAGGGACAGATCGTCGCCGGGTGCGGCCAGCGTCACGGTCACATCGGCCGTGGGCTGGGTGCGCAGCACCACGGTGAAGCTGCCGGCCGTGCCGCCCTCCTGCAAGGCCAGATCCGTGGCGGAGACCACCAGGCCGGGCGTCGCTTCGCCGCCGAAGCTCTGGCCGGCATTCAGGCCGCCGAAGGTGTTGGAGCCCGGGGTCGCGGCCCAGGTGAAATCCTCGTATTCGGTGCCGGTGCCGGTGAGCTGCAGGGCGGAACCCAGCGGGTCCGTGCCTTCCTGCGCCACGCCGATATCGGTGCTGGTCAGGCCGGCGGCGGGGCCATCCACCGCGGTCAGCGTGCCCTCATAGCTGAGGAACTGCACCACCACGCCATCCGGATCGACCAGCGCGATGCCGTCCGGCGCGCCGTTCTGCAGGCCATTGGCGGGGAAGGAGACGACCGCGGTGCCGAAGCCGCCACCCTGGTCGGCCAGCACGCCGCTGAGGCCGTTGAGCGCCGCCGGGCTGGCATAGGCCGTCCCATTGGAGCCGTTGTAGCGGACCAGCGTCCAGCCGGTCAGGTCGGTGCCGGCGGGGCCCACGACCTCGATACGCTCATCGGCATCGGTGCCATCATTGTCGTAGTGGATCTCATTGATGAAGACGGTGGTCATCACTGGTCACTCCTCCACAGCGCCGCGGAGGTAGACGGGCGCCGGAGGTGACGTCCCGTTAAGATATGGTGGCAGAGCCCGCCCGAGGCGCTTCCCGCGCCAGGGTGATCGGCGGAGCAGGCGGGGCTTGACCGACCAGGCCCGGCGGGGTTCCTCCCCATCATGGATGAACCGCCGGACCCCGCCCCGCCACCGGTGAAATCAGAGGCGCAGCGCGCGCGGGAAGCCCGGCTGGCCGCCGCGCTGCGTGAGAACCTGCGCCGCCGCAAGGCCCAGGCCCGCGCCCGGGCCGAGCCGCCCACCGCGCCCAAGCCCCCCGCGGAGGACTGACCCCGGGGGATTGGACGCCCGCCGCCGCATCGGGTAACCCGGCCCTCCCGCCTCGCCACCCCGTCGCCCGAAGGCCGCCGCCCATGTCCATCATGCCCGATACCTGGATCCGCCGCATGGCGCAGGAGACGGGGATGATCGAGCCCTTCGTCGAATCGCAGCGGCGGGAGGGGGTGATCTCCTACGGCCTGTCCAGCTACGGCTACGACGCCCGCCTGGCCGACGAGTTCAAGATTTTTACGAACGTCGACAATGCGGTGGTGGATCCGAAGGTGTTCTCGGACCAGGGTTTCGTGACGCGGCGGGGGGAGACCTGCATCATCCCGCCGAACAGTTTTGTCCTGTGCCACACCATCGAGTATTTCCGGATTCCGCGGGACGTGCTGGTGATCTGCCTCGGCAAGTCCACCTATGCGCGCTGCGGGCTGATCGTGAATGTCACGCCGCTGGAGCCCGAATGGGAGGGCCAGGTGACCATCGAGATCAGCAACACCACCCCGCTCCCCGCCCGCATCTATGCCAATGAGGGCATCTGCCAGTTCCTCTTCCTGCAGGGCAGCGCGCCGCCCGAGGTGAGCTATGCGGACCGGAAGGGCAAATACATGGGCCAGCGCGGCGTCTCGCTGCCCAAGCTGTAAGGAACGCCCGCATGGACCGCATCCGCATCCGCGGCGGCAAGCCCCTCTCGGGCAGCATCCCGATCGGCGGGGCCAAGAACGCCACCCTGCCGCTGATGGCCGCCGGCCTGCTCTCGGACGGGCCCCTCACGCTGGAGAATGCGCCGGACCTCGCCGATATCGCCACCATGCGCGCCCTGCTGGTGCAGCACGGCATGACGGTGGAGCACGACAAGGCGCGGCGCCTGCTGGTGCTGTCCGGCGCCGCCGACAATCTGGAAGCCCCCTATGACCTGGTGCGCAAGATGCGCGCCTCCGTCCTGGTGATGGGCCCGCTGCTGGCGCGATTCGGGGAGGCGCGGGTCTCGCTCCCCGGCGGCTGCGCCATCGGCACCCGGCCGGTGGACCTGCATATCAAGGGGCTGGAGCAGATGGGCGCCGTCTTCGACCTCGAAGGCGGCTATATGCATGCCAAGGCGCCGAAGGGGCTGCGCGGCGCCACCATCATCTTCCCGCAGGTCAGCGTCGGCGCGACGGAAAACCTGCTGATGGCGGCCACCCTGGCCGAGGGCACGACGGAGCTGGTGAATGCGGCGCGGGAGCCGGAGATCGGCGACCTGGCCATGTGCCTGATGCGCATGGGCGCGCGGATCGAGGGCATCGGCACGGACCGGCTGGTGGTGGAGGGCGTGAAGCAGCTCGGCGCCGCCATCCACCCCATCATCCCGGACCGCATCGAGGCCGGCACCTATGCCTGCGCCGCCGCCATCACCGGCGGCACGGTGCTGCTGGAGGGCGCGCGGATGGTCGACCTCGGCGCCGTGGTGCGGACCTTGCGCGAATGCGGGGTGGATGTGGCGGAGGAAACGGCCGGGCTGCGCATCACCCGCAGCAACGGCCTGCGCGGCACCGATGTGATGACCGAGCCCTTCCCCGGCTTCGCCACCGATATGCAGGCGCAGTTCATGGCGCTGATGTGCGTGGCCGAAGGCGCTTCCATGATCACGGAGACGATCTTCGAGAACCGCTTCATGCATGTACCCGAGCTCACCCGCATGGGGGCGCGCATCAAGTATCATGGCCAGTCCGCCATCGTGCGCGGCGTGCCGAAGCTCTCCGGCGCCCCGGTGATGGCGACCGACCTGCGCGCCAGCGTCTCCCTGGTCCTGGCGGGGCTGGCGGCGCAGGGGGAGACCATCGTCAACCGCGTCTATCACCTGGACCGCGGCTATGAGGCGCTGGAGCGCAAGCTTTCGGCCGTGGGCGCGGCCATCGAGCGGGTCTGAGACCGCCGCCGGTTCAGCCCGCCGTGCGCAGCACGTGGCGCAGCTTCTCGGCGAGTTCCTGCCGGCGATAGGGTTTCGACAGCAGCACGACGCCGGGGTCCAGCCGGCCGTGATGCACCACGGCATTCTCGGTATAGCCGGAGGTATAGAGCACCCGCAGGCCCGGCCGCAGCTGCAGCGCGGCCTCCGCCAGCTGCGGGCCGGACATGCCGCCGGGCATCACCACATCGGTGAAGAGCACGTCGATCTCGACCTCGCTGCGCAGCACCTCCATCGCCTCATGCCCATTGCCCGCGGCCAGCACCTGGTAGCCCAGCAGCTTCAGCTCCCCCACCACATGGCCCCGCACCATGGCGTCGTCCTCCACCACCAGCACCGCCTCCGCCGCGCCGCGCAGTGTGGCGACCGGCAGCGGCGGCGGGCTGCGCACGGCATCGGCGCTGGCGGCGCGCGGCAGGTAGAGCTTCACGCTGGTGCCGTGGCCGGGCTCCGAATAGACCTTCACATGGCCATAGGACTGCTTGACGAAGCCATAGACCATGCTGAGGCCGAGCCCGCTGCCGCGGCCGAATTCCTTGGTGGTGAAGAAGGGCTCGAAGACCTGGGCCAGCACCTCCGGCGTCATGCCGCAGCCGGTATCGGTCACCGCGATCACCAGGTACTCGCCCGGCGTCACCTCCTCGTTCTGCGCGGCATAGCTGGCATCGAGCTCCGCCATGGCGGTCTCCACCGTCAGCAGCCCGCCATTCGGCATGGCATCGCGCGCATTCAGCGTCAGGTTCAGCAGCGCCGCTTCCAGCTGCGCCGGGTCGACCAGGGCAGGCGGCAGATGGGACGACAGCTCGAAGCGGCATTCCACATGCTCGCCCAGCGTCCGCCGCAGCAGCAACTCGATGCGCAGGATCTCCGCGTTCAGGTCCGTCGGGCGCGGTTCCAGCGGCTGGCGGCGGGCGAAGGCCAGCAGGCTGCGCGTCAGCTCCCCGCCGCGCTCCGCCGCCATGCGCGTGGTCTCGGCCAGCTGCAACAGATCGGCATCCTGCTGCAGGCGTTCGGCCAGCAATTCGGCGCTGCCGATGATGACGGTCAGCAGGTTGTTGAAGTCATGCGCCAGCCCGCCGGTCAGCTGGCCCACCGCCTCCATCCGCTGCGCCTGAGTCAGCTTGCGGTTCAGCTCGGCGATCGCATCCCGCTGCTGCTGCAGGGACTCCGCGCTCTGGTTCAGCACGGTCATCAGCCCGCCCAGCTCGCCGCCCGGATGCGGCGCGGGGATGCGGGCGCTGAGGTCGCCCTGCCCCAGCCGCCGGGCCATGGTGGAAATCCGCCCGATCTCCCGCCGGATCACCACCTCCCCCATCAGCCAGACCGCCCCGCCCAGCACCAGGGACAGCAGCGCCAGGATGGTCAGGTCCTGCCACAGCCGCCGGTCGGCCGGCGCCAGCAGGTCCTGCCGCCGCTGGCCGATCAGCACGCGCAGCCCGGCCTGCGCCACATGCGGCGCGGATCCGGCGGCCCAGATGAAAAGCTCGCCGTCCTCCTGCCGCAGCGCCGCCGTCTCACCGGGCCGGGCGGAGAGGCCGAAGCGGCCGAGCGGCGTATTCGCGATATTGCTCCCCAGCTGCCCCACCCGCGCCGGGTTGGGCTGCCAGACCAGGATGGCGCCCTGCTGGTCCAGCATCAGGATTTCGGTGCCCGAGGCCGAGAGGCGCAGATCCTCCCGCACCAGCCGCGCCAGATCGAGGCCGGCGAGCAGCACCAGTTCCAGGTCGCCGGCCAGGCTGCGCGCCGGCCGCACCACCTGCAGCACCGCGCTGCCGCTCATCCGCCCGAAGGCGGAATCGACCACCAGCCCGTCCTCGGTGCCCTGCGCGCGCTGGAAATAGCCGCGGTCCGCGAAGTTCACATCGCGCCCGGATTGCGAGGAATCGCAGAACAGGCGCCCCTCGCGGTCGGTGGTCAGAAGTCCGGTATACTGCGGGAACTGCGCGACCACCCGGGCCAGGAAGGCCGAGCAGCCTTCGCGACTCGCCGTCTGCAGGTCCCGCGCCCGGGACAGGCCGACCAGCAGCTGGCCGGTGGAGAGGATGCGATCCTCCAGGTCCCGCGCCACGCCATCGGCGATGGTGCCCAGCTGCTCCGTCGCCGCCGCGATCTGCGCGTCGCGCTCCTGCAGGAAGCGGAAGCCCAGCAGCAGCGCCGGCATGATCGTGGCCAGGGCGACCAGCCAGAGCAATCTAGCGCGGATGCTCATGCCTGGATCACCCCGTTCGGCTCCGACGGCTGCGGCGCAAGGGACGCTCCCCCTCCGCCCTGGTCTCGCGCCCATTGGGGCTGGCCCGCGACGTCATCCCGGCGCCGGATCCCGCCGCACAAGCGCTGCTGCAGCGGAACCCCCTGGAGCACCCACAACGATTCGATGCTGACATGACAGGGGCGCCACCGCAACCGCGAGGTGCTGCGGCGGTCCTCGCCACCGCAGGTGGGCCCGCGAGGCCGCCGCGCAAGGTCGCCGCCCGGCGCGGCCCCGCGCCGGGTCATGCTCAGCCGCGGAACATGCCGCCGCCATCCACGTCGACGACCGTGCCATTGACATAGGCCGCGCGCGGCGAGGCCAGGAAGACCGTGAGGTCCGCGATCTCCGCGGCCTCGATGGCGCGGCCATAGGGCAGGCCGGTCAGCGTCTCCGCCCAGCGCTCGGGGTCGCCGAACTTCAGCTGGGCATTGACCCGCGCCTGGGTCTCCATCCGGTCCGTCCGCGTCGCCGCCGGGTTGATGCCCAGCACCCGCACGCCGCTGGCCTGCGCGGCGCCGCCGAGGGCGGAGGTGAAGGCGATCAGCGCCGCATTGCCGGTGCCGCCGCAGATATAGCCCATGCGCGGGGCGCGGCCGGCCATGCCGATGATGTTCAGGATGACGCCCGAACCCTTCGCCTCCATGGCCGCGTAATAGAGCTGGCACATGTGGATATAGCCCAGCACCTTCAGGTCCCAGGCCTGCTGCCAGCGGGCGAAGGGGATGTCCTGCAGCCGGCCGGCCGGGATGGCGCCGGCATTGTTCACCAGGATGTCGACCTCCGGGAAGGCGGCGTGCAGGCGCTCCCGCTCGATCGGCTGGGACAGGTCGGCCGCCAGCGTCTCCACCCGCACCTGGGCCGCGCCGCGCACGGTATCCGCCGCCTGCCCCAGCGTCGCGGCATCGCGCCCCACCAGCACCAGGTCGCAGCCCTCCGCCGCAAAAGCCTGGGCGCAGGCCAGGCCGATGCCCTTGGACCCGCCGGTGATCAGCACGCGGCGGCCGGCGAGGTTCATGTCCATGCGCGTCAGACCTCCATCTCGATGACGAAGGGCCCGTCACTCGCAAAGCTCTGGCGCATGAGGTCGGCCACGCCCTCCAGCGTATTGGTGCGCGCCGCCTCCACGCCCATGCCATTGGCCAGCTTCACCCAGTCGAGGTTCGGATTGCCGAGGTCCAGCATGTCCATCGCCGTGCGGCCGGGATTGGCGCCGACGCCGTGATATTCGCCGATCAGGATCTGGTACTTGCGGTTGGAGATGACGATGGTCGTCACCGGCAGCCTTTCGCGCGCCTGGGTCCACAGCCCCTGCAGGGTGTACATGCCGGACCCATCGGCCTGCAGGTTGATCACCCGCCGGCCCGGCGCGCCGATCGCGGCGCCGGTGGCCAGCGGAATGCCGCAGCCGATCGCCCCCCCGGTGATATGCAGCCAGTCATGCGCCGGCGCGGCATGGGTGAACTTGTAGAAGCCGCGGCCGAAGGAGACCGATTCATCGGCGACCACGGCCTGGTCGGGCATCAGCGCCGCCAGGGTCTGCGCCAGGCCTTCCGGCGTCGGCGCGCCGCGCACCGCCTCGGGCCGCGGGCCGGGGCTGGGGATGGCGGCCGCCGGCGCGCCGAGCTCCTCGGCCAGCGCCGTCAGCGCCTGGATCGGGTCCGCCTCGTAGCGCGTCAGCAGCAGGATATCGGCATCCTCCCGGTGGTGGCGGGAGGGCTTGTTCGGATAGGCGAAGAAGCCGACCGGCGCCTTGGAATTGACCAGGATGATGGTGGTGTAGGGCTTCAGCGCCTCGATCGCGAGATCGACCGGATAGGGCACGCGCTCCAGCTGCATGCGGCCCTGGCCGCGCTCGACGCGGCTGTTCGACATCTCGGCCAGCACATGCGCGCCGGTCGCCTGGGCGATGCGCCAGGCCAGCGCCTGCGCCTGGCTGGTCAGCGCCAGGCCGCCGAGCAGGATCAGCACGTCCTTGCGCCCGCGCAGCGCATTGGCCGCATTGCGGATGGCCAGCGGGTCGGCCTGCGGCGCGGCGGGCACCGGCAGGGCGGCGGCCGGGCCGCCCGGCGCCTCGTCCCAGCAGGTGTCGGAGGGCAGGATCAGGGTGGCGATCTGGCCCGGGGAGGTGCGCGCGGCCTGCACGGCCACCGCGGCATCCCGCGCCACCTCCGTCGCCCGCTCCACGGTGCGCACCCAGCCGGAGACGCCGCGGGCAAAACCCTCGGTATCGGCGGTCAGCTGGGCATCCAGCGGGCGGTGGTAGGTCGCCTGGTCGCCGACGCAGTTCACCATGGCGGAGCGGGCGCGGCGGGCATTGTGCAGATTGGCCAGGCCATTCGCCAGGCCCGGGCCGCAATGCAGCAGGGTCGCCGCCGGCTTGCCGGCCATGCGGAAATAGCCATCCGCCATGCCGGTGACGACATTCTCCTGCAGGCCGAGCACGCAGCGCATGCCGGGGATGCGATCCAGCGCGGCGACGAAATGCATCTCGCTCGTGCCCGGGTTGGCGAAACAGGTATCGACCCCCGCGCCCAGCAGGGTGTGCACCAGACTCTCGGCTCCGTTCACCGCCAACCTCCCCCAAAGACAGGGCGCAAGGTGCGCGGGCCCGGGCGCAGCCGCAAGGGTGGGCCAGGCCAAAGCGGCACCGCGCCGCGGGGCATTTCTTGCCGGGTGATTTACGTTCCGCAATCTTCGAAGGAAGATGACACCCGCGTGAGGAGGGGGGCTCCCGCGCCAAGGGGGACCACAGGGCATGCCGCGCCTGGCTATCGCTTTCTTCTGCTCGGGCTTCGCCGCCCTGCTCTGCCAGATCGTCTGGCAACGCATGCTCGGAATCTTCGCCGGCTCCGACACCATCTCGGCCGCCCTGGTGGTGGGCGCCTTCCTGGCCGGGCTGGGCTTCGGCTCCATCCTGGGTGCCAAGCTGGCCGACCGGCTTTCGCCCTTCCATGCCCTGCTGGGCTTCGCGGCGGCCGAGGCGGGGGTCGCGGTCTTCGCGCTGGTCTCCAAGTTGTTCCTCTATGATTTCCTGGCCACCGACCTCGCGGGCATCGTGGACAGCCCGGTGGCGATCTTCGCGCTGTGCTTCGCGGGGCTGGTGCTGCCGACCACGCTGATGGGCGCTTCGCTTCCCCTGCTGGCGCGCGCGGTGGCCGAGAACCTGGAGACGGTCGCGGAGCGGATCGGCAGCCTCTACGGGCTGAACACGCTGGGCGCGGGGCTTGGCGCGCTGCTCGGCGGCTGGCTGCTGGTGGGGCATCTGGGCTTCGTCGGCGCGCTGGCGCTGGCGGCGGGGCTGGATGTTCTGGCGGCGCTGCTCGCGCTGACCCTGCTGCCCGGCCTGTCCCGCCGGCCGCCGCCGCCGCCCGCCCGCCAGGCCACCGCCCAGGCCGAGCCCTTCGGCAGCCTGCGGCTGTGGTGCCTGCTGGTGTTCCTCTCCGGCTATATCATCGTGGCGATGGAGATCGTCTGGGTGCGGCTGATGGGGCAGATCGGCCAGTACCACGCCTATCTGTTTCCCACCGTGCTCGGCGTCTTCCTCCTGGCCGACGGCGCCGGCATCGCCGTCGCCTCCCGCATGGTGCGCCGCATGCGCGACCCGCGGCCGGCCTTCTTCCTGACCCAGGCTGGCGGCTTCGTGCTGGGCGCGGCGCTGATCCTGCTGCTGGTCTGGGCGCTGCCGCATTGGCCGATCAACCAGTTCGTCTCGGCCGATGTGCTGCGGCTGCGCGATGGCGGGCTGGTGGCGACGGTGCTGCTGACGCTGGCCGTGGTCGGCCCGCCAAGCTTCCTGATCGGCATGACCTTCCCCTTCGTGCAGCGCGCCGTGCAGCAGGACCTGGCCAGCGTGGGCGCGCGCGTCGGCTGGGTGCAGCTGTTCAACATCCTGGGCAATGCGGCGGGCTCCATCCTCACCGGGCTAGTGACCTTCCACCTGATCGGCACCGCCGGCACGCTGCGGCTGCTGGCGGCGCTGTCGCTGCTGCTGATGCTGGGCTGGTTGTGGAAGGCCGGGCGCGGCAGGCGGCCGGAGATAGCGCTGGCCGCCGCCTGCGCCCTGGCGCTGGTGGCGCTGCCCGGCAATGCGGCGCTCTGGTCACGCCTGCATGCCGAGAAGCCTGGCCAGCTGGTCGCCTGGTCCGAGGACCGCTCCGGCATCGCCTTCTTCCGCGACGACAACCAGCCCGGCGCCGGCCCGCACGGGCCCTTCTTCATCCAGGGCTTCAGCCAGGGGCGCATCCCCTTCCTGCCGATCCACCAGTTCCTCGGCGCGGTCGGGCCGCTGCTGCATCCGGATCCGAAGCGGGTGCTCTGCATCGGCATCGGCTCCGGCGGCACGCCCTGGGCGGCCGGCGTCTCGCCCGCCACGCAATCGGTGCGCGCGATCGAACTGGTGGGCCCGGTGCTGACCGCCCATGCCCAGATCGCCGCCCGCTATCCCGGCAGCCCGATCGCCGAGATGGTGGCCAATCCGCGCTGGGCCCTGGAATACGGCGATGGTCGCCGCGCCCTGGCGCGCGGCGAGGAGCTGTACGACGTGATCCAGGCCGATGCGATCCTGCCGGAGGGTTCGCATTCCGGCCTGCTCTATTCGGCGGAATTCCTGCAGCAGGTGCGGGCGCGGCTGGCGCCGGGCGGCATCTATGTGCAGTGGGGGCCGAGCCGCCGCGTGGTGGCGACCTTCGCCGCGGTCTTCCCGCATAGCCTGCTGCTGATGCCGGGCAGCGTGCTGATCGGCTCCGACAGCCCGATCCCCTATGACCCCGCCAGGCTGGCGCAGGCCTTCGCCCAGCCGGCCGTGGCCGCCCACCTGGCCCGCGGCAACCGCGACTTCGCCGATTATGCGGCGCTCTTCGCCCAGCCGGCGCTGGCCTGGGCGCCGGGTTCGGCGCGGCCGGAGGCGCTGCTGACCGATGTCTTCCCGCGCGACGAGTTCTACCTGAACAACGGCGTCCGCCACACCCAGGCGCTGCGCCAGCCGGAGGATCTGCTGGAGCAGTGATGGTGCCGCCCTTCCGGGGAGGTTAACCTCCCCCGATGCGAATGGACTGCGGATGGGATCGATGAAGAAGGTTCTCCTGGTCGGCTTCCTCTGCGGCGCGCTCGCCGTGCTGGTCTTCCACCAGGGCACGCTCTGGGTCCTGTATCACCAGTTCCCGCTGATCAAGCTGCTGCCCTTCGTGCCGGAGGCCTTCCGGCCCGCCTCGCCCGGCTTCAGCATCCGCTCCGTGCCGCCGCTCGGCGTGCCGCAGGTTCTCTCGGCGGCCTTCTGGGGCGGGCTCTGGGGCATCCTGCTGGCGGCGCTGATCCGATGGGCCAGGCTGCCGGACCTGCTGACCGGCTTCCTGCTGGGGGCGGTGGTCTGCACCGTGGTGGGCTTCACCCTGGTGGCGCAGCTGCGCGGCGTGCCGATGTGGGCGGGCGGCAATACCATCGTCTGGGCCCGCGCGGCGCTGCTAAACGGCGCATTCGGCTGGGGGGCCGCCTTCCTGATGCGCCCCTTCTCGCTCCGCGGCGGCTGAATCCCGCCGCTCACCACGAGTCTCAGGCGACGAAACGGCCCAGCAGGGCGGTGAGATCCGCCAGGCGGCGGCAGCCGGTCTTGCGCCGCACCTCCGCCAGCTGCGCATGCACCGTCTCCACCGCGATCTTCCGGGTGGCGGCGTGCTGCGCCAGGCTGCGCCCGGCCGCCAGCGCGGCGGCGAGGGAGGCCTCGGCCGGCGTCAGGCCGAAGGCCTGGCGCAGCAGCGGCGCCCGCGGCCGCGGGCGGGAGGTGTCGTCCGAGACCAGCAGCATCACGCCGGTGAAACCTTCCGGCATGCCATGCGCCTCCACCCGCTTCAGCGGCAGGGCCTGCACCAGATAGGGCGAGGCGCTGCCCTGCCGCGGCAGGGCCACGCTCGCCGCATCCGGCATCATCTTCACCTTGCCCGAGATGGCGGCGATGGCGGAGCCGACGGCCCGCGCCAGGGCCTGCCGCGCCTCGGGATCCGGCGTGGCGAAGCCGCCCTCGGGCGCAAGCGCCAGGCCATCCCCGCGCCGGGCCATGGCCTCGGCCGCCGGATTGGCCAGGACGATGCGGCGCTGGCGGTCCAGCAGCACCACCCCCTGGGGCAGGGCCGCGAAGCCCGCCCGCAGGGCGCGCGCCGTCTGCCAGCCGCCGGCCGAAAGCCGCGCCTCAGCCACCAGGGCGCGACGCAGATGCGGGAAGAGCGGCTCCAGCAGCGCCTCCTCCGCCGCGCCGAAGGCCGGGGCGCGGACGGAGCGGTGGAAGGCGATCCGCCCCACCGTGCCATCCGGCGCCTGCATCATGGCCGAGAGGCAGTGGAAGGCACCATCGCGCGGGGCCTTCCACTCGTTCCAGATCGGCGCCTTGCGATAGGCCTCGATCGGCACCACCCGGCCCATGTTCAGGACCCCCTCCCCCACCCGGCTGGCCGCCCGCGCCCAGGGGTCCTGATGGATCCAGTGGCCATCGTATTCGGCGGTCACATCCGCCGCCAGGCCGCCGCCCTCGCAGCGGCTCTCCCGCAGCACGCCGCCCTCATACTGCATGAGGTGGACGGCATGGGTACTGGTCTCCAGCGCCCGGGCCAGCGGCGCGACGGCGGTGGCCAGGCTGCGGCCTTCCAGCACCGCGGCATAGAGATCCAGCGCGAAGGCCTCGGGGGAGGACATAATGGAAAGGTTGATCACGTATTAATAATAGCACAGAGGCGATATCGTGTAATCGTCCTGCGACGTCGATTCGCCGATTTCCGTGCCGGCCATCCGGGCGTCCCGACAGGGCTTCTTGCGCCAGGCCGGCCCCCCCGCCACCTTGCCCGCATGTCCCTCCGCGTCCAGCCCGACCCCGGCGACCCCCGCCTGACCCGCCGCCTCACCGGCCTCGACCAGACCGGACAGGCGATCGAGACCAGCGTGACGGTGGAGCGCCCGCTGACGCTCTATCTGAACGGGCAGGAGATCGTCACCATGATGACGATCCTCGACCGGCCGGAGGAACTGGCGCTGGGCTATCTGCTGAACCAGGGCATGCTGCGCCGGACGGATCGCGTCACCGGCGTGGAGTATGACGAGGACCTGGCCGTGGTCGTCGTGCGCACCGAGGCGAAGACCGATTTCGAGGCCAAGCTGCGCAAGAAGACGCTCACCTCCGGCTGCGCCCAGGGCACCGCCTTCGGCGACCTGATGGAAGATTTTGCCGGGGTCCGGCTGCCGGAGGCAGCGCAGTTGCGGACCTCCTGGCTCTATCGGCTGCTGCACCGGATCAACACCCTGCCCAGCCTCTACCTTGAGGCTGGCGCCATCCATGGCTGCGCCCTGTGCCGACAGGATGAGCCGATCGTCTACATGGAGGATGTCGGCCGCCACAATGCGGTGGACAAGATCGCCGGCTGGATGTTCCGGGAGAATGAGGCGCCGGAGGACAAGATCTTCTACACCACCGGCCGGCTGACCTCCGAGATGGTGATCAAGACCGTCCGCATGGGCATTCCCATCCTGCTGTCGCGCTCGGGCTTCACCGCCTGGGGGGTGGAGCTGGCGCGGGAGGCGAACCTGACGCTGATCGGCCGCTGCAAGGGCAAGCGTTTTGTCGCACTCGCCGGCGAACAGCGCCTGATCTTCGATGCGGACCTGGCGCATGTGCCGGAAGAATCGGCAAGACATTGGCGGAAGAACAGCGCCGAGGCGATGGGCAGCTCCGATGGCGACTAGCACGCTGGCGGTGGTATTGGCCGGCGGGCTGGCGCGGCGGATGGGGGGCGGCGACAAGCCGCTGCGGCTGCTGGCCGGGCGGCCGCTGCTGGCGCATGTGCTGGAACGCCTGCGGCCGCAGGTGGCGGCCACCATCCTGAACGCCAATGGCGATGCTTCGCGATTTGCCGGCTGGGGCCTGCCGGTGGTGCCGGATGGGCTGCCGGACCATCCTGGCCCGCTGGCCGGCATCCTGGCCGCGCTCGATTGGGCGGCGGAGGCGCGGCCCGAGCTGGGCTGGGTCGTCTCCGTCCCCGGCGATTCCCCGCTGATCCCGCCCGACCTGGTGGCGCGGCTGCATGCGGTGCGGGAGGCGGCGGGGGTGAAGCTGGCCTGCGCCCGCTCCGCCGGCCAGGCGCATCCGCCGATCGGGATCTGGCCCGTGGCGCTGCGGGAGGATCTGCGCGCGGCGCTGACGGCCGGCGAGCGCAAGATCGACCGCTGGACGGCGCGCCACGGCATCGCCCATGCGGATTGGCCGGCCACCCCCATCGACCCCTTCTTCAATGCCAATGCGCCGGAGGACCTGGCCGAGGCCGAGGCGCTGCTCGCCACCCTTGCAACCGGCGCGGCGCCACCCGATACCAGGGACAGGTCCAAGCCCATGGGAACGCCCGCATGAAATCCGTGCTGATCGGTAGCCTCGCCGCCCTGATCCTGGCCATCGGCGCCTATGCCGTGCTGGATCGCAACTTCCAGCAGACGGCCGACCAGCGCTACGCGACGCAGGGCGTGCGACTGTAGGTCATCGGCTCGACGCACGTTCCGACCCGCCTTGCGAAGACGCAGGGCTTGAAGATGCTCAGAATACCCCGCGGAAGGGCAGGACCAGGATCCGGTCGCCGGGGCTGACGCCGGTGATCTCCTCCGGCAGTTCGGCCAGCGCGTCGGATTGGGTGAGCGAGGTCAGCAGGCCCGCCCCCTCCCGCGCGAATTTCTGCGCCAGCGGCAGGCCATCGCCTTCCGCCAGCCGCACGCGCACATATTCGCGCCGGCCGGCCTTCTTGCGATAGGCGAAGGCGGCCTCGGCCGGGAAGCGGGGCAGTGCCTCCGGCAGGGCGCCGGCCAGGCGCAGCACCAGCGGCCGGGCCAGGTGCAGGAAGGTGACGACGGCGGCCACCGGATTGCCGGGCAGGCCCACCACCGGCGTGCCGCCGATCACCCCCATGGCGGCGGGACGGCCGGGCTTGATCGCCAGGCGCCAGAAGACCAGCCGGCCGCCCTGGTCGATCGCGGCCTTCACATGGTCGGCCTCCCCGGTCGAGACGCCGCCCGAGGTCAGCAGCAAGTCGTGGGTGGCCGCGGCGGCGGTCAGCGCCGCAGCGGTGGCCTGGGGCTCGTCGGCCAAGATGCCGAGGTCGCTCGCCTCCACCGGCAGCCCATCCAGCAGCGCCAGCAGGGTGAAGCGGTTGGAATCATAGGTCTGCGCCGGGCCGAGCGGGCGGCCCGGCTCGGCCAGCTCGTCGCCGGTGGAGAAGACGCCGACCCGCACCCGCCGCCGCACCGGGAGGGCGGTGAGGCCGAGCGCCGCGGCCAGGCCGAGATCCTGCGGCATCAGGCGGCGCCCGGCCGGCAGCGCCATGGCGCCCTGGGCCACATCCTCCCCCGCCGGGCGGCAATTGGCACCGCGCTTCAGGCCGGGCACCAGCAACACCGCGCCCGCCTCCTCCCGCGCATCCTCCTGCATCATCACGGTATCGGCGCCCGGCGGCATGGGCGCGCCGGTGAAGATGCGGATGGCGGTGCCGGGGGCCAGGGGTGCCGCCGCCTGCCCCGCCTGCAGCCGCGCGGCGATGGGCAGCCGCGTTTCCCCCTCCGCCGCCAGGTCGGCGTGGCGGAAGGCATAGCCATCCACGGCGGAATTGAAAAAGGGCGGCAGCGGCAAGGGCGCCCGCAGATCCCCGACCAGCACGCGGCCCAGCGCCTGGCGCAGCCCGGCCTGCTCGACCTCGGCCAGGGGCGGGATGCGTTCGGCGATCAGCGCCTGCGCCTCCTCCACCGTCATCAGCGGCCCGCCGAAGGCGAAGCAGTCGTCGCTCAGCTGCGCCATGCCCCTCCCCTATCCGCGCAGCGTCACGGCCCGCGCCAGCACCAGATCGGCGATGCCGGCCACATCGTCCAGGTGCAGATGCGGCAGGGTGGTGGCGGGCGGCGTGACATCGGCGGCAATCCCGATGATGGCCGCATCCTCCGGATGCAGCCACGGCTTGGCATTGGCCGTTCGAAAGACCTCGATCTTCGGATGCGGGTCGCGCTTGAAGCCCTCGACGATCACCAGGTCCACCGGATCGAGGCGGGCCAGCAGCTCGGTCAGCGGCGGTTCCGCCGCGCCGCGCAGCTCGGTCATCAGCGCCCAGCGGCGGGCGGAGGAGACCAGCACCTGTCGCGCGCCCGCCTCGCGATGGGCAAAACTGTCCTTGCCCGGGCGGTCCACGTCGAAGTGGTGATGCGCGTGCTTCACGGTGGAGACGGCGACGCCGCGGGCGCCGAGTTCCGGGATCAGCCGGCTCAGCAGCGTGGTCTTGCCGGAGCCGCTCCAGCCCGCCAGTCCGATCAGGCGCAAGGTCGAGGAATCCCGTTGAAACAAGAAGGGCCGGCCATGGCTTCACCACGGCCGGCCCGGCTTGCGCAAGTGGGGCGGTTCAGTCGGCGCCGAGCGGGCGCGGCGCATGGGGGCCGGTGACGGTGGTGCGGGCCTTGGCCAGCTCCTCCTCCACCCAGAGGTTGTGGTGTTCCCGCGCCCAGTTCAGGTCCACCTCGCCCGAGCCCATGGCATCGAAGGCGCCCTTCATGCCGAGCGAGCCGATGTAGATATGGGCCAGCATGGCGGCCACCATCAGCACGGAGAGCAGGCCGTGCACCGTATGCGCCAGCTGCTGCCCGGCGATGTCGGTGACGGTGAAGGGGAAGATCAGCACGTAGCCGGAGATGGCGACCAGCCCGCCGCCCAGCACGGTGATCCAGAACACCATCTTCTGCCCGGCATTGAAGCGATGCGCCTCCGGATGCGCATGGCCGATGAAGCCGCCGCCGGCCTTCAGCCAGGCGATGTCGAGCCGGTTCGGGATATTGTCCTTCACCCAGATCAGGAAGAGCAGGACGATGCCCAGCGTGAAGGGAAAGGCCAGGTAGTTGTGCGCGATCTTGCCCCAGTGGCTGACCGCGGTGAAAGCCTCCGGCCCGATCAGCGGCAGCAGCAGGAAGCGGCCGAAGGTCAGGTTCAGGCCCGAGAGGCCCAGCACGATGAAGCTGGAGGCCGTCATCCAATGCGCCACCCGCTCGAACAGGTTGAAGCGCTGGATGGTGCGGCCGGCCGGGCCGGCGGCAATGTCCAGGCGGCCCTTCACCAGGAAGAATAGCGCCAGGATCGCCAGCATGCCGAGCACGGCGACGCCGCCGACCCAGGTCAGCGTGCGGTTGTGGAAGTCGCGCCAGTCGCCGCCGCCCGGCTGGATCAGATTGCTCGCCTGGCGGTCCGGGATGGTGATGCGGCCGCTGATGCGTTCGCCGCGCAGCGCCGCCTGCAGTTCCAACTCCTCGGCCGAAAGCTGGCCACGGTCGCTGAAAGGCGGCGGCGTGGGCGCCTGGGCGGAGGGCTGGCGCGGCTGCGGCGCGGTCACGGCCTGGGCCGCGGCGGGCGGCTGCCGGCCGGTGGGGGTATCGCCGGTCGCCGTCGATTCCGGCACCTGGCCGCCGGGCTGCGCGCCACGGCCGGCGCCAACCTCCGGCACCGGCGCCTGGATTTCCGGCGCGCCCGCCGGCGGGGCACCGGGCTGGGACTGGCCGAAGGCCGGCGCCGCCAGAAGCAGCGCCAGGGCCAAGGCAGGGGCGAGGCGGGTCATACCGTCACCGTCTCGCGATAGGCGGTGCGCCAGCCCCAGGCGCCGGCGCCATAGCCGCGCTGCTGCACGCGTTCGCGGTAGATGGTGGCGATCATCTCGCCATCGCCCGCCAGCAGCGCCTTGGTGCTGCACATCTCGGCGCAGAGCGGCAGCTTGCCCTCGGCGATGCGGTTCGCGCCGTATTGCGTGTATTCGACGATGGTATTGTCCTGCTGCGGCCCGCCGGCGCAGTAGGTGCATTTGTCCATCTTGCCGCGGCCGCCGAAATTGCCGACGCGCGGATATTGCGGCGCGCCAAACGGGCAGGCGTAGAAGCAATAGCCGCAGCCGATGCACAGGTCCTTGTCGTGCAGCACGATGGCATCCGCCGTCGTGTAGAAGCAGGACACCGGACAGACCGCGGCGCAGGGCGCATCGGTGCAGTGCATGCAGGCCATGGAGATGGAACGCTCGCCGGGCCTTCCGTCATTGATGGTGACGACGCGGCGGCGGTTGATGCCCCAGGGCACCTCATGCTCGTTCTTGCATGCGGTGACGCAGGCGTTGCATTCGATGCAGCGGTCGCTGTCACAGAGGAACTTCATGCGCGCCATGACTAGGCACTCCTGATCTGGCAGAGCGTGACCTTGGTTTCCTGCATGAAGGTCACCGGGTCGTAGCCATAGGTGGTCACTGCGTTGACGCTCTCGCCGAGCACGATCGGGTCGGTGCCCTGCGGATACTTGCTGCGCTGGTCGACACCCTGGAACCAGCCGGCGAAGTGGAAGGGCATCCAGGCCACGCCGCGACCGACGCGCGGCGTCACCAGCGCCTTCACCCGGGCGCGGGCATTGTTCTCCGGCCCCATCACCCAGACGAACTGCCCGTCGCGGATATTCCGCGCGCTGGCATCCTCCGGGTTGATCTCGACGAACATGTCCTGCTGCAGCTCAGCGAGCCATTTGTTGGACCGCGTCTCCTCGCCACCGCCCTCGTATTCGACGAGGCGACCGGAGGTGAGGATGATGGGGAAGTCGCCCGCCACCTGGCGGGAACGGTTCTGCACGGACTGGCCGAGATGCGGCAGACGGAAGCCGCGGCGATCCGGCAGGGTCGGGTATTGCGCGATCAGGTCGGTGCGCGGCGTGTAGATCGGCTCCCGATGCACCGGCACCGGGTCCGGCAGGTTCCACGCGACGGCGCGGGCCTTTGCATTCCCATAGGGAACGCAACCGTGCTCCATGGCAACCCGGATGATGCCGCAGGAAAGGTCGGTGGCCCAGGAGAAGTTGCCGCCGTTGGATTCGATCCAGCCGCGCTCCGCCTCCGTCAGCTCCTCGTACCAGCCGAGGCGCTTGAGCACGGCCACGGTGAATTCCGGATAGCCGTCCTGGATCTCGGAGCCCAGCGAATAGGAGCCTTCCGCCAGCAGCGTCTTGCCCTCCCGCTCCACGCCGAAGCGCGCGCGGAAGGTGCCGCCGCCGTTCTTCACGTGCAGGTTCGTGTTGTAGAGCACATGGGTGCCGGGGTGCTTCATCTCCGGCGTGCCCCAGCAGGGCCAGGGCAGGCCGTAGAATTCCCCCTCCACCGGCGTGCCGGGGGCGCCACGCAGCGTCACCAGGTCGAACTTGTCCTGGTGCTCCATATGCAGCTTCAGGCGCTCCGGCGACTGGCCGGAATAGCCGGTGGACAGCGAGCCGCGGTTGATCTCGCGCAGGATGCTCTCGGCGGTCGGTGCATTGTCGCGGATCTCATAGGGCTTGAACATCTCCGCCTGGAAGCGGATCGGCATGCCCTTGCGCTCCGCCGCGCCATCCAGCGCGCCGGCCAGGCGGTACATCAGCTCGTAGTCGGTCTTCGATTCGAACAGCGGCGCCACCACCCGCGTGCCCCACTGAACCGAGCGGTTGGAGGCGCTTCGGCTGCCGTCGCATTCGAACTGCGTGCTGGCGGGCAGGAGGTAGGTGTTCTCCTTGCGGTCGGCGAGCACGGCGAAGGTGGTGGGATGCGGGTCCGCGACCACCAGCAGGTCGAGCGCCTCCAGCCCCTTCACCGCTTCCGGCATGCGGGTGACGGTATTGCCGCCATGGCCCACCACCAGCATGCCGCGCAGCCGGTCGCGCTGCTGGATCTGGTTCTTCGGCAGGGTCACGGCATCGAAGTAGCGCGTGGTCGGGATGCCCGGCGTGCCCATCATCGCCAGGCTGTCGAAGCGCCCGACCATATCCTCGTAGCGCACGTTCCAGACGCGGCACCAATGGCGCCAAGCATTCTCGTCCAGCCCGTAATAGGCCGGCAGCGTCGTCACATCGAGGCCGAAGTCCGTCGCGCCCTGCACGTTGCAATGGCCGCGGAAGATATTGGCGCCGCCGCCATTGATGCCGACATTGCCGGTGGCCAACAGCAGGATGGAGAAGGCGCGCACATTCGCCGTGCCCACCGTCTTCTGCGTGGCGCCCATGCACCAGATCAGCGTGGACGGCTTCTGGGTGGCAAAAGTCTCCGCCACCTTCCGCAGCTGCGCGCCCGGCACGCCGGTGACGCGCTCCACCTCCTCCGGCGTCCACTTCGCGCATTCGGCCCGGATCTCCTCCATGCCGTAGACACGCTGCGCGATGAACTGCTTGTCTTCCCAGCCATTCGCGAAGATGTGGTGCAGCATGCCCCAGATGATGGGGATGTCCGTGCCCGGGCGGATGCGGACGTATTCATTGGCGTGGGCGGCGGTGCGGGTGAATCGCGGATCGATGACGATCAGGTTCGCCCGGTTGCGCTCCTTGCCGCTCAGCACGTGCTGCAGGCTGACCGGATGCGCCTCCGCCGGATTCCCGCCCATGATGATCATGGTCTTGGAATTGCGGATGTCGTTGTAGGAATTGGTCTGCGCGCCGTAGCCCCAGGTATTGGCCACGCCCGCCACCGTGGTGGAGTGGCAGATGCGCGCCTGGTGGTCGACGCTGTTCGTGCCCCAGAAGGCGGCGAACTTGCGGAAGAGATAGGCGCCTTCGTTGCTGAACTTCGCGCTGCCCAGCAGGAACATGCTGTCCGGCCCGGATTCCTGCCGGATCGTCATCATCCTGTCGGCGATCTCGTTCAGCGCCACGTCCCAGGTGAGGCGCTGCCACTGACCGTTCACCAGCTTCATCGGGTATTTCAGGCGGCGGTCGCCATGCACCAGTTCGCGGACGGAGGCGCCCTTGGCGCAATGCGTGCCGCGGTTGATCGGGCTGGCCCAGGTGGGCTCCTGCCCGGTCCAGACGCCGTTCTGCACTTCCGCCGTCACGGTGCAGCCGACCGAGCAATGGGTGCAGATGTTCTTGATGCGCTGCACCGGCCGGCTATGGTCCTGCACGCCCATGGCGGCGCCCGCCGCCTGCGCGCGGGAGGGGCCGAGCGAGCCCAGCGCGGCCAGGCCGGCGCCGGCGAAGCCCGCCTGGCGCAGGAAGCTGCGACGGTCGAGCCCGCCGGAGGAAAGGCCCTGATAGGCGGCGGCAAGGCGCTGGCGCGCGGCCTTGCCCTCGGAGCGCTTGATCAGCATCTGGCGTGCCCCCGGTTCTTATTCGTAGCGATTGGTGCGGTAGAAGGCCTGCACATCCGCCGAATCCGGCTTGTAGCGTGCGGCCAGGCGCTGTGCCTCATTCTCCTTCCGCGCATCGCGGGAGGGGACGCTGTCGGCACGCTGCGCCAGGGCCGGCGTGGCGGCGGCGGCGGCGGTGCCGAGGCCCAGGGCCTTCAGGAATCCGCGGCGGACGGGCTTGTCGTTCCCTTGTTCGCGCATGGCTGGCACTCCCCAGTTCAGGCCGGCAGGTCGGCTGCCGCGGCCTCGAGTTCCACGGCGAGGCGGCCGAGCCGCCCCACCGCACGGTAGAAATCCGCCGTCTCCGCCTTCTCCAGATCCGCGAAGAAGCGCGCGGCCCAAGGTCGGATATGGCGGGTAAAGAAAGGCTGAGCGGCTGCCGCCTCCCCCGGGAAGGCCCCGGCAAGCAGCCCCGCATAGGCCTCGCAGAGGAAGGCGATATGGTCCTCCGGCTCCGCCACCCCCTCGACCCGCCCGATGCCAAGCCGGCCGAGATCGGCACGCAGATCGGCCAGCGGGCGTTCATGCAGGAAGCCGGTCAGGTAGTAGCTGGCATAGGGCAGCAGCTCGCCGCGGCCGAGGCCGATGAACAGGTTGAAGAATTCGCGCTCCGCGGCCTCCGCCTGGCAGCGCCCGGCAGCCTCGGCCAGCGCCCCATAGGCTGCGCCCAGCTCACCCGTCTCGGCGCGCAGCGCGCGCATGCGGATCAGCAGCCCGGCATCCGGCGCGGCGCCCAGCAGCCGCCCGAGCAGGGCGAAAAGGCGCGCCCGCTCCGCATCCACGGGGTCAAGTACCGCCTCGGCAAGCTGTTCGGGCATTCTGGCGCTTCGTCGTCCTCGGCGAAGGTCGGGCGGCTCCCCAGCCACCTGCGACGCATGCCGGACAGTCAACCAAGCGCAAAGCCTCGCCCGGCGCAAGTCTTTGATTATTAATTGAGAATCGTTCTCAATTGGACGCCGCCGCGGCGCGTCATGGCAGCTCCTCGAAGGGGCTCAGCGTGTTCCGCACGTTCATATAGCCACCGGCCACGCGGTCCAGCGCCGCCTGGTCCAGCGACAGTGGCGCCGGCTGCGGAAGGGCCAGCTCGCCCGGTTCGATCGCATAGCCCGCCGCCTGCAGCGCCGCGGCCGCCTGCGCGGGCGACGCCTCCAGCGCCGGCTTCAGGCGCGTGGCGAGCGCGGGATCGGCCAGGAGGTCCCGCGCCAGGCGGTCGCGCTCGGCACGGCTCATCGGGTCGTTCCTTTCCGGGGATGGAAGCAGGCAAGGGGCCGGCCCTCATTGCGTCAAGCCGTCGGGCCGACACCTTTGCGAGGGCTCTCAGCCCGGCATGGCCCCGCCATGCCGGCGGCGCGGCGCGGCCGGCTCCACGGCCTGCTCCACGGCCGGCACCTCGGCCAGGCGCGCGGGCGCGAACTCGGCCGGCGGCAAAGCGGGGGGCGCCTCGGCCACCGCCTCGGCCGGAGCCTCGACCGGAGCCTCCGCCTCGCTGGCGGGATCGGCCGCAGCCTCCGCCTCCGGCGCCGGCTCCTCCGGCCGCTCACCGATCGCCTGGGCGAGCAGCTTCTTCAACTCGCCGCCCAGGTCCAGCGAGAAGCCGGGCGGCAGGCCGGCGGGGTTGTTGTAGTCCCATGCGTAATCGGCCGGGCCGATGAAGTCGCGGATCGTCGGGTCCAGCGACCACATGCGCCGCAGCGCCGCGCCGCGCAGCGCGGCCGGGATGCCGGGGCGGAGGAACAGCCCGAAATCGCTCGATTCGGTCAGATCCTCGATGCGCGGCAGGGCGCTGAGGTCGATCTCCGGCACGCCCGGCAGCGGGCAGGCGGCGGGCGGCGGCAGCGCCTCCTCCGCCTCGGGCGCCGGAGGGGTCTCGGCCGCGCGCTTCAGGCGGGACCAGCGCCCCAGAAAGCCGTCCTCGCTCATCCCTCGGCTTCCCCGATCGGCGCGCGACGCGCCAGCGCCTCGGGGTCCGCCTGGTCGCGCTTGCGTTTCCAGAAGCCGCGTTCCTTGTGATGCCGCACGCAGAAATCCTCCATCACCGCCCGCAGCCGCGGCGGCATGGGCAGGGAGTCCAGCAGGTCCTGGCCGACATCGGCATAAAGATGCGCCTCCCCCGGATCGGCGGTGACGGTCTGCAGCCGCCAGCCGGTCGGCGTCTCCGCCGGGCGCAGCAGCGCCCAGACCAGCGGCTGGGCGGAGGCCAGGTTGTGGCGGTAGTTGTCGGTATCGGTCGGGTGGAGCGCCACCTCCGCCGTGCCCGCGAAGAAGACGGCGCGGCCATCCGGCTCCTGCCGCAGCAGGGTCCAGGGCGGCACCTCCGGCGCCTCCTCCAGCACCTCGATGGCGCGCCAGGCATGCTCCGCCCAGCGGGTCACGCCGGGACGGCGCTCCACCAGCACGGCGAGCGGGATGAACAGGCTTTCGGGGTTATGGGCGCGCGTCATCGGCGCCGCTCCGCGGCGCGTATCATGAGCGCCGCTCCGCGGCGCGTATCATGAGCGCCGCTCCGCGGCGGGGGTCACGCGCCCGTCTCCCGCGCCCGCAGCGGCAGGCCGGTGACCAGGTTCTGCGGCTTCATGCGCAGCTTCTGGGCCGCATCCATGGCGAGCGCCAGGTAGACCGGCCTGCCCGCGACGCGCGGCAGCACCCGCGAGGCTTCGGCGAATTCGAGCACGCCGAGCCAGAGGATGCGCGCCAGCCGCGCCTGCTTCACCTTCTTCCCCTGCCAGAGGTCATTGGCGATGCCCGTCGCCTCCGCATCCAGCCCGACATGCCAGGTCCAGTTGCGGTCCTCGATCACCGGCACCGGGCGGATCGTCACCCGCTCCCCGATCACATGGCCGATGAAGTGCTCCAGCGCGCGGGCCAGGCCGTGCTGGCCGGGGCGGTTCTCGGCGATGTCCAGGGCGAAGTCATGGGCATCCGATCGGCCGCGATAGAGCGGCGCCGTCTCCTCCGACAGCACATCCAGCTCCACCTCCCGCGGCGGCGATCCCGCTTCCACCAGCAGCTGGCCCAATGCCCCGTAGCCGCCATCGCCGCCGCGTGCGTCCAGGTATTCCTCATCGGCCAGCAGCAGCGCGCCCTGGTGGATGGCGGCGCGCTGCGGCCGGAAGAACAGTTCCGCGGCGCGAAGGACGAAGGGGTCCTCCACGCCTTCCAGCGCGGCGCGGGTGACCAGGTGGGTCAGCATCTGCAGGAAGATCGGCGGCACGCCCTGCACGCCGCTGCGGAACAGGTCGAGCCAGGCCGCCTCCAGGCTCGGCTGCGCCGCCACGCGGTCCCGGAAGCCGAGGAAGACCGAAAAGTTCTCGCGCGCATCGGGGTCGGCGAGCTGCGCGAGTTCGGCTGCGGAGACGGGGCGCATCGGCTCGGCCAGCAGCGCCGCATGCAGCGCGCGCTCCGCCGGGCAGGCCTCCGCCGGCGGCACCAGCTCCGGCCGGGCGCAGAAGGCGCGCCAGAGGTCGGGCGTGCCGAGGATGCGGCCCTGATCGTCGCGGTCGCACAGATGGTGGCCGGAGGCGACCCAGAAGTCACCCGGCGCCAGGCCAACGGGCGCGCTCATGGCTTCGGGCGCTTGGCGAAGGCGGTCAGGTCGGGATGCTCCACAGGCTCGTCCTCGGTTTCGACCACGGCGAAGACCGGCAGGCCGCCGAAACCCTCACGCGGCGTCTCGCGTCGGTGCAGTGTCCGAAATTGCTCCCGCACCGCGCCGTCCGCAAAACTGCGGGACAGGGCCAGCACGGTGCCAGGCGGGTGGTCGCAGAGGCTTTCGGCGAAGGCGAGCTCCTCCCGCGCCGCCGCCTCCGCCGCCGCGGCATCGGGCGCGCCGTGGTGGCGGTGGATATGCCGGGCCAGCCCCGCCAGGGCCGCGGCATATTGATCCTCCGTCGCCTCTGCCACCTCCACCAGCGTCGACCAGCCGAAGGAGCCAATTCCCAGAAAACCGCCGCGAAAGGCCTGGCGACGCTTGCCGGAGAGGGATTCGGGCGCCTCCTCCCAGAATTCGAAGCCGCCCGGCACGGCCCATTCACCGGGCTCGGCGGCTTCGGCAAAAATCACGGTGTCGGAGGGATCGAGGCGCAGGGTGCGCGGCAGACGATGGGTCATGCGGCCTCCAGCAGCGCGGCGGCCAACGGGTGCAGCTGGCGCGCGCCGCCCTGCTCCAGCACCAGCGCCCCCGTCGCGGGGTCCAGCCCGCGGCGCGCCTCACCCATCCAGGGCGCCGCCTCCATGCGGGACAGGTAGCGATCGGCCAAGCGGGAAAAGCCGCCCTGCGGGCCGGGGTGCTGCCATTCGGCCAGCCCCGCCATCAGGTGCCGCGCCCAGGCGGCGGTGAGCTCGGCGGCGGAGACATCCTCCTCCGCCCAGCCCTCCTCGCGCAGTGCGGTCTGATGCAGGCCATGGCCGGCTTCCCAGCCGGCGGGGAAGCTCAGCCGCGCCTCCACCGCCACCACCAGCCAGTCCGGCACCGCCTCCTCCGCCGCGCCGGCGGGCCAGGCGAGGCGGGCCTGGCCGATGCGGCCGCCATTGACGCGGAGGGTGCCCGGCCAGCCGAGGGTGATGGCGACCTCTGCCGGGCCATAGGCGCCCAGCGCATCGGCCAGGGCACTGGCGGCGGCGAAGAGGGCGGGGCGGGCGGCGGCCAACGGCAGCTCCGGCTCCAGCACCACCGCGGCCTCGATCCGCGCGCTGGAGCGGACCCAGGCGAGCGTGCCCGCACCGTGCTGCGGCGCCAGCTGGATGGCGCGGGCCAGCGCGTCGCCGCCCTCGCGCAGCGGGATGACGGGGGCGAAGGCGGTGGGCAGGTCGGGCAGGCCGGTCGTCACGGCGGCGGTGTCTTCCCTCGGCTTCGGGCGC
The DNA here is from genome assembly GCF_051860665.1 of Falsiroseomonas sp. Taxonomy (GTDB): domain Bacteria; phylum Pseudomonadota; class Alphaproteobacteria; order Acetobacterales; family Acetobacteraceae; genus Falsiroseomonas. The sequence goes on from NZ_JBHYDM010000011.1 coordinate 38,691, forward strand.
GTCCCTCGCAACGGCGCGAGGCCCGGCATATATGGCGGGTCACACCCCCGGCCTAGAGCCGGAAGGCAGAGGACGCCCGGCGCCCGCATGACCCCTTCCCCGATCACCTTCGTCTGCAGCTGCGAGGAGACCATGCCGCTGGATGGCCGCGCCATCGCGCGCGGCTGCGCCGGCGGGGCGCCGCGGCTGGCGGACCAGCTCTGCATCGCGCAGCTCGACCGCTTCCGGGAGGCGCTGGCGGAGGAGGCGCCGGTGACGGTGGCCTGCACCGCCCAGGCGCCGCTCTTCCTGGAAGTGGCGGAGGATGCAGGCTTTGCCCGGCCGCTGGACTTCGTGAATATCCGCGAGACCGCCGGCTGGTCCGCCGAGGCGCGGGGCGCCGGGCCGAAGATGGCGGCGCTGATCGCCGCCGCCGCCGTGCCCATGCCGGCGACCCCGCTGGTGCCGCTGAAGAGCGAGGGGGTGACGCTGATCCTCGGCCGCGACGCCACGGCGCTGCGCGCGGCGGAACGGCTGGCGGGCACGCTGGATGTCACGGTGCTGCTGGATGGCAGCGCGCCCGTGGCACCGCTGCGGGCCGCGGAATTCCCCGTCGCCCGCGGCCGCGCCCGGGCCGCCACCGGCTGGCTGGGGGCCTTCGAGGTCGTGGTGGATGGCCATGCCATGCCGCGCCCCTCCTCGCGTGCCGCCTATGACTGGGGGCCGCGGCGCGATGGCGCGGTCAGCCGCTGCGACCTGGTGCTGGATCTTTCGGGCGGCGCGGCGCTGTTCCCCTCGCATGAGGTGCGCCAGGGCTATCTGCGGGCCGATCCCGGCGATGCCGCCGCGGTGGAGCGCGCGATCGGGGCCGCGAAGGAGCTTCTCGGCGAATTCGACAAGCCGCGATTCATCGCCTTCGAGGCCGGGCTCTGTGCCCATTCGCGCAACAAGCGCGTGGCCTGCACCCGCTGCCTGGACCTGTGCCCGACCGGTGCCATCTCGCCGGGGGTCACGCCGGATGGCGTGCGGATCAGCGACAGCGTGCGGATCTCCGCCGAGATCTGCGCCGGCTGCGGCGCCTGCGCCGCGGTCTGCCCGACCGGCGCGGCGAGCTACGCCCTGCCGTCGTCCGAGAACCTGCTGCGCCGGCTGCGCGCGCTGCTGCTGACCTATCGCGAAGCCGGCGGGGAGATACCGGTGCTGCTGGTGCATGACGGCGCGCAGGGCGAGGCGCTGATCGATGCGCTGGCCCGCGAGGGCGAGGGCCTGCCCGCGCGGGTGCTGCCGATCCGGGTGAACGAGGTTTCGCAGCTCGACCTCGCCTTCTTCCTGGCCGGCTTCGCCTGGGGTGCCGCGCAGATCCGCCTGCTGCTGCGCGGCCGGCGCGCGCATGGCGTGGAAGGCGTGCTGCGCAACATCGACTTCGTGCAGGAGATCCTGGCCGGGCTCGGCGTGCCGGAGCATGGCGCGCCGCGCGCCGCGGCGATCGAGACCGACGATCCCTTCACCCTGGGCGAGGCGCTGGCCGCCCTGCCCCGCCGCGGCCTGCCCTTCCCGCCCGCCACTTTTTTCGCGATGGGCCAGCCGCGGGAGGTGCTGCGCCAGGCGGGACGCGCCCTGGCGGAGGGTGCCCAGAAGCGCGACGCCGTGCTGCCCATGCCGGCGCTGGCGCCCTTCGGCCAGGCGAAGGTGGACACGGCCGGCTGCACGCTCTGCCTCGCCTGCACCATGGTCTGCCCGACCGCCGCCTTCACCGCGAATCCCGACAGGCCGCAGCTGCGCTTCCTGGAGGAGGCCTGCGTGCAATGCGGCCTCTGCGCCACCACCTGCCCGGAGAAGGTCATTTCGCTGGAGCCGCGGCTGAACCTGGCGCCGGCGGCCGCGCAGATGCAGGTGGTGAAGGAAGAGGAACCCTTCTGCTGCGAGCGCTGCGCCAAGCCTTTCGGGGTGAAGTCGCAGATCGACCGCGTGACGGCGAAGCTGACGCAAGGCGGGCACTGGATGTTCCGCGACCCGCAGCAGCTGGCGCTGCTGCGGCTCTGCGAGGATTGCCGGCCCTTCGCCGCCACGGATTCCGGCGTCGATCCCTATGCCGGCCCGGACCGCCCCGTGGCGAAGACCACGGAGGACTGGCTGCGGGAGGCGGAGCGGGCGAAGCGGGGCCTGTCCTGAGGCTGCCGATGACAAGCGCGCGACAGGCCATATCGCCGCGGTGGACGCGGCCGGCGCCACGGCCCATGGCTGGGGCGCCAATCCGGAGAAGCCCGCGATGATGAACCCGCAGATCCTGCTCGCCCGTCGCCCCCAGGGCGCCCCCGTGCCGGAGGATTTCCGGCTGGTGGAGACTCCGCTGCCCGATCCCGGGCCGGGGGAGGTGCTGGTGCGGCACCGCTTCCTCTCGCTCGATCCCTATCAGCGCGGCCGCATGGATGACGCGAAATCCTACGCTGCGCCGGTCGCCCTCGGCGGCGTCATGGAATGCCAGGCGGTGGGCCAGGTGGCCGCCAGCAGCGATGCCAGGTTCCAGGTTGGCGACTGGGTGCTCGGCGGCTTCGGCTGGCAGGGGTTCTCGGTGCGCCCGGCGCAGTCGCTGATCCCGATCGACCCGGAGGAGGCGCCGCCGTCGACCGCGCTCGGCGTGCTCGGCATGCCGGGGCTCACCGCCTGGGTGGGGCTGGAGGATATCGGCGAGCCGAAGCCGGGCGAGACGCTGGTGGTCTCCGCCGCCTCCGGCGCCGTGGGCCAGGTGGTCGGCCAGCTCGGAAAGATCCGGGGCGCCAAGGTGGTGGGCATCGCCGGCGGGCCGGAGAAATGCGCCTTCGTGAGGGACGTGCTGGGCCTCGATGCCGCGATCGACCATCGCGGCGACCTGGATGCGCAGCTCGATGCCGCCTGCCCGGATGGCGTCGATGTCTATTGGGAGAATGTCGGCGGCGCGGTGCAGGCGGCGGTCTTCCCGCGCTTCCGCGACTTCGGCCGCATGGTGATGTGCGGCATGATCGCCCAGTACAACACCGCCGCCGGCGCCGATGCGAAGGGCGCGCTGGCCGGGCCAAACCTGGGGCCGGTGGTGCGCAAGCGGCTGCGCATCCAGGGCTTCATCGTCTCCGACAGCGGCTGGAAGCGCTATGGCCGCTTCCGCACGGAGATGCTCGGGCACATCAAGGCCGGCCGGGTGCAGTGGCGGGAGGATGTGGCCAAGGGGCTGGAGAATGCGCCGGCGGCCTTCATCGGCATGCTGGAGGGCCGCAACTTCGGCAAGCAGGTCGTGGCGCTGGACTGACGCCATGTCGGATGCCGCCCTGGCCGCGCGCCTGGCCGGCACCCGCATTCTGCTCTGCTACGGGCTGCTGGGCGAGGTCATCGCCGGCCTCGCCCCGATCGGGCTGGACTATATGGGCGCGCAGCTCGCCTGGCTGCGTGGCCTGGGCCTGGCGGTGGAGGTGATCAAGCTGCCGACGGCGGCGCCGGTCGGCGTGAATGCCGGGCGGATCGCGGCGGCGCTGCTGGCGGATCCGCGCCCCGCCATCCTCATCGGCCATTCCAAGGGCGGGCTGGAGGCGCTGGACGCGCTGCTGCGGCCCGGCCTGGCCGCCCGCTGCCGCGGCTTCGTGGCGCTGCAGGCGCCCTTCTTCGGATCGCCCATCGCCGACCTGATCCTGGCGCGGCGGCCGGTGCTGATGGCGGTGCATCACCTGGCGCGATTGTCCCGCCTCGGCACCGGGCGCGGGCTGCGCGACCTGACCACCACCACCCGCGAGGCCTGGATGCGCCGGCATGCGGCGCAGATCGCCGCGCTGCTGGCCGCGCTGCCGGTCGCGACCCTGGCCAGCGACATCGACCAGGCGGGGGATTGGCGGGAGCTGGCCTATCGGCCGCTGGCGCGCCGGATGCGGGACCAGGGGGCCGGGCCGAGCGACGGGCTGGTGCCCGTCGCCGCCGCCCTGCTGCCCGGCGCGCGGCAGCGCGTGCTGCCCGGCGGGCATCGGGCGCTGGTGGCCAGCGGCCCGGGTCGGGACCCGGTGGGGGTGCTGCGGGCGGAGCTATGGCACATCGCCGAGGCCACTTAGCAGCTGCGGAAAATCAGAGGAAAGCCCTCTCCCCCCTGCGGGTGGAGAGGGCTTTTTCCGCAGCCTGTGGGGAGCTGTTTCAGCCGAAAATCACGTCACCACCGCCAGCGTGCCGACGCCGCGTAGCGTGGCGATCAGCACCGCCGCCTCTGAAAAGCACAGCCTTGGCGAAGCGCGGTGACCTTGGGCCCGGGGCGCCTGCCCCGGGCCCGGAAGGCTATTCCTTCGCCACCTCCACCATCACCAGCTCCGCATCCTCCTCCGCCGTGATGGTGATGACGGGCTCATCCACGATGCCGGCGCCATCGCGCGTGGCCAGCGCCGCGCCATTCACCGTGGCCGCGCCCTTCGCCACCACCAGATAGGCGGCGCGGCCGGGGGCCAGGGACTGGGTCAGCGTCTGGCCCTTGGCGAGCGTCGTGGCCAGCACCGCGCCATTGACGTTGAGCGGCAGCGCGCCGCTGCCCGCATCGGCCGGGCGGCCGGAGGCCAGCACCTCGAAGCCCGTGACGGCAGTGCCGTCACCCCGCGCCGCCTTGGGGAATTCCTTGGCGCCCCAGTTCGGCTTGGCGCCCCGCACATCCGGCATGATCCAGATCTGGAAGATCTTCGTCACCTCCGGCTCCAGGTTGTATTCGGCATGCACCACGCCGGTGCCGGCCGACATGATCTGCACGTCGCCCGCGGCGGTGCGGCCCTCATTGCCCAGGTTGTCGCGATGCGTGATGGCGCCTTCGCGGACATAGGTGATGATTTCCATGTCGCGATGCGGATGCGCGTCGAAGCCGGTGCCGGGGGCGATCTCGTCGTCGTTCCAGACGCGCAGCCGGCCCCAGCTCATGCGGTTCGGGTCGCGGTAATTGGCGAAGGAGAAGTGGTGCCTGGCCTTGAGCCAGCCGTGGTTGGCGCCGCCGAGGCTGGCGAAGGGTCGGACGTCGATCATTGGAAGGTCTCCGCTTTGCGCCCCGGGCAGGGGCCCCGGCGCTTCTGTTGGGCGGAGAGATAGGCCCGGCCGGGTCGGGGCGCAGCGGGACGGGGCGGATGGGCACCATTCAACCGGTGAATGGCGAAACGACCGCTAACGCGGTGCGGCCCGGTCCCCGCCCTTGCGCGCCGGGATCGCCTGGCCACGACGCGCCGACGCCGCGCTGACGCTCGCCGGCAGCCCCCGGCAGCCGCAGGCTTCGGCATGTTCCAGGTGCCAGGCGAGGCGCTGGCCCGGCGTCGCCGGCTTCGGCATCGGATGCGCCGCGTGCCAGTCGCGGTTCATGCCGCGGTCAGCGGCACATCAGGATCGGGATCTCGGAATTCTCCAGCACATGCCGCGTCACGCCGCCCAGGATCAGCTGGCGCAGGCGGGAATGGCTATAGGCGCCCTGGCACATCAGGTCCGCGCCGAAATCGCGCGCCGCGCCCAGAAGCCCGGCGCCGACTTCGCGGGTCTGCGACTTGAAGGGCACCAGCTCCGCCTCGATCTCGTGCCAGCGCAGATAGGCCTGGATGCCCTCCGCCGCGGGGCCGCGGCGCTGGTAGTCCTCGGAATGCAGGATGCGCACGGCCTGGGCGCGGTGCAGCCAGGGCAGCGCGGCCGCCACCGCCGCGGCGCTTTCGGCGCTGCCATTCCAGGCGATGCAGACGCGCGATCCCATCACCTCCGGCGCCGTGCGCGGCGCGATCAGCACCGGGCGGCCGGAATCGAAGAGCACGGCATGCAGCGCGTCGGAGGAGGAGACATCCTCATCCGCCTCCGGATGCGGCACCACCGCCATGTCATAGAGGCGCGACTGCTGCGCCACCACATCCTCCTCCCGCCCCGCGATCGCCTCGAAGGACAGGGTGACGCCCGGCACCTTCAGCGCGGTATTGGGGTCACCGGCCAGCGTCACGTCGCCATGGATGGCGGTGAACTTCTCGAACAGCGCGCGGACGCGGCCGGCGCGTTCGCCGGATTCGCGTTCGGTCGCGGCCATCATCTCCTCGATCATGGCGCCCGAGAGGCCTTCGCCGGCCAGCGGCGCGACATCGCGCGCATCGACGCGCACATGCAGGCAGTGCAGATGCGCGCTCCAGATCCGCGCGACCATGAGGCCCGTGGCGAGCGCGGCTTCCCCGGCCGCGGTACCGGTCAGTGGCAGCAACAGGCGGCGATAAGCCATCGCGCCTCTCCTTCATCCAATTCTGGGTGCGGAAAGCCTTCCCTGGAAACTTTATGCCCTATTTCGGGCCGGTCACGCCAGCGTGGCCCTTGCGGCCGGCAGGGGGTCCGCCGCATCCAGCACCTGCCAGGCGATGGGGCCCGGATCGGCCGCGGCCGCGCGCTCCAGCACCGCCACCGTGGCATCGGAGGCATCGCGCCCCTCCGCGCTGCGCCTGGCGACGCGGCCGCGCAGCAGATCGAGCGGCGCGGCCAGCCAAAAGCCGGTGAAGGGGTGGGGCGCGGCGGCGGCCTCCGCCGCCTGGCGTTGCGCGGGGTCGAGGAAGACGGCGTCCAGCACCACGCTCTGGCCCGCGGCGAGCGCTGCGCGCGCGGCCGCAAAAATCTCGGCATGCACGGCCTGGCTCTCGGCCTCGGCATAGGCCTCGGGCGGCAGCCGGTCCTCCGGCGCCAGGCCGGCGCGGCGCTTGCGGGTCTCGTCGGTGCGGAGGTGCAGCGCGCCGGGGGCGGCGCCGAGATCGGGGGCGATCTGCCGGGCCAGCCAAGTCTTGCCGGTGCCCTGCAGCCCGCCCACGGCGACGAGGCGCGGCGGGATCGGGCGCAGATGCGCCTCCGCCGCCGCGAGATAGGCCAGGCCGTCGCCGCCGCGCCGGGCCTCGACATGCGCCCGCACCATGGCCCGCAGCGCCATCCAGAAGCCCAGCGCCGGCAGCAGGCCGAAATCCCCGGTGCGGGCGAGATAGCGGTTCATCGCCCGGTTCGCCGCCGCGCGCTGGCCGGATTGACAGAGATCCATCAGGAGGAAGGCGAGGTCGTAGCCGGTATCGGTCGTGGCCATGGCCTCGTCGAATTCCAGCGCGTCGAAGGGCGTCGGCCGGCCCTGCCAGAGGCAGAGATTGCCCAGATGCAGGTCGCCATGGCAGCGGCGCACATGCCCTTCTGCCTGGCGTGCGGCGAGATGCGGCGTCAGTTCCGCCAGCCGCGTGGCCATGGCCTGGCCCAGCGCCGCGACGCGCATCGGCGGCAGGCCGGTGGCGTGTCCATCCCGGATATTGCCGGCCAGCACGCGGGCGGCGGCGGCTGGCGCATCGAAGCCGGGCGGCGCCGGCGGCGCGGCGGCATGCAGCGCCGCGACGGCATCCGCGGTGGCGTCCAGCAGATCGGGCGTCAGCCCGCCGCGGCGGGCGATGACATCGAGGAAATCATCCTTCGGGACGGGCGCCATGCGCAGCACCCAGTCCACCGGCTCCCCCACCCCATCCAGCGCCAGGCTGCCATCCGCGGCGCGGGTCACCGGCACCACGTCCCGGTACATCCCCGGCGCATGCGGCTGGTTCAGCACCAGCTCACGCCGGGCAAAGTGCGCCCGCGCGGAAGGGTCGGAAAAATCCAGGAAGCCGAGGCGGACCGCCTTCTTCAGCTTCCACACCGTCTCCTTCCCGATGAAGACGGCCGAGATATGCGTCTCGATCGGCTCGGCGCCCGAGAGCCGGCGCAGCAGCGCCGCGACCGGGGCCTGGCCCGTCGGGATGGTCACGGCCGGATGGTCACGGGTAGAGCATCTCGATCCGCCAGCCGGCGCCGTCGCGGTGGAAGACGCGGCGCTCATGCAGCCGGAAGGGCATGTCGCGCCACAATTCCATGCGATCCGGCACCAGGCGGAAGCCGGACCAGTGCGGCGGGCGCGGGATCTCGCCCAGGCCGAAGCGCAAAGTCTGCTCGGCCACCGCCTTCTCCAGCGCATAGCGGGATTCGAGCGGCCGGGACTGCTTGCTGGCCCAGGCGCCGATGCGCGACCCGCGGGCGCGGGAGGCGTAGTAGGCATCGGCCTCCGCCGCCGAGACCGGCTGCACCGCCCCCTCCACCCGCACGGATCGCTGCAGGGTCTTCCAGTGGAAGCACAGCGCGGCGAAGGGATTCCGGGCCAGTTCGCCGCCCTTGCGGCTTTCGAGGTTGGTGTAGAAGACGAACCCGTCCTGGTCGACGCCCTTCAGCAGCACCATGCGGGCGGAGGGCCGGCCCTCCGGCGTCGCCGTGGCCAGGCAGACGGCATTGGGGTCGTTCGGCTCGGTCTTCGCCGCCTCCGCCATCCAGGCCTCGAACAGGGCGATGGGGTCTTCGGCGCTGGTTTCCAAAGGGCATACTCCTGGGCAGGCGGGGCCAGACAGGTGTGAGGCCCCTTGCCCGTGACAAGGGCATGTGCCACCACCGGGGGCCTATCGCAACCAGCCGCCGGTGCCCCCCTTCCATGCCAGATGACGTGACGCACGAAGCCGCCGGCGCGGGAGTTCCGACCGGAACGCTGATGGCGGGCAAGCGCGGCGTGATCATGGGCGTGGCGAATGACCGCTCCATCGCCTGGGGCATCGCGCAATACCTGGCCGCCCAGGGCGCCGAGATCGCCTTCACCTATCAGGGGGAGGCGCTGGAGCGCCGGGTGCGACCGCTGGCCGAGAGCATCGGCAGCAAGCACGTGCTGCCCTGCGACGTGACGGACGATGCCAGCGTCGACGCCGTCTTCACGAAGCTCGGCCAGGACTGGGGCGGCATCGACTTCGTGGTGCATGCCATCGGCTTCGCCGACAAGCAGTTCCTGCGCGGGCGCTACATGGATACGCCGCGCGCGGCCTTCCTGCAGGCGATGGATATCTCGGTCTATTCCTTCGTCAGCGTGGCGCAGCGCGCCGTGCCGCTGATGAAGCCGGGCGGATCCCTGCTGACCATGTCCTATCTGGGCGCGGAGCGGGTGACGCCGCATTACAACGTGATGGGGGTCGCCAAGGCGGCGCTGGAGGCCAGCGTGCGCTACATGGCGGCCGATCTCGGCAAGGCCGGGATCCGAGTGAATGCGATCTCCGCCGGGCCGATCAAGACGCTCGCCGCCAGCGGCATCGGCGACTTCCGCTATATCCTGAAGTGGAACCAGCTGAACGCGCCGCTGGAGCGGAATGTGACGATCGAGGATGTGGGTGGCGCGGGGCTCTACCTGCTGTCCGACCTCTCCTCCGGCGTCACCGGCGAGGTGCACCACGTGGATTGCGGCTACCACATCGTGGGCATGAAGAACCCGGACGCACCGGATATCGCGACGGTCTGATCAGGGCCGCGGCGCGCCGGTCCGGGCGCAGGACGGCGTATAGCCGTCCCGCCAGGCGGCGCAGCTGCCCTTCGCCTTGCGGCAGCCCGGCCCGCCCCGCGTCCCGCAATTCCGGTGGTTCGGGTGGGTGTAGTGCAGGCAGGGCGCCGCGACGGATTGGCAGGCCGGCGCATCGGTTCGGGGCGCCGCTGCCTGGCCGAGGGCCGGACCCGCCGCCAGCAGCCCGGCCAGCAGCAGGCAGGGCGCCGACCAGCACCTCGGCAGGATCATCATGGGCCAGCCCCCGGCCGCAGGCTGCGGAGGGGCCCATCCGACGCCGCGGCTGGCGGGCTGTCAACGCCCGCGGGCGGGTCTCAGGCCGCCTGGCGGCGGCTGCGGATCAGGCTGACGAAGGGCGCCAGCACCAGGGCCAGCAGGAAGCCGCCACCCACCAGTTCCGTCAGCGTCCGGCTCCACAGCTTGTCGAGCGCCTGGTCGGTGGTCAGCAGGTGCGGCCGGTCCGGGTCCGCCATCACCGCCACCCGGTAGTCGCCGGTGTGGAGGTCGAAGAAGACGTAGTTCACCTCGCGGGTGAAGCGCCCGGTCTTGGTCTGTGCCGAGAGCGTTGCCGAGCACAGCTGCACAAAGAGCTTCGAACGGCAGCGCCCCTCCGTCACCCGTCCATCGGCGAAGGGAATCGCGGTGGCGCGCACCTGCCAATCACTGACGAGGTTCGGGACGGTGTGGTACGCCCCCGCCGCCAGCACGGCACCGAACATCACGGCCCCAAGCCAGGACCAGATCGATTGATGCGCGGCCTTCGCCACGACAGGTGGCGGCGGTGGCGCGGGGGAGGTGGAGTCGGGTGCGGCTGGTGTCTGCATCCTTGCCTCCTATCAACTTGCGCTCGGCGCAGAAGACAACCACCAGTTACATTTGCGAGATCGGCGCGCGGCTTGCGTGTCGTCCCGCGGGCTGAAGGAGATGGAAACGGCTTGATCCTTGGCGTGCCCACCCTCCGCGGCAGCGGCCGGATCACGCAGCTGTGCCAGAGCCCGGATGGCCAGACGCTCGCGATCGCCAGCAGCTTCCCGCTGCTGATGCAGCCCGGCCGCGTGGCGCGGATGGGCCAGCGGCTGCTGCAGCGCCTGGCCCTGCATCGCCGGGGCGAGGCCAGGCCCTTCGCGGTGCTGGACGCGCTGCGCCTGCCGATCAACGACATCGCCTTCCACCCCAGCGAGCCGGTGCTGGCGGTGGCCGCCGGCGCCTATGATGGCGGCCATGCCTTTGAAGGCGAGCTGCTGGTCTGGAACTGGCAGACCGGCGAGTCCTGGTCCGGGGCCGCGCCGGTGCCGGAGGTGACCCGCTGCCGCTTCACCGCGGATGGCAGCGTGCTTGAAGCGCTGCTGCGCCCCTGGGACGAGGATTTTGGCGGGGCGGAGGAGGCCTTCGACCGGCTCTACCCCCTGCGCCTGCCCCATGGCCCGCCCGGACCGCCGGCGCAGGTCAGGCTCGACCCGGCGGGGGCGATAATCCGGCCGGACCTCGCCGCCACCGGGGCCGCCACCGGGGCCGACCCCGCGGCAATCGACCGGCAGCTGGAGGACTGGTTCGGCCCCCTGACCCGGCGCGGCGCCATCTGGGACCTCGCCTTCCTGGCCGATGGCCGGGTCGCCGCCACGCATGACGACTGCCTGGTCGAGATCCACGACCCCGCCGGCGGCGCCGCGCGGCGCCTGGCCCAGGCGGGGCTGCACGGCGCGCGGCTGCTGCGCGGCACCTCCCTCCTCGTCGCCTGCGACAGCCCGCCCGGGGGCCGCACCCATCTGCTGCGGCTGCGCGAGGACCGGCTGGAGCCGTTGGCCAGTTTCGAGGGCAGTTTCAACTTCGTCGCGAGCCAGGACGGAAGGGTGCTCGGCCGGCTGGACCGCAACCGGGCCGGGACCGCGGCGGGCGACCTGCTGCTGCATGCCGCCACGGGCGCCAGAAGCTGGCTGGACCTCGGCCACTACGACGTCTTCAACCATGCCCTCGGCATCGACGGCGCGCCCGAGCTCTTCCTGCTGCAGGGCACGCCGCCCGGGCAGCATGAACGCAAGCGCCTCTGCCGCCTGCGGCCGGATGGCACGGTGGAGTCGCTCTGGCCGCTGCTGCCGGCGGATGGCGCCCCGGCCAGCCACGCCATGGAATGCCTCGGCTGCCATGTCGCGGATGCGGCAAGCGAGGCGGTGATCCTCGCCGGCCGGCACTACGACCCGGACCCGAGCCAGGATGGCCGGGGCTTCCTGTTCCGCCGGCCGATCCCGCCGGCCGGATCCGCCCGCCGCCTGCCCTGGCCGGTGCGGGTGCCGGCGGACACCTGGCGCCACGCCACCACCGCCACCGCCAGCGCCATGGTTTTCGCGCCGGAGCAGGGGCTGGTCGTCGTCGCCTTCCTCGACGGCACGCTGTGGCTGCTGCGGGCCACGGATGGCGCGGTGCTCGCCGCCGGCCCTGTCACGCTCGGCGGCTGGCCCACCATCGTCTTTGCGCTGGATCTGCGGCAGGGGCAGCTGGCGCTCGGCACCGTCGAGGGCTGCGTTGCCGTGCTGGAGCTGGAGGCGCTGCGGCACCAGACCCGCTTCGAGCTGGCCTAGGAGCCTCGGGCTCGTTGCGGTAAGCACGCGCCACCATGAGCCACAACACCTTCGGCCACCTCTTCCGCGTCACCACCTGGGGCGAGTCCCACGGCCCGGCCATCGGCTGCGTCGTCGATGGCTGCCCGCCGCGCCTGGCGCTGACCGAGGCCGATATCCAGCCCTTCCTCGATCGCCGCCGCCCCGGCCAGTCCAAGTTCGTGACCCAGCGGCAGGAAGCCGATGCGGTGCGCATCCTCTCCGGCACTTTCGAGGGCGTCACCACCGGCACCCCGATCGCGCTGCATATCGAGAACACCGACCAGCGCTCCAAGGACTACGGCGAGATCAAGGACCGTTTTCGCCCGGGCCATGCCGACCTGACCTATGAGCTGAAATATGGCGTACGGGACTATCGCGGCGGCGGCCGATCCTCCGCCCGGGAAACCGCCATGCGGGTCGCCGCCGGCGCGGTGGCGCGCAAGGTGCTGGAAGGTGTCACCATCCGCGGCGCGCTGGTGAACATGGGCGGCGATGCCATCGACCGCGACCGCTTCGACTGGGAGCAGGTGGACCAGAATCCCTTCTTCTGCCCGGATGCCGAAGCCGCCGCGCGGTGGGAGGAGCGGCTGACCGCCGCCCGCAAATCCGGCTCCTCCCTCGGCGCCGTGGTGGAGGTGGTGGCGGAGGGCGTGCCCCCCGGCCTCGGCGCGCCGATCTACGGCAAGCTGGATGCCGAGCTCGCCAGCGCGCTGATGAGCATCAATGCCGTGAAGGGCGTCGAGATCGGCGACGGCTTTGCCTCCGCCGCGCTGTCCGGGGAGGGCAATGCGGATGAGATGCGAATGGGCGCGGACGGCCAGGTGGTCTTCGGCTCGAACCATGCCGGCGGCATCCTGGGGGGGATCTCCACCGGCCAGCCCATCGTCGCCCGCTTCGTGGTGAAGCCCACCTCCTCCATCCTCACCCCGCGCAACTCCGTGGACCGCTTCGGGCAGGAGGTGGAGGTGCTGACCAAGGGGCGCCACGACCCCTGCGTCGGCATCCGCGCGGTCCCGGTGGGGGAGGCGATGCTGGCCCTGGTGCTGGCCGATGCGCTGCTGCGGCACCGCGCGCAGAACCCGGATGCGCCGGCCACCAGCCGCCTGCCACGCAACTGAATCCGGCCAAGTTTATATCCGACAAAAATAGTCGCCTATCACGCATCCGAAACTTGACGCTGCCCCCCGGAAAGGCGTTAGGGATGGGTATCAAACGTGATCGGGCCGCTGTCATGCCATTTGCCGACCATCGGCCGGAGCCGGCCGATCTCGATCGTTTCCGCAGCCTTTGCGGCGCCCGCCTCTGGGCGAAACGCCTGGGTGACATCGCCCAGCGGGCAGCCGCCCCCTCCCTCTCCGGCCGTGCGGCGCAGCAGCGCCATGCGCTGGAACTGGTGCTCGCGCGGCTGGGGGACCCCAAGGCCCTGGCACGCGCCACCCCCGCCGAACGCCGCGTCGCCGCCTTCGCGCGGGAGGCGGTGAAGCTGGCCGAGCGCCTGCCGGTGCCCCAGCGCGCGCGGCTGCGCGCCGAGATCGCCGCCGGCCTGACCGGCGAGGCAACCCTGATGCCGCTGTTCCACCTGCTGCGCACCGCGGCCCTGCATCGCAGCCGCGGCTTCGAGGTGAGCTTCGCGGGGTTGGAGGAGGAAGCGCCCTTCGACCTGCTGATCCGCCGCGACGGGGTGGAGGCGGAGGTGGTCTGCGAGGCGGTCTCGGCCGAGGAAGGCCGGGAGGTGCATCGCGGCGACTGGTGCGCCCTGGTCGACAAGGTGAACCCCGAACTGCAGACCTGGCTCGCCGCCCATCCCGGCCGCTACCTGCTGAAGATGACCCTGCCCGGCGGCATGGCGACCGATGCCCAGGTGGCGGAGCTGCATGCCCGCATCGCCGGGCTGCTGGCGGCGCAGAAGCGGCAGGATGCGAGCGCCGATGCGGTGCTGAAGCTGGACCCGTTGGTATTGGCCGGCGCCCAGGCCAGCGTGCAGGGCCTGCCGGCGCAGCTGCGGGCGCAATTCGGCGAAGAAGCGCATCTGGCGGTGACCGCCGGCGCCGGCGGCGGATCCGTCTTCGTCATGGCCGCCCGGGCGGGGCGGGAGAATTCCATCGCCGCCGCCGTCACCCGCCGCTGCGGCCTGGTGGCGGAAAGCCGGCTGACCGGCCGCCGCCCCGGCCTGCTGGCGATGTTCGTGGACGATGTGGACCGCGCCGAATGGCGCGGCCTGCGCGAACGCCTGGAGCTGGAAGGCGCCGCCCGCCGCTGGATGACGGAACCCGCGGCCCGCCGCGTGGTGGCCGTGGCCTGCACCAGCCGGATGGAGCTGTTCGGCGTGGCGCCGCCCGATGGCGCGCCGGATGGCGAGCTGCGCTTCCGCAACCCGGGCCACCCCATGGGCAAGAACCCGGCCCTGGCCCCGGCGGTCGCCTCCTCCCTCTGATCCGCCCAACCCGCGGCGCGTGACGAAAAGCGGCTTGCCGCTTTTCCGATTGCGCGCGCGCGAATCCCCCCGCAGATTGTGCACATCGCGAAGCCGTGTTCGCGCTGCGAACATTTTTGGGGGGAGACGGCGTGCGGCGCCTGGGCGTGATCGTCAATCCGATCGCCGGCATGGGGGGACGGGTCGGGCTGAAGGGCACCGATGGGCCGGCGGTCTTGGCGCGCGCGCGGGAATTGGGGGCGGAACCGGTCTCCGGGCAGCGCGCGGCGCGGGCGCTGGCCGAGTTAAGCGCGCAGGTCCTGGCGGCGCCCGGTGCGATGGGCGCGGATGCCTGCGCCGAGGCGGGGCTGCCCTGCGAGGTCGTGGACATCGGAACGGCCGCCGGCGCCGCAGCCACCCGTGCGGCCGCGCGGGCGATGCTGGCCGCAGGCGTGGACCTGCTGCTGTTCGCGGGCGGTGACGGCACGGCGCGGGATGTGCTGGCCGAGATCGGCACGCGCCTGCCCATCCTCGGCATCCCCACGGGGGTGAAGATGCACTCCGCCGTCTTTGCCCAGAACCCCGCCGCCGCCGGCCGCGTCGCCGCCGCCTTCCTGGAAGGCCGCGCCGCGGCGCAGGAGGCCGAGGTGATGGACCTGGACGAGGAGGCGCTGCGCCAGGGCCGCGTCAGCGCGCGGCTGCACGGCGTGGCGCGGGTGCCGCGGGAACGCGCGCTGATGCAGGCCGGCAAATCCGGCGCCGCCATCCCGGACGAGGCGGCGCTGGAGGCACTGGCCCGGCGCATCGTGAGCGAGATGCAGACCGGACGCCTCTATCTGCTGGGCTGCGGCACCACCATGCGGCGCATCAAGCGTGCGCTGGGTTTCGACGGCACGCTGATGGGCGTGGATGTGGCCCTCGATGGCCGGCTACTGGCGGCGGATGTGACGGAGACGCAGCTGCTGCGGCTGCTGGACCAGGCGCCCGCCACCGCCATCCTCGGCGTCACCGGCGGCCAGGGATTCGTGCTCGGCCGCGGCAACCAGCAATTCTCGCCCGCGGTGCTGCGGCGGCTGGGGCGCGAAAACCTCGTCATCGTCGCGGGGCAGCAGAAGCTGGCCGCGCTCGATCCCGCCTGCCTGCATGTGGATACCGGGGAGGCTGCGCTGGATGCGGAGCTCGCCGGCTATATCGCCATCCGCACCGCCCCCGACCGCAGCGCCATGCTGCGCATCGCCGCCTGAGAAGGAGCCCGCATGAGCATAGCCCATCCCTGGATGGCCAATTCGGTGCCCGCCATCAAGGCGGCCATGCTGCGCGAGATCGGCGCGCCTTCCATCGAGGCGCTGTTCGAGCAGATTCCGGCGGATCACCGCACGCAGCACGAATTCGCGCTGCCGCCGTCGCTGCGATCCGAGCCTGAGCTGCGGCGGCACATGCTGTCGCTGCTGCGCAAGAACACGAGCTGCGAGGAGAACCTCAGCTTCCTCGGTGCCGGCATCTGGCAGCACCATGTGCCGGCGATCTGCGACGAGATCGCGGGGCGTTCCGAATTTCTGACATCCGTCTGGGGCACGGCGATGTCGGACCATGGCCGCAACCAGGCCTGGTTCGAATTCTGCTCGCAGCTTGGCGAGCTGGTGGAATGCGATTTCGTCGGCCTGCCCGTCTATTCCTGGGGCTGCGCGGCAGGCAATGCGGTGCGGCTGGCCTCGCGGCTGAACGGGCGGCGGCGCGTGCTGGTGCCGGAATGGATGGACCCGGAGCGGCTGGCGGTGATCCGCCAGTACTGCGAGCCGGAGGGCATGCCGAACCGTATCGCGGTGGAGCTGGTGGCGCAGCGCGCGGCGGATGGGCTGATCGACCTCGACGACCTGCGGGCGAAGCTCAATGACGGCGTCACGGCCGTGTATTTCGAGAACCCGTCCTTCCTCGGCATCATCGAGACGCAGGGCGCGGAGATCGCGCGGCTCGCGCATGCCGTGGGCGCCGAGGTGATCGTCGGCGTGGATCCGATCAGCCTCGGCGTGCTGGCGCCGCCGCCGGCCTATGGCGCGGATATCGTTGTCGGCACCACCCAGACGCTGGGCGCGCATATGAGCGCGGGCGGCGGCGCCGGCGGCTTCATCGCTTCGCGCGATGAGGAACGCTATGCGCGCGAATATCCGACGCTGAACATCTCGATCACGCCCACGCGCAATCCCGGCGAGCACGGTTTTGCCCTCAGCCTCTCGCATCAGTCCAGCTATGGCATGCGGGAGCAGGGCAAGGACTGGACGGGCAATTCCGTCTACCTCACCGCCATCGCCAATGCCGTCTTCATGTCGCTGATGGGGCCCGAAGGTTTTTCGGAACTCGGCGAGCTGGTGCTGGCGCGGTCGCATGACGCGGCACGGCGGCTGGATGCGATTCCGGGTGTGTCCGTTCGGTGGAAGTCCGGCTTCTTCCGTGAGTTCGTCGTCGATTTCTCGGCAACCGGCCGCAGCGTGGCGCAGGTGAATGCGGCACTGCTGGCGCGCGGCATTTTTGGCGGCAAGGATCTTTCGGCGGATATCCCGGCGCTCGGCCAGTCCGCGCTCTATGCGGTGACGGAGGTGCATGCGCCGGAGGACATCGCGCGATTGGCCAAGGCGCTGGAGGAGATCCTGCGATGACCGCAAAACTGATCCACCAGGCGCGCTGGAACGAGCCGGTCGTGATGGAGATGGGTGTCGCCGGGCGTCGCGGCCTGGTCTTCCCGAAGCCGGAGACAGACGCCGCCGCGCTGGTCCCCGCCGGCATGCGTCGCCGTGCAAAGCCGGCGCTGCCGGAAATGACGGAGCACGACGTGCTGCGCCACTACCTGCATCTGTCGCAGCAGGTGCTGGGCATGATGGGCGTCAGCCTCTTCGGCACCTGCACCATGAAGTACAATCCGCGGCTCAGCGAGGCGCTGGGTCTGCGGCCGCAGATGGCGGAGATCCATCCGCTGCAGCCGGCGTCGAGCATCCAGGGCCTGTTGGAGATCGTGCACAACTTCGATCTCATCCTGCGCGAGCTGTCCGGCATGGACCAGTTCGTCTTCCAGGCCGCCGGCGGGGCGGATGCGGCCTATACGCATACCTGCGTCACCCGCGGCTATTTTGCTGCGAAGGGCGAGCTGGAACAGCGCAACGAGATCATCACCTCGATCCAGGCGCATCCCTGCAACCCCGCCACCGCCGCCACCGCCGGCTTCAAGGTGGTGACGCTGATGCTGGAGGAGAACGGCTATCCCTCGATCGAGGCGCTGAAGGCCGCGCTGTCCCATCGCACCGCTGCGCTGATGATCAACAACCCCGACGACATGGGCGTCTACAACCCGCAGATCCGCGAATGGACGGCGCTGGTGAAGCAGGCGGGCGGCCTCGCCTTCTACGACCACGCCAATTTCAACGGCGTGATGGGCCGCATCCGCGCGCGCGAGCTCGGCTTCGACGCCTGCATGTTCATGCTGCACAAGACCTTTGGGGGGCCGAAGGGCGGCGGTGGGCCGGCTGTCGGCGCCTATGGCTGCTCTTCCGAACTCGCGCCGTTCCTGCCGAAGCCGCTGGTCGTGAAGAACGGTGATGGCAGCTACGGTCTTGACGATGACCGCCCGCAATCGGTCGGCAAGGTGCGCGAATTCCTGGGGAACCTGCATATCGTCATGCGCGCCTATGCCTGGGCGCGGGCGATGGGCGCCGATGGCATCAAGGAAGCGGCCGATCTCGCTGTGCTCGCCAACAACTACATGGAGAAGAAGCTGCTCGCGATCCCCGGCGTCGCGCGGTCGAACCCAGACGCCAAGACCTGGCGGATGGAGATGACGCGCTACGGGCTGGGACCGCTGAAGGAGGAGACGGGGCTCGGCGTGGTCGAGGTCGGCAACCGCATGACCGACTACGGCATCGACGCGCCCTGGCTCTCGCACGAGCCCTGGGTGGTGCCGGAACCCTTCACCCCGGAAGCGGGCGAGCTGTGGTCGAAGGAGGATATCGACCTCTGGTGCGAGGTGCTGGCCAAGGTTTGCGAGGAGGCGCGCGAAAACCCGGAACTCGTGCGCACCGCCCCGCACAACGCGCCGATCGGCCGCGTGGATGCGGAGGCGCCGGAGGACCCGGCGCGTTGGGCCACTACCTGGCGCGCCCACCAGCGCAAGCACGCCGCCAGCCGCGCGCGCGCCGCCGAGTGACGCTGGACTTCGAGGGCCGCGCCATCGCAGTGCGGCCCGGCCAGAGCCTGGCCGCCGCGCTGACCGAAGCCGGCGTGCTGGACCTGCGCGAGTCCCGCAGCGGCGGGCGCGGCCTCTATTGTGGAATGGGCGCCTGCCAGGACTGCGTGATGGTGGTGGACGGCGTGCCCAATACGCGCGCCTGCATGACGAAAGCCGTGTCCGGCCAACAGGTGAAGCGCCAGCCGCATCCGGCGCCGCTGCCGACACGCGCCACGGGCACCCCGCCGCTGGCGCTCGAAGATCTGCCGGAGGAAACGCCCGATCTGCTGGTGGTCGGCGGCGGCGCGGGTGGCCTCGCCGCCGCCCTGGCCGCGCGGCGTGCCGGGGTGGATGTGCTGCTGGTCGATGAGCGCAGCATCCCCGGCGGCCAGTACTACAAGCAGGCCATGCCGGGACTCGCGCCAATGGATGCGCAGCAATCCGAAGGCGCCGCACTGCTCGCCGCCTGCCGCGAGGCCGGCGTGCGCATCCTGGACGGCACCGAGGTCTGGGGCGCTTTCGCGCCGCTGCTCTTCCTCGCCACGCGGCAGGGCCGCACCTTGCGGCTGCGGCCGCGCGCGGCCGTGTTGGCGACCGGCGCGCAGGAACGCGCCTTGCCCTTCCCCGGCTGGACCCTGCCGGGCGTGATGACCACGGGCGCCGCGCAGACCCTCTGGCGCAGCTACCGCACCCTGCCCGGCCGCCGCCTGCTGGTGGCGGGCAATGGACCGCTGAACCTGCAGGTGGCGCTGGAGCTTGCCGAGGGTGGGGCGGAGGTGGTGGCCGTGGCGGAAGCCTCCTCCGGTCTGCGGCCGCTCGCCCTGGCACGCATGCTGCGGGCCGCGCCTAAACTGGCGGCCAAGGGTCTGGGCATGCTCGCCGCGCTGCGCCGCCGCGGCATTCCGCTGAAGCGCGGGCGGCTGCTCCGCAGCGTCACGCGCGCGGTGGATGGCGCGCTGCTGGTGGAGCTGGATGACGGCACGCGCCAGATGGTGGATGCCGTTCTCTGCGGCTATGGCTTCCAGCCCGAGAACGCGCTGCTGCGCGCGATCGGCGCCACGCATGCGATGCAGGACGGGCTGCTGCGGCCGCAGCGCGACTCGGCAATGCGGACCAGCATCGAGGGGCTCTACGCCGTGGGCGATGGCTGCGGCCTAGGTGGTGCGCCGGCGGCGCTGGCGGAGGGCGAAATCGCGGGCCTCGCCGTGGCGCGCAGCCTCGGTCACGCCGTGCCCTCGGAAGCGCCCGCGCGCGCCCGCCTGGCACGGCACCGCGCCTTCCAAAACGCGCTCTGGCAGGTTTTCGCTACCCCCTTCCCCGGCCTGTCGCTGGCGCAACCCGAAACGCTGATCTGCCGTTGCGAGGAGGTGATGCTGGCACAGATCGATGCCGCGATCGCCGCCGGCCCCGCCGATATCGGCGAGGTGAAGCGCCGCACGCGCTGCGGCATGGGCCGCTGCCAGGGCCGCTACTGTGGGCCGCTGCTGGCCGCGCGCATGGGCGTGGACGACAGTTTCGCCCCACGCGTGCCGGCGCGGCCCTTGCGCATCTCGGATCTCATCGGGCCATGACCGATATCGCGGTCATCGGCGGCGGCATCGTGGGCATGTGCCTGGCGCGCGAGCTGGCGATGGCGGGCAGCGATGTCACGCTGCTCGATTCAGGCCACCACGCCGGCACCACCGCCAATGCCGGCAGCCTGCATGTGCAGATGCAGTCGCGCTTCCTGCGGATGTATCCGGAGCTGGTGCCGAATCTCGAAGCCTCCCTGCCGCTCTATCCCGAAGCCGCGCGGCGCTGGCGACTGCTGGCCGAGGATCTCGGCGCGGATATCGAGCTGCGCCAATCCGGCGGCCTCATGGTCTGCGAAACCGCCGAGCACTACGAGTTCCTCGCGCAGAAATGTCAGCGCGAACAGGCGCTCGGCTTGCAGGTCGAGATGCTGGATCGCGCGGCGCTTCGCCGCGTGGCGCCCTATCTCGGCGATGCCGTGCATGGCGCGGAGATCTGCGCCGAGGAAGGCAAGCTGAACCCGCTGCTGGCGAACGAGGCTCTGCGCCAGGACCTGCGAAGCCGCGGCGTGCCGCACCGCATCGGCCATCGCATCGCGCGCATCGAGGCGACGCGGGAGGCGCTGCTGCTGCACGGCCCGGACGGCAGCGTGATCCGCGCCGGCCGTGTGGTGCTCGCTGCCGGCGCCGGCAGCGGTGCGCTGGCCGGCTCGCTGGGCGCGCCTCTGCCCACGGTGGCGGAGCCGTTGCACATGAACATCACGGAGGCCACGGCGCCGCTGATCCTGCACCTGGTGCAGCATGCGGAGCGCATGATCACGCTGAAGCAGCTGGCCGCCGGCCAAGTGGTGATCGGCGGCGGCTGGCCCGCGCGTTTTGCTGGGCCGCAGGATTTTCCGACGGTGGAGGCGGCGTCCCTGATCGGCAACCTGTCGCTCGCCCAGCACATCGTGCCGCCGATCGGCGGGCTGCGGCTGCTGCGGAGCTGGGCGGGCGTCAACACCACGGCCGATGGCCAGTGCATCCTCGGCCCGCTGCCGCAGGAGCCGCGCGTGCATGTCGCGGTGCCCGGCGATGCCGGCTACACGCTCGGCCCGCTGGTCGCCTCCATGGCGGCGGCGCTGCTGCTGGGGCGCGATCCCGGCTTCGCGACGGATCGCTTCACGCCCGGGCGCTTCAGTCGCGCAGCGAGCGGTTGATGCGGTCCGCGGCCTGCAGAATCTCCGGCAGGAAGCGGCTGTGCAGCGCCTCGGCCGTCACGCGCGAGGACGGGCCGCAGACATTCAGCGCGGCGAGCACCGCGCCGCCTGGCGCGCGCAGCGGCACGGAGACGGAGCGCAGGCCGACCTCCAGCTCCTCATCCACGATCGCATATCCGTCGCGCCGCACCTGGTCGACGATCTCGCGCAGCCTGGCCTTCGACGTCACCGTGTTCGCCGTGAAGGCCGTCGGCTTCAGCGCCGCCATCGCCTGCGCCAGCGCCGCATCGGGCAGGCCCGCCAGCAGCACGCGGCCGACGGAGGTGCAATACGCCGGCAGCCGCCGCCCCACCGCGATGCCCACCGCAACCACACGCCCGGGCGACGGCGCATGCGCGACGTAGAGCGCATCCTGCCCATCGAGCACGGCCGCGAAGGCGGCCTCGCCAAGGCGCGCGGAGAGATCCGCCATCACCGGCCGCGCCAGGTCCCACAGCCCGAGCGAGGCGACGGCGGAATGGCCGAGTTCGAGCAGCTTCGCGGTCGGCCGGAAGCGCCCGCCATCCTGCTCCATGTAGCCGGCATGGGTGAAGGTCAGCAGGAAGCGCCGCGCTGTCGCACGCGAAAGCCCCGTGCGCTCCGCCACCTGCGACAGCGTCTGCCGCGGCGTCTGCCGGTCGAAGCTGCGCAGCACATCCAGCGCGCGCAGCACGGATTGCACGATCTCCCGCTCCTCGCCCGGGCGTGTGGCGTTGGGAAAGCCTTGGGGGATGGCGTCGTCCATCGTTGTGGAAGTCCGTGTATGGCCTGTGTTCGCAGGGCGAACATAGGGGGCCGGAATCGTCATGGTCAATGTCGAAAGCGGCTGATTTACCCTTGCGGGATCGCTCCGACCGGTTTCACACTGCGGCCACTCGTTCGCCTGGCGGTCACCCGTTAAAGGCGACAACAACCGGGAAGCAGTGGGGACGAGAGAATGAACACCACCAGCAAGGGCGTTACCCGCCGCAGCCTCGGGCTCGGCGCCGCGGGGCTTGCCGCCGCCGGCGTGCGGCCCGCGGCGGCACAGCAGACCACGCTGCGCTGGTGGTCGCCGCAGACCGCGCCGGCACAGCGCGAGGCCTACAACTTCCAGATCCGCAGCTTCGAGGAAGCCAATCCCGGCGTGCGCGTGGTCTTCGAAGCGACCTCCGACGAAGGCTATCCGGCACAGATGGCCGCCGCCTTCGCCTCCGGCCAGGTGCCTTCGGTGGTGACGCATCTGCCGCATTTCGCGGTGGCGACCTATTGGCAGAACGGCCTGCTGGAGCCGATGAACGACGTGATCTCGGCCGTCGGCACCGAGAACTACTATGACGGCGCCAACCGCATCTATGAGATCACGCAGGGCCAGTATGCCGGCACCGGCATCGGCAATTCCGCGGCGAACATGATGTGGCTGCGCACGGATCTGATGCGCGCCGCGGGCGTGGAGGCGGCGCCCCGCACCTGGGACCAGCTGCGCGACCTGTGCCGGCGCACGCAGCGCGGCGGCGTCTATGGCGCGCCCCTGCCCTATGCGCGCAATTCGATGACCAGCCTGATCTTCATCTGCTTCGTGCATGGCGCCGGCGGGCAGATCTTCACGCCGGACCTGCAGGTGGCGGTGGATAGCGACGCCTTCCGCAATGCGCTGGAATTCTACAAGTCGATGCGGGAGTTCTGCCCGCCCGGCGCCACCAACTATTCCTGGGGCGAGAGCCTGACCGGCTTCGTCGCCGGCGCCACCGCAACCGGCATCTACACGGGCCGCGTGCTGGCGAATGTGGCGGCGCAGAATCCGCGGATCGCGGACAGCATCACCTGCGCCGAATACCCGACGATCTCGACCAGCGTGCCGCATTGGACCTTCAACGATTTCCCCAGCGTGATGATCCCGAAGGTGGCGCCGAACATGGCGCTGGCGAAGCGCTTCGCCGCGCATCTGTTCCGCGCCGATGGATATATCCGCCAGCTGCATGCGGCGCCGGGCCATGTGTTGCCGGTGCTGAAGACCATCAGCGCCATGCCGGCCTATCAGGAGAATGCGCTGATCCAGAAATACCGCGCGGAGGTGGATCGCATGTCCACCGCTGCGGCGGCCGGGCACAACCTGGGATGGGAGAGCACTTCGCATAAGCCGAACACCGCGGCGGGCCGCATCATCGCGAGCCATGTGCTGGCGGAAGCGGTGCAGCGCTATGTCGTGAACAACGAGCCGGTGGCGCAGGTGGTCTCCACCACCGCGCAGCGGCTCGAGCAGATCATGCGCGGCTGATCCTGCGCGTGAAGCCTGCCACGAATCCGCTCGACCGACGCGATGCCTGGCTGGGGGTGATGCTGATCGCCCCCAGCGTGCTGATCTTCTGCGCCGTCATCGTCTATCCGCTGGTCTCGGCCATCTATCTCAGCCTGTTCTCGATCTATACGCCGACGCTGCAGGGCCACTTCGTCGGCCTGTCGAATTACGCGGAACTGCTGGCGGGCGGGGAGTTCTGGCATTCGCTGGCCAATACGCTGATCTGGACCATCTGCACGCTCACGCTGCAGGTGGTGCTGGGCATCGCCGCCGCGCTGATGCTGCACCAGGCCATCATCTTCCGGTCGCTGGCGCGCAGCCTGATCCTGTTTCCCTACTTCGTCTCCACCGTCGTCGCCGTGCTGGTCTGGCGCTGGCTGTTCAACGACCTCTATGGCATCCTGAACCACCTGATGATCTCGGCGGGCCTGCTGAACATGCCGCTGGACTGGCTGGGCTCCATGCCGAATGCCATGGTCAGCATCGTGCTGGTCGGCGCCTGGAAATACTTCCCCTTCGTCGTCATCGCCGTGCTGGCGCGGCTGCAGACGATTCCGGACAATCTGTATGAGGCGGCGACGATCGATGGCGCCGGCGCCTGGGGCCGCTTCTGGGATGTGACGCTGCCGCAGCTGAAGGATGTGCTGCTGGTGGTGGTGCTGCTGCGCGCCATCTGGGACTTCAAGGAATTCGACCTGATCTACCTGATGACCGGCGGCGGGCCACTGATCGCGACGCAGACGCTGCCGCTGATGGTCTACAAGGAAGCCTTCGGCATGGATGCCATGGGCCGCGCCACCGCGGTGGCCGTCGCCATGATGTTCGTCATGCTGGTCTTCATGCTGCTGTATCTGCGGCAGGCCAAGCAGGATGCCGCCAAGTGAAGCGCGTGCTGTTCAACCTGATGGCCTGGACCATCGTGCTGGTCACCGCCTTCCCGCTGCTGTGGATGGTGCTGACCTCCGTAAAACCGCAGTTCGAGCTGTTCCGCATGCCGCCGACCTTCTGGCCGGAACAGATCACCTTCGAGCACTACGCGCGCCTGCTGTGGGAGACGCCCTTCCTCACCTATATGCGCAATTCGCTGATCCTGTCCTTCTCCACCACAGTGCTGGTGGTGGCGGTGGCGACGCTCGGCGCGCATAGCCTGGTGCGCTTCCGCTATCCGGGGCGGGAGAGACTGGCACAGCTGGTGCTCTTCACCTACCTACTTCCCTCCGTTGTGCTGATCCTGCCGCTGTATCTGCTGATGGTCTGGCTCGGCATCGCCAATTCGCTGCTGAGCCTGGTCATCGCCTATACCAGCTTCGCTTTGCCCTATGCGCTGTGGCTGCTGCGCAGCTTCATGCAGGGCATTCCGGACGATCTGGAATCGGCGGCGCTGGTGGATGGCGCGACGCGGATGGAGGCTTTTGTCGACGTCATCCTGCCGCAGGCGCTGCCGGGCATCATCTCCACCTGTCTCTTCACCTTCATCCTGTCCTGGAACGAGTATCTCTACGCGCTGGTGCTGGTGAACACGGACGAGGCGCGGCCGCTCACCACCGGGGTGATGAGCATGCTGGTCAGCGCCTTCAACATCGAATGGTCCCTGCTGATGGCTGCCTCCGTCATGATGAGCGTGCCGCTCATCATCATCTTCGCCTTCCTGCAAAAATACCTGACGCGCGGCTTCGGCGCGGGTGGCGTGAAGGGATGAGCGCGGCGGAGGTCACCTTCAGCAAGGTCCGCAAGGCCTTTGGCAACGCCGTCGCGGTGCGGGAGCTGGACCTGGCGATCGGCGCCGGGGAATTCGTCTCGCTGCTCGGTCCATCCGGTTGCGGCAAGACCACCAGCCTGCGGATGCTGGCAGGGCTGGAGTTTCCGACCAGCGGCACCATCAGCATCGGCGGCCGCGTGGTGAATGACGTGGCGCCGGGCAAGCGCGACGTGGCCATGGTGTTCCAGTCCTACGCGCTCTATCCGCATATGACGGTGGGCGAGAACATCGCCTATCCGCTGAAGAAGCAGGGCATGGCCCGCGGGGAGCGTGAGGCGCAAGTGAAGCGCATCGCGGCCATGCTGAAGCTGGAGGCGCTGCTGGACCGCAAGCCGCGGCAGCTTTCGGGCGGGCAGCAGCAGCGTGTCGCGCTCGGCCGCGCCCTGGTTCGAAGCCCGAAGGTCTTCCTGCTGGATGAGCCGCTGTCGAACCTGGACGCCAAGCTGCGGGCGCATATGCGGGCGGAGCTGATCGAGCTGCATCGCCAGCTCGGCCGCACCTTCGTCTATGTGACGCATGACCAGCTGGAAGCGATGACGATGTCGGATCGCATCGCGGTGATGGAGGGCGGCGAGCTGCGGCAATTCGCGCCGCCGCGGGAGGTCTATGACAGGCCCGCCAACCTCTTTGTCGCCAGCTTCATCGGCACGCCGCCGATGAACATCGTGCATGGCGAATTCAACGGCCGCGTCTTCCGCCACCCCGCCATCACCGTGCCCTTCCACGTCACGGGCGCCCCCACCAAGGTCGCGCTGGGTGTGCGGCCGGAGGATGTGCTGCTGGGCGAGGGTCCGTTCCGCGCCACCGTGCGCGTGGTGGAGCCCACCGGGCACGAGACCATCGTGATGCTGGATGCGGAGGGCGCCTCCCTCACCGCCCGCGCGCCGGCCGAATCGCATCTGCGGCCGGGCGAAATCGTCCCCTTCGCCCTGCGGGCGGATCGCCTGCATCTGTTCGACGCCACCACCGAACTGCGCCTCGAGGCGCGTGCCACCGAGGAGATTTCCGCATGAACCGCGACGATGTCGACTGGTCGGGCCCCATGCCGGCCCTGACCACGCCCTTCGACAGCCAGGGCCGCATCGACAGCGCCGGCTTCGCGGCGAATGTCACCCGCATGCTGGATGCCGGCGCGACGGGCATTGTGGCCTGCGGCTGCACCGGCGAGTTCTGGGCGCTGGACCTAGCCGAGCGCGCCGCGCTGTACCACGAGGCGGTGAAGGCTACCGCCGGCCGCGGCACCGTCATTGTCGGCACAGGCTGCGTGGGCGAGGCTGATACCATCGCGCTGGCCGCCAAGGCGAAGGAGGCCGGCGCCGATGGCGTGCTGGTGTTGCCGCCCTTTTTCGTGAAGCTCACCGACGACGAGATTTTTGCCCACTACAAGGCGGTCTCGGATGCGGTGCAACTGCCGATCATCGCCTACAACATTCCCGGCAATGCGGTGAACGCGATCTCGCCTGCGCTGGCGGACCGTCTTGCGGATCTTGAGAAGATCGTCGCCATCAAGGAATCCTCCGGCGACTGGAACAATTTCTACGGCACGCTGCTGGCGGTGAAGGATCGGCTGCGTGTCTTCTGCGGCCCCTCCTCCGTCTTTGGCGTGCCGGCCGTTGCGCTCGGCGCGGATGGCACGGTGGATTGCTTCCCGAATGTCTGGACCGGCTGCCTCGATCTCTACTACGCGGCGCGCGATGGGCGGGAGGATGCGGCGGAGCTGCAGGAGATGGGGCGCAGGCTGACAGATCTTTTCGTCAGCGGCGGCCGCACGCTTTATCCGGCGACCAAGGCAGCGATGGACATGATGGGTTTTGCCGGCGGCGGCACGCCGCGCCCGCCGCTGCGGCCACTCACGGGTGCGCCGCTGGATGGGCTGCGCAGCGGGCTGCAGGAACTGGGGCTGCTCTGACATGGATCTCGGCATCAAGGGTCGCCACGCGCTGGTCTGCGGCGGCAGCCGCGGCCTCGGCGAGGCCTGCGCGCGCTCGCTCGCCAAAGAAGGCGCCAACCTCACCATCGTGGCGCGCGGCGCGGAGGCGCTTGAAGACGCTGCGGCGAAACTGCGCGCCGAGACCGGCGTCGCGGTGCAGATCGTCGCCGCCGATGTGAACACCGAGGAAGGGCGCGACGCGATCCTCGCCGCCTGCCCGGCGCCAGACATTTTGGTCTGCAATCCCGGTGTCCGCCAGGTGCCCGGCAATTTCCGGGAATGGGACCGCGCGGAATGGCTCTATTGGTGGGATGTGCATTTCCATTCCTCGATGGAGCTGATCCGCCGCACCACGCCCGGCATGTGCGACCGCAAATTCGGCCGCGTCGTCAGCATCTCCGTCAGCTTCATCAAGTTTCCGCAGATCGGCTTCGCGCATTCCCATGCCGCGCGCGTGGCGCTGTCCGGCGCCATCGGCTCCATCGCGCGCGAACTTATCCCGCACAATGTCACGGTGAACACGGTCTGCCCCGGCCTGTTCGACACGGACGCGCTGCGCACCAACCTGCACGGCCATGCGGCGCGCCGCGGCACGACCTATGAGGCGATGGTGGAGGATCGCATCGCCGGCTGCCCCGCCGGGCGCTTCGCGGACCCCGCCGAATGCGGCGATCTCGTCGCCTATCTCTGCAGCGCCCAGGCCGGCTTCATGACAGCCCAGAACATCGTCAATGACGGTGGCGTCTATCAGGGCCTGTTCTGACCATGCGCGACGCGGAGCTGCTGCCCGCCGCCGGCCGCGTCATCGCCCTCTCCGGCGCCTCGCGCGGCTTGGGCGCGGCCATCGCGCGGCGCCTGCATGCGGAAGGCTATACGCTGGCTCTCGGCCTGCGTGATCCCTCCGCGGCGAAGCGGCTGGGCCTGGGCGAGGAGCGTGTCAGCGTGCATCGCTACGATGCGATGAATCCCGAAAGCGCGGAGGGCTGGATCGATGCTGCCGTGGCGCGGCATGGCCGGCTCGACGGGCTCATCAACAATGCCGGCATCCTGCGCCGCGTCACCTGGGACGAAGGGGGCGAGGCGGAGCTGGACGAGCTCTGGACCGTCAATGTGAAGGCGCCCTTCCGCGCCACGCGCCGCGCCTTGCCCCACCTGCGCGCCGCGGGGCATGGCCGCGTGGTCAACATCGCCTCCACCGACGGCAAGCGCATCCGCGATGCCAGCGTCTCCATCGGCTATGCCATGACCAAGCAGGCCCTCGTCGCGCTCAGCCAGGCCGCGAAATTCGCGGGCTGGGAGGATGGCCTGCGCGTCACCGCGCTCTGCCCCGGTGCCATCGACACGGAGTTGTTGGCCGGCCTGCCCGGCATCTCCACCACGCGCCTTTCGCCCGCCACCGTGGCGGAGATCGTGGCGCTGCTGCTGCGGCTGCCGGATACCGCCACCATCGCCGAGCTGATCGTCAACACCCGTCTCGAACACACGCTGTAGGAGGATGCCCATGGCCGCCCTGCCGGTTGCCGTCTCCACCTTTCCCTTCCTCTATTCGCATGACGGGCTGGGCGCGATGCAGCACCTGCACCGCCAGGGCTATCGCGCCTTCGAGATGATGATCTTCCCGCCGCATTGCTGGCCCTCGGAGCTCACGCCGGCGAAGCGTCGCGAATACAAATCCTGGCTCGCCGACAGCGGCTCCGCCATCACCTCCTTCTGCTATCCGCTGCTGGACAACAACCCGAACAGCGTCTGCGCGAAGATGCGCCGCTATACGCTGGACCGGTACCGGGAGGCCATCGACCTCGCCGCCGACTGGGGCTGCCCCTATGTCTGCGCCATTCCCGGCCCGGTGAATTCGCTGATCGACCCGCCGCTGCCCTGGATGCGCGCCTGGTTCCTCGAAGGCATGCGCGAGCTGGTCGATTTCGCGAAGGGCTCGGGCGTTGAGATCATCCTGGAGAACGTGCCCTTCACCTGGGCGCCGAGCGCGCAGGACATGCTCTCCCTCGCCGAGGAGATCGGCCCCGAAGTCGGGCTGAACTTCGACATCTGCAACAGCGCCTTCATCAAGGAGGATGTGGCGGCGGCCATCCGCCTGCTGGGGAAGCGCATCAAGAACGTCCATATCTCCGACAGCGGCTACGAGGTCTTCAAGCACACCCGCCTCGGCACCGGCATCGTGGATGCGGCGGCCGCCGGCGCGGCGCTGCGGGAGATCGGCTACCAGGGCCAGACGGTGCTGGAGATCATCACGGATGCGCTGCAGCCCGGCGCCGACCCGGATGCGGATATCCGGGCGAGCCATGACATTTTGGCATCACTCGGCTGGAAATCACGCTGATTTGCCGTAACTGGCGCTCCCGGTATACACCTTGGTCGTGGCCGGCCCATTCAGGTCGGCCCCGATTGGGTGACGGAAGCGCCGATGACACGGGACAAGACCGAGACTGCCCGCGCGCCGCGTGAATCCTCCGACCGCGCCCCGCGCGAGATCGGCGATGCCGGCCCGCGCGAAGCCGCCCCCCGCAGCCTGCGCGAGCAGGCGCTGGAGGCAATCAAGCGCGGCATCCTGGATTCCCGCTATGCGCCGGGCGCCCTGCTCTCCGAGAACCAGCTGGCGGATGAGCTGCAGATCAGCCGCACCCCGATCCGGGAGGCGCTGCGCGAACTGGCCGGCGGCGGGCTGGTCCGCATCCTGCCGCAGCGCGGCATCGTGGTCTCCGAGCTCTCGGTGCATGACATCGTCGAGGTCTATCAGCTGCGCGAGCAGCTGGAGGGCTTTGCCGTCCGGATCGCGGCCGAACGCCTGGGCCCGGCCGATGCCGAGGGGCTGCTGGCGGACCACCGGGACGCGCTGGCGCATATGCAGGCGGGCGCGCTGCGCGCGGCCTATGACAGCTCGGTCCTGATGCACAGCCGCATCCTGGGGCTGGCCGGCAATTCGCGCCTGTCCCAGTTCATGGCGCAGCTCGGCGACCAGGTGCATCGCTTCGGCCTGCTGACCCTGCGCCATGGCCGGGTGGAACGCGCGCTGGCGGAGCACGGCCAGATCATCGAGGCGCTGGTCGCCAATCGGCCGGAGGAGGCGGAGAGCCTGATGCGCCAGCATCTGCGCGCGGACCGCGACCTGGCGCTGCGCGTGGTGCTGCCCGCCGGGGTGATGCAGCCGGAATTGACGGCCTAGCTATCCCTGCGAGCCTTCCAGGGCGCCGGGATTCATCCGCCCGCGCGGGTCCAGCATCGCCTTGACGGAATGCAGCAGCTGCGCCGCCCCCGGCTCCATGCGGGAGCCGAGCTTGTAGAAGCGGCCGAGCTGGGCATGCACCGCGCCATGCTGGTCCATGATGAGCGAGAGGCGGTCCCGCGCCTGGCGCACCAGGTCCCGCGCCGCAAGATTGGCCGGGAAATGCGCGAAGCGGGCGCGGCTGGCCTCCGGCAGGTGCTCCAGATGCAGCGCATCCAGCGCGTCCTGCCAGTAGAACATGGGCTCGATCGTCACATAGGCGCCGAGCGAGGAGATCATGTGGCTGATGCTGATCCCGGCCTCGGCCAGGGCCGGGCCCATCGCCGCATACTCCGCCTCCAGCGCCGCCAGGCAGGCGGCGGCCGCGCCCAGCGGCAGCATGCCATGCACCGGCACCCAGCGCTCCCCGCCCGGCCCGACCAGGCCGCGGATCGAATAGGGCCGCGCCCATAGCGTCTTCGGCAGGCTCGCCGGGATCTCCCGCCCGCCCTGGGCCAGGGCCAGAGCGCGCGCCGCCTCGATGCCCGCCTCCGCCGCCGGGGCGGTGACGCCCTCCGCCGTCAGGTGCAGCGCCCAGGCGGGCTCCGCCCGGGTGGCCTCGGCCTGCGGCAGCGGGTCCATGGCGAAGGCGCGGTTCACGGTGCGGGACTGGGCGATCCGCACCATCGCCGCCATCATCGCCGCGCTGGTCTCGAAGGCGAAGGACGCGAAGGCGGCGGCGCATTTCGGCGCGAGGCGCAGCGCCACCTCCGTCTTCACGCCGAAGGCGCCGCAATCGCCCAGGAACAGGCCGGTGAGATCCGGCCCCATATGCCGCCAGAAGGGCGGCGCATTGCGCAGCGCGAGCGCGCCGGTGCGCACCGCATTGCCATCCGCCAGCACCACGGCGAGGCCCAGGATTCCGTCCATGCCGCCGGGCAGGTTCTGCGCCACCGTGCCGCCGATGGTGGTGACGGAGCCCGAGACGGGCGAGGCCTGCGCCGCGCGAAGCCCATGCGGGGCCAGCGCCGCGGCCAGCGCCTGCCAGGTGGCCCCGGCGCCGACCACCGCGGTCAGGTTCTCCGCATCGATGGAAATGCCGTCCAGCCGCCTGGTATCCACCACGATGGCCGGCGCCCGCGGGACCACGCCCGCGGTATAGGACAGGCCGGCGCCGCGCGGCACGATGGCGCGGCCGAATTCGGCCAGCAGGCGCAGCGCCGTCGCCGTCTCCTCCGTGCTGCCGGGGCGGATGACGATCTCGGCCGGCACGCTGCCGGGCCAGTCGGAGAGATCCGCCGTGGCCTGGGCGCAGGAGACCGCATCGGTCGCGACATGCTGGGCGCCCAGGCGCTGCGCCAGGGCGGCGGCCAGGCTGCTCATCGCCGCATCCGCGGCGGTCGCTGGAAGGCCTGGCCGGGCAGCTTGGTCATCGCAGGCTCCGCAGGGTTCGCGGCCGCCCGGCGGGGGCCGGGCGGCACGGAGCGGAATGTGTCTCTTCCGGGCCTTTCCGCCTAGGCTTTCGCACCCTCCTGGCCGGGCTTGCCCGGTCGTGCGCGGCCCGCCGCGAACACATTCCGGTGTGGTCGACGGCAGGTCGCCCGGGCCGGCGCCCTCAGCTGTCCATGGCCCGCATCGCCCGCGCGCCCCAGATGCGCGCCAGCAGCATCACCAGCAGCACTGATCCGCCATGCCAGATCAGCACCATCGCCGCCGCATCCAGGTGATGCACCAGCGACAGGCCGACGGAGGCGATGGCCGCCGCCGCCAGACCGGCGAGCGCCGCAACCGGGCCGGGCCGGATATGCGCCGCGTGGCGCGTCATCCACAGCATACCCAGCGTCAGCGGCGCGCCGAAGCCGATGATGAAGCTCATGCAGCCCAGGCTCATGCCCAGCGCCGGCCAGCCGCGCGCGAGGAATTCCGCGATGCAGCCCCAGCCGAGGCCGGAGATCCAGAAGGCGGCGAAGGGCAGCGGCAGCAGCGCCCAGCGTTCGCTGCGGTCGGGCAGCGCCAGGTGGAAGGCCGCCACCGCGGCGGCCACGCCGGTGGCCAGGGCGGCCGCCATGTTCACCTGCTCATGCATCAGCATCAGCCGCTGCTCCAGGTCGTGCCGGAAGCCGGAGAGCGCGACGCCCACCGCCACCACGCCGAAGGCCAGGGCCAGCCAGCCGAAGGCCGCCCGCATCGGCGGGGTCACCCGCCGCACCGGGGCCAGGCCCTGCGACAGCCGGCTGATCAGCTCATCGGTCTGCACGCTCGTCTCCTTCCTCCACGCCGAAGCGGCGGCGCAGCGACCGCATGGCCCGGTGCGTCGCCACCTTCAGCGCGCCGACGCTGAGGCCGGAGCGCGCGGAGGCCTCGGCCAGCGACAGATCCTCCAGCTTCGCCAGGCGCAGCGCGGTGCGCTGGCTTTCCGGCAGATCCGCCACCGCCTCGCGCAGGTTGCGCGCGGCGATCCGCTCCTCCGCCACCGGCGCCACCGCGGCCACGGTCTCGGGCAATTCGTCCAGCGTCGATTCGCGGCCGGCGCCGCGGCCGCGGCGGCGCAGCCGGTCGATCGCGCGGCGCGTCGCGATGGTGGTCATCCAGGGGCCGAAGGGCCGCGCCGGGTCATAGGTATGGCGCAGCGCGTGGATGGTCATCAGCGCGTCCTGCACCGCATCCTCCACCTCTGCCGCATCGCGGATGCGGGCGCGCGCGATCTGGCGCAGCCGCGGCGTCACCTCCCGCAGCAGGGTGTCATAGGCCCGCGCATCGCCAGCCTGGGCCGCGGCCAGCAGGCCGCCCCAGCGTTCCTCCTGCGCGGAGCGCGCCTCGCCGCCCGTCAGCCCCATGCAGGGCAGCCCGGGCAGGCAAAGCGCCTCGCTGGACATCTCAGCTCTCCGCAAGCCGCGGCCAATTGGCCTCGGCCCGGGCGATATGGCCGGGGATGTCGCGCTGCCACTGCCTTTGCACCCCCCGATCGTAGTTCAGGTACAGGAGTCCATCGCGGATGTGCCAGGACTCCGGATCGATATCCACCTTATAGCCGCGTGCCACGCCATAGGCGCAGAAGCCGCCGAAGCGGGGGAGATGGGCGGCGGGATCGGCCAGGAAGCGCGCGCGATGCGCGGCGGAGGCGAAGTGCCAGTCCACCCCGGCATGCGCGGCACGGAAGGCGGGATCGCCCCGGCGCGGACGCGCTTCGCTGAACCAGGCGACGGCGTCCCAGCCATCCAGCGCCACGCCGGCGCGGTGGTTGATGGCGCGTGGCGGCCCATCGGCGCGGGCCCGGCCGGCCAGCAGGACCGGCGCCAGGGCCAGGAGGAGGCGGCGGTGCATCGGGCCGAGCCTTTCGTTGTTCTGCCCGGGCTTCGCCGCCGCGCGGCCCGCGGTTACGCGCAACTGTCACGCGCCCGCCGGCCTTGCGCCGCACCGCCGCGCCGCGCGAGGGTGGCGCATGGACACCGACTCCCCCCCCTGGACCACCACAGACTCGAAAATCCTGGTCGAGGACCGCTGGATCCGGCTGCGCGCCGACCGGCTGCGCACCGCGGCCGGCCTCGAGATCGCCCCCTGGTATGTGCTGGACTATCCCGAATGGTGCGCCGTGGTGGCGCTGACCGGGGATGACCGCCTGGTGATGGTGCGCCAGTGGCGGCACGGCGCGCAGAGCTGGTCGCTGGAATTGCCCGGCGGCGTGATGGACCGCGAGGATGCGGGCCCGATCGCCGCCGCGCGCCGCGAATTGCTGGAGGAAACCGGCTACGGCGGGGGCGAATGGACCTACCTCTATGCCGGCCACGCCAATCCGGCGATCCAGACCAACCGCCTGCACATCGTGCTGGCCACCGGCGTGCGGCTGGTGGCGCCGGCGACGCCGGAGCCCACGGAGCTCATCAGCGTCGAGACCCCGCCGGTGGCGGAGGTGCTGGCCGGGCTGCGACGCGGCTTGATCGGGCAGTCCATGCATGTGGGCGCGATCTGCGTCGGCCTGGCCGCCGCCGGTCGCATCAGCCTGGAGGCGGCGGCATGAGCGGCTTCACCATCCTCCCCCTCGCGCCCCGCCACCGCGCGGACTGGGAAAGGCTCTATGCCGGCTATGCCGCCTTCTACCGGGTGGAGCAGACGGCCGAGATGCGCGCGCGCGTCTGGGGCTGGATCATGGACCCGGCGCATGAGGTGAAGGCGCTGGTGGCGGAGGATGCGGATGGCACGGCGCTGGGCCTGGCGCATTACCGCCCCTTCGCCCGGCCGCTGGCCGCCGGCACCGGCGGCTTCCTGGACGATCTCTTCGTCGATCCCGCCCAGCGCGGCCGTCGCATCGCCGATGCGCTGATCGAGGCGGTGGCCGAGATCGGCCGGCAGCGCGGCTGGGGCGTGATCCGCTGGATCACCGCGGATGACAATTACCGCGGCCGCGGCGTCTATGACCGCCTCGCCACGCGCACCATGTGGATCACCTACGACAAGAAGCTCGGCTGAGCTCTCCGACACGCGGCGCAAGCTGCTGGAATTCCTGCCTGAAATGGCCGCGGCGGCCGGCTGCCGCGACGGCCCGCCCGCGATCGCCCACGACAAATCGCCGCCCCATTAACCGCGCCGTTACCCCGCACCCGGCAGAACCTGCCGAGCCGGCTTGGTCCGGCCTGGGGATGGCAGGATGCGATCGACGGGGCGCGGCGCGATGCGCGCGACAAGGCAGAGGGGGGCGACCGCATGGGGGGGCTGATCGCCCAGCTGCGCGGCCTCGGCCCTTTGCGCCTGGCGGCACTGGCCGGCGTGGGCCTCGCCGTGCTCGGGCTGGTGGCGATGCTGGCCATGCGCGCCTCGGAACCGCCGATGGCGCTGCTCTATGGTGACCTGGACCCGCGCGATGCGGGGCAGATGGTGGCCGCCCTGGAACGCGCCCGCATTCCCCATCGCCTGTCCGCCGGCGGCGCGCAGATCCTGGTGCCGGAATCGGATGTGCCGCGCATCCGCCTGATGATGGCGCGCGAGGGCCTGCCGAGCGGCGGTTCCGTCGGCTACGAGATCTTCGACCGCGGCGAGAGCCTGACCACCACCCCCTTCCAGCAGGATGTGAACCGCCTGCGCGCGCTGGAAGGCGAGATCGCCCGCAGCATCCGCGGCCTGACGGGCGTGCGCACCGCCCGTGTCCACCTGGTGCTGCCGCGCCGCGAGCCTTTCTCCCGCGAGCGCGGGGAGGCGCAGGCCAGCGTGGTGCTGACCATGCAGGGCGCGCAGCGGCTGGACCGGGAGGGCGTGCAGGCGGTGCTGCACCTGGTCGCCGCTGCGGTGCCCGGGCTGCGGCCGCAGCAGGTCTCCATCGTCGATAGCCGCGGCGAGCTGCTGGCACGCGGCGGCCAGGCGTTGACCGGCCCCGCCGCGGCGCAGACCGCCGAGGAACTGCGCCGCACGACCGAACTGCGCC
Organism: Falsiroseomonas sp.; assembly: GCF_051860665.1. Classification (GTDB taxonomy): domain Bacteria; phylum Pseudomonadota; class Alphaproteobacteria; order Acetobacterales; family Acetobacteraceae; genus Falsiroseomonas. The sequence continues at coordinate 74,606 of NZ_JBHYDM010000011.1, forward strand.
TCGCCCGCGCCGTGGAGGATCTGCTGGAGCGCACGCTGGGCCCGGGGCGCGTGCGCGCGGAGGCTTCGGTCGAGATGGATTTCGAGCGCATCCAGACGACGGAGGAGCGCTTCGACCCCGAAAACCAGGTGCCGCGCAGCACGCAATCCTCGACGGAAAGCAACCGCAGCGGCGAGGCCGGCAATGTCTCCGTCGCCAACCAGCTGCCGGGTGCCGAGGCGCAGGCCGGCGGCAACCGCAGCGAGCAGCAGCGGTCCGAGGAGACGACGAATTTCGAGATCGGCCGGCTGACGCGCAATACGGTGCGGGAACAGCCGGCGGTGAAGCGCCTGTCGCTCGCCGTGCTGGTGGATGGCATCTGGGAACCGCAGCCGGATGGCGCGCCGCCGCGCTTCCGCGAGCGCAATGCGGATGAGCTGGGCCGCATCATGTCCCTCGCCCGCTCCGCCGTCGGCTTCAACGAGGAGCGCGGCGACAAGGTGGAGGTGGTGAGCCTGCGCTTCGTCGAGCCCGCGCAGGGCGAGACCTCGCCGGAAGGCTTCTCCATCCTCGGCCAGACCCTGCCGCCGGCGCTGATGGGCCGGCTGATCGAAAGCGGCATCCTGGCCCTGGTGGCGCTGGCCGCCATCCTGCTGATTGGCAAGCCGGTGGCGAACCGGCTGGTGCTGGCCATGGCGCCGCAGCCGGTGCTGGTGGGCATCGGGCCGGATGGCAATACGGTGACCTTCACCAGCGCGGCGGAGGCGGCGCTGGCCCAGGCCAATGGCACCATCACCGGCCCCGCCCAGGTGGGCGGCCCCGGCGGCACCCCGCTGCTGCCGCAGGGCGAGGCGGCGACGGAGGAGGAAGAGGACGCGATGGTGAAGGTCGCGCGCATCGAGGGCCAGATGCGCGCCTCCGCCCTCGCGGCGCTGGCCGAGATGGTCGACAACAATCCCGATGCCGCCGTGACGGTGATCCGCCGCTGGCTGGCGCCGCCGGAGGGGCTATGAGCACGACGCTGACCGGTCCGCAGAAGGCCGCCACCCTGATGCTCGCGCTCGGCGAGGAGCATGCCGCCAAGATCTTCACGCGGCTGCATGAGGATGAGATCCGCGACCTGTCGCTGGCCATGGCGGCGCTGGGCTCCGTCGGCGCCGCGACGGTCGAGGCGGTGGTGCAGGATTTCGCCAGCCAGATCGGCCAGGCCGGCCACCTCGTCGGCTCCTATGAGAGCACGGAGCGGATGCTGCTGAAGACGCTGCCGAAGGAGCGCGTCGCCCAGATCATGGAGGAGATCCGCGGCCCGGCCGGCCGCACCATGTGGGACAAGCTGGGCAATGTGAACGAGGCGGTGCTCGCGAACTACCTGAAGAACGAATATCCGCAGACCGTCTCCGTGGTGCTGTCCAAGGTCCGGCCGGACCATGCGGCGCGCGTGCTGTCGCTGCTGCCGGAAGGCTTCGCCATGGAAGTGGTGATGCGCATGCTGCGCATGGAAACCGTGCAGAAGGAAGCGCTGGAAGGCGTCGAGCGCACGCTGCGCATGGAGTTCATGTCGAACCTCGCGCGCGGCTCGCGCCGCGATGCGCATGAGGTGATGGCCGAGATCTTCAACAACCTCGACCGCGCCGCGGAAGGCCGCATCCTCTCGGCGCTGGAGGAACGTTCCCGCGAGAGCGCGGAGAAGATCCGCGCGCTGATGTTCACCTTCGACGACCTGCAGCGCCTGGACGCGCAGGGCATCCAGGCGCTGCTGCGCGCGGTGCCGAAGGACAAGCTGACACTGGCGCTGAAGGGCGCGTCGGAGACGCTGCGCGACATGTTCTTCCGCAACCTGTCCGAACGCGCCTCCAAGCTGCTGAAGGACGACCTGGCGGGCATGGGCCCGGTGAAGCTGCGCGACGTGGACGACGCGCAGGCGCAGATCGTCGGCATCGCCAAGGACCTCGCCGCCCAGGGCCAGATCCAGATCGCCGACGGGCGCGATGACGAGATGCTGGCATGAAGCTGGCCCTGCCCCTGCCCGATCTCGGCGCACCGCCGGAGCCGCCGCCACCACCGCCGCCGGATCCGGAGGTGCTGCTGGCCGAGGCGCGCGCCGCCGGCATCGTGGAGGGCCGCGCCCTGGGCCATGCGGCCGGGCTGGCGGAAGGCCGCGCCGAGCAGGCCCGCGCGCAGGAAGCCGCGATCCAGCGCGCGCTGGAGCGCACGTCCGGGCTGCTGGCCGAGGCCGCGGAGGTCGGCCGCGAGACCGCCTCTGCCTCGGCCGAGGCGCTGGCCCTGCTGCTGCTGCGCATGCTGGACCATGCCCTGCCCGGCGCCGCGGCGCGGCTGGGGGCGGACATCGTGCCGCATCTTCTGGTGCCCATGCTGCCGGCCATCGCGGATCGCCCGGAAGCGGTGCTGCATGTGGCGCCGAAGCTGGCGGAGGCGATCGCGGCGCGGATGCCGCATGGCGGGCCGGAAGTGCGCGGCGATGCCGCGGTGGCGCCGGGCGATGCGCGCCTGGCCTGGCGCGACGGCGCGCTGGTGGTCTCGCTGGCCGCGCGCCGCGCCGCGGTGGCGGAGGTGCTGCGCATCGCCGGCCTGGATATCACGACAGAGCCCACCACAATGGGGGAGGAACCGAGTTCATGAGCGGGCAGGACGGCTTCGAGGCGGTGCCGGCGACGGAGGCGCAGCAGGGCTCGACCAGCCCGGCCGGGCCGCGCGACCTGGATGCGGTCTATGACATTCCCGTGCAGGTCAGCGCCGTGCTCGGCCGCGCCACCATGCAGGTCTCGCAGCTGCTGAAGCTGGGCCGCGGCGCGGTGGTGGAGCTGGACCGCAAGCTGGGCGAGGCGGTCGACATCTATGTCAACAACCGCCTGGTGGCACGTGGCGAGGTGGTGATGGTGGATGACAACCGCCTGGGCGTCACCATGACGGAAATCGTCAAGTCCGACCGGGGCGGCTGAGCGCATGGCACGGCTGCTCATCATCGGATCGCTGGAAGGCGAGCTCGGCGCCGCCGCGCGCGTCGCCATCGCGCGCGGCGCCAAGCTCGGCCATGCCGAGGGCGTCGCGGCGGGGCTGGAGCGGCTGCGCGGCGAAGGCGCGGATCTCGCCCTGGTCGATCTGCGGCATGACGTGGTCTGGCTGGTGCAGGCGCTGGCCGCCGAACGCATCGCCTGCCCCGTGGTCGCCTGCGGCCGCGCCGAGGATGCGGATGCCGCCGTGCGCGCCATCGAATCCGGCGCGCGGGACTTCCTGCCGCTGCCGCCGGATGCCGATCTCATCATCGCCATGCTGGAGGCCGCCGGCGCGACGCGGGAGGCGGATGCGCCGCTGGCGCGTGATGCCGCGATGACCACGCTGATGGCGCGCGCGGCGACGCTGGCCCGCGCCGAGGCTTCCGTCCTGCTGACCGGCGAGAGCGGCACGGGGAAGGAGGTGATGGCGCGCCACCTGCACGCGCTGTCGAAGCGCGCGCGCGGCCCCTTCGTCGCGCTGAACTGCGCCGCGCTGCCGGAGACGCTGCTGGAATCGGAGCTCTTCGGCCATGAGAAGGGCGCCTTCAGCGGCGCCATCGCCACGCGCAAGGGCAAGTTCGAGCAGGCCGAGGGCGGCACGCTGCTGCTGGACGAGATCGGCGAGATGGACCCGCGCCTTCAGGCCAAGATTCTGCGCGTGATCCAGGAGCGGGAGGTGGACCGGCTGGGCGGCGGCGCGCCGCTGAAGGTGGATGTGCGGATCATCGCGGCGACGCATCGGGACCTGGCCGCCGAGGTCGCGGCGGGGCGGTTCCGCGAGGACCTGTATTTCCGGCTGAACGTGGTGGCGCTGCGGATTCCGCCGCTGCGCGAGCGACCCGCCGATATCCTGCCGCTGGCCGAGCATTTCTGCGCCCGCTATGCGCAGGTGAACGGCCTGCCGCCGCGCCCGCTGTCGCCGCTCGCCCGCCACCTGCTGCTGGCGCATGCCTGGCCGGGCAATGTGCGGGAGCTGGAGAATGCCATCCACCGCGCCGTGCTGCTGGCGGAGGGGCCGGAGATCGGGCCCGAGGCGATCGAGCTGGCACGCCCCGCCACGCCGCCCCCCGTTGCCACGCCCACGCCCACGCCGGAGGCACCTGCCGCGGCGCCGGCACCGGGCGGCAAGGTCGCATCCCTGGTCGGCCGCAAGGTGGAGGAGGTGGAGCGCGAGCTGATCCTGGAGACGCTGTCGCATTGCCTCGGCAATCGCACGCGCGCCGCCGAGATCCTGGGCATCTCCATCCGCACGCTGCGCAACAAGCTGGGCGAATACCGCAGCGCCGGCATTGCCGTGCCACCCGCGCCCGGCCAGGCGCCGCCGCCTTCGCCGCTGCAGATCGCGGTCTGACCCATGGGCGGTCTGGTCCTTCCCGCCTGGCTTGGCCGCGCCCGGCCGACGGGCGATGTCGCGCTCGGGCTCGGCGTGGTGCTGCTGGTCGCGGTGCTGGTGGTGCCGCTGCCGACCTGGCTGATGGATGCCGGGCTGGCGCTGTCGATGACAGCCTCCGTCCTGGTGCTGATGGTCTCGCTCTTCATGAAGCGGCCGCTGGACTTCACCAGCTTCCCCACCGTGCTGCTGCTGACCACGCTGCTGCGCCTGGCGCTGAATGTCGCCACCACGCGGGCCATCCTGACGCATGGGCATGAGGGCCCGGCCTCCGCCGGACATGTGATCTCGGCCTTCGGCGGCTTCCTGATGGGCGGCGACGTGCTGGTCGGCCTCATCGTCTTCGCCATCCTGCTGCTGGTGAACTTCGTGGTCGTCTCGAAGGGCTCCGGCCGCATCGCGGAAGTGGCGGCGCGCTTCAGCCTGGATGCCATGCCGGGCAAGCAGATGGCGATCGACGCCGATCTCTCCGCCGGCCTGCTGACCGAGGAACAGGCCCGCATCCGGCGGCGGGAGCTGGAGGAGGAAAGCGGCTTCTACGGCGCCATGGATGGTGCCGCGAAATTCGTCCGCGGCGATGCCATCGCGGGCCTCGTCACCACGCTGATCAACCTGCTGGCCGGCATCGCCATCGGCACCATCCGCCAGGGCCTGCCCTTCGGCGAGGCGGTGACCACCTATTCCATGCTGACGGTGGGCGATGGGCTGGTGGGGCAGATCCCGGCGCTGCTGGTCTCGCTCGCCGCCGGCATCGTGGTGACCAAGGGCGGCGTCGAGGGCCGTGCGGATGAGGCGCTGGCCCTGCAGCTCGGCGGTGCCAAGCCGATGCGGCTGGCGGCTGGCGCCGCTGTCGTGATGGGCCTGCTGCCGGGCATGCCGCTGATCCCCTTCCTGGCGCTGGCCGGGGGCGCGGTCTGGGCGGCGCGGCTGCAGGATCTCGCGGAACGCACGAAGCGCGCCGTGGCGGAGGCGCCGCCGCCGCCGCCGGGCGAGCCGCCTGCCAGTGATTCGTTGAAGATGGATCTGCTGCGCCTCGAGCTCGGCTACGGCTTGCTGAGCCTCGCCGCCGGCGACGCGCCGCGGCTGTCCGAGCAGATCCGTACGTTGAGAAAGACCACGGCGCAGGAGCTGGGCTTCGTGCTGCCCAGCGTGCGCATCCAGGACAATCTGCAATTGCCGCCGGATACCTATGTGATCCGGGTGAAGGAGATCGAGGCCGGGCGCGGATCGCTGAAGCCGCCGCTGCACCTGGCGATCGACCCCTCCGGCAATCCGCCTGCCATTCCCGGCGAGCGGGTGCAGGAACCCACCTTCGGCCTGCCCGCCGCCTGGATCGAGGAGTTTCGCCGCGAGGAGGCGCTGGCGCTCGGCTGTACCGTGGTGGATGCCGCGGGCGTTCTGGCGACACACCTCACGGAGGTCACCCGGGAATACATGCCCGAGATGCTGTCCTTCGCCGAGACCCAGAAACTGCTGGACGAGATGCCGCCGGAGCACAAGCGGCTGGTGGCGGATCTGGTGCCGGCGCAGGCCAGCATCGGCACGGTGCAGCGGCTGCTGCAGGCGCTGCTGGCGGAGCGCGTCTCCATCCGCGACCTGCCGACCATCCTGGAGGGCATGCAGGAGGCGGCGGCGAGCGGCGCCCGCTCGCTCAGCCCGATCCTCGCCATGGTGCGCACGCGCCTCGCGCGCCAGATCAGCGATGCCGCGCGCGGGCCGCAGGGCTATGTGCCGATCATCGCCCTCTCGGCCGAATGGGAACAGGCTTTCGCGGAATCGCTGATCGGGCCCGGCGAGGAGAAGCAGCTCGCCATGGCGCCCTCGAAGCTCTCGGCCTTCATGACGGCGCTGCGCAGCGCCTTCGATGCGGCGAGCGCGCAGGGCGAGCCCGCGGTGCTGGTCTGCTCGGGCAGCATCCGCGCGCATCTGCGCGCCGTGGTGGAGCGCTTCCGGCCGGCGACCATGGTGCTGGCGCATACCGAGATCCATGCGCGCGCCCGCATCCGCACGATCGGTACGGTCCAGTGAAAGGCCGGGCAGTGACGGAGCCCCACGCGTGAAGCTTCGCGTGATCCGCGCCGCCAGGCTTTCCGACGCGCTGGCGCAGCTGCGCGCCGAGCTGGGCGAGGATGCCGTGCTGCTCTCCACCCGCCGAGTCGCCGGCGGGGTGGAGGTGACGGCGGCGCTGGACCAGCTGGATGACGAGCCGCTGATGATCGCGCCGGATGCGCCGCGCGCGCGTCCCATCCCGCCCGCCCTCGCGCGCCACAATGTGCCGGCGGTGCTGGCCCAGCGGCTGGCGGAGGGCCGGCTGCCGGCGGCGCTCGAATCCGTGCTGGGCTTCGCGAAGCTGCCGCTCGGCCCGGCGCCGCTGCTGCTGGCCGGCCCGCCCGGCGCGGGCAAGACGCTGACGACCGCGAAACTCGCCACGCGGCTGGTGCTGGCCGGCACGCGGCCGCTGCTGATCAGCGCCGATGGCCGGCGGGCCGGTGCCGCGGAACAGCTGGCCGCCTTCGCCCGCGTGCTGGAACTGCCGCTGGCCATCGCCAATACTCCCTCGGCGCTCGGCAAGGCCCTGGCGCGGCGCGCGGCGGGTCAGCCGGTGCTGGTGGACCTGCCGGGCTGCGACCCCTTCAACCCGGCCGGCGCCCGCGCCCTGGCGGCGATGCTGGAGGTGGCGCGCGGCGCCTGCGTGCTGGTGCTGCCCGCCGGGCTGGATGCGGAGGAGGCGGCGGAGACGGCGACCGCCTTCCAGCTGCTGGGCTGCCGCTACCTGCTGCCGACGCGCCTGGACAGTGCCCGGCGGCTGGGCAGCGTGCTGGCCGCCGCGGCGGTGGGCCTGAAGCTGACCGAGGCCGGCACCGGGCCTGATGCCTCGGACGGGTTGGAACCCCTTTCGCCGGAAGGCCTGGCGCGGCGCCTTGCCGCCCCGCCGGCGGTGCAGGAGCGAGCATGACGGGACGGATCATCGCCGTCGCCTCCGGCAAGGGGGGCGTCGGCAAGACCTGGCTCTCCATCACCCTGGCGCAGGCCTTGGCCGAGCAGGGCCGCCGCGTGGTGCTGATGGATGCCGATCTCGGCCTGGCCAATGCGGATGTGCAGCTGGGGCTGAACCCGGGGCGGGATCTTTCCGCTGTGCTGGCCGGCGCTTCGGCGGTGACCGCCACCATGGCGCTGGCGGCCGGTTTTCATCTGCTCGCCGGGCGGTCCGGCAGCGGCGCCCTGGCCAGCCTCGCCGGCCCGGCGCTGGAGGCGGCGCTGGACCTGCCACGCCAGCTCTCGGACCAGTTCCAGGATGTCGTGGTGGATCTCGGCGCGGGGGTGGAGGCGCCGCAGCGCCGGCTGGCGGCGCAGGCCGACCTGCTGCTGGTGGTGGCGACGGAGGAGCCGACCAGCCTGACCGATGCCTATGCCGTGCTGAAGCTGCATGCGAAGGACGCGCCGGGCGGCGAGGCGCGGCTGGTGGTGAACCTGGCCGGCAGCGCCGCCAGCGGCCAGCGCACCCATGCGACGCTGGAGGCCGCGACAAAGCGCTTTCTCGCCCGCGGCCTGGTGCTGGCCGGGGTGGTGCGGCGGGATCCGAAGGTGCCGGATGCCATCCGCCACCAGACCCCCCTGCTGACCCGGCACCCCACCTGCCCGGCGGCGCAGGATGTGCGGGCCCTGGCGCGGGGGCTGCTCGGCTAGAGCCGTTCCACCGGCAGCGAAGACGGCGAAATGGCTCCAGCTTATTGTTTGAATGCATTTCCGAGTCGCCTTGCGAAGCCGCAAGGCTTGAAATGCTTTAACCGCGCCGCAGCACCAGCAGCAGGCCAGCCACCGGCACGCCCTTTTCCACCCGCAGCGCCGCCGCCTCGCGCGCCAGCGGCGCCAGGCCTGCGGCCCCGGCCAAGGCCAGGACATGCTCCGGGTCGTGCCGGTAGCGCAGCCCCTCCCCCAAGGCGAAGGGTGCGCCCTGCCCCGCCTCCAGGCTGAAGGCGGCAAGGCCGCCGGGCGCCAGGGCCTGGGCGATGCCCGCCAAGGCGGGGCCGAGGTCGCCCAGGTAGTTTAGCACATCCACCGCCGCCACCAGATCGAAGCCCGCGGGGCGGGTGCCGAGGAATTCGACCAGATCGGCCTCATGCAGCGCATCGTAGATGCCGCGCGACCGCGCCTCCGCCAGCATCCGCGGCGACAGGTCCAACCCCTCCAGCCGCCTGGACCAGGGCTTCAGCGCCAGCCCCGAAAGCCCGGTGCCACAGCCGAGGTCGAGCAGCCGGCGGCGGCCATCCGGCGCGATGCCGGCGGATTCCAGCAGCGCCGCCAGCAGCGCCGGCGTCCGATAGCCCAGGCGGTCCTGCAGGTCGTCGTCGAAGCGCGGCGCGTATTGGTCGAAGAGGTCGCGCACATAGGCGGCCGGCGCGCGGTCCGGCGCCGCCCCCTCGCCCAGCGCGGCCAGCAGGAATCGCGCCTGTTCGGCCAGGGCGGGCGCGGTGCCGGGCAGGTCCAGCACCTGGCGCGCCGCCTGCACCGCCCCCTCCTGCCCCGCCTCCCGCAGCGCATGGGCCAGCGCCAGCCAGGGCTCCGCCGCCTGGGGCGCCAGCCGCACGGCCTGGCGCAGCGGCGCCACGGCGGCCGGCGCCCGGCCGGCAGCACAGAGCGCCTGGCCCAGGTTGCGCAATGCCGTGGCATCCGCCGGGCGGCGCGCCAGGGCGGCCTGCAGCGCGGCGATGGCCGCCTCCAGCTGGCCCGATTCCGCCAGCACGGCGCCGCGATTGGCCAGGAAGACGGGGCTTTCGGGTTGCGCCGCCAGCGCCTTCCCGGACAGGTCCAGCGCCGCCGGCAGGTCGCCGCGCTGCCGGGCGGCCACCGCCAGCAGGTTCAAGGCATTGCCATCCCCGGGCCGCAGCTTCAGCACGCGGCGATACAGGCGCTCCGCCATCGCCAGCTCGCCCCGCGCATGGCGCGCGGCGCCTTCGCGCAGCAGGTCGTCAGCCGAGACTTGCGCCAAGCCGCCCCCTTCCACGATGCTGCCCCGGCATGACCCCCTCCCCCGGCTCGCCCGCCCGCCCCAGCCGCGACATCCGGGTGGATTTCCTGCGGGGGCTCGCGCTCTGGTTCATCTTCATCACCCATACGCCGGGCAATCTGCTGGCGCACGCCACCTTGCGCAACGTGGCCTTCTGCGATGCGACGGAGGTCTTCGTGCTGCTGGCGGGCTATGCCGCCGGCATCGCCTATGGCCGCGTGCTGGAGCGTGACGGCTGGCTCGCCGCCGGCGCCCGCATCGCCGGCCGGATGGGCACGCTTTATGTGGCGCATATCTTCCTGTTCGTGGTCTTCGCCGCCCAGGTGGGCTTTTCCGCCGCCGCGCTGAACCAGGCCGCCTATCTGGATGAGATGCACCTGGACCCCTTCGGGCAGGAGCCCTATCGCGCGCTGCTGGAGGCGCTGCTGCTGCGCTACCAGCCGGCCTTCCTGGATATCCTGCCGCTCTACATCGTGGTGATGGGGCTTTTCGCCCTTTCCCTGCCGCTGATCCGCCGGCCGGCCTGGCTGCTCGGCCTGTCGCTTGGGCTTTATGCCGCGACGCGGGCCACCGGCTTCACCCTGCCGAGTTGGACCGGCGGCGGCTGGTTCTTCAACCCCTTCGCCTGGCAGCTGCTGTTCGCCATCGGCGTGGTGCTGGGCCGCGCCGATCCGGCGGTGCTGGCGCGGCGGCTGCCCTGGAACCGGGCGCTCGCGGTGCTGGCCGGGCTGCTGCTGGTGGCCATCGCGCTGGCGCTGAACCTGGTCTGGCACGGGCCGGGCTTCGGGCTCTATGCGCCCGAATGGATGGCCGGCGCCATCGCCATGGTGGACAAGGCCGGTCTGCATCCGGCGCGGCTCGCCTCCGTGCTGCTGCTCGGCTGGCTGGTGGCGCATCTGATTCCCCGCCAGGCGGACTGGCTGGGCCAGCCATTGCCGGCTGCCTTCGTGCTGATGGGCCAGCAGGGCCTGCCGGTTTTCTGCGCCGGCATCTTCCTGTCCTTCCTTGGCCGGCTGGCGCTGGAGATGGACTCCGGCCCGCCGGCGCAGCTGCTGGTGAATGGGATCGGGCTGGCGGCGCTGATGGCCGTCGCGGTGGTCTCCGCCTGGTATGGCGGCGAAGGCAAGCGCAAGCCGCAAACGGGCTTGCCGCCCGCTCACGGGGCCGTTAGCTGATGCGCGTCATGCCCCGCGCCCCATGGCTGCCCCTTCTCGCCCTGGCCGGCACCCTGGCCACCGCCACCCCTGCCTGGGCGCAGGCGGAGGGACCGGGCTGCGGCGCGCCGTCCGAGACGATGGAGGCGGCGCCCATGGCCGGCGTCTTCGCCGCCCTGGCGCATACCGAGCTGCGCGTGCTGGTCGTGGGCAGCGCCTCGACCCAGGCCGGCGGCACCTCGGGCAAGGAGGCGACCTGGCCGGAACGGCTGCAGGCCCGGCTGGCGACCCGGATCGCGCCCGTGGCGGTGCGGGTGGAGGTCTTCGGCGCGCGCGGCAGCACGGCGGCGGACCATGCGAAGATCCTGGCCGAGCAGGGCCCCAGGCTGCGGCCGCACCTCATCATCTGGCAGCTCGGCACGGTGGAGGCGGCGCGCGGCATGCCGGTGGAGGAGATGGCGGAGGCCGTGCAGGGCGCCCTGGCGCGGCTGCGCGCCATCCGCGGCGAACGCACCGACGTGGTGCTGATGGACCCGCAATTCTCCCGCTTCCTGCGCAGCAATGCCGATGTGGAAAGCTACAGGGACTGGCTGCGCGTCTCGGCCGCGGCCAGCGGCGCGCAGATGTTCAGCCGCTGGGTCATCATGCGCCATTGGGTGGAGACGGAACGGCTGGACCTGGAACGGGCGCCCCGGTCCCGCCGCGTGGCAGTGGCGGATGAGCTGCATGACTGCCTGGCCAAGGCGCTCGCCGAGTTCATCCTGGACGGCGCCCAGCGGGGCCGGCGGCACGCGCCCTGAGCGGCAAGGGGTTGCGAAATGTCGCAGTGCACCGGGGAAGCGGAACCGACGGCGGCCGGCTGCGCTTGCATCGCATGAACCTGCACCTGCAACCCCCGGATCGGCCAAAACTTCCGCCCGCGCCGCCGCCGGCCGCCTTCGAGCGGTGGCTGCAGGTGGAGCTGACTCGCCGCTACGACCAGGCGCTCGCGGAGCCGGTGCCGGAGGAACTCCTCCGCCTGCTGCGCGAGACGCACTGACGGCGCAGGCCGGTCAGAAGCGGATCTGCGTGCCGAGATAGACGGTGCGCCCCTGGCCCGTGCCGATGGTGCTGAGGAAGGGCGTATAGGCCTCGTCCAGCAGGTTGGTGGCGCGGGCATTGATCTCGATATTCGGCGCCACCTGGTAGCTCGCAAACAGGCCGAGCAGGTTGTAGGGCTCGCCGCCCTGGCTCGACTGGCCCGCGGTGCCGGTGCTGTTGAAGCCGGCCACAAGCCCGCCCGAGACATAGTCCCAGCGCGCTCCCACGGTCAGCTTCTCCTCGAGGAAGCGCGCGCCGGCGCGGATCGAGACCACGTCATCCGGCGTGTACTGGCTGGCGCCGAGTCCCATCAGCTGGCTCGGCAGGCGGGAATTGGTGTGGGTGTAGCTGAGGCTGGCGAAGACGAAGCGCGGGTCGTAGCTGACCTCGGCCTCGAAACCATCCACCTTGGTGGTGCCGGCCACATTCTGCATCTGGAAGGCGCGGGCGGAGGAGACATAGGCCGCGGTGATATAGTCCTCCACATCCATCATGAAGTAGTTGAAGCGGGCGCTGAACTGGTCGTTCGGCCGCAGCAGGCCGCGGCGGCGGAGATTCACGCCGAATTCCCAGCCCTGCTGCGTCTCCGGCTGCAGGTTCGGATTGGCGATATAGCTGCCGGCGGAGCCGCCGCCGGGATGGTCGCCGCCCAGCATCGTCTCCTGCAACGTGGGCGCGCGCATCGAGCGGGACCAGGTGACGTAGGGCTGCAGCCAGTCCGTGACATTTGCCGCCAGCGTCAGCTTCGGATCGAGTGAGCCATCGGAGATATCGACGTCATAGGCGCCGTAGCGCGTGCTGCCCGCGCCGCTGAGCTGGTAGTGGTTGTAGCGCAGCGCCGGGGTGAGATCGAAGATGCCGTAGCTGAAGGTATTCTCGGTGAAGACGCCGAGCATGGAGCTGGTGCCGTCACCGGGATTGACGCCGCCATTCCGCGCCGTGACGTCGTCGTGGAAATACTCCAGGCCCGTGGTGCTGCGCACCCGCACCGGGCCCAGGTTGAAGCGCGAGGTATTGGAGGCATCGAAGCCCATGCCGACATCCTCGATCCGGCGGCCGATGCCGCTGGTCGTGGTGCCCATGGCGCCGGTGTATTTCATGGTGAGGTCGTTGCGATAGGCATTGACCCGCAGGTCGATCAGCGGATCGCCGGGATTGTAGCGGTAGTTCGCGGACAGGGTGCGGTTCACCACCGTCTGGCGGTAGGAATTCGCCGCGAAATCGTTGTCGTAGAAGACGCCGCCGAGCGAGAGCGTATGGCCGCTGCCGAAATCGATATTCGTGCGCAGCAGGCCGGAGATCAGGTCCTGGCCCGAATAGGCGACGCTATTGCCGTTGCCGTCCTGGTAGTTGTCGGAGTTGCGCCGGCTGATCGCGCCGACCACGCCGATGCCGCCCGAGCGCGCGCCGGCCGCCAGCATCTCCTGGAAGCCGACGCCATTGCTGCCCCAGGACAGCCGCGCCAGGCCGCCGCGGGCATGGCCCTGCTGCACCACGTCATCCACATCCAGCGTGCGGAAATTCACCGTGCCCGCCAGCGCGCCGCCGCCGACGCCGGAGACGGTGCCGCGGGTGACGTCGATATCCGCCAGCAGGTTGGGATCGACATAGGTGAAACCGCCGGCCTCATGCCCCGTGAAGCGGAAATTCTGGCGCACGCCGTCGATCGACATATTGACCCGGCCGGAGCCCTCGAAGCCGCGGATATTCACCGCGACGCCCGGCTGCTGCGAGGTTTCGCGCGTGAAGACACCGGGGAGCGTGCGCAGCAGGTCGTCGAGATTGGTCGCGCCTTCCAGGTTCAGCCGGTCCTGGCCGATGGTGCTGGTGTTGTTCGCTGCAGCATTGCCGGATTCGGTCACCACCACCGGGGTCAGGCGCATGGTCTCGCCCGCCGCTGTTTCCTGGGCCTGGGCGGAATGGGCCAGCACCAGCCCCATGGCGGTGCCCGCCAGGAGCCACTGGGTGAAGGAAGGCATGGGTCGATCTCCGTCCTGCCGCGGGACGGGGCCCGGCGGCGCGTGCTTCACGTGCGTACCTGGCTGGTCGCTGCGGAAACGGGCGGCTCGGGCTGGGTGGCTGGGATGGCTTTAGTGCGAGTGAGAATGACTCGCAACTACTACTTCACGAATTCGCGCGCCTCGCCCATGACGAAGCGTAACCGGCCGCGCGAGAGGCCCCGCGCGGCCGGCCGTGGCTGTCAGAACAGCCCTTCGATGCGGCCTTCGGCATCCAGCCCGATGGTCTCCGCCGCCGGACGGCGCGGCAGGCCGGGCATGGTCATGATCTCGCCGCACACCGCCACGACGAAGCCGGCGCCGGCCGAAAGCCGCACGTCGCGCACCGGCAGGGTGTGGTCGACCGGCGCGCCGAGTGCGGTGGGATCGGCGCTGAAGGAATACTGGGTCTTCGCCACGCAGACCGGCAGGTGGCCAAAACCTTCCGCCTCCCACCGCGCCAGTTTCTGGGCCGCCGGGGCGGGAATCGCCACGTCCTTGGCGCGATAGACCTCGCGGGCGATGGTGCGCAGTTTTTCGCTCAGCGGCATCGCATCCGGGTAGAGCGGGGCGAAGCGCGCGGCGCCGGCCGCGATGCGCGACTGCACCGCCTGGGCCAGTTCGGCAGCACCCGCCGCGCCATCGGACCAATGGGTGCAGAGGATCGCCTGCGTATCCAGCCGCGCCATCGCCTGCTGCACGGCGGCGATCTCGGCCGGCGTGTCGCTGGTGAAGCGGTTCAGCGCGACCACCACGGGCAGGCCGAATTTGTGCATGTTCTCGACATGGCGCGCGAGGTTGGCCACACCGCGCTCCACCGCCGCCACGTCTTCGCGGCCCAATTCGGACTTGGCCACGCCGCCATGCATCTTCAGCGCGCGCACGGTGGCGACGATGACGCAGGCCGCGGGGTTCAGCCCTGCGAGGCGGCACTTGATGTCCAGGAATTTTTCCGCGCCGAGATCCGCGCCGAAGCCGGCCTCCGTGACCACGACATCGGCGAGGCCAAGTCCCATCCGCGTGGCGACCACGCTGTTGCAGCCATGCGCGATATTCGCGAAGGGCCCGCCATGCACCAGCGCCGGCGAGCCTGCGATGGTCTGCACCAGGTTGGGCGAAAGCGCATCGCGCAGCAGCGCCGCCATCGCGCCATCCGCCTTCACGTCCCGCGCCGTCACCGCCGTGCCATCGCGCCGGCGGCCGACGATCATGCGGCCGAGACGCTCCTGCAGGTCGGCGAGGTCCTTGGCCAGGCAGAAGACCGCCATGACCTCGGAGGCCACAGTGATGTCAAAGCCGTCCTCGCGCACCACGCCCTGGCTGGCGCCGCCCAGGCCCACCACGCAATCCCGCAGGTTGCGGTCGTTCATATCCATGGCGCGGCGCCAGGAGATGCGCCGCGGATCGAGGCCTAGCTCGTTCCCCCAATACAGGTGGTTGTCCACCATGGCGGAGAGCAGGTTGTTCGCGCTGGTGATCGCGTGAAAATCGCCGGTGAAATGGAGGTTGATATCCTCCATCGGCAGCACCTGGGCATAGCCGCCGCCCGTGGCACCCCCCTTCACCCCGAAGCAGGGACCCAGCGAGGGCTCGCGCAGGCAGATCATGGTCTTCGTGCCCAGCGCGTTCAGCGCATCGCCCAGGCCGATGGTCGTGGTGGTCTTGCCCTCGCCGGCCGGGGTGGGGCTGATGCCGGTGACCAGCACCAGCGCGCCGGGCGGCCGGGCCGAGGCCTCCGCCACGAATTGCGTTCCGACCTTCGCCTTGTACTTGCCGTAGGGCTCCAGCGCGGAATCGGGGATGCCGGCGGCGGCGGCGATCTCCGCGATCGGGCGCAAGGTGGCGGCGCGGGCGATGTCGAGGTCGGTGGCCATGTCTTTCCCTGTCTCCCGCAAGTCGAAGGTCGGCTTATCCGTCCCCTCCAAAACCGGCAACCCGGCCTCAGTTCAGCTCGATGCGCGCATCCCGCGCCAGCTGCTGCCAGCGCGCCGCATCGGCCGCGACCCAGCCCGGAAGTTCGGCCGGCGGCACCGCCAGCGGATCGACGAAGGCGCGGCGGAGCTTCTCGGCCAGGGCCGGCGTCTGGCTGCGGGCCACCGCCTCCTCCAGCCGCGCGCGGCGCTCGGGCGGGGTGGCGGCGGGGGCGAAGAGGCCGAACCAGACGCTGAGCGCATAGCCGGCCAGCCCAGCCTCCTGCAGCGTCGGCACCTCCGGCAGCGAGGAGGCCCGGCGGGCCGTGGTGACGCCGAGCGCGCGGAAGGCGCCGGACTGCACATGGGCGGTGGAGGTGGCGGTGGTGTCGAAGCCGAAATCCACCTCCCCGGCCAGCATCGCCGTGACCAGCGGGGCGGAGCCGCGATAGGGCACATGCGTCGCCTCCAGCCCCAGCGTCTTCAGCAGCAGCACGGCCGAGAGGTGGGAGGAGCTGCCATTGCCGACCGAGCCATAGGTCAGCGGCCGGCGCCTTCCCTCCGCCACCAGCTCCGCCACATTGCGCGCGGCAAGCCGCGCCGGCACGGCGGAGAGCACATTGGCCGCCTCCCCCAGCATGCCGAGCGGCGCGAAATCCCGCACGCCATCCACGCCGGAGCCGGCGTAGAGAACCGGGTTCACGCCGAACAGCGCGACGGTGCCGAGCATCAGCGTGGTGCCATCCGCAGGTGCTGCCAGCGCCGCCTGCATGCCGAGATTGCCGCCGGCGCCGGCGCGATTCTCCACCAGCACGGGCTGGCCGATCTCCGGCCCCAGCGCCTCCGCGGCCAGGCGGCCGACGATGTCGGTGACGCCGCCGGGCGGATAGGTGACGAACAGGCGCAGCGGCCGGTTCGGCGTCCAGGCGGGCTGCGCCAGCGCCTTGCGGGCAGCAAGGATCGGGGGTGCAGCCAGGATCGTCGCCAGCCCCGCAAGGGCCCCGCGCCGTGTCGTCATGCTTCTGGTCCTCCCTTTATGGAGGCAGTCTGGCGGAGCTAGTGGTCCACCACCAGCAGATCCTGGAAGCCTTCCGTCAGCCGCTCCCCGCCGCCCGGCCGGACCACCACCACATCCTCGGTCCGAGCCGAAAAACCGGTGTCCTGCAGGATGCTGGGCTCGATGGTGAACATCATGCCTTCCTGCAGCACGGTCGTATCGCCGCGGGTTAGGAAGGGCGGCTCGTGCACGTCCCAGCCGATGCCGTGGCCGAGGCGGTGCCGGAAGCCGGCGCCGAGGCCGGCATCCAGGATCACCTGGCGGGCCAGCGCATCCACGCTCTCGCAGGTCGCGCCCACCTTCAGCGCCGCGATGCCCACGCTCTGCGCCTGCATCACCAGCCCATGCACGCGGATCTGGTCCGCGCTGGGCGCGCCGAAGGAGACGGTACGGCCATAGTCGTAGCAGAGGCCCTGATGCGAGGCGCCGAAATCGAACAGGACGGAGACGCCCGGCCCGATCTTCCGCTTCCAGCTTTCCATGCGCCGGCCCAGCATCAGCGGATGCTCCGGGCCGGTGTTGTAGAGCGTGGTGGTGAAGGTCGGCCCCAGGCTGTCCTGGCGCTTCATCTGGTAGTCGACCTCCGCCACCACATCGAGTTCCGTCATGCCGAAGCGCAGTTTCGGCAGCACCTCCGCGAAGGCGGCCTCGGTGCGGCGGCCGGCCTCGCGCATCAGCGCGATTTCTTCGTCCGATTTGATCAGCCGCAACTCGCGCAGGATCGCGGTGGCGGATACGAAGGTGGCGTCGGGCAGCAGCGCTTGCAGCTGGATCAGGCTGTCGGCATGGGCGCGCTCGGAAACCGCGATGCGCGGCTTCGGCGGCAGGCGGAAGGCGGCCAAAATTTCGGTGACCAGCTTCGCCGGGTCGTCCCAGTCACCCAGCACGCGCAGCTCCACCCCCTCCGGCGCGCCGCGGCCGCCGAATTCGGCGGTCATGCGCGGCAGGGCCAGCACCGGCGGATGGCCCGGCGCCACCCAGGCGCCCTCCAGCCAGTCGCCGGGATGCAGCGTCACACCATATTTCGGGATGTCGCGCGCGAGGCCCGCGGCATAGTGCAGGTCCGTGCTGCCGAGCGGCAGGAAGGCGAGGTCCACCCTGCCCTCCAGCTTCTGCCGGAAGGCGGCGAGGCGATTCGTCATGTCTGTCTTCAATCCACTGTGGCGCCGGAGGCGAGGACCAGCGGGCGCCAGGTTTCCACCTCCTGCGCCACGAAGGCCTGGGCCGCATCGCCGAAGCGCGTGCCGGGGTCGATGGCGAGCTGGGCGTAGCGGGCGACGATGGCGGGCAGTTCCAGCACCTCCTTCAGCACCGCCGCGAAGCGGTCCTGGATCGGGCGCGGGGTCGCGGCGGGCATCGCCATGCCGGCCCAGCCTTCCGCCACCAGGCCGGGGAAGCCGCTTTCGACGAAGGTGGGCATGTCCGGGAACAGCGCCTGGCGCGTCGGGCCGGTGATGCCGATGCCGCGGATCCGCCCTTCCCGCATCAGCGCGACGGAGCTGGCAATGCCGTCCAGCGTCACCGGCACCACGCCGGCCACCACATCGTTCACCGCCTGGGCGCCGCCGCGATAGGGGATGTGCTGCAGCTCGATCTGCGCCTGCTGGGCGAAGCGCAGCATGAAGAGATGCGGCAGGGACCCCACGCCGCTGGTCGCATAGCCGATGCCCGGCCGGGCGCGCGCGGCCGCCGCCAGTTCCGCCGGATTGCGATAGGGCGTGCCGTTATGCGCCATCAGCGCGTAGTAGCCGGACTGGATCATGCCGAGATGGGCGAAGCTGCGCACCGGATCCCAGCTGATGCGGCCGCGATAGAGCGTGCTGCCGACGGAGAAGGCGCTGATGGCGGAAAGCAGCACGGTGTAGCCATCCGGCGCGGCATCCGCGACCAGCCCGGTGCCCAGCGTCGCGCCGGCGCCCGGGCGGTTGTCGATGACGAAGGGCTGGCCGAGGCGTGGCGCCATCTGCTCCGTCAGCAGCCGTGCCAGCACATCCGTGGACCCGCCGGGGCCGAAGGGCACCACCAGGCGGATCGGGCGGTTCGGCCAGGGCGCCTGGGCGATGGCGGGGGTGGCCAGCAGCGCGGCGCCGGCGCCCAGCAGCAGGCGGCGGGACAGCGGCGAATCGGCGAGGGTCATGGCGGGGCGGTCCGGGAGGGGGGATACGAAAGGGTAACCATACGTTCACCAACCCGGCAATCCGAGTTCGCCGACCCTCGGCGGCCTTTCGGCGGGCGGGATCCCGCGCCATGCTGGGCACAACGAAACCACCGGAGGAAAAATCCATGTATCGCCGTACCCTGCTGGGCGCGCTCGCCGCCACCCCGCTGCTGCCGGGCGCAGCGCGCGCCCAGGACGCCTGGCCGACGCGCCCGGTCACCGTGATGGTGCCCTTCGTCGCCGGCGGCCCTTCCGACATCATCGCGCGCACCATCGCCAACCGCATGTCCCAGGTGGTGGGCCAGCCGGTGGTGGCGGAAAACCGCGCCGGCGCGAATGGCGAGGTGGCGGCGCGGCTGGTGATGCGCGCGCCGGCCGACGGCCACATGCTCTTCGTCGGCTCGATCGGCGTCTTCGCCATCAACGCCGCGCTGCGCCCCACGCTTGGCTACGATCCCGTGCGCGACTTCACGCCCATCACCATGGCCGTCACCACGCCGAACGTGCTGGTGGTGAATGCGGAGAAGGTGCCGGCGCGCACGCTGCCCGAGGTGATCGCCTGGCTGAAGGCGAATGGCGGCCGCGCCAGCTATTCCACCTCCGGCGTCGGCTCCTCCGACCATCTGACGATGGAGCTGTTCAAGCAGCGCACGGGGACGGAGGTGACGCATGTGCCCTATCAGGGCGGCGCGGCGGCGGCGACGGATCTCATCGCCGGCAATGTGCAGCTCTCCTTCCAGAATCTCGGCACCGTCGCCGCGCATATCCAGGGCGGCCGGCTGCGCGCCATCATGCTGACGAGTGCGACGCGCAGCCCGGTGCTGCCGGATGTGCCGACCGCGGCGGAGGCCGGCCTCGCCGATTTCGTCGTGACCTCCTGGCAGGCGGTCATGGCCCCGGCCGGCCTGCCGCAGCCGGTGCTGGCGAAGGTGCATGAGGCGACGGTGGCGGCGCTGCGGCATCCCGAATCGGTGCAGCGGCTGAACGCCATCGGCTTCGACGTGGTGGCGAATTCGCCGGACGATTACCGAACCTTCCAGCAGGCGGAGATCGCGCGCTGGCGCGAGGTCGTGCGCGCGGCGAATATCCGCGCGGAGTGAGCACCGCACCTTCCCATTTCGTAAGGCCTTCGATGCCGCAACGGAGGATGCGAAAGCGACCGGTCGCTTGACCTGCATCAAGGCAGCGTGACGCCGCCAGGCCCAGAACCCTCCCGCGGCCGCGCACAGGGCGCGCCGCGGAGCAAAGGCTTGGACGATGATTGGGAAAATCTGCGCAGCGGCCCTGGCGGGCATGGTCGCGGCGATGCCGGCGATGGCGCAGGATGTGCGCGGCAAGCTGGCGGGCGATATCGTGCTGGGCGTCGGCGTGATCGGCGTGCTGCCCTCCAACGGTGGCAATACCAGCATCGGTGGCGAGCCGCATGCGAGCGCGACGGCGACCCCGCAGCTCGACCTCACCTATTTCCTCACGCCGAATTTCGCGGTGAATGTGATTGCCGCCACCTCGCGGCATGATGTCTCCGTGCGCGGCCTCCCGGGCGGCAATATCGACCTCGGCCGCGTCTGGGCGCTGCCGCCGACGGTGACGCTGCAATACCACCCGCTGCCGACCAGCCGCTTCAGCCCCTATCTCGGCGTCGGGCTGAACTACACGGTCTTCTACGGCGAGGGCGGCGGGCGCAGCGCGGGCATCACCCATGTCGATGTCGACAATGCCTGGGGCGTCGCGGTGAATGCGGGCGTGGATTACGAGATCACGCCGAACTTCCTCGCCAACTTCGACGTGAAGCGGCTGTGGCTGCGCCCCGATGTCAGCGTCAACCACGGCGCCGTGCGGGCGGAGGCGAATATCGATCCCTGGATCATCGGCACCAGCGTGCGCTACCGCTTCTGATGCGTGTTCCGGGAAGGGCAGCCATGCCCTTCCCGCCCTGGCCAAGGCGCCCCATCTGCCCTGCATGGCCAGCCCCTGCATCGATATCTGCCGCTACGACCACGAGACCGGATTCTGCTTCGGCTGCGGCATGCTGAAGCCGGAGAAGAAGCGCTGGAAGAAGGACAAGGAGGAGCGGCCGGCGATCCGCGCCGCGCTGCCGCAGCGCCTCCACACGCTGTCGGCCGCCGGCCATGCGACGGGCGAGGCGGCGGCGAAGAAGCGGAAGAAGGCCTGACGGTTTCGCGCCTTCCGCGATCCGTGCCATAAGGGTGGCAATAACAACCACCTGGGACGGAACGTCATGACAATTCGCACCCTCGGCCGCCGGGCCCTGCTCGGCGCCGCCGCGCTGCCGCTCGCCGCCCCGGCCCTGGCGCAGGAGGCTTTTCCCGCCCGTCCGCTGCGCCTCGTCGTCGGCTTCACGCCGGGCGGCGCCACCGATATCTCCGCCCGCGCCATCGCGCCGAAGATGGGCGAGGCGCTGGGCCAGCCGGTGATCGTCGAGAACCGTCCCGGTGCCGGCAGCAATATCGCGACGGAGGTGGTGGCCCGCAGCCCCGCCGATGGGCATACGCTGCTGCTGGCCACCCTCGGCGCCATGGTGGTCAGCCCGATGGTGATCCGCCTGCCGGTCGATCCGTCGCGGGACCTGGTGCCGGTCTCCGTCGCGGTCGACCTGTTCAATATCCTGGTGGTGCCGGTCGACCGCCCCTGGCGCAGCGTCGCGGACCTGGTGGCGGCGGCCAAGGCCGCGCCGGGCACCCTGTCCTATGGCACCAGCGGCATCGCCGGCGGGCCGCATCTCGCCGGGCTGCTGTTCGACCGCATCGCGGGGACGGAGACGACGGCGGTGCACTACCGCGGCGGCGGCCTGGTGGTGAACGACCTGCTGGCCGGCCGCGTCGACTTCTCCTTCGCCACCGCCGCCTCGGTGCTGGAACAGGTGCGCGCGGGCAAGCTGCGCGCGCTGGCGATTCCGCATCTCGAACGCTCGCGCCTGATGGCGGAGATCCCGACCGTCGCCGAATCCGGCGTGCCGGGCTTCGACGTGCCCTCCTGGTATGCGGTGATGGCGCCGCGCGGCACGCCGGAGCCCGCGATCGCGCGGATCAATGCCGCGATGCGCCTGGCGCTGGCCGATGCGGAGACGACGGAGGTGCTGAACCGCAATGGGCTGGAGCCGCGTTGGACGACGCCGGCGCAGCTGGCTGCGGCGATCGCGGAGGAGCGGGCGAAATGGGCGCCGATCATCCGCGACAGCGGCATCCGCATCGAATAGCGGCCCTCAGGCCGCGGCGCGCCGCCCCACCCCCATCTCCTCCAGCACCGCCTCGGCCTGCTTCAGGGCGAAGCGGATCTCCTCCTCCCCGATCGCGCCGATGCAGCCGAAGCGCATGGAAGGCTGCTTCGTGGAGGAGAAGTCGGAGAGGATGACGCCGCGCTGCTTCATCTTCCGCTGGAAGGTCTCCAGGTTCCAGTTCGGGTCCACCGGCTGGTAGACATTGACGATGATCGGCCCCTGGTGCTCGGGCGCCACATAGGGCGTGAAGCCCAGCGCCTTGAGGCCCGCATACATCACGTCCCGGTTGCGGCTGTAGCGCGCGAAGCGGGCCGGCTGGCCGCCCTCCGCCTCGTAGATCTCCATCGCCTTCCCAAAGGCCCGCAAGGCCTGCACCGCCGGGGTGAAGCGGAAACCGCCCCAGCCGTTCTTCAGCGCGTGGTCGTAGACATCGGACAGGTCCATCACCCAGGAGCCGGCCTGGCCGCGGCAGGCCTCCAGGCGGGCGATCGGTGCCACGGCGAAGCCGAAGCCCGGCAGCCCCTCCAGGCACTTGTTCGAGGTGAAGACCACCACGTCGCATTCCGGATGGTCGGCGATGCGGAAGGGCAGCGCGCCGAAGGCGGAGACGGCGTCGCAGATCATTCGCCGCCCCGCCGCCGCGATCACCGGCCCCAGGATCTGCGGGTCGTTGATGATGCCGGTGCCGGTCTCGCTGACCACCAGGGCCACATGGCCGCAATCCGGGTTCTCGGCCAGCGCCTGGGCCAGGCGCTCGGGCGACATGGGAACATTGTCCGGCCCGTCGAGGGCCACCACCACCCGCCCGGCGGTCTCCGCCAGCCGCGCCAGGCGTTCCGCATAGCCGCCATTGCGCACCACCAGCAGTTTTTCGCCCGCCGGCACGAAGGTGCGGATCGCGGATTCGATGATCATATGGCCGCAGCCGGGCAGCGGCAGGGAGGCATGCACCCCCGCCACCCCGCCGGCAATCCGCACGATGGCGGGGCGCATGGCGGCGTATTCGGCCCGGAAATCCTCGTCCCAGGGGGCGATATCCTCCGCCATGCAGGCGCGGACTTCGGGGCGGGTCTGCACGGGGCCGGGGATCAGCAGCAGCATGGGGTTCACCGTCTGGGGCTTCGTTCCTGGGCTATACCACCAGCCCGCCGCCCAGCAATTCCCGCCGCAGCTTGCGCAGGATGGCTTCCGCGAAATCCACGTAGTCGCCGCAGGGCATGGCGAAGGACCCCGGGCCGCCGATCACCTCCGCCACGTAATGGTCCAGCAGGTCCGGCTCCTCGTTCAGGATGGCGAGGCCATTCACCGTGAGGCCCGCCGCCACCGCCAGGTCCCGCACCGGGCCCGGGGCGCGGCCGGCATTGTGGCGGCCATCGCCCGAGACATCGAGCACCAGCCGCGTGGGGTCACCCGGCGCGCGGGCCAGCACGGCGAGGCCCGCCGCCATCCCCTCCCCCAGTGCGGTGGCGCCGGCGGCCGGCAAGCGGGGGATGTTCTCGATGGCCTCCGCCAGCGCCGCCGCCCCTTCCGCATCGGCCAGCCGGGTCCAGCCCACCGCCAGGTCCTGCTGGCCCGGCCCGGACCAGAGCAGCAGCGCCAGGGCCGCCGCGCCGCGGGGGCCGGATGTGGCGGCGGCCAGCACCGCGGGGTCGCGCAGCGCCGCGGCGGTGCCGCCCACCATCAGCCGGAACTCCTCGAAGTCGACGCTGGCGGAGACATCCATGGCCAGGCAGAGGGCGATATCCACGCTTTCCATCGGTGCAAGCATCCTGATTCACGCCCCGTTTGCCTCGCGCCACGACCGGTGCCAGCATTCGGCAGCGCAACATGACAGGGATGTGCACAATGATCGGCAGGCGTGGCATTCTGGCGGCAGGCGGCGGCCTGCTGGCCGCCCCCTTGGCAGCCCCCGCGGTGCTGGCCCAGGCCTGGCCGGCACGGCCGATCCGCATGATCGTGCCCTATACGCCGGGTGCGGCCACCGATGCCATGGCGCGCCTTTCCGCCCAGAAGCTGCAGGAAAAGCTGGGCGTGACGGTGGTGGTGGAAAACCGCGCCGGGGCCAATGGCGCCATCGGCAGCCAGGCCGTGCTGCAGGCGCCCCCCGATGGCCATACGATCCTTGGCTCCGCCTCGATCCACCCGATGGCGCGGCATGTGATGAAGGCGGCGCCCTACGACCCGGTGGCGGATTTTCTGCCATTGGCGCGCACCGCGCGGGGCCCCCTCGTGCTCGTCTCCAACCCTCGCCTGCCGCAGACCACGGTCGCGCAGGTGGTTGAGGCGGCGAAGCGCGAGCCGGCGAAGTGGACCTTTGCCACCAGCAGCCTCGGCTCGGCGGGACACCTCGCCAGCATCGAGTTCAACCGGGTGACCGGCGCCAATATCGAGATCGTCGGCTATCGCGGCAGCGCCCCTGCGCTGACCGATGTGGCGGCGGGCAATGCGCAGCTGATGTTCGACCCGGTGCTGGCCACCCTGCCCATGGTGCGCGGCGGCCAGCTGCGCGGCCTGGCGATTGCCACCGCCACCCGCACCCAGCTGGCGCCGGAACTTCCCACCGCGGTGGAGGGTGGCCTGGCCGGCTTCGAATTCTATTCCTGGTACGGCGTCTGGGGCCCCCGCGCGATGCCGCGGGAGATCGCGGACCGGATCAATACCGCGCTGGTCAGCGGGCTGCAGGAGCCGGAGGTGGTGGCGCGCCTGACCGGCCTGGGCTTCGAGCCGGTGGCCGAGACGGTGGCGCAGGCCGAGGCCTTCATCGCCGCCGATGTCGCCCGCAATGCGGAGCTGCTGCGGATCGCGAATTTCGAGCCGCAATAGCGCCGGGACCGGGCGGCGGCGGAAGCTGGCGCGAAGCGCCCGCCGCGCCTAGGCTGGGATCCAACCCGCGCAGCGAGCGTGGGGTGGAGGCTTGCCGAATGGAGTGGAGGAAGCTCGACGGGGCTGGGGTATCGCTTGCGCCCCGCTTCGTCATCCCGCATGCGTCGTGCACGGACCGCCTGACCCGTTCATGACGGCCTGCCCCATGCCCCTCGGGGATCGGCCCGAGCGCGGCACGCCCCGCCCGGCCCCCGCCGCATCACGGCGCCGTGATATCCCCCCTGTGAAGCCGGCTGGCTGCATGCTACCGCTCCGCCATTCGAATGGCTGCTCGACCGGGCAGGTCAGGCAGGAGAAGGAGACGGCGCGTCATCGACCCGCTTCAGCGCATGGCGGTCCCGGACTGCCACGGACGGCGCCACGGGATGGCCGGCGCAGCCCGGCCCGCCGCCGCCTCCTGACCCCTATCCAGGCGCATATCGCATGAGCCCCGACCAGACCCATATGGCGGCGGAGGATCTGGCGCCGATCTCCCGCATCGTCTCCGAAGTGGCGGCCGCCTTCCCCGGGGAGCGCATCAGCCTGGGCGAGATGGCGGAGGCCTTTGGCGACCGCGCCTTCGGCCTGCTGCTGCTGCTGCTGCTGCTGCCCGGCCTGCTGCCCGGCATGGCCAGCGTCTTCGGCACGCCGCTGCTGATCCTCGGCGTGCAGATGGGCCTCGGCCTGCGGGTGCCGAAGCTGCCCGGCATCCTGGCGCGGCAGACCATCAAGCGGGCGGACCTGCTGCGGCTGGCCTCCGCCTCCTCCAAGGGCCTCGGGCGGATCGAGCGCTATGTGAAGCCGCGTCCGGGCTTCTTCACCTCGCCCTTCGGCGAACGCATCATCGGCTGGCTGACCGCCTATGTGGCGATCATGCTGATCCTGCCCGGCCCCGGCACCAATGGCCCGCCCGCCTTCGGCAATATCGTCATGGCGCTCGGCCTGATCGAGCACGACAGCACGGTGACCATGTGGGGCGTGGTGCTGACCATCGCCGGCTGCCTGTTTGCGACGGCGGTGCTGGGCGTGCTCGGTTGGCTCGGCCTGCAGGCGCTGGGCTGGATGTTCTGAAGCGCCCGATTGTGCGGTGGCTTAAGCCGGTGGTAACAACCCGTCATGCGCCGGTGGCCCGCAAGGGCTGAAACGGGAACGCGTGAAGGCCTTGTGGCGCAAGCCGCCGGGCCCAGCCCGCGGCTGCCCCCGCAACTGTAGGCGGAGACCCTGTCCCCCTCATGCCATTGGGCCCCTCAAGCCCGAGAAGGCGGGGACAGGATCCGGGAGGTTCGCCTCCCGGCGCTCCGCGAGCCAGGAGACCGGCCGGCGCAGAGACGTCACGCGCGTGCCGGGCGGGGTGCACCGGCGCAACGGAACGACAGGCCACCGGCGGGCAATCCCCGAAGGTGACCGCTCGTCTCCGCCTGCGGCGACGACGCCAGCCGCCGCGTGGCCTGCAAGGGCTGCGTGGCTTGTCGTCCGCTCGCTCGGAGGAAACCGATGCGACTGAATCCTGCCTTTCGGGCCGCGCCCCTCGCGCTCGCCCTGCCCCTGCTGCTGCCCAACCCCATCCAGGCGCAGCAGGCCATCCCCGAAACCATCGTCACCGCCACCCGCATCCCCACCGAGGCGGAGCGCGTGCCGGCCGCCATCACCGTGCTGACGCGCCAGGACATCGAGGAGCGCGGCTACCAGACCCTGGCCGAGGCCCTGGCCACCGTGCCGGGGATGAACATGGTGCAGACCGGCGGCCTCGGCCAGCAGGCCAGCGTCTTCATCCGCGGCACCGCCTCGCGCCACGTGCTGGTCCTGCTGGACGGCGTGCCGGTGAACGACCCGTCGGAGGCCAATGGCGCCTTCAACTTCGGCAATGAGCTGCTGGGCGATATCGAGCGGATCGAGGTGGTGCGCGGCCCCGGTTCCTCCCTCTACGGCTCGGGGGCCATCGGCGGCGTCATCAACCTGGTGACGCGGCGCGCGCCGGCCGGCGTGCCGCTGCAGGTCTTCGGCGATATCGCCGGCGGCAGCCAGGGCACCGCGCGCGGCGCGCTCGGCGCGGCGGGCAGCCTGCAGGGCTGGAATTACATGGTCATGGGACAGGGCCTGACCACCCAGGGCAGCGATGCCACGCCGCGGCGCATGAACAACGACACGAAGGAGACGGAATCGCTCCGCGCCGGCGCCGGCACCGCCCGCTTCGGCTGGACCGGCGGCACCACCAGCGTGGAGGGCCTGCTGCGCTGGCGCGAGAACCGGCTGGAGCTGGACAATGTCCCGAACGACGACCCGAACTACGAGGGCAATGACCGCCGCTGGTTCGGCCAGCTGCGCGCCGAGACCGGCCTTTTCGATGGCGTCTGGACCACCGGCCTGCGCGCCGCGGTGACGGAGGATCGGCGCCGCTACACCAATCTGCCGGATTCGCGCAGCAGCGCCTCCACCGACGACCTGTATCGCGGCACGCGGCAGACGCTGGACTGGGGCAATCGCATCCGGCTCGGCGATATCGGTCCCTTCTCCCTCGCCGGCCTCGCCTTCGGCGTGACGCATGAGCGGGAGGATGTGGAGGCCAATTCCGGCTCCCCCTCCTTCCGCACCACCACCGATGCCTCCGCCAGCAGCACGGCGCTGCATGCCGGGCTGCAGGCGCGCCTCGGCCCGCGCCTCGACCTCTCGGCCGGGCTGCGGCGCGATGCGGCGGACGATTATGACGGCTTCACCTCCTGGCGCCTCGGCGCCGTGCTGGCGCTGCCGGAGGTCTCCTCCCGCCTCCGCGCCTCGGCCGGCACCGCCTTCAAGGCGCCCTCGCTGTATCAGCGCTACGGCCGCATCGGCAGCTTCTTCCGCGGCAATCCGAACCTGGAGGCGGAGGACAGCTTCGCCTGGGAAGTGGGCGCGGAGACGGACCTGCCGCTGTTCGGCCGCAGCGACGGCGCGACCGCCAGCGCCACCTATTTCAACACGCGCACCAACAACCTGATCAACTTCAACCGCAGCTTCTCCTCGCTCGAGAATATCGAGAAGGCGAGCAGCCAGGGCGTGGAGCTGGGGCTGGTGGTGCGGCCCTTCCGCTGGCTGGATGCGCGGCTCGGCTGGACCATCACGGAGGCGCGGGACGAGGTGACGGATGCGCCGCTCGCCCGCCGGCCGCGCAACGTGGTCTCGGCCGGTGCCCGTATCGCGCCGACGGATCGAATCGTGATCAGCCCGGAAGTGCTGTTCACAGGTCCCTCGCCGGACACGGCCTCCTACGACGATTCGGGAAATTTCATCTCCGGCGTGAACTACAACAAGTCCGGCACGGTGCTGAACCTGACCGCCTCCTACCGCGTGACGCCGGCCATCACGGGCTATGTCGAGGGTCGCAACCTGGGCAATAGCCAGTGGGAACCGGCGAACGGTTTTGTGACACCAGGCCGCAGCCTGCTGGTCGGAACCCGCTTCGTCTTCTGAGGCGAACCCTCAAGCCGCGCGCTTGCCGCGCGGCTTGCGGACCGGTGCTGGCTGGGCCTCGGCCTCGCCGGCATCGGCCACGTCCTTGTTGCCCTCCAGCGCCGAGAGGAAGCGGCGGCACCAGATGGCGGCGGTGCCGGCCTTCACGCTGGCCCACATGCGATTCCATCGGTCCAGCCGCTCATCCGCCGGCATGTCCATCGCCGCATCCAGCGCCTCGGCGATATCGTCCGGGTCGAGCGGATTGACGATCAGGGCGCCATCCAGCTCCACCGCCGCACCGGCGAAGCGCGACAGCACCAGCACGCCGGGGTCGGCCGGGTCCTGCGCCGCGACATATTCCTTGGCCACCAGGTTCATGCCGTCCCGCAGCGGCGTCACCAGGCCGATGCGCGCCATGCGCATGAAGCCCGCCAGCGTCGGGCGTGCCACGGCGCGGGTGATGTAGCGGATCGGCGCCCAGTCGGGCTCCGCCATCTGGCCGTTGATGCGGCCCACACCCTCATCCAGCTCGCGCCGCAGCGCGCGGTACATCGCCACATCGCCGCGGCTGACGGGCGCCACCTGCAGGAAGGTGATCTTGCCGCGATGCCGCGGAAACCGCTCCAGCATCGCGCCGAAGCCCGCGATGCGCTGCGGCAGGCCCTTGGTGTAGTCCAGCCGGTCGATGCCGATGGCGAGCGACCGGCCGGCGAGCGAATCCCGCAGCCGCTTCACCTCCTTCGCCTCGGCGCGTTGCGCGGCCAGCTTGGCGAAGCCGGTGGCATCGATGCCGATGGCGAAAGCGCCGACGCGCATGGCGACATCGCCCTTGCCGATGGCGATCAGCGCGGCGCGCAGGTTCTCGGCATCATCCTCGGTCTGCATGCCGATGGCATCGATCGCCTCCATCGCCTCCAGCAGCCTCTCCGCATGCGGCAGGCCGCTGAAGACGGAGCGCGGCGGGAAGGGCACGTGCAGGAAGAAGCCGATGCGCTGCTTGCAGCCCAGCGCGCGCAACTCCGCCGCCATCAGGAACAGATGGAAATCGTGGATCCAGATGGTGTCGTCCGGCTGCAGCAGCGGCGCCAGCGCCGCGGCGAAGGCCTTGTTGGTGCGCTGGTAGCCGGCAAAGTCGCGCCGGTCGAAGCGCGCGATGCCGAGCCGGTAGTGCAGCACCGGCCAGAGCGCGGCATTCGAAAAACCCTGGTAGAAATGCTTGTAGTCGTCGTGGCCGAGGTCGATCGTGGCATAGGTGGTCGTGCCATGGCGCAGCAGGGCGGCTTCCGTCCCGGTTTGCGCCGCGGTCTTGCCGGACCAGCCGAAATACATCGAATCGCGCTTCGCCAGCGCATCCTTCAGGGCCACCGCCAGGCCGCCGGCGGTGGCGCCGGTCTCCTTCGGATCGGGAACACGATTGGCGACGATGACCAGGCGGCTCATGCTGCCGCCCCGCGCGCTTCGAGCGTGGCGAGCCAGCCGCGGAAGACATCCGGCGTGCCGAAGACATCCTGCAGGCGCAACCCCAGCCCACCCGCCGCGCGGGCCACCGCCATGCCGGCCTCATCCGTCACATCGTCGCCGACGAAGACCGGCACACGGCCCGCGAAGGGGTGGCGCGCCATCAGGCTGGCCACCGCGGTGCCCTTGTTGGCGCCGCGCGGCGTCACCTCCCAGGCCATGCGCGCGGGCAGCAGCGCGAAGGAGTCCGGCGCCTCCGCCACCAGGGATTCCAGCAGCGCGCGCGCCGCCGGCCCGGCCTCCGGCGCCTGCCGGAAATGCAGCACGAAGCCGTGGGTCTTGTCCTCGATGAAGGCGTTCGGGAAGGATTGCAGCAGCAGGTCGGCGCGCGCGCGCCAGGCGGCCGGCGGCGAGGGCAGCGCGGGCCCCTCCGTCCCGCCATCCGGCAGCGGGCGCAGCTCCGCGCCATGGCTGCCCGCCTTGGCGATGGCCACCGGCAGCAGATGATCGAGCTCGGCGAGCGGACGGCCGGAAACGATGGCCAGGGCGCCATCCAGCTGGTTGGCCAGGCGCTCCAGCATCCGGGGAAGTTCGGCCGGGACCACAACGGCATCGGGCCGCTCGGCGATCTCGACAAGGGTGCCGTCGAAGTCGAGGAAAAGCGCCGCGTGTTCGGGCGCGGTCGGTAAAGCTTGCATGGTGGATTCTAACACGATGCAGGCGTTCCTGTTGCCACGCCCTCGCGCGATCGTGAGTCCTGCTGCGGAACCGTGACGCCGTGCGACGACGTGCTAGCCTTCCAGCCGGGAGATCCAGGAGGACGCGATGCAGGGGCGCACCACCATCAGCCGGGCGGAGGGGGCGGTCTTCGAACAGGGCCTGCGCAGCTTCTTCGCCTATCGCGACCTCGGCGTGCGGGCCGCCACCGGCGGGGCCTTCGGCGCGCATGTCATCCGCGCCGTGCCCGGCACCGGGGCGGCGCCGCAATGGCACACCCACGATCTGGGCTTCCAGCTGGTCTATGTGCTGCGCGGCTGGGTGACCTTCACCTACGAGGATATCGGGGAGGTCACCTTCCGGCCCGGCGACAGCGTGCTGCAGCCGCCCGGCATCCGACATGTGGAGGTGGCGCATTCCGAGGATCTGGAGCTGCTCGAGATCACCAGCCCCGCGGACTTCGCGACCGCCGTCACGGAGGCACCGCCCGCGCTTCCGGGCAGTTCCCCCTGAGCCCGCTTTCCGCTATCCTGGGCGCCGCGCGGGCGTGGTGGAACTGGTAGACGCGCCGGACTCAAAATCCGGTTCCGAGAGGAGTGTCGGTTCGATTCCGACCGCCCGCACCACTTCTCCCCCTGATCTCAGTCCGCCTCGGCCTGTCCGTGGCGCCAATAGGCGGCGACGCGGCTCTGCTGGCGGCTGATGCCGAGCCCGGCCAGCGCCTCTCGCAACTGCGCCGCAGCCTGCCTTTCGCAGGCGGCCCAGACGAAACGATCCTCCGCCGCCGGCCAATCGATATCGGCCAGTGCCGCCGGCAGCAGGCTGGCCGTGCCCGGCGCGGCCGGCGCGCGATGCAGCCAGCGCAGCGTGAAGCCGGGTGGCAGGGCCAGCGGGATCTCATCCGCCGGGCCGTCCACCTCGATCACCGCGACGCCGGCCGTGCTGCGCGGCAGCAATTCCAGCATCCGGGCGATGGCGGGCAGCGCCGTCTCGTCCCCCATCAGCAATTGCCAGGGGGCCGGGTGCAGCCCGCCGCCGCCGGGGCCGGTGATGCCGCAAAGATCCCCAGGCCGTGCCTGTTCGGCGA
Organism: Falsiroseomonas sp.; assembly: GCF_051860665.1. Lineage (GTDB taxonomy): Bacteria > Pseudomonadota > Alphaproteobacteria > Acetobacterales > Acetobacteraceae > Falsiroseomonas. The sequence continues at coordinate 106,144 of NZ_JBHYDM010000011.1, forward strand.
ATCGGGTCCCCGGGCCGCCATGGGCGTGGCGGACGAAATCGATCTCGATCAGCCCGGCCGCGACATCCACCCGGCGGATCGTATAGGCCCGCCGGTCCGGGCGCAGGGCGGCGGCCGGCCAGACCAGGCTGCCATCCGCCGCCTGGCGCGGCCATTGCGCGGGACCCTGGCCCTCGGGCGGGATATGGAGGCGGACATGAAGGGCCTCCGCCGTGTCGAAGCGGGCCAGATCCTCGCCCCACAGCACCAGCCGGCGCAGCCGCGGCGCAAGGTCCTGCACCGCCTGCACGCGCAGCTCCCGGAAATCCGAGAGCAGCGTGCCGGCCCCGAGCCCCGCCCAGCGGATCTCGGGCGCCTCGCCCTCGGCGAATTCCACCACATGCTCCGCCATGCCCAGGCAGAGGCGCTGCAGCGCCCTGGCATCGGTGGCCGCGGCGCCGAGGTGCAGCTCGCCCACGCCGACCCGCAGGCTGCCCTGCCCGATCGGCAGCTCCGCCACCAGCGCCTCGCCCTGCGGCCGGAAGACCAGCCCGTGCTCGGCCAGATGCGCGACAAGCCGGGCGGCGACGGCGGCCGGGTCGCGCAGCGGGATCACCGCCTCGGAGGTGAAAGGCAGCATGTCCGGATCCTTACGTCTGGGCGCGGGCGCAGCCTGACGCATTTGCGAATCATTCGCAATACAGGCAAGCCCAGGCCTCAGGCGATGGCCGGCGTCGCGGCCAGGCCGAGCTCGGTCAGGATCGCCGCCACCAGCACCGCCTCCGCCGGGCGGGCCACGGCCGCGGCGCCGCGGCGCAGCAGCTCGACCAGCCCGATGCCGGGGCCGGCATCCAGGCACAGCACCAGGCCCCTGCCCGCCTCCCGCATCGCCGCCATGGCCGCCAGCGCCGGCGCCGCCTGGCCGGCCTCCGCGCCGCGTGGCGCCTGGAAGGCCGCCAGCAACCCCGGCAGCGCCGCGCCGGGATGCAGGTGCAGCGCCATGCCGGGCGCCGGCCGGCCCAGCAGCAGGGCCAGATGCTCCGCCCCGCCGTCCGTCTCGGCGAAGGCGATCGCCGTCCAGCGCGCGCCCGCGCTGTCGCGCAGCTCGGTCTGCGCCAGGCGCCGCAGCAGCGGGGCGGCGGCCAGGCGGTGGTGCAGCAGGGCGGTGACGGTGCCGCAGACCAGGCCGTGCCGCTCGGCGAAGGCGCGCAGCGCCGGGCCGCGCGCCACCTCCCCGGCCTCGTCCAGCACCTGGCAGAGCACCCCGGCCGCCTGGCTGCCGGAAAGCCGGCCGAGGTCGACCGCCGCCTCCACCAGCCCCGGCCGGCCCAGCAGCCCCTCCGGCTCCGCCACCAGGGGAAAGACATGGCCGGGCGTGACCAGCGCCTCCGGGCCCGCCGTGGCATCGATGGCGACCGCGATGGTCCGCGCGCGGTCGAAGGCGGAGATGCCGGTGGAAACCCCTTCCCGCGCCTCGATCGAGACGGTGAAGCGCGGGCGCGGGGCGGCGAAGCTGGCGGGCAGCAGCGGCAGGGCGAGCTGGCGGACCCGCTCCGGCGTCAGCGCCAGGCAGACCAGGCCCCGCGCCTCCCGCGCCATCAGGGCGATGAGGGCCGCGCTGGCATGCGCGGCGGGCACCACCAGCGCGCCCGCGGCCTCCGCCCCGTCCTGCTCGCAGAGCACCACGGCGCGGCCGGCCTGCGCCTCGGCGATCAGCAGCGCGGCCTCATCCAGCATGGTCGGTCCCGATCCGGGCGAGGTCGGGGGTTGCCGCGCGGCGCCCGGCGGCCCAGCCGCGGCCGGGCACGGCGGCGAGCAGCGCCTGCGAATAGGGGTGGCTGGGCGCGGTCAGCAGGGTCTCCGCCGGCCCCTCCTCCACCACCTCCCCACGCTGCATGATGGCGACGCGGTCGCAGACCTGCGCCGCCACGCGCAGGTCATGGGTGATGAAGACCATCGACAGGCCCAGCTTGCGGCGCAGCCCGGCCAGCAGGTCCAGCACCTGCGCCTGCACCGAAAGATCGAGGGCGGAGACGGGTTCGTCCGCCACCAGCACATCGGGCTCCAGCGCCAGGGCGCGCGCCAGGCCGATGCGCTGGCGCTGGCCGCCGGAGAATTCATGCGGGAAGCGGTCCAGGGAAGCGGGGTCGAGCCCCACCAGCAGGAACAGGTCCTCGGCCCTTTCGCGCAGGTCCCGCCCCCGCACCCCGCGCAGCGCCAGCCCCTGCGTCACCAGGTCTCCCGCCCGCCGACGCGGGTTGAGCGAGGTGAAGGGATCCTGGAAGACCATCTGGATCCGCCCGGTCTGCGATCGCCAGGCCGCGCTGCCGATGCGCGTGATATCCGTGCCGAGGATGCGGATGGCCCCCGAATCCGGCGTCATCAGCTTCATCAGGCAGCGCGCCAGGGTGGACTTGCCCGAGCCGCTTTCGCCCACGATGCCGAGCGTGGTGCCGCGCGGCAGCCGCAGCGAGACGTCGCGCAGCGCCGGCACCGTGCGGCCACGCTTGCGGAAGGTCTTGTTCAGGCCTGCCACCTCCAGCACCGCCGGCGCCTGGCTCGGCCGATAGGGCGGCGGCCGCAGCGCCGGCATGGCGGCGATCAGCGCCTGGGTATAGGCGTGGCGCGGATGGTTCAGCACGGCCTCCGCCGGGCCCTGCTCCACCACCTCCCCCTGCCGCATCACCGCGATGCGCGTCGCCACCTCCGCCACCACGCCGAAATCATGCGTGATGAACAGCACGCCCATGCCGCGCCGCGCGCGCAGCTCCCGGATCAGGCCGAGGATCTGCGCCTGGGTCGTCACATCCAGCGCCGTCGTCGGCTCGTCCGCGATCAGCAGACGCGGCTCCAGCGCGATGGCCATGGCGATGACGCAGCGCTGCCGCTGGCCGCCCGAGAGTTCATGCGGATAGGCGCGGGCGATCTGCCGGGGCTCGGGCAGGTGCAGGCTCTCCAGCAGCGCCTGCACCCGGGCAGCGATCGCGGCACGGCCGAGGGTGGTATGGGTGCGATAGACCTCGGCGATCTGCGCGCCCACCGTATGCAGCGGATTCAGCGCCGTCATCGGGTCCTGGAACACCATGCCGATGCGACGGCCGCTGATGCCGCGCAACTGCGCGAGTAGCAGTGGCAGCAGGTCCGTGCCCTCGAAGAGGATGCGCCCCGCGGTGGCGCGCACCCCAGGCGGCAGCAGGCCGAGGATCGCCGCCGCAGTCAGCGACTTGCCCGATCCACTCTCCCCCACCACGCAGAGCACTTCCCCCGCCGCGACGGAGAGCGAGACATCCCGCGCCGCAAAGGGCCGGTCCGCGCCACGCGGCAGGGCAACCGAAAGGTTCTGGATCTCGAGCAGCGTCATCGCCGGCCCAGCCGCGGGTTCAGCAGGTCGTTCACCCCCTGCCCGACCAGCGAGATGGCCAGCACCGTGACGATGATGGCGAGCCCCGGCAGCGCCGCGACATACCAGGCCCCGCGCAGCACGCGCCGCCCGTCGCCGATCAGATTGCCCCAGGAGGCGATGTTCGGATCCGACAGGCCGAGGAAGGCGAGCGCGCTTTCGTTGAGGATCGCGATGGCCATGACGACGCTGACATAGACGATGACCGGCGGCAGCGCGCTCGGCAGGATCTCGCGGAAGATAATGCGCGCATGCGCCATGCCGAGGGTGCGGCAGGACAGCACGAAATCGCGCATCCGCAGCGTCAGGAACTCCGCCCGCGTCAGCCGCGCCGGCGCGGTCCAGGAGACGGCGCCGATGGCCAGCGCCAGGGTGGTGATCTCGGAGCCGAAGATCACCACCAGCATCAGCAGCAGGATGAAGCTCGGCACCGTCTGGAAGGCCTCCGTCACCCGCATCAGCGCGGCATCCACATGGCCGCCGAAATAGCCGGAGATGGCGCCGACCACGATGCCCACGCCGATCGCGATGCCCGTGGCCACCAGGCCGACCAGCAGCGAGACGCGGGCGCCGTGGAAGATCTGCGCGGCGATGTCGCGCCCGACCGAATCGGTGCCGAGCGGCAGGCCTTCCTCCGTGAAGGGCGGCGTCAGCGGCGCGCCGGCGAGCGAGAGCGGATCCTCCGGGAACAGCCAGTCGGCACTCGCCGCCATGCCGATCACGCCGAGCAGCAGAACCAGCCCCACCAATGCGGCGATGGAACGGGCATAGCGGCGAAACGCGGCCTGCATCGCTCAGCCCTCCACATCGATGCGCGGGTCGAGGCGCGCATAGATCAGGTCGATGACCAGATTCACCACCACCACGAGGACGGCGGACATGATGACGATGCCCAGCATCATGTTGAGGTCGCGCTGCACCACCGCCTCCTGCGCCAGGCGCCCGAGGCCGGGCAGCGAGAAGACGCTCTCCACCACCACCGCGCCGCCCAGCATGGAGCTCGCCTGCAGCCCCGCGATGGTGACCATCGGCAGCAGCGCGTTGCGCAGCGCGTGGCGGAACAGAACGGCGCCTTCCCGCACCCCCTTGGCGCGGGCGGTGCGCATGAAGTCCAGCGTCATCACCTCCAGCATCGCGGTGCGCATCACGCGCAGGTAGACGGCGAAGAAGATCAGCGCGAGGGTCAGCGTCGGCAGCAGCAGGTGCAGGGCCATGTCCAGCAGCAGCGCCAGCCCCTCATGCCCCGCGCGCAGATCCGAGAGGCCGCCGGCCGGCAGCCAACCGAGCGTGACCGCGAAGAGCATGATCGCCATCAGCCCGAACCAGAAGGAGGGCATGGCATAGACCAGCATGCCGAGCACCGAGATCAGCGTATCCGGCCAGCGATGCACGTAGCGCGCGGCGACGACGCCCACGACGCAGCCGCCGACGAAGGCGAGCGTCATGGCCGAGACCATCAGCACCACCGTCACCGGCAGCCGCTCCAGGATCAGCGCCAGGACCGGGCGGCCATAGGCGATGGAGACGCCGAGATCGAAGCTCGCCAGCCGGCCGAGATAGGCGGCGAACTGCGTCATCACGCTGCCATCCAGCCCATAGTAGCTGCGCAGCAGGCGGCTGAGCGTATCGTCGCTGCTGCCCATCTGCCCGATCAGCGCATCCACCGCATCGCCGGGGGCGAGCTGCAGCAGGAAGAAGAGCCCGGCCAGGATGATGGCGAGGCAGGGGACGCTGAGCATCAGCCGCCGCAGGGCCAGCCGCAGGATGCGCATTCAGCCGGCCATCCACAGATCGGCCCAGTGGCTGCCGGTCCAGCGCGCATTGTTGTGGTCGTTGCGCATCTTCGGCACGACGACCGAAGTGTAGGTCTGCTCCACCGCGAACCAGAGCGGCAGGTCGCGCATCACCATCGCGCCGAGGTCGTGATAGAGTTGCTTGCGCCGCGCCGGATCCACCTCCTCCGCCGCCGTATCGATCAGCGAATCCATCTCGGGCGCGAGCCAGCCCCACTGGTTGCTCCAGGGCACGCCGCGCGGCTGGCCGGAGCGCAGGAAGACCGTGGTGCTGATCTGCGGGTCGTTGCGGAAACCAATGGTCTCGGCTGTGAGATCAAAATTCCAGTCACGCATGACATTGGCCAGATAGGCCGCGCTATCATAGGCGGTCAGCGTCACGCGCACACCGATGCGCTGAAGCGACTGCTGCACGAAGGTGGTGAAGCGCACGGCGTCATCGCCATTGGTTGAGGTCATGCGCAGCGTCATGCGCACCCCGCCGGCGCCGCGGCGATAGCCCGCCTCGTCCAGCAGCGCCTCCGCCCGGCGCGGGTCGAAGGGATAGTCCGGCAGGTCCGGCGCGAAGAAGGCACTGCTGCTGGGCTGCAGGCCGAGCCCCCGCCGGCCGAGGCCCTGGAGGAAGGCGCGCACGTAGAAATTGGCGTCGATCGCATGCACGAAGGCGCGGCGCACCCGCACATCCTGCAGCTCCGCCTTGCGATGATTGAAGCACAGGGTATTGCCGATGGAATTCGCCTCGTTTCCCTTGGCGGAGACGCGGAAGCGCCCCTCCCGCGCCAGCCGGGCGAGGTCGGTGCGCGGCATGGAGGAGAACAGGCTCATATCCACCGCACCCGATTCCACCGCCGCCGTCGCCGCCGCCGGATCCGGCACGAAGCGGGTGATGATGCGGTCCAGATAGGGCAGGCCAGGCTGCCAGTAGCTGGGGTTGCGCTCGACGATGCAGTGCTGGCCCGCGCTGTAGCTGACGAACTTGAACGGCCCGGTGCCGACCGGTGCGAGGTTCGCGGGATTGGCGAAGAAATCCGTGCCCTCATACAGATGCCGCGGCGCCACGTAGGAAAGCTCCGTCGCCGCAAATAGCAGTTGGCGCAGCGGCATGGGGCGGGAGAAGCGGAAGATCGCCGTGGTGGCATCCGGCGTGTCCACGGCGACCAGGTTGCGGAAGACGATGGTCCCGTAGTTCTGCACCTTGCGCCACATCTCCAGGGCGCTGAACTGGACATCGGCGGAGGTGAAGGGCGCACCGTCATGCCAGCGCACGCCGTCACGTAGCCGGAAGGTGATGGCGAGACCATCCGGCGTCGAGTCCCAGGCGGTGGCCAGGCGGCCCTCCGGCTCGCCATCGGGACCCAGATCCACCAAGGGCTCGATGATCTTGGCCGCCAGGTTGGTGATGGAGAAATTGCCGCGCAGCGCCGGGTTCAGGAAGCGTGGATCGGTGGTGACCAGCACCGTCACCGTGCCGCCACGGCGCGGCGCCTCCTGCCCCATCGCCGGCGCGCCCAGCAGCAGCCCGGCGCCACCCAGCAGCGCCGCACGACGAGGGATTTGGAAAGGGTGCATGCGGCTTGCCTCCAGGCGGGTCATGTCAGCAGGTTCTCGCGCAGCGTGCGGCCCTCGTAGCGCCGCCGCAGCCGGCCACGCCGCTGCAATTCCGGCACGAGGAAATCGACGAGGTTCAGCGTGTCCCGCGGCGTCGCCTGGGGGTGGGAGACCATGAAGCCACCGCGCTGCCCGGCGCCGTCGAATTCCGCCTCCAGGTAATCCGCCACCTGCGTCGCATCGCCCGCAAAGGTGCGGTCATAGCCGGTGGCGGCGCGCAGGCCATGTTCGAAGAACTCCGCCGGCGTCATCTCCGCCGTCTCGCCGTAGCGCAGCACCAGCTGGTGCAGCAGGCCGACCGGCGAGGCGCCCATCGCGGCAATCTCGCGGTTCAGATCGGCCGGGCGGAAGCGCGCCGGCAGGCGGGCGAAATCCCAGCCGATATTGTGCGAGAGATAGGCGCCGACCCCATCGGGCGGGATCATCTCCAGCAGGCTCTCCTTGCGCGCCTTCGCCTCCGCCTCGGTCTGGGCCACGATCAGCGGCGTGCTGAACAGGATGCCGACCTTGGACGGATCGCGCCCCTTCGCCAGAAGCGCCGCATCCAGCGCGGCCCGATGCTTCTGCTTCTGCGCCAGCGGCGGACCGGCGGCGAAGACATGCTCGGCGAAATGCGCCGAGGCCTGCACGCCGCGCGGCGATCCGCCGGCCTGGATCAGCACCGGCTCGATCTGCGGCGAGGGCACAACGGAGAGCGGGCCGCGCACCTTGAAGAAGCGACCATCGTGCAGGATCGGCCGCACCTTCGCGGGGTCCGCCATCATCCCGCTGTCGCGATCCCAGAGGAAGGCATCGGCATCCACGCTGCGCCACAGCGCCTTGCAGACATCGATGAACTCTTCCATGCGCTCGTAGCGCGCAGTGTGCTCCATCAGCTCATCGAAGCCGTAATTGGCGGCATCGGCGCGGCGGGTGGAGGTGATGACGTTGAAGGCGATGCGACCGCCCGTGACGTGATCCAGCGAGTTCAGAAGACGCGCGACATAGAAGGGATGCATGAAGGTGGAGGCATAGGTCAGGCCGAAGCCGATATGCCGCGTCGCCCGCGCCATCAGGGCGATATAGGGCGACATATCCTGACGCGGCCAGCCAATGCCCCAGCGCACCGCATCCTCCTCCGAGCCCTTCCAGGTGCTCGGGATGCCGGTGCCATCGCCGAAGAACAGCATGTCGATGCAGCCGCGCTCCGCGATGCGGGCGATCTCCTCGAAGACCGCCGGGTCCGGATACAGGCTGTTCACCCAGGATCCAGGGCTGCGCCAGCGCCCATCGAGATGCGTCATCGACAGGTCGAGCGCGAGGTGCATGCGGACCGTCATGCCGCGCGCACCCCAAGGTTCGAGAACGCGGCCAGCAGGCGCCGGGAATCGCTGACGGTGCCGAAGACGCCGCCCTGCATTTTCACCATCCGGATCGCCGCCAGGTGGTTCTGCAGATCCGTGGCGCCGCAGCAGTCCTCCAGCAGCAGGCATTCGAAGCCACGGTCATTGGCTTCCCGCATCGTGGTATGGACGCAGACATCGGTGGTGATGCCGGTGAGGATCAGGTTGCGGATGCCGCGGCAGCGCAGGATCAGTTCCAGATCCGTCGCGCAGAAGGATCCCTTGCCCGGCTTGTCGATGATGGTCTCGCCGGGCAGCGGAGCGAGTTCCGGGATGATCTCCCAGCCCGGCTCGCCGCGCACAAGGATGCGGCCGCAGGGGCCGGGGTCGCCGATGCCGGCGCCGATGCGGCGCGAACGCCAGCGCTTGTTCGCGGGAAGATCCGAAAGATCGGCGCGGTGCCCTTCCCGCGTATGCAGGATATGAAAGCCGCCGGCGCGCATGGCCGCCAGCACCGCGCGGATCGGCTCGATCGGCGCGCGGGTCAGCGAAATGTCGTAGCCCATGGAATCGACATAGCCGCCGCGACCACAGAAATCGGTCTGCATGTCGATGACGAGCAGCGCCGTATTCGCGGGCTCCAGCGCACCGTCGAAGGGCCAGGGATAGGGATCGGCGGGGACGGTCCAGCTCATCGCCGTTCTACTCCGCCACCATGGCCGGCGTCAGCGCGGCGCGGGGAAAGAACTGGCTCTCCGGCCGCCCCAGGCCCACCACATCGCGCAGCGTGGTGCCGGGATAGGAGGTTCGGAACAGCCCGCGGCGCTGCAGTTCCGGCACCACATGATCGACGAAGAGGCTGAGCCCGTCGGGCTGGAAGCCGACATGCACATTGAAGCCGTCGCAGGCGCCGGCGCGGTACCAGTCCTCGATCATGTCGGCCACCTGCGCGCCGTCGCCCTTCATCACGATATGGCCGAAGGAGGGCAGGAAGCGCTCATAGGTCTGCCGGATGGTGAGCCCCTCGCGCCGAGCGACCTCGCTGATCGCGTAGCGGCGGCTGGATCCGCCGGCGCTGTCGGGGGTGAGCTCCGGGAAGGGCGCGTCGATGTCGAAGCCCGTCAGGTCCATGGCCACGTAATGCGACAGGTGGCGCACGCCGACGATGGGATCGATCAGCGCCTGCTGCTCGCGGAACATCTCCTCCGCCTCCGCCGCCGTGCGCCCGACATAGACGACGCAGCCGGGCATGATCCGCAACTCATCCGGTCGGCGGCCGTATTTCGGCAGGCGCGACTTCATGTCAGTGTAGAAGGCCAGCGCCTGCTGCTTGGTTGGCGTGGCGCAGAACATGCAGTCGGAGAGCGCCGCGGCCAGTTCGCGTCCCGGCTCCGACTGGCCGGCGCTGAACAGCACCGGATAGCCCTGCGGCGGCCGCGCCGCGTTCAGCGGGCCGCGCACCTTGAAGTGCTTGCCGACATGGTTCAGCACGCGGACCTTCTTCAGGTCGATGTACTTGCCGCTGGCCTTGTCCTGCGGGAAGGCATCCTCCGCCCAGGAATCCCAAAGCCCCTTGCAGACCTCGACGAATTCGCGCGCGCGTTCGTAGCGGTCGTAGCGCGCCAGGTGCTCGTCCTTACCGAAGTTCAGGCTGTCCGAGGCGTTGGAGCTGGTGACCACGTTCCAGCAGGCGCGGCCCTTGCTGATGTGATCCAGCGAGGCGAATTTCCGCGCCAGGGTGAAGGGCTCCTCATAGGTCGTCGTCGCGGTGGCGAGCAGGCCGATGCGCTGGGTATGCATGGCGATGGCCGAGAGCACCGTCACCGGCTCGAAGACCGCGGGCTTGCCGGTCAGCGCATTCGCCTCGAAGAGTTCGGGCCATTCCATGCCGGCGACGCCATTGCCGTCCGAGATGAAGAGCATGTCGAAGAGGCCGCGCTCCGCGGTGCGCGCGATCTCGATCATCTGCTCGAGATTCATCAGCGTGTCGGTATAGGCGCGCGGATGGCGCCAGCCGGCCGGGTGGTTGCCGGCGGGATGCAGGCCGGTGATCAGGCTGAGCATCGCAGACTCCTGCGCAAGGGTAGGTGGGACATCAGGCGGGCACCGCCAGCGCGGCGAATTGGCCGGCGAGGCCCTGCGGCGGGTGGGCGGCGAAGGGCGCGTGGCGCAGCGCGGCGAGGTTTGGGCCCGGCAACGGCAACGCCGCCTCGATGGCCCGGCAGGCGCGCAGCACCAGCGCATCGCCGTGCGGCGGCCCCACCACCTGCAGGCCGACGGGCATACCCGCCTGCGTCAGCCCGACCGGCACGGAGGCTGCGGGCTGCTTCGTCAGGTTGAATGCGGCGCCGAAGGGCATGGGATTTGCGTAGCGCGCATAGCGTGGGTCGCGCGGTGCATCGGCATCCGCGTCGCAGCTGGGAATCGCGCTGGCGGGCGTCACCAGCAGGTCGTAGCGCGCATGGAAGGCGCGCATGCGGGCGCCGAGCTTTTCCCGCGCCTCGCGCGCCGACAGGTAGTCCAGGACCGGCGTCGCGGCGCCGCGCGCGGCGGTCTCGACCAGGCGCGGCAGCATCATCGCCTTCTCGGCCGCGCCGAAGCCGAAGACGCGGAAGGCATTGGCGACGCCCGCCGCCATCAGCGTGCCGAGCATCGGGCCCGGATCCTCCATCACATGCTCGACCAGCTCCACCTCGGCGCCCAGCGCCTCCAGCGTCCTGGCCGCGGCGGCGACGATCGCGGCGACTTCCGGATCGACCTCCGCGAAGCCGAGCGTCGGGCTGAAGGCGATGCGCAGCCCTGCCACGCCGCGGCCGATGCCGTCCAGGAAGCTGTGCGAGGCTGGCGGCAGCGCGTAGGAATCGTGCGGATCCGGCTGGCCGATCACATCCATGCACAGCGCCGCCTCCTCCACCGTGCGGGTGATCGGCCCGATCACCGCCAGCGTGCCGAGATAGGAGGCGGGATAATCCGCGACGCGGCCGAAGCTGGTCTTCAGGCCGAAGACGCCGGTCATGGCGGCCGGCGTGCGGATCGATCCGGCGGCGTCGGAGGCCAGCGCGATGGTGCCCATGCCGGCAGCCACGGCGGCCGCGGCGCCGCCGCTGGATCCGCCCGGTGTCATCGCGGGATTCCAGGGATTGCGCGTCACGCCGCACAGCGTGGATTTGGTGATGTAGGAGGCGCCGAATTCCGGCACCGTGGTCTTGCCGACCAGCACCGCCCCGGCCTCCCGCATCCGTGCAACGGAGGGGCTGTCCTCCCGCCACGGACCTTCCGCGGGAATGGCGTGGCAGGCGCGCCGCGTCGGCCAGTCGCGCGTCACCGACAGATCCTTCACCGTCGCCGTCACGCCATCCAGCGGGCTCAAGGGCGCGCCGCGCTGCCAGCGCGCTTCGCTCGCCTGCGCATCACGCCGCGCTGCCGCCTCATCCAGCCAGCAGAAGGCGTTCAGCACCGGGTTATAGGCCGCGATATTGGCCAGCACCGCCTCGAGATGCTCGACCGGGGAGGCGCGGCGCGCCGCGAATAGCGCGGTCAGCTCGCCGGCCGGCATCAGTGCGAGATCATCGCGCATCGCTCACCTCCATCCGAATCATCGTCCCCGATAGGCCCAGCCGGTGAGCCGCTTCTCGATCAGCAGCGACAGCGCGTAGAGCGTGACACCCATCAGCGCGAGCACGCTGAGCGCGGCAAAGGCCAGCGCGCCGTCCATGCTGTTGGTGGCGACCACCATCACGTAGCCGATGCCGGAATTGGCCGCGATCGTCTCCGCCACGATGGTGCCGATGAAGGCGCCGGTGATGGCGAGCTTGATGGAGCCGAAGAACTGCGGCATGGCGCGCGGAAAGGCCACCTTGAACAGCACGTCGCTGCGCGTGGCACCCAGCGAGCGCAGCACGTCGTCCAGCTCCGGCGCCGAGGTGGAGATCGCGGTCGCGACGATGACGGTGACCGGGAAGAAGCAGACCACCACCGCCGTCAGCACCGCGATATGCGGCCCCGCACCGAACCATACGACGAACAGCGGGATCAGCGCGACGGAGGGGATGGTGTGGAAGCCGATCAGCGCCGGATAGACGGTGCGGTATATCGCGCGGGAGGAGCCGATGACGCCGCCCAGCACCAGGCCGACCGAGACGCCGATGGCGAAGCCCAGCAGCGTGGCCTTCGCGGTCTGTGCCGCCATCTGCAGGATCGGCGCATGCCGCGCGACCAGTACCGCGATGAAATTGCTCGGCGCCGGCAGGATATAGGGCGGCAGCGCCGCGATCCGCACCACCGCCTCCCACAGCGCTAGCACGAAAAGGGCGAAGCCGAGCGGCACCAGCACGGCGCCGATCGCGCGCCGCCGCCGGCGGCGTGGCGCCGGCTGCGGGCGGGGCAGCGGGGCGGCGCGCGCGGCCTCGATGACGGCGCTCATGTGAAGGCGGGCACGGGCGTCCGCGCCTCGGCGATATGGCTGCGCAGCTCGGCCAGGGCGGCGACGAAGCGCGGATCGTAGGTGGACTCCAGGCTGCGCGGACGCGGCAGGTCGAAGCGGCGGCGCAGCAGGATGCGGCCGGGCCGTGCGCTCATCACATAGATTGTATCGGCGAGGTACAGCGCCTCCCGCAGGTCGTGCGTCACCAGCACCACGGTAAAGCGCCGCTGCATCCACAGCGCCTGCAGCACCGCCCAGAGCTCCTCCCGCGTGAAGGCATCCAGCGCGCCGAAGGGTTCGTCGAGCAGCAGCAATTCGGGTTCGTGCATCAGGGCGCGGCAGAGGCTGGTGCGTTGCTGCATGCCGCCCGAGAGTTGCCAGGGCAGCTTCTCCTCGAAGCCCTCCAGCCCCACGGTGCGCAGCAGGCCGCGCGCGCGTTCGACATAGGGGCGCTTGTCGCGGCGGTACTGCGCCCGGTGCGGCTGCACGATTTCGGCCGGCAGCAGCACATTGCGTAAGGTGCTGCGCCAGGGCAGCAGGTTGGGGTTCTGGAAGGCCATGCCGACGATCTTGATCGGCGCGGTCACTTCCTGCCCGGCCACCACCACATTGCCGCCGCTGGCCCGCAGCAGGCCGGAGACCAGCTTGAGCAGGGAGGACTTGCCGCAGCCGCTGGGGCCCACCACCGCGATGAATTCGCCCTGCTCGATCGAGAGGGTCGTCGCGTCCAGCGCGGCGGTCGCCGACTCGCCCTCGCCATAGGTCAGGCTGACGCGGTCGAACTCGACGAAGGGGCGCGGCGCGGCCACGCCTCAGACGCGCCCCACGGCAGGCAGACGGCGTTCCGACGCCGGCGGCAGATAGGCATTGTCCATCATGTCGCCGGCCGCGAGCGTCGCGGTCAGGGATTCCGCGGCGGCGATGACGCCGATGGAGCGCTGCACGCTCGCCTCGGCATAGAAGCCCAGGCCACCCTCGCGCACATCGGGCTGATCGACCATGCGCTCGATGCTGTACATCAACCGCTCCGCCTCGATCGCGCGGTTCAGCAGCGGGTCGCGGCGCATCAGGCTGTCCAGCGCGGCGGCGGGCTCCGCGATGGCGGCGGCATAGCCGCGATGCACGGCGCGGATCACGCGGCGCACGGTCTCCGGCTTCTCGCGCAGGAAGGACTCGTTCGCCATCATGCCGATATTGACGATGTTCACGCCGAAATCGCCGTAGCGCAGGAAGACCATGTCCTCCACCTTCACGCCGGCCGCCTTCAGGTTGAACAGCGCCGTGCCCTCATTGGCCGTGATGGCATCGACGCGGCCCTGCATCAGCATCGCCTCGCGGATATTGGGGGCCATGTGTTCCCAGCGCAGCGCGCTGGCGGGCACGCCGGTGGCGGCGCTGAAGGCGGGGAACATCTTGTAGGCGGTATCGCCGACCGGGGCGCCGATCAGCTTGCCGCGCAGATCCTCGGGCCTGGTGATGCCACGTCCGCGCAGCGCCACCACCGCGAGATCCGCCGGCGTCTGGTTGTAGATCGCCTTCACCCGCTTCTCGGGATTCTGCATGTTGAAGCGCACGAGGGAGGCGATGTCGCCGAGCCCGATCTGCCAGGCGCCGCCGGCCAGGCGGTTCACGACATTGGCGCTGCCATCGCCGGCCACGATATCCGGGTTCAGCCCCTCCGCGCGGAAGAAGCCGCGATCGACGGCGAGGAAGAAGGCGCCGTGCAGGCCCTGCAGCTTCCAGTTCAGCGTCAGCGGCAGGCGTTCCAGCGGCTGCGCCGTCGCGATGCGCGGGGCGGCGAGGCCGGCGAGCGCGGCGGCGGCGCCGCGCAGCAGCGTGGCACGGGTGATCTGCATGGGGGGAGGCTCCTCGGATCGGGGCGAAGCAGAGGGGGGCGAAGCAGGGGGCATGGCCGTCATCCGCGCCGGTCGGCCCAGCCGACCAGGCGCCGTTCCAGAAGCAGCGAGGCGAGGTAGAGCGCGATGCCCATGGCGGCCAGCGTCAGCAGCCCGCCGAAGACCATCTCGACATCGAAGTCGGAGGCGGCGCGGTTCATCATGTAGCCAAGGCCGCGATTGGCAGCGACCGACTCCGCCAGGATGGACCCGATGAAGGACAGCGTGATGGCGACCTTCAGCGCGCCGAAGAAGGCCGGCATGGCCTGCGGAATGCCCACCTTCGCCAGCGCCAGAAGCCGGCTGGCGCCGAGCGAGCGCAGCACATCGGCCAGCTCCGCATCCATCGCCGCGATGCTGGCGGAGACGATGACGGCGATGGGAAAGACCACGATGACGGCGGAGGTGATGACGGCCGGCACCGTGCCGATCCCCGACCACAGCACCAGCAGCGGCACGATGGCGACCTTGGGGATGCTGTTCACCCCGATCAGCGTCGGGAAGACCATGCCGTAGAAGCGGCGGGAGGCACCGAGCGCGACGCCGAGCACGAATCCCAACGTGACACCGACGGCGAAGCCGGAGAGCGTCGTCGCCAGCGTCTGCAACGCATGCGGCCAGATCTCCGCGCCGCGGTCCGTGAGGATGGGTAGGATCTCGGACGGCTTGGGCACGACGAACTTGGAGATGCCCAAGGTCCGCGTCGCGGCCTCCCAGGCCAGCAGCAGCGCCAGCACGAACAGCAGCGGGCTCAGCGCCTCGCGCAGCCGGCGGCGCGTCGCGGCGCTCATGCCGCGGGTCCCGCGATGACGCAGACCAGGTTCGAACCGGGCGCGCCCTGGTGCTCCGCGCCCGCATTGGCCAGCACGCGCGTTTCCTGCGCGATGGCGGCGATGGCGGCATGCGCCACCGCCTTGGCCACATGGCCCGAATACCCGGCCAGCAGGTCGGAGAGCAGCGTGTGCCGGCGGCCTTCCCAGTCCGGCCGCGCATCGGCGCCGGCATTGACGAAGACGGCGGCGACGCGGGGTCGGTCCGCCGGCACCACCACGCCTTCCTCCAGCCGCAACCCGGCGTCGCGGAAGGCGGCGCGCGCGCCCGCCAGATCCAGTTGATGCGCCATCACGCTGCGCCCCGCGCGGAATCCGCCGGGCGCGCCAACTGCATTGCCGATGACCACGACGCGCACCGCCACCTGCTCATTGCCGGAGGAGGCGGAGCCGCGCGTGGTGAACAGCTCCGGCCCGGCGGCGATGGCCGCCTGCGTCACCGCCTCCTCCGGCACCTCGCCCAGCGCGATGGCACAACCGAGCGCGGAGGCGCCGCGGCTGAAGGCGGAGGCGGTGCCGGCATGCGGATGCACCGGCGCCTGGCCGCGCGCCGCGGCCTCCGCCGCGCGGGCCGCCGTCATCTGCGGGCATTTCATCTCGACGCAGGCGACGTCATCGATCTCCGTGATGCCGGCGTCCCGCATCGCGCTGCGCACGGCCTCCGCCACCAGCTGCGCCTGCACCGGCGTGCCGTATTCCTCCGCCAGCAAGGCGCGGGTGCTGGCCACGCCGATCGCCAGGCGCTTGTCGCCGCCAGCCATCGCCGCGCCTGGCCGCTTCAGGAACAGGGTGATATGCGGGCTCATCAGCCCCGCCGTGCCGCCGATCATCAGCATGGGGATGCGTTCGAAGACCGCCTCCCGCGTCAGGCCGAGTCGTTCGGCGAAAAGCAGTTGCAGCGCCAGCGCGGCATAGCCGCGAGCATGGCCATCGCCCTCGGTCTGCGCGATCAGCGCCACCACCTCGCCGGCCTCCACCAGGCCCGCATCGAGCAGTTGCGCCACGCCGGAGACATCCTCGGGCGCCGCCATCGGCACCGTCACCACCCGCGCCTCATGCATGGTGGGCACATCGCGGCAGGAGGAGGAGAATGCGTGCCAATGCGCGATCCTTGCGGCTGCTGGAAGCATCGTGACGCGGGGCAGCATGGGCTGACGACCGCTGAATTCCGTGCGGGGCGTGCGGCTTTTCCGCACGCTCCGGCGCGGCGGCGGATCAGGCCCGGCGCAGCGCCACCGCCAGATGCTCCGCGAGATTCGTGGCGGCGGGGGAAAGGCGCCGGCCGCGCCGGGCCACCAGGGCCAGCTTGGCTCGCAGCAGCGGCGGGTCGCGCAGCGGCACCGCCACCAGCTCCCCGCGCGCCAGCTCCTTCGCGATGCCCAGCGCGCTCTGGAAGGTGACGCCGCCGCAGCTGCTGGCGAAGCTGGCGAGAAGTTCCAGGCTGTCCGCCTCCAGAACCGGCTCCAGACGGCGGGAGGAGCCGGCCAGCGCGGCCTCGATCAGGGCCCGGCCGCCCGTCTCCTGCGCCGGCAGGGCCACGGGAAAGTCCAGGCATTCGGCCAGCCGCAGCTCGGCGCGTCCGGCCAGCGGATGTCCCGGTGCCACCACCGCCTGCAGCGGCGCGGCGCATTCCGCCAGCACGCGCAGCTCCGGCAGCGCCGGCGGGTTGTAGAGCAGCGCGAGCTCCAGCGATTCCGCCAGCACCTCCTCCGCCAGCCGCGCGCTGCCGCAGACGGAAACGCCACAGAGGATGCCGGGATGGCGGCGATGGAAGCTCAGCAGCAGCTCCGCCATCAGGCCACGCGCCGCCGCCTCCACCAGGCCCAGGCTGACCTCGCCGCGCCGCGCGCCGCGCAATTCCTGCAACTGGCGGCGCAGTGTTTCCGTCTCGCCGCGCTGGCGGCGGATATGCGCCAGCAGAAGCTCGCCCGCCGCGGTCGCGCGCATGCCGCGCGGCAGCCGTTCGAAAAGGGTGAGGCCGAGTTCCTCCTCCATCTCGATCAGCTGACGGTTCACGGCGGATGCGGCGACGTTCAGCCGCTCCGAGGCTTTGCGGACGGAGCCGGCCCGCGCGATCACGTCGATATAGTGCAATGCCCGGGGCAGCATGGGCTGCACCGGGTTCTCGCGCGCCAGGCGCGGCAGGGGGCGGGATGGCGGCGGGTTCGCCTCGGCACGGGTTGCGGACATGTCCGGACCTCCTGGGGCGGAGCTGGGCCGCGCCGGGCCGCGGGGCCAGGGCGGCGCTGGAGGCAGGCAACCAACTATGGGTGTTGCCGGATA
This sequence comes from Falsiroseomonas sp., assembly GCF_051860665.1. Lineage (GTDB taxonomy): Bacteria > Pseudomonadota > Alphaproteobacteria > Acetobacterales > Acetobacteraceae > Falsiroseomonas. The sequence goes on from NZ_JBHYDM010000011.1 coordinate 123,677, forward strand.
GTGCTAATCTGGCCCCGGGGCGGCGCCGGAAAGTGGTCGCCCGCAGCCGGAGGCCGCCGATGCCCGTCCCCGCCGCCCCCTGGCGCCCCGATCCGGGCGCCGCCGCCCTGCGCCACATGCGCGTCTGGACCTACCTGCTGGCCATCGAGCAGTCGGGCTCCATCCGCCAGGCGGCGGAGCGGCTGAACATCGCGCCTTCCGCCCTGCAGCGCCGGCTGCGCGATGTGGAGCTGGATCTTGGCTTCGCGCTCTTCGAACGCTCCCCGGCCGGGATGCGGCCGACTTCCGCCGGCGAGATCTTCCTGGGCTGGGTGCATCGCCTCTGCACGGATCTGGAGCGGGCGCGCCAGCAGATGGCGGCGCTGCGCGGGCTGCGGCGCGGCCATGTGCGTGTCGCGGCCAGCCAGGCCGTGGCCAGTGATTTCCTGCCGCGCCAGATCGCGGCCTTCCAGGCCCGCTACCCGATGATCAGCTTCGCCTGCCCGCTGGTCGACCACAGCGGCGCGACGGAGCGGCTGATGGATGGCAGCGCGGACCTCGTGCTGGCCTTCGGCCTGGTCCCGCGGCCGGAGATCATGCCGCTGCTCTCGATCGGCCAGCGCCTCTGTGCCGTGATGGCGGCGGGGCATCCGCTGGCGGCGCGGCCGCGGCTGCGCCTGCGCGATTGCGCGGCCCATCCGCTGGCGCTGCCGACCCAGGATTTCGGCGCGCGGCGCATCGTGGAGGCCTGGGCGGCGCGCAGTGCCGTTCCTCTGCAGATGGTGCTGGAATCCAATTCCTTCGAGCTGCTGCGCCATTATGTCCGCGACACCAGCGCGGTGACCTTCCAGATCGAGATCGGCGCCCTGCCGGAAGGCGGCGCCGGGTTGGTCGCGGTGCCGGTCGATGACCAGGACCTGGCGCATGGCCCGCTGGTGCTGGCGCAGCTGCGCGGCCGCGCGCTGCCGGTGGCGGCGGCCGCCTTCGCCGAGCATCTGGCGCGGGCGCTGGACGCCCGCCGCACCACGCCGATGCTGGGGGCGGAGGAAGCGCCCCCTACCCCACCTCCATCCGCTGCATGATCGGCGGGATCTCCGCCAGCAACTCCCGCGCCAGGAAACCGATGCGGCCGCGGCGGCTGGCCAGGGCGGCGCCCGCCTCCGCATGCAGGAAGACGCCCCAGAGCGTCGCCGCCAGCGGCGGTGCGCCGCGCGCCAGCAGGCCGCCGATGAGGCCCGCCAGCGTATCGCCGGAGCCGGAGGTCGCCAGGCCCACCTGGCCGAGGTCGCAGCGCCAGGCATGCCCCTGCGGCGTCACCACATGGGTGCTGCCGCCCTTCATCGCGACCACCACCTGGAGCCGGCGCGCCGCCTGCCGCGCAGCCTCCAGCGGATCCGCCTGCACCGCCTCCCGCGCCACGCCCAGCAGCCGCGCCATCTCCCCCGCATGCGGCGTCAGCACCACGCGGCCGGCATGGCGGCCGAGCGGCGTGCAGGCATCCAGCGCGTGCAAGGCGGCGGCATCCAGCACGAAGGCGCTGGCCGCGCTCCCCTCCAGCACGCCCTGCACCAGGCCTGAAGCGGCTTCGGGGTCCATCATGCCGGGGCCGATCACCATGGCGTCGCAGGCGCCGCAGCGCGCGGCGAGCTGGGCGGCGGCTTCCGCCGCGATGGCGCCGTCCGGCGTTTCCCGCAGCCCCAGCACGCGGGCTTCCGGAATCGCCACGGCCAGCGCAGGCGCCACGCTGCGGCTGGTGGCGATCTGCAGCTTGCCGGCGCCGGCGCGCAGCGCCGCGAGGCCGGCCAGCAGCGCGCCGCCCGGCACCTCCAGGCTGCCGCCCACCACCAGCACGCGGCCGCGCTGGTCCTTGTCCTCGCCATCGGCATGGCGCGGCAGCGGCATGCCGCGCAGCAGATCCGCCGTCACCGCCGTGGTGCGATCCTTCAGCGCGCTCACCGGGCGCCGACCGGCGCATCGGGCTCGGCCGTCACCGGCGTGCCCTCGCGCTGCAGCGGCGCCACGAAGTTGTAGCGCCGCAGCACCAGCGCCCCCTGCCGGCCCTGGGCGGCATCGAAGGCATATTCAGTCACCCCGCAATTGGCCACGTCGGCCTGCCGGTCGATCGCCAGGATCTCGGCCTCCGACAGGTTCTCCAGCAGGTAGCGCAGGCAGAGCACGACGACCTGGTGCGCCACCACCAGCACCCGCGCCCCGCCATGATGCAGCGCGATGGTATCCAGCGCGCTGCGCAGGCGCAGGATCACGTCGCACCAGCTCTCCCCGCCCGGCGCGCGGTGGTAGAACTTGCCCATCAGCCGGCGCATTTCCGCCTGCTCCGGATGGTGCCGCGCGATGCCCTGGCGGGTCAGCCGGTCCAGGATGCCGAATTCCTTCTCGCGCAGCCGCTCATCCTGCAGGAAGGCCTCGGGCGCGAGGGCGAGCCGCCCGGCCTCGCGGATCAGCGTCGCGGTCTGGCAGGCGCGGCGATAGGGGGAGGTCAGGACCACATCAGGGCGCTCCGCCTCCGGCAGCCCTGCGAACCAATGGCCCAACGCGCGGGACTGGTCCTCCCCCAGCGGGCTCAGCGGCACATCCACGTCGCGGAAGCCGATATCGATATGCGTATGGCCGGCCAGCTGCGCGGCATCGCGCGCGACATTGCCGCTGCTTTCCCCGTGGCGGACCACCCAGAGCCGGTCTGGCCATCGCTGCATGCTGCATCCCCCTCACCTGCAGCGGGTAACGCGATGCGGCGCCGATGTTTGCGGCCGGCGCCTCCGCACAGGCGCATTTGGTTTGACAGGCGCCTGGCGGCATGGAACGGCGGGGCCATGCCGGCCCCTTCCGACCCACCCGCCACCAGCTTTGCCGATATCAGCGAGGAGTTGCGCCCCCTCGTCGATTCACTGCCGGTGCTTGTCGCCTATCTGGAACGAACGGAGGAAGGCCCGCGCTATGTCTTCGTGAACCAGCTCTACGAAAGCTGGTTCCCCGCCCGAAGGGCCGAGATCCAGGGCCGCCTGGTGCGCGATGTGGTGGGTGAGGCCGCCTATGCGCGAGTGCAGGGCTATGTGGAGCAGGCCTTCGCAGGGCAGCGCGTCTCCTTCGAGCAGTTCATGCCCTATGCGGAGGGCCGGCATCGCACCATCCAGGTGGAATACGTGCCGCGGCGCGATTCGGAAGGCCGCGTCATCGGCCTCTATTCCCTGGTGCAGGACGTTTCCGGCACCAAGCGGGCCGAGGCCGCGCTGCGCGACCTGAATGCGACGCTGGAGGCCCAGGTGGCCGAGCGCACCGCGGAACGCGACCGCGCCTGGCGCAATTCGCGCGACCTGCTCGCCATCATCGGCGCCGATGGCGTGTTCCGCGCCGTCAATCCCGCCTGGCTGCGCATTCTCGGCCATGCGCCGGAGGAGGTGGTCGGTCGCCACTATCGCGATTTCATCTGGCCGGAGGATGAGGAGCCCACCCGGCGCGCGCTGCACCAGGCCTCCGCCCGCCAGGACCTGACCGGCTTCGAGAACCGCTACCGGCACCGGGACGGCCAGCCGCGCTGGATTTCCTGGAACACCTCGCATGAATCCGATCTGGTCTATGCCTATGGCCGCGACATCACCGCGGAGAAGGCGCAGCGGGACGCGCTGCAACAGGCCGAGGCCCAGCTGCGCCAGGCGCAGAAGCTGGAAGTGGTGGGCCAGCTGACCGGCGGCGTGGCGCATGACTTCAACAACCTGCTGACCATCATCCGTTCCTCGGTCGACCTGCTGCGCCGGCCGAACCTGTCGGAGGAACGCCGCAGCCGGTACATCGCCGCCATCGCGGAGACGGTGGACCGCGCCGCGCGGCTGACCGGCCAGCTGCTCGCCTTCGCGCGCCGCCAGGCGCTGAAGCCCGAGGTCTTCGACCCGGCCGAGCGGATCCGCACCATCGCCGAGATGATGCGCACGGTGGTGGGCGCGCGGGTGCGCATCCTCACGGACCTCGCGCCCGATCCCTGTTTCGTGGAGGCGGATGCCAGCCAGTTCGAGACGGCGCTGGTGAACATGATGGTCAATGCCCGCGACGCGATGAATGGCGAAGGCACGCTGGTGCTGCGGCTGCGGCCGCTGGCGGCCATGCCCTCCATCCGCGGGCATCTGGGCAGCCTCGGCGCCTTTGTCGCGATCGCCATCAGCGATACGGGCGTCGGCATCTCGCCCGAAAGCCTGACGCAGATCTTCGAGCCCTTCTTCACCACCAAGCCGGTGGGCCACGGCACGGGCCTGGGCCTGTCGCAGGTCTATGGCTTCGCCAAGCAGTCCGGCGGCGACGTGGCGGTGGAAAGCACGCCGGGCCAGGGCACGACCTTCACCCTGTACCTGCCGCGGGTGGAGGAGCGGGCGCAGGCGACCCTGGCCGATGTGGCGGGCGGGCCGATCGCCGATGGGCGCGGCTGCCGCGTGCTGGTGGTGGAGGACAATGCGGAGGTCGGCGCCTTCTCCACCCAGCTGCTGCAGGACCTGGGCTACGAAACGCGCTGGGCCGCAAATGCGGAGGAGGCACTGCAGCTGCTGGCGGAGGACCGCTTCGATGCGGTCTTCTCCGACGTGGTGATGCCCGGGGTCAGCGGCATCGAGCTGGGGCTGGAGATCCGCCGCCGCGACCCGAAGCTGCCGGTGGTGCTCACCTCAGGCTACAGCCATATCCTGGCCGCCGAGGGGCGGCATGGCTTCGAGCTGATCCAGAAGCCCTATGCGGCGGAGGAGCTTTCGCGCGTGCTGCGCCGGGTGACGCAGCCGCGCTGAATCACCTCAGATCATCACGCGCCCGGCCGCCGCGGCGGCCAGCGGATCCTTCCAGATCACCTCGGCCGGCGTGACCTCCTTGCTCAGCCGGTTCATGCCGCGCAGCTGGTCGATGGCGAGCTGGATATTGCCGACGCTGTCGGGCGTCAGGTTCATCTTGTACTCGACCTTGGTCATCAGCTCCGCCACGAAGGCGCGGTCCTGGCGCAGGAAGCGGGCCACCTGGGCGGCGGCCTCGGTCGGGTTCGCCGCGATGAATTCCTGCGCCTGGATCAGCGCGCGCATCATCCGCGTCGTCGCCTCCATATTGGACTGCGCCCAGCCCTTGTTCATGTAGACGAAGTTGCGGACGATCTGGATCTGCTCGTTGGAGACGAGGATCTTCGTGTTCGGGATGGCGCGCATGGCACGCGTCGGCCAGGGCTCCCAGACCGCGAAGGCGTCGATATTGCCGCGCTCCAGCGCCGCCACCATCTCCGGCGCCTCGACATTAACGATGGTATAGTCGGCCGGGTTGAGATTGAGCTTGGCGACGACGGACAGCCAGAAGGTCTCGCTGCCGGTGCCGCGGGCAACGCCGACGCGCTTGCCCTTCAGCGCCTCCATATTCTCCACATTGCGGCCGAGCACGCTGATCCAGCGCAGCAGCGCCGTGCCTTCGGCGACGGCCACCACATTCGGGTCCACCAGATGCGCGGAGACGCCGGCCTGCTCGGCGCCATAGGCCGAATTGATCTGGTTGCCGATCAGGAAGGCGATCATGGCGGAGCCGGAGGGGCCGGTATTGACCGTCACGTCCAGCCCGTTGCGCTGGAAGAAGCCGCCTTCGCGGGCGACGTAATAGGGCGCGAAGGAGGGATCCACGCCAGTGGCGATGGTCATCCGGATCGGCGCGTTCTGGGCAAAGGCAGGGGCCGCGAGCGCGGCACCACCGGCGGCGAGAAGGGTACGGCGAAGCATGTTCTTGTTCTCCCTGTTTGTCACATGGTCGGGTTGAAGCGTCCCGCGAAGGCACGGATCAGAAGGCGGAAGACGCGGTCCGTCGCGAAGCCCAGCAGGCCGAGCGAAATCAGCGCCACGAAGATATCCTCCACCTGCATGAACAGGCGGGCATCCCACAGCATCTTGCCGAGGCCGTCATTGCTGGCCACCAGCTCCGCCGCCACGATGGTGACGAAGGCATTCGCCATCGCCAGCCGCATGCCGGTGAGGATATAGGGCACCGTCGCCGGCAGGGCGACGAGCGCGAAGACCTGGAACTTGTTGGCGCCCAGGCATTGCGCCGCGCGGATCTTGTCCCGCCCCACCGCGCCGACACCGGCCGCCGTCGCGATCACCACCACGAAGACGGTGGTATAGGCAATCAGGAAGATCTTGCTCTCCTCGCCGATGCCGAACCAGATCACCGCGACCGTGATCATGGCGACCGCCGGAATGAAGCGAAAGAATTCCGTCCAGGGTTCCAGCAGCAGCCGCACCGGCCGGAAACTGCCGATGGCCAGGCCGATCGGGATGCCGATGGCGGAGCCCAGGAGAAACCCCTGGATGATGCGGCGCATCGAGGCCCAGACGGATTCCTGCAACAGGCCATCCGCGATCAGCACCCAGCCCCGCTCGAAGACCGGGAAGGGCGAGGGAAACAGCACCGAGCGCACGATGAAGACCGAGGCCAGGTGCCAGATGGCAAACAGCAGCGCGAAGCCCAGCACATAGCCGGCGAAGGTGGCGGTGCGGCTATGCATGGGGATGGATCTCCGCATGGATCAGCTCATGCACCTGGCGGAAGCTGGCCATGAAGGCATCGGAGGTGCGTTCGCGCGGGAAGGGCAGGTCGATCGGCACCACGGCCTTCAGCGTGCCGCCCGGGCCGCGCTTCATCACGCCGACGCGGGTGGCCAGCGCGCAGGCCTCCTCGATGTCATGCGTGATGAACAGCACGGTCTTCCGGTTCTCCGACCAGATGCGCGAGAGTTCGCCCTGCAGCACCGCGCGCGTCATCGCATCCAGCGCGCCGAAGGGCTCGTCCATCAGCAGCATGCGCGGATCGTTCGCCAGGGCGCGCGCGATCTGGATGCGCTGCTTCATGCCGCCCGAAAGCTCGGAGGGGTGCTTTTCGCCCTGCCCGGTCAGCCCGACCATATTGAGGAAGCGGTCCGCCACGGCACGCCGCTCGCTACGGCCCATGCCGCGCAGGCGCAGGCCGAAGGCGATATTGTCCCGCGCCGTCAGCCAGTCATAGAGGCTGTCATGCCCCTGGAAGACCACGCCGCGATCCGCGCCGGGGCCGCGCACCGGCTTGCCCTCCAGCCGGATCTGGCCGCTGGTCGGCGTATCGAAGCCGGCCAGCATGTTCATCACCGTGGTCTTGCCGCAGCCGGAGGTGCCCAGAAGGCAGAAGAACTCGCCTTCGGCCAACTGCAGGTTGAAATCCCGCACGGCCTCATAGGCGCCGGTGCGCCCTCGGAAGGTCATGCCGACCCCATCCAGCTCCACGAAGCCCACCATGTCCCCCACTTGTATCCAGGCTTGAGTTTAGGGCACCCCCGTGATGCGGCAAGCCGGCTTCACACCCCTTCTGCCCGGGAATAGAAGCGGGCTGCACGGATAGGAGGCAACGAATGATGCTCGAAGGCAAGGTGGCGGTCGTCACCGGGGCGGGCGGCGGGATCGGGCGGGAGATCGCCCTCGCCATGGCGCTGGCCGGCGCTTCCGTGGTGGTGAACGATATCGGCGCCAGCCTGACCGGCGAGGGTCCGACCTCCGCCACCCCCGGCGAGCAGACGGTGGCCATCATCCACCAGCGCGGCGGCCAGGCGGTGGCCAATACCGACAGCGTCTCCGAATGGGGCAGCGCGCAGCGGATCGTGGCCCAGGCGCTGGACGCCTTCGGGCGCATCGACATCGTGGTGAACAATGCCGGCATCCTGCGGGACCAGATCTTCCACAAGATGTCGCCCGAGGAATGGCTGGCGGTCATCAATGTGCATCTGAACGGCAGCTTCTTCGTCAGCCGCGCCGCCGCCGAGCATTTCCGCAAGCAGGGCAGCGGCGCCTATGTGCACATGACCTCGACCTCCGGCCTCATCGGCAATTTCGGGCAGGCGAACTACTCCGCGGCCAAGCTGGGTGTCGCGGCGCTATCGAAGTCGATCGCGCTGGACATGCAGCGTTTCGGCGTGCGGTCCAACTGCATCGCGCCCTTCGCCTGGTCGCGCATGACCAGCTCCATCCCCTCCTCCACCGAGGCGGAGAAGGCGCGCGTCGCCCGCCTGCAGCAGATGACGCCGGACAAGAACGCGCCGCTGGCGGTCTTCCTGGCCAGCGACGCCGCGAAGGATGTGACCGGCCAGATCTTTGCCGCGCGCCATAATGAGCTGTTCCTGTTCAGCCAGCCGCGGCCGATCCGCAGCACCCACAGCGCCGGTGGCTGGACGCCCGAGTCGATCGCCGAGACCGCCCTGCCCGCCCTTCGCAGCCATTTCCTGCCGCTCGATCGCTCCGGCGACGTGTTTTCCTGGGACCCCGTCTGATGGATTTTTCGCTCACCGAGGAACAGGTCGCGTTCCAGGATTCCGTCCGCCGCTTCGCCGAACAGCACCTGGCCAAGGACGCGCTGGCGCGCGCGCATGACGAGCGCTTCCCCTGGGATGTCGCGAAGCTGATGGCCGAGAACGGGCTCTTCGGCATCATGGTGCCGGAAGAAGACGGCGGCCAGGGCGGCACGCTGTTCGATGCGATCCTGGCCATGGAGCAGATCGCCTATGTCTGCCCGCGCAGCGCCGACGTGCTGCAGGCCGGCAACTTCGGGGCGTTCCGCACCTTCGCGGAATACGCCACGCCGGACCAGAAGAAGCGGTATTTCGAGCCGCTGCTGCGCGGCGAGACCATCGCGGCGGTCGGCATGACGGAGCCGGATGCGGGATCGGCGCTGACCGACCTGAAGACCACCGCGACGAAGGTCGAGGGCGGCTACCGGCTGAACGGCGGCAAGGTCTTCACCTCCAACACCGAGGATGCCGGCGTCTTCGTCATCTATTGCCGCTTCGCCCCGGGCGTGAACGGCATCGGCTCCGTCCTGCTGGAACGCGGCATGGAAGGTTTCCGGCTCGGCCAGCCCAGCCGCTACATGAATGGCGAGACCTGGTGCGCGCTGTATTTCGACAATGTCTTCGTGCCGGATGAGAACCTGCTGCTGGGCGAAGGCGGCTTCCGCAAGCAGATCTCGGGCTTCAACGTCGAGCGTGCCGGCAATACCACGCGCGCGCTGGCGCTCGGCGAATACTGCTTCCGGCAGGCCAAGGCGCATGCCGAACAGCGCAAGCAGTTCGGGCGCGCCCTGATGGAATTCCAAGGGCTGCAATGGAAGTTTGCAGAAATGCGGGTGGCGCTGGATAGCGCGCAGCTGCTGCTCTACCGCGCCGCGGTCCGCGCCAAGGGCGGGCTGCCCGATCCGCAGGATGTCGCACTCGCAAAATATGCCTGCAACCAGGCGGGCTGGATGTGCGCCAACGAATCCATGCAGGTCATGGGCGGCACGGGCTATAGCCAGGACCTGCTGATCGAATACTGCGTGCGCAAGACGCGCGGCTGGATGATCGCCGGCGGCAGCCTGGAGATGATGAAGAACCGCATCGCCGAGGGCGTTTTCGGGCGCAGCTTTTCGCAAAGGCCGCCGAAGTGACCACTCTGGCGCAGGCGCTTCTCAATCCGCGCCGCGTCGCGCTGATCGGTGCATCGGCCGACGAACAGCGGCTGACGGCGCGGCCGCAGCGCTATCTGCGCCGCCACGGTTTTGCGGGGGGGCTCTTCCCCGTGAATCCGCGGGCGGAGACGGTGCTGGGTGAGCGCGCCTATGCCTCCCTCGCCGACATCCCCGGCGAGATCGATTTCGCCTATATCTTGCTCGGCACCGAAAATGTCGAAGCGCAGGTCGTGGCCTGCGCCGCCCGGGGTATTCCCGTGGCCTGTGTGCTGGCCGATGGCTTTGCGGAATCGGGACCGCAGGGCGCGGCCCTGCAGGCGCGCGTGCTGGCCGCGGCGCAGGCGGGCGGCATGCGGCTGCTCGGCCCGAATTCCATGGGCATCGTCAACCTGAACGCGCGCACCGCGCTGACCACCAATGCGGCGCTGGAGGCGGAGGAACTGCCGGCGGGCCGCGTCGCGCTGGTCTCCCAATCCGGCTCCATGATGGGCGCGCTTCTCTCGCGCGGCGCGGCGCGGGGGCTGGGCTTCTCCCACCTGATCGGCACGGGCAACGAGGCGGATCTGACAGCCGGCGAGATCGCCTCCCTGCTGCTGGACGACCCCGATGTCGATGTCGTCGCGCTGTTTCTCGAATCGATCCGCGCGCCGGAGCAGATGGCCGCCGCCGCCGCCAAGGCGCAGGTGCTGGGCAAGCCGATCGTCGCGCTGAAGCTCGGCCGCAGCCCCTTTGGCGCGGAGCTCGCCACAAGCCATACCGGGGCGCTCGCCGGCAGCGATGCGGCAGCGGATGCCTTCTTCCGCGCCCACGGCATTCTCCGCGTTTCCATGCTGGAATCGCTGCTGGAACTGCCGCTGCTGGTCGCCGGGCGTCGTGCTCCCTCGCATAGCCATCGCGCGGTCAGCGTCATGACGACGACGGGCGGCGGCGGCGCGCTGGCCGTGGATGCGCTCGGCGTGCTGGGCATCGAGGCGCGCAAGCCCGATGCAAAGGCCGCGGCGAAGCTGGAATCGGCGAAGTTCAACAGCCATGCGCGGCTGTTGGACCTGACGCTGGCCGGCGCGCGGCCGGATCGCGTCATGGCGGCGCTCGATGCGCTGCGCACGGCGGAGGATACGGACCTCGTGCTCGCCGTCATCGGCAGCTCCGCCCAGTTCCGCCCGAAGGATGCGGTGGCCGGCATCGTCGAGGGCACCAAGGTTCCGGGCAAGCCGGTGGCCGCCTTCCTCGCGCCGCAGGCCGAAGCCTCGCTCCGCCTGCTGGCGGAGGCCGGCATCGCCGCCTTCCGCACCGCCGAAAGTGCCGCGGATTGCATCAGCGCCTATTGCGCCTGGCAGGCGCCGCGCCCAGCCCCCGCGGTCGCCGCACCCGCCATCGCGCTGCCCGCGCAGCCGGATGAGGCGGATGCGCGCCGCGTCTTCGCGGAGCTCGGCCTGGCCTCCCCCTTCGCCGTCATGCAGGACGCGCCGCCCGCCGCCATGGGTTATCCGGTGGCGCTCAAGATCCTCTCGCCGGATATCGCGCATAAGACGGAGGTCGGCGGCGTCATGCTGAACATCGGCGATGCCGATGCGCTGCGCGAGGCGGCTGCCGTGATGCGGGCCCGCGTCGCCGCCGCGGCGCCGCAAGCGCGCATCACCGGGCTGCTGGTGCAGACCATGCGCAAGGGCCTGGCGGAGGTCATCCTCGGCTTCCGGCGGGACCCGGAGGTGGGGCCGGTGGTGCTGCTCGGCGCCGGTGGCGTGCTGTCGGAACTGCATCGCGACATCGCCCTGCGGCTGGCGCCGGTGGATCTGGAAACGGCGCAGGAGATGATCGCGGAGGTGCGGGCGCTGAAGCCGCTCTCCGGCTGGCGCAACCTGCCGAAGGGCGACCTGGAGGCGCTGGCCCAGGCCGTGGTCGCCGCCTCCCGCCTCGCCGCGGTGCAGCAGGTGGCGGAGGCGGAGATCAACCCGCTGATGGTAGGCCGGCCCGGCGAGGGTGTGACCGTGGCGGATGCCTGGGTGGTGCTGCGGTAGCTGTCATGGCAGGCTGCGGATCATGGATGCCGAAGCCCTGATCCGCGCCCGCTACGGCGCCCTGCCCTTCGCCCCGCCCGCCGAAATTCCCGCCGGCCTCGCGCTGCTGCTGGACCGACGGGTGACGCGTAGCTATCGGCCGGATGCGGTGCCGGATGCGCTGCTGGACCTGGTGCTGGCCGGCGCGCAGTCGGCGCCCGCGAAATCCGACCTGCAGCAGTATTCCATCCTGGTCACGCGCGATGCGGCCAAGATTGCGCAGGTGGCGGATGCGATCGGCACCATGCCCTGGATCAAGCAGGCGCCGGTGCTGCTGCTGTTCTGCGGCGATATCCGGCGCGGCCGCCAGGTCTGCGCGGAACACGGCCGCGCGCATGCCAATGACAGCATCGACACTTTTCTGAATGCCAGCGCGGATGCGGCTTTGGCGCTGGGCTTCTGCGTGATGGCGGCGGAGGCGGCGGGACTCGGCACCTGCCCGATTTCCTATGTCCGCAACAACCTGGCGCTGGTGCAGAAGCTGTTCGGCCTGCCGGAGGGCGTGTTCCCGCTGGCGGGCCTGACGCTGGGTTTTCCCGCCGCGCGCAACGCAACCTCCCCGCGCCTGCCGCCTTCCGTGGTGGTGCATCGCGAGGTCTATGACGACCAGAACCTGGCCTCCGCCCTGCCTGGCTACGATGCGCTCCGCCCGCCCGGCAAGCCGCGCTATCCGGAGGTGCATGGCCCGAAGCCGGAAGGCTGCAGCTGGTCCGAGAATGCGGCGCGGCAATTGTCCGTGCCCGAACGCGCGAATTTCCGCGCATGGCTGGCGACGAGGGGAATCAACCTTGGCTGACGCAACGGCCGACAATCCCGGCGGCACCGGGGACCTGGTTTCCGCGCCGCGCAAGCGCACCGTGGTGCCGCGCCATGCGGCGAGCCTCATCGTCTGGCGGCAGGGGCGCGGCGAGCCCGAGATCCTGATGGGCATGCGCCACGCCAAGCACAAGTTCATGCCCAGCATCCTGGTCTTCCCGGGCGGCCGGGTGGATCGCGGCGACCATGGCGTGAAGGCACTTTCGGAGATGAAGCCCGAGACTTTTGCGCTGTTGGCACATCGGGCGAAGCCGTCGCTGGCGCGTGCGCTGGGCGTGGCCGCCGTGCGCGAGCTCTACGAGGAGACCGGGCTGCTGCTGGGCGAGCTGCGTGGCACGCGGCTGCTCGCCGATCTCGCCCCTCTCGACTACCTCTGCCGCGCCGTCACGCCGACCACGCGTAGCATGCGCTTCAACGCCCGCTTCCTGATCGCGCCGGCAGGGGCCGTGCGCGGCGAGATCGGCGGGTCCGGCGAGCTGGAGGGGCTGGGCTGGTATCCGCTGAGCCAGGCGCGGGCCGCGAAGCTGGCGGATATCACGGCCAAGATCCTGACCGAATTCGCCGAATGGCTGGACGTGCCGGCGGATCAGCGGGCGGCGCGGCCGCGGATCGTCTTCCGCGGGCAGGACAACCGGATGAGCGACGGCTGATCGTTTACACCTTCGCAATTATTGCGCAAGATTGGGCCATCGACTTGACCGCCCTGCATCCAGGAGCGTCCCGATGGCTGAGACGATCATCATCCGTGACCCGGATACCGGGGAGATCGACTTCGAGTCGGTGACCGAGGTTCACGATGGCCAGACGCTGATCCTCTCGTCGATCGATTACGATCTCTGGGACGAGCATGACTGGGCGATCTTTCGCACCACCAATTTGATCTATCGCGAAAATTCCGTCGCGGACGTCGCCCTGCCCTCCTCCTTCGACATCACGATGGATGACGGCGGCCGCATCCTGCAGGAGTTTGACTACATCGGATTCCGGCAATCGGTCTCGAACAGCGAACAGGAAACGGTGTATGACGCGCAGGGTCGCGTTGAGTCGGTCGAGCGGATCAATACGAGCGCACCCTTTGACGGCACGCCTTTCGAGAACCTCTTCGCCTTCCGCGAGCAGACAGTCCGGTATGATGTGGAGACGGGAAACATCGTCTCCGTCAGCATCCTCCACCATGATGGCCGGGTCGAATTCATCGAATACGACCCGGCCAGCGGCCAGCGGGAATTCCTCTACTATCTGAAGGACTAGCAGCCGCCCGGCGGTGGGCAGGGCGGTGCGGGAGAGGCTGGCACGGGCATCGTGACGAGTCGCCGTGTGACCGCCCCGGATGGCAGCACGCGCGAAGAGATCAACGATGCGCAGGGGCAGCTGGACTACCTGGTGGAACGCTCGGCCGATGGCGGCATCCGCGCCACGGATTACGATCTTTCCGGCCAGCATTCCTGGGCCAGCTATGCGGTCGAGAACGCCATCATCGACATTGGCACGGTTGATAGTCCGCTGCTGCGGCGCGTCGACGCGGCGATGGATGATGGCCGCAGCGTCCGGCTCGACATCGAGTACTTCAACCTCGACCTCGACGTTACTGCCCGGGGCAGCGAGACCTATACGGTGAAGGATGCGCAGGGCCGTACCCTCTCCGTCGACCAGACCAACCTCACCCCGCCGATCGGCCCGCCCATCGAGGATGTCTTCGACTTCCGCCAGCAGAGCATCGTCTATGATCCCGCCAGCGGGCGCACGGACTTCGTCTCCACGCTCGGCCTGGATGGCACCCGCGAGTCCATCGACTACGACGTCGCCACCGGCCAGCGCGACTATGTCTTCATCCAGCAGGCCAATGGCGGCACCGTCAGCGAGGACTACAACGCCGCCAATGGCGTGCTGGACTACCGGCGCACCATCGGCACGGATGGCAGCAGCCTCGACCAGGACTATGACAGCCAGGGCCGGCTGGACTATGCGGTGGAACGCCTGGCCGATGGCCGGATGCGTGTCACCGACTACGACCTGCTGAACCAGCATGACTGGACCAGCTACAGCATCCTCTATGCCGCCTCCGGCGCGATCCAGACGGTGACGGTGCTGTAGCCGTCAACGCGGTTCGAAGTGCTGGCCATCCTGCGCGGCCTGCCCTTCGGCCACGAGTTTCAAGAGATGCGCCAGCAGGCTGCGCGCCGCCGCCGGCACCAGCTTCACATCCAGCACCGGGCCATAGACGGGCGGCACCAGCTCCAGCGCCGTGGCGCGGCCGGCATGGCGCAGGGCGTGAAACACCTTCGCCTCCCGCTCCAGCCGATGCGCCGCCAGCGCCGCGACGAAGGGCGCCGGGTTCGGCAGGGGCGGGCCGTGGCCGGGCAGGTAGAGGCCCGCCTCCCGCGCCGCCAGTTTCGCCAGCGACGCCATATAGGCCGCCATGTCGCCATCCGGCGGGCTGACCACCGTGGTGGACCAGCTCATCACATGGTCGGCGGAAAACACCACGCCATCCTCGCCCGCGAAGCACAGGTGGTTGGCGCAATGGCCGGGCGTGTGGATGGCGGTCAGCCGTAATTCGTCGCCCTCAACCACCTCGCCATCGGCCAGCGTGACATCGGGCCGGAAATCGTGGTCGCCGCCCTCCCCGCCCTGTTCGGGCGGCGTCAGGTGGGGCCCGAAACCGTAGCTGCGGGCTCCCGTGGCCGCCTGCAGGGCCGCGACCCCCGGCGAATGGTCCCGATGCGTATGGCTGACCAGGATATGCGTGATGGTCTCGCCCTGCGTCGCGCGCAGGATGGCCGCGAGCTGCGCCGCATCCGCCGGCCCCGGATCCAGCACCGCCACGCGCCCGCGGCCGATGAGGTAGGTATTGGTGCCGCGCCAGGTGAAGGGGCCGGGATTGTCGCAGAGCAGGCGGCGCACACCGGGCGCCACCTCCGCCGCCAGGCCGGGCGGCAGCGGATCCTCGCGCAGGAAGGGGATGCTCATCGTTTCCGTCCTCGCACGACGATCTCGCGGTGCATGATGTAGAGGCTGGCCAGCACGATGGCCAAGGCGCCGGCGAGCGTCGAGAGGCCCGGCACATCGCCGAAGACGATCCAGCCGAAGAGCACGGCCCAGAGCAGCGCCGAATAGGAATAGGGCGCCAGGAAGGACACCTGCGCGCTGGCCCAGGCCTCCGTCAGCAGGGTCTGCGCCGCGCCGCCGATCAGCCCGATGGCGACCAGCATCAGCAGGTCCATGGCGCTCGGCGTCACCCAGACGAAGGGCAGCCAGAACAGGCTGAAGAAGGTCATCAGCAGCGACTGCCACAGCACGATGGTGCCGGAGGATTCGGTGGCCGACAGCGTCCGCACCAGCATGGTGGTGCCGGCGGAGAACATCCCATGCGCCAGCGCCGCGATGATGCCCCAGCGCGCCGCGCCGCCGAAATCCCCGGTGAAGGCCCCCTGCCCCAGCGCGATCACGACAATGCCGAGGAAGCCGGCCAGCACCGCGCTGGCACGATGGATGCCCACCTTCTCGCCCAGCAGCGGGATGGACAGCAGGGTGACGAAAAGCGGCGTGGTATTGGTCAGCGCCGTGTGCTCGGCCAGCGGCAGATGCGCCAGCGCGAAGAAGGAACAGGCCTGCGCCGCCGTGCCCGTCATCGCGCGCAGCACATGGCCGGGAAAGCGCCGCGTGCGCAGCGCGCCCGCCAGGTCGCCGCGCAGGCCGATGCGGCGCACCACGATCAGCACCACCACCGGCAGGGCGAAGGCGCTGCGGAAGAACATCTGCTCCAGGAAATGCACGCGGCCGGCCAGGTCCTTCACCAGCACGCTCATCCCCGCGAACAGGGCGCAGGCCAGCAGCATGAAGATCACGCCGCGCTTGGGGTCATGACGGAGCGCCATCAGCGCGCCCCCGCGGCACGGTCTTCGCGCCGGCGCACCTGCTCCCGATGCAGGTTGTAGAGGCCCGCGGCGATGACGACGACGGCGCCCGCCAGCGTGTTCCAGGCCGGCACTTCCGACCAGATCAGGAAGCCCAGCACCCCGCCCCAGAGCAGCGTGGTGTATTCATAGGGCGCGAGTGCGGAGACCGGCGCGATGGCGAAGGCGCGGGAGAACAGCAGATGCGCGCAGCCATTCGCCATGCCGAGGAAACCCAGGCACAGCACGATGTCCCAGCGCGGCACCAGCGGGCCGAGCGGCGGGAAGACCGGCAGCAGCAGGAAGCCGATCGGCACATGCGCCGCCAGCAGCCAGAAGGCGATGGCCTGCGGCGTATCGGTGGCGGCCAGCACGCGCGTCCAGATCCGCGTCAGGCCGAGCGTCGCGGCACCCGCCAGCAGCATCGCCGCCTCCCACCGCCACAGCTCGCCGCCGGGCTGGAGGATGATCATCACGCCCGCGAAGCCCAGGCAGGTGCTGGTCCAGCGCCGCCAGCCCACCTTCTCCCCCAGCAGGGGAATCGCCAGCAGCGTCATGATGAGCGGCGCCGCCGCATTCACGGCATAGGAGGCGCCGAGCGGGAAGGCGTTGAACCAGGCGAGATAGAAGGCCACCGTCACCACGCAATGCAGGCAGGACCGCAGCGCCAGCAGCGGCTTGCGCACCGGCGCCAGGCCGCGCCCGCGCGACAGCAGGGCGATGGCCAGCATGCCGAAGACGCCGCGCCAGATCATGGCCACCGCCACGCCCACTTCCGGCAGCGCCCATTTCACCGCCGCATCGGCGGCGGAGATCACGGTATAGCCGGCGACGATGATGGCGATGCCGCGCAGCGTATTCTGGGTCAGCGGCAGCCGCGGGCGCGACGCCGCCGTGCCGGTTTGTCGGTCAGCCAATAGCCGGGGCCAGTACCGCTTCGGCCTGCATGCAGGTGGCGCCGGTTTCGTCCCGCGTCTCCAGCTTCACCTCCTCGCCCTCGACCTTGCCCAGGATGGTCAGCGCCCGCCCATCGAAGGCCGGGCGGCGGCCGCGGAAGGCGAAGCTGTGCAGGCGTTGGCCGGGCGCATGGTCCAGCGCGTGCTGCGCCATCAGCGTCGCCTGCAGCGGCCCGTGCACCACCAGGCCGGGATAGCCTTCCTCCCCGGTCACATAGGGGTGGTCGTAGTGGATGCGGTGGCCATTCCCGGTCAGCGCGGAGTAGCGGAACAGCATCACCGGGTCCGGCAGCACGGTGGCGGTGGCGGCACCGGGCCAATCGGGCGCGGCCGCGCCGGGCTTCACCGCGGCGCCCTCGGCACCGCGATAGACGATGTCCTGCTCCTCCTCCAGCGCCAGGCCGGCGGGGCCGTGCAGCAGATGGCCGACTGTGACGAAGACCAGCCGGCCGGAGCCGCCCGATTTCTCCTCGACCTTCAGGATGGTGCTGGTGCGGGTCACCACGTCATCCGCATGCAGCGGCACGGGGTGGAAGCGCAGCCGCCCGCCCGCCCACATGCGGCGCGGCAGGTCGTGCACCGGCGGCAGGAAGCCGCCGCGCTTCGGGTGGCCGTCCGGGCCGATCCCCTCCGGCATCACCCAGTCCTGGAAGAACATCCAGTGCCAGAGCGGCGGCAGCACCTCCGGCACCGGCCGGCCCAAGGTCGCGGCCATGCCCCGCAATAGGCGGGGGTCCAGCCGGTCCTCGCGCGTTTCCGTCCGGCCGATGAAATCCTGGTACGACATCAATCCTCACGCAGGTAGAGAAGGTAGTTGTTCATGTGCACCACCCGCGTGTAGTGCCGCCAGGTCTCGGCGAAGGCGGGGTGGCGGGAGAAATAGGCGATGGGGTCGAAATCCTCCGCCCCGCAGCGCGGAATGCCCGAATTCTTCGCCACCAGCACCGCACCGGGGGGCGCCCGAGCGAAATCCTCGGCAACGGTGCGGTACACCAAGAATTCGGGGCGGGACATTTCCCAGGGCTCGCGGTAGCGCGGCGCGCCCTCGGGGCAATCGGGATAGGCACCGATCAGCAGCCAGAGGTTCATGGTGCGCAGGGTGGACCGCGCGCGGGCATAGTTCAGGGCCGGATAGACCGGGTAGACATCGGGCGAGAGCACCAGCAGGCGCTCGCCCGCCACCTCCCGCTTCAGGGTCGCAGTCAGCTGGCCCTCCGCCAGGCTGGCGTACCAGATCTGCCGCCAGGGGCTTTCGCCCCGCACATGCACGGCGGCGACCGCGACAACCAGGGCCAAAGCGAGCATCGGCGCGGCCTGCTGCGCGCGGCCGGCGGGCAGGGCGCGGTCGAACCAGCGGGCCACCACCCAGCCGGCCAGCAGCGCGGTGGCCATGGCCATCGGCACCACATGGTAGGACCAGCCCTTGTGCTGCACCCAGGCGGAGAGGAAGCCGCCGATGCCCATCGCCGCCAGCATCCGCGCCGGGATGCCGGCGCCGCGCCAGGCCAGCAACGACAGGGCCGCCAGCAGCGCCAGCAGCGCGGCCCCCAGCTTGTCCGTGAAGATCACGTTGAACAGGCCGATGCCGCCATTGGAGAGGTAGAAATCCATCACCAGCGGCACGACGAAGCCGAGATAGTCCGGGAAGAAGACCGGCAGGCTGGCCAGGTACAGCGCCCAGATCGCCGCCATCAGCCAGGGCAGCCTGTCCCGCAGCGCCGTGGCGGCACCGCGATGGACCAGCACCAGCGCCTCCACCAGGGCCGGGATCGCCAGGAAATGCGGCTTCAGCGCGAAGCCCAGGGCGGCGGCGATGGTCACCGTCAGGGCCAGGCCGCGCGGCGTGGCGATGCCCTGCGCCCGGCGGGCCGCCAGCAGCGCATAGGGCAGCGCGAAAAGCGCCATCAGGTGTTCCCGCTGCCCCACATCATAGGCCGCCACGACGATCACCAGCGGGATCAGCGCATCCAGCGCCGCCCCTTCCA
Organism: Falsiroseomonas sp.; assembly: GCF_051860665.1. GTDB lineage: Bacteria > Pseudomonadota > Alphaproteobacteria > Acetobacterales > Acetobacteraceae > Falsiroseomonas. Next base: position 142,852 of record NZ_JBHYDM010000011.1, read on the forward strand.
CCGGGCCCTCCTGGTCCCGCTGGCGCAGCCGCAGGCACAGCCGCCAGGACAGCGCGCAGCAGCCGATGACGCAGAGCAGCCAGGACTGGACGATGTCGAGCGGGCTGAACCGGTCGATCAGCGCCGGGATGGCGGTCAGGACGAAGATCAGCGGCGGGTTCACGTCGATCAGGTCGCGGAACAGGCTCTCGCCCGCCACCCAGCGTTCGGCGAAGTTCAGGATGGCGGCGACGTCGTGGTTCAGCGGCGGCGTCAGCACCATCAGGAAGAAGGCCAGCGCCGGCAGCAGGGCCAGCGCGCGCAGCAGCCGCGCCCGGGTCGCCGGCTCCGCGGGGCTGAACAGGCGCGGCGTGGGCGCCGCCTCGGCCAGGGGCAGCGCCTGCTTGGGGCGGGGCTTCGGGGTCACGGGAAGGCTCACGGCGGCCGCATCCTCGGCGGGCTTCGGTTAAGGTGCAACCTCATTGCGGCGCGCATGCGGCAGGGCTGCCCCGCGGCCGCCGCCGGGACGCCTTGCGGTCGCCCCGGTGCGGCGTCACAAGAGCGTGGTGGAACCCGCTGAATACGAATTGATGGACGCGGCCGAGGACGGCATGTGGTGGTTCCGGGCCGCCCATGCCCGGGTCCTCGATGCGCTGCGCACCCGCCCCGGCGCCGCCGGGCCCGTGCTCGATGCCGGCTGCGGCACGGGCGGCTTCCTGCTGCGCCTGGCGCAGCAGCTGCCGGACCGGCCGGCGATCGGCCTGGAATACATGGCCGATGCGGCGCGCCGCGCGCTGCAGAAATCGGGCCGCCCGGTCACCGCGGGCGACGCCAATGCCCTGCCCTTCGCCGATGCCAGCTTCGGCGCCGCCGTCTCCATCGACGTGATCTGCCATGCCGGCGTGGACCCGGCGCGCGGCATGTCTGAGCTGCACCGGGTGCTGCGGCCCGGCGGCACCGTGGTGCTGAACCTGCCGGCCTATGAATGGCTGCGCAGCGCGCATGATGCCCGCGTGCATACCGCGCGCCGCTACACCGCCGGCAGCGCCCGCGCCCTGTTGCAGGCGGCCGGCTTCACCCGGATCTCCACCCGCTACTGGAACGGCCTGCTGCTGCCGCTGATGGCCCTGCAACGCAAGGTCCTGCAGGCGCGGGAGGATGCGCCGAGCGACGTGACCCATTTCCCCCCCTGGATCGACAAGACCCTGCACGCCGTCTCGGAGATCGAGCGGCGGATCGGCGGCGCCGGCATCCCGATGCCCGGCGGCGGATCCGTCCTTGTCATCGGCACGCGGCCCTGACGGAGAATGCGACGTGACTGAGATCCTCGCCCCACCCATGGGGGCTTTCGAAGCCGATCTGGAGGCGGGCCTGTCCTCCGGCGTCGCACCCATCGGCCTGTCCATCGTCGTGCCGGTCTATCGCGGCGCCGCCACGGTGGGCGCGCTGGTCGAGGCGCTCTCCGCCCTCCGCCCGGCGGGGGGCCTTGAGATCATCCTGGTGAACGACGGCAGCCCGGACAATTCCGGCGAGGTCTGCCGCGCGCTGGCCGAAAGCGCCACCGTGCCGCTGGTCTATGTCGAGCACGCCCGCAACTTCGGCGAGCACAACGCCGTCATGTCCGGCCTGCGCCAGGCCCGCGGCGCCTTCGTCATCACCATGGACGACGACCTGCAGAACCCGCCGGAGGAGGTGGTGCGGCTCTACGACCATGCCCGGCTCGGCGGCTGGGACGTGGTCTATACGCGCTACGCCAAGAAGGAACATGAGGGCTGGCGCAACCTCGGCAGCCGCTTCGCCAATGGCGTGGCGGATATGCTGCTCGACAAGCCCCGCGGCCTCTACCTCTCCTCCTTCCGCTGCATGAGCGCGATGGCGGTGCGGGAGGTCGCGAAATACAGCGGCCCCTACCCCTATGTGGACGGGCTGCTGATGCAGGTGACGCAGCGGCTGGACAGTATCGAGGTGAAGCACCTGCCCCGCGCCGAGGGCCGGTCCAACTATACGCTGAAGCGGCTGGTGCTGCTCTGGCTGAACCTCGCCACCAATTTCTCCGTCCTGCCGCTGCGCATGGCGATCCTGGCCGGCGCCGCCATGGGCGTGCTGGGGCTGATCGCCGCCGCCATCGTGATCTTCGAGGGGCTGAGCGGGGAGACGCCCTCGGGCTGGGCCTCGATGATGACGGTGACGCTGCTGGTCGCCGGCGTGCAGTTCCTGATCCTCGGCGTGCTCGGCGAATATGTCGGCCGCGCCTTCCTCTCGGCCAATGGCAAGCCGCAGGGCGTGGTGCGGGACGTGGTGCGGGGCGGGGAACAGGCTGGTGGGGGGGCGGGGCGGTGATCGCCGCCTGGGCGACGCTGGCCGCCGCCATCACCACCTCCCTCATCGGGCAGATCCTGCTGAAGGCCGGCGCCTCGGGCTCCGTCGCCGCGGAGGCCGGTTTCCTGGACCAGCTCTTCCGCTGGCAGACCATCCTGGGCCTCGGCTGCTACGGCGGGGCTGCGCTTCTGTACATCATTGCCTTGCGAAAGATTCCCATGTCGGTCGCGCTGCCCTGCACGGCGGCCAGCTACGTGGTCATCGCGCTGATCGGCTGGGGCATGTTCGGCGAGAGCCTGGGCCTGGCCAAGGTGCTGGCGATCGGCCTGATCTCGGCCGGCGTGGTGCTGCTGGCCACGACCGCCTGAAGGTGTCCCCCGGCCTGGTCCTGGCCGCGCTCGGCGTCACGCAGATCCTCGGCTGGGGCACCGCCTATTTCCTGCCCGGCGTGCTGGGGCCGGCGATGGAGCGGGACCTCGGCCTGCCCGCCGGCGGCGCCTTTTTGGGCATCGCCATCCTGCTGGGCCTGGCCGGCTTCCTCTCACCCATGGTGGGGCGGGGCATCGACCGGCACGGACCGCGCGCGGCCATGGCCTGTGGCTCGCTGGCCTTCGCCGCCGGCCTCGTCCTGCTGTCCCTGGCGCAGGGGCCGGTGCTGGCCATCGCGGCCTGCCTGGTGATGGGCCTGGCGGGCGCCCTGGCCCTGACCGAGGCGGCCAATGCCGCGCTGGCGACGCTGGGGGCGGAGGGGGCGCGGCGGCGGCTCGGCCTGCTGGCGCTGGCCTCCGGCCTCTCCTCCGCCGTCACCTGGCCGGCGCTGGCGGCCCTGGAAGCCAGCTTCGGCTGGCGCGGCGCGGTGCTGGCCTCGGCCGCGGCGCATCTGCTGCTGGCGCTGCCGCTGCATGCGCTCTGCATCCCCGCCGCACCGCGCGGCGCCCGGCCGGCGAAACTGCCCGGCGGGCGGCTGCCGGCCCGGCTGCGCTGGCTCTCCGCCGCCTTCACGGTGCAGACGCTGGTCGGCAGCGCCATCCTGGCGAATATGGTGCTGCTGGTGCAGGCACTCGGCATGGACCGCGCCAGCGCCATCTGGTGGGCGGCCCTCGTCGGGCCGGCGCAGGTGGCGGCCCGGGCGCTGGATGTGCTGGGCGGGTCGCGCTTCAGCGCCGTGACCACCGCCTCCGCCGCGCTGCTGCTGATTCCGCTGGCCCTGCTGCTGCCGCTGGTGGCGCCGCTGAGCATCGCGGTGGCCGCGCCGGTCTTCGTGCTGACCTATGGCCTCGCCTCCGGCATCATGTCCGTCATGCGCCCGGCCTGCGTGATCGAGCTGCATGGCACGGAAGGCTATGCCACCGTGGCCGGGCGGGTGATGGCGCCGGTGACGGGGGCCATGGCCATCGCGCCCGGCCTCTTCGCGCCGCTGCTGGCCTCACTCGGCGCCCAGGCGGCGCTGGCCGTGGCGGCGGTGGCGATGCTGGGCGGCTTTGCCCTGCTGCGAGTCGCGGCCCGGACGCGGTAGGCTGCGCGCCATGCGAAGCCTCCTCCTGCTGCCCCTGCTCGCCGCCTGCGCCGCCACCCCGCCGCCCTGCCCGCCCGGCAGCACGGCGGCGACCCGGCTGGAAGGCTATTTCGGCCGCAACGCCCAGGGCGCGGAGGTGGTGGATGACGCCGCCTGGACCCGCTTCATGGATGAGGTGGTGACCCCCGCCTTCCCCGATGGCCTGACCGTGCTGGACGGCGCCGGCCAGTGGCGCGGCACCAGCGGCCGCCTCGCGCGGGAGCGCAGCAAGGTGCTGGTGGTGCTGGCCCCGGGCGCGACCCCGGCCGAGGCCGCGGCGCGGCTGGCCCCCGTCATCGCCGCCTTTCGCGGCCGCTTCGCACAGGAAAGCGTGATGGTGACGACCGCCGAGGCCTGTGTGAGGTTCTGAGCCTCGTACGAGGGAAGGAACCGCCATGCCCACCACCGTGAAAGACATGCTCGCCGCCGCCAATGCCGCGGTGCCGCGCATCTCCGCCGCCGAAGCCCGGGCGCTGGCCGCCGAACCGCAGACCGTGCTGCTGGATGTGCGCGACGCGGCGGAGGTGAAGGCCAGCGGCAAGGCCAAGGGCGCGCTCGCCGTCTCCCGCGGCCTGCTGGAATTCCGCGCCGATCCCGAGAGCCCGCTGCATGACGCGGCCTTCGACCGGGCGAAGACCATCATCGTCTACTGCGCCTCCGGCGGCCGCTCCGCCCTCGCGGGCAAGACCCTGAAGGACATGGGCTATGCCGATGTCCGCAACCTCGGCGGCTTCAAGGACTGGGTCGAGGGCGGCGGCGAGGTGGAGAACGCCTGAGCGGCCCTACCGGACCAGGGCCGCAAGGCTGCGGGCATAGCCCTCGGCCAGGGCCTCCGGGGTGCGCTGCCGCTGCAGGCGCCGCATATTGGCGGCCTGCCGGGTATGGCGCGCCGGGTCGAAGTCCTCGGCCAGGGCGCGCAGCAATTGGCCCAGCTCGGCCTCGTCCCGGCAGAGGAAGCCGATATCGCCCGCACCCTCGAAGAAGCGCTCCAGGCTGCGATGGCGCAGCGCGACCACCGGCTTGCCCGCCGCCACCGCATCCAGCAGCGTGCCGCTGGCCGCCAGGTCGTAATAGCCGCCCTGCGCCGGGATGCAGACGTAATGCAGCGCCTGCAGCCGGGCGAGATAATCCTCCCGCGCCAGATGCCGCTCGTCCGGCGGATCGGCCAGGCCGTCCATCGGATGGCCGGCGAAGTCGCGATGCAGCGGCCCCACATGGTGCAGGCTGAGGCCCGGCAGGCCCGCCAGCTCCGCCGCCAGCCGCAGCCAGAGATCGAAGCCCCGGCCGCGGGTCGCGATGCCCAGCGTGCCGATGCGCAGCGGCCGCGCCGGCAGCGGCACCTCCGCCAGCGCCGCGCCGGCCGGGTGCGGCATGACATCCACCCGGCCCGCCAGCCAGGGGGCCAGCTCCACCAGCGCCTCCGCCACATGATGCTCCAGCGCCAGCAGGCGCAGCTGCGGCCCTGGGCAGCGGCGCAGCGCGGCGTGCAGGTCGATGCAGCGGACCAGCGGATTGCGCGACCGCCAGCCCTCCCGCAGGGCATTCACCTCCCCATGCAGCGGCAGCTGCACCGGCGGGCCGCCCATGCGCTGCAGCAGCCAGGCGGCGAAGATGGCGGCGGGCGTGCTGGAAGAGACCACCATGGCGGCGGTCCGCCCCGCCTGCGCCGCATGCACCTGGCGCAGCGCGGCCAGGCTGTGGCGGATGCGCGGGAAGGAGGAATGGGTGACGGCGGCACCGTCCTCGCAAAGCGCGAGCGGGTGGAAGGTCAGCCCGGCCTCGCTGTCCAGCAGCTTGCGGACCGCGTCCAGATGCGTGGGATCCGCCCAGAAGCCGACCTGCCGGCCCGGAAAGCCGAGCGCGATGGTCCGCAGGAAGGCGGCGTTGAAGGGGGCATGGCGGCCATGGCGGTTGGACAGCTCCACCACGGCGACGGGGCCCGGGCGCAGAATCATCCGGCGCAGCCGTGCCGCGCGAACTGGCCCCTCGACCCTGTCTGGCGCGCCATTCTCCCCTCCGTTTCCCTGGGGAGATATTGCGCGATCCTCACAAGAATTGGGACGGCCGAATGGCTTGTTTCGGCCATCAAGATTCCGGGATTTCGTTCCTTTTCAGCAAGATATATTTGTTACTTCAAAGCGCGGTATTCTTTCGTACTGCTCGAATTCATTGCCCTCCTTGTCTGCCTCAGCCGAAGGCGCCCACTTCATGCGCGATCGCCGCCGAACATTCCCGCACCTGGGCAAAGAGCGCCGCCATCGGCGTGAACAACGCCGCATGTTCCGCGGCATAGGAAGCCCCGCCGCGGCCCGGCGCCTTCTCATGGAAATCGAGGCTGCTGGCCGGGTCGGGCCGTGCGGGAAACACCTCCGCCAAAAGGGACAGCGCGCGTTCCACATCCAGCTGCAGGATGCCGCGGATCAGCGCCTCCCGCGTCGCGCCATGGCGCGGGCTGAATTCGGGAATCTGCACCGCCAGCAGCCAGATGCGATGGATCAGCGCGAGGCGCAGCGCATGCAGCAGCACCAGCCGGTCCGGCATGCGCGGCAGCTCCGGCCAGGCGGCACGCAACGCCAGGTGGTCCGCCTGCAGGCGGCGAAACATCCGCCGCACGTCGGATGACAGGCCCAGCCGCTCCAGCGCCGCGGCCACATGCATCAGCTCCTCCCGCCGCCCCGGCCGCCTTGTGGCGCCGGCGCGGTCGAGCCAGGGGCCGGGGTCCAGCGTATCCACCCCCGCCCGCAGCACGCCGAGATCCGAACAGGCCGCCGCCCGCGCCGCCATGGCGACCGCCCGCGCGAAACGCGGGCTGCGCGCCAGCATATCGGCAAAGCTGTCGGGATTGGCGGCGACCGCCGCGCCCATGCCGTGCAGCGTATTCGCCAGCCACCCCATCTGGTGCAGGATCGCGTTGTTCGGAATGGCGCGAAGCTGGGAGGGATGCGTGATCCGCGCCGGCCCACCCATGTCGGATTGCCGCGCCGCGGGGCGCGACCCGGTGCGGTCCAGCAGCCCCGGCCCGAAGGCGCCGAGCAGCGCCGCATAGCCGGGATCCTCCACCAGGATCTGCATCTCCCGCCGGATCGTCGCGAAGAAATCCGCGCCGTAGTCGCTCTCGGCGTAGATCGGATCGGGCTCTGCCGCCGGTGGCGCGAAGGCATGTTCCGCGATCCGCGCAATCGTCGCCGTCGCCAGGGCCGGCGTGCCGAACAGCAGATAGCCGTCACCCCCCTGGAAGCTGCTCTCCTCCCGCAGCTTCAGCCCCGCCCGGGCCAGCGCCGCCCGCGCCTGGGGCGGCGAAAGGTAGTCCAGCCGATCCGCTAGGCTGTCCGGATGCCCGCCGCGGCCGATGCTCTCGCCATGGGTGTCGAACAGGACCAGCTCGATCTCGAAGAGGCCATGCCGGCGCAGCTGGTCCGCCAGCCGCAGCTTCAGCCGTTCCGCGAGATAGCTCGCCGGCAGCTGCCCGACATAGCGGCCGGAATCCGAATAGCCGAATTGCAGGCACAGCCGGCCATGGGCCCGCAGATAGTCGCGGAAGAAGGGGCTGCGCAGCGCCTCCTCCACCACCTTGTCGCCCCGCTCCAGCGCCTCCGCCGTCTCGAACAGCGGGGAGATCTCGACATGCCGCTCGATGCCCAGGCGCCTGGCCAGCCAGAGCGCGCCGAGCAGCGTATAGCCGCTTTCCGTCTCCGCGATCAGGAAGCGCACGGGCTGGGACGCATCCACATGCTTGGTGATCTGCGCCACCGTCATCATCAGGCGCACGGCGGAGGCCTGCTCCGCGATCAGCGCGCCGAAATCCACCGGCTGCGCCTCCACCTCGCCCAGCGCCGCATTCACCTGCGCCAACAGGCCGCGCCGGCTGGCCATGTCGTCCGGGCTGGCCGTCAGCCCCAGCCGCTGGCGCAGCGCATTGTGGATCTGGCTGGCATTCAGCCGCGTATGGGTATGCGCCAGCGCCAGCCCATGCGCGACCAGCCCCGCCCGCGCCACCACCAAGGCCAGCCGCGTCGCCTCATCCGGCGCGGCCGCCAGCGCCGCCGGGAAGAGGCCGACCAGCGGACCGGGATCGGTCAGCGCCGCCTCCCGCTCCCCGATCAGCACGGCGGCAAACCGCTGCACCGCCTCCGGCACCGGGGTCTGCGGCAGCGCCGCCAATTGCCGCGAAACCGCCGCCTCCGCCATCGCCACGCGCGCGGAAAGACCCTCCGCGCAAGCCCCCAGCGGCGCCAATTGCGCCGCCAGGCGCTGCAGCTGCAACCGCTTCATCGTCAGGCGCAAGCCGATGGTGTCCCACCAGCCGATATCGGTCCGCCCATCCGTGTCATAGCCGACCCAGGAGGCCAGCAGCACCGGCGCCGGCACCAGCGCCTGCCACCGATCCCCCCAGACCCCCCGCGCCGCCCGCAACAGCGCCCCATTCAGCGCATCCAGCGCATCCCGCCCGCGCTGGATCGCCGCCACCGCCTGCACGAATTCCTCGGTCAGCGTCGGCGCCGCCGGCCGGTGCGACAGGCCCGCCGGCATCGCCCCGCCACCCGCCGCCGCCGCCACCGCCGCGCCCGTATTGGGCGGCAAGGAGAAGGTCGGATGCGCGGTGAACACCGCCGCGAAACGCGGCCGTTCCACCACCTCCCGATAGGCCGCGAAGGGCACCGGGCTGTCCTCCGGATCCGGCCGCACCAGCCGCGCCGCCAGCACATCCAGCGTCGCCGCCCCCCGCTCCAGCCCGACATACCCCGCCAGACGCCGCGCCCGCTCCGCCGCCGCCTGGTCCGACAGCCGCGCAATCAAGGCGCCCACCGCGGCCCCATCCAGCCGCCCATCATCCAACCGCCGACTGATCGCCAGCGCAATCAGCAAGACCGGATCCCCGAAAGGATCCGTCGCCGCCGCCTGCCGCGCCTCCCGCAACCGGGCCAGCAAATCACCAATGGCCTCACCCACCGCATCCACGGCCGGTGACACACCATCCAGACGAGGCTCGGCGACAAGCGCCCCAGGGCTCTGCTCCATGCCCCGATGCTGCACCTGCGAAGGCCCCGGACGCCAGCACGTTTTGCGAGTGATGCGCAGATTGGGAGGGCGGGCCTGCGAGAGGGCTTTGCCCCCTCGCGCTCCCCCACGAAGGGGCAGTGGCCCCTTCGAACCCAGGGATGAGGGGTAGGTGGAGGGAGGGGCTGGAGGGCGCTCCGGACGGGCGGTCCCGTCTTGCCCCTCCCTCCACCTACCCCTTAACGGGTTTCCAAAGGGACCACTGTCCCTTTGGCGGGGGTGCAGGGGGCAGCGCCCCCTGCAAGCGCACCCTCACAACCCGCGCAACACCCCGCAGACGTGGTCGATCTGTGCCTCGGTCAGTTCCGGGAACATGGGCAGGCTCATGACTTCGCTGGCGGCGCGGGCGGTTTCGGCGCAGCCGGCGGGGCCCAGGGGGGTGCGGCCGCGGTAGGCGGGCTGGAGGTGAACGGGGGCCGGGTAGTGGATGGCGGTGGCGACGCCTTCGGCGCGGAGGCGGGCCATGAGGGCGGTGCGGTTCGGCACGCGGAGGACGTATTGGTGGAAGACGTGGCCGGCGTTGGGGCGCCGGGCGGGCGGGGTATAGGGGGTGTTAGCCAGGGCTTCGTCGTAGCGCGCGGCGATTTCGGCGCGGCGGGCGTTGCCGGCGTCGAGGTGCGGCAGGCGGGTGCGCAGGATGGCGGCCTGGATTTCGTCGAGCCGGCTGTTCACGCCGATGCTGTCGCTGATGTAGCGCTCCTTCCATCCGTATTGGCGGATGGCGCCGATGCGATCGGCGAGGGCTTCGTCGTTGGTGGAGAGGATGCCGCCGTCGCCGAGGGCGCCGAGGTTCTTGGTGGGGTAGAGGGAGAAGCAGGCGGCGTCGCCCATGGTGCCGACCTTGCGGCCGGAGAGCGTCGCGCCGTGCGCCTGGGAGCAGTCCTCGATCACCATCACGCCGTGTTCGCGGCAGGCGGCGAGCATGGGGTCGAGGTCGCAGGCCTGGCCGTAGAGGTGGACGGGGATGATGGCGCGGATCGGCGGCAGGCCGGGCGGCGGGTCGTTCAGGACGGCGACCAGTTCGTCGGCGTCCATGGTGAAGGTGTCCGGGTCGATGTCGACGAGGAGGGGCGTGGCGCCCGTCATCTCGATGGCGGCGACGGTGGCGACCGCGGTGTGGGAGACGGTGACCACGGTGCAGCCGGCCCCGATGCCCATGCCGCGCAGCGTCAGCATCAGCGCGTCGGTGCCATTGGCGCAGCCGACGGCGCGGGCGGCGCCCTGCCAGGCGGCGAATTCCTTCTCGAAGGCGGCGCCTTCGGCGCCGAGGATGTACCAGCCGGAGCCGAGGGCGCGGAGGGCCGCGGCGTCGATCTCGGCCTTATGGGCGCGGTAGCCGGCGCCGGGGTCGGCCTGCGGCACGGTGAGGAGCGGGGCGTTCATGGTGGCGTTCCCTGCAATGGGAGATCAGGCGGTGTAGTCGGCCAGGCGCGGCCGGTACCATTCGAGCGAGCGGCGCAGCCCTTCATCCACGTCGATGCGCGGCCACCAGCCGGTGGCGGCGCGGAAGGCGCGGTCGTCGGCGGCGTAGCTGCCGATGTCGATCTGCGCCCGATCGGCCGGGAAGGTTTTCGTGACGAAGCTGCCCTGGCCGCCATTGGCCGCGATCAGGCGCTCGGCCAGCTCGTGCAGCGAAAGTGGCGGCGGGCCGCCGATGTTGAAGACCTTGCCGTTCACCTCGGGCCTGGTGGCCTGCAGGCCGGCGCGCAGGAAGGCGTCGGTGACGTCGTCGAGATAGGTCAGGTCGCGCAACTGCTCGCCGCCCCAGACCTCGAAGGGCTCGCCTTCCAGCACGCGGCGGATCCAGATCCCCAGGAAGGTCTGCTTTGCGTCCTTGATGCGGAGCCGCGGGCCGTAGCAGTTGGTCAGGCGGAGGGAGACCACGGGGCGGCCGTGGACGCGGTTCTCCAGCAGCCAGTACTGCTCGCCGGCCCATTTGGAGACGCCATTGGCATCCGGCGGGTTCACCGTGTGCTTCTCATCCACCGGCAGGTATTGCGGGCGGCCGTAGAACTGGCGGGTGGAGGCATGCACCACGGTGGCCTTGGGCGCCGCCTCCCGCATCACGCCGATCAGGCGCACCTGGGCCACGGCGTTGATCGCGATGTCGGAGACCGGGTCGCGCTGGCCGCCCATGTGGCTCGTCTGGGCGGCCATGTTGAACAGCACGTCGATGCCGTTGCAGAGGCTGTGCAGCTCCGCGTCGCGGATGTCGCCGCGCACCAGCATGACGTTGCTGCCCTCGAGGTTCAGCGGATTGGCGCCGCCCTCGGGCTCCATGGCGTCGAGAGCGACGACGCGGGCGCCTTCGGCCGCCAGGGCATGGCAGAGCCCGCTGCCGAGAAACCCTGCTCCGCCCGTCACCAAAACGCGCTTGCCGCGCCAGCCGTCCATGTTTGCCAGTCCCTTCAAGTCGCCTGTGAAGCCCTCTCCCCCGCTTATGGGGGAGAGGGCTCAATCCCTAACCAGCCTGGCCCAGCCGCTGCCCGGCATAGCGGGCGGCGCGGATCGGCCGCCACCAGGCCTCATGATCGAGATACCAGCGCAGCGTCTGCTCCAGCCCGGTCTCGAAATCGTATTTCGCGGTCCAGCCCAGCACCTTCTCCGCCCCCGAAGGATCCATCGCATAGCGGAAATCGTGGCCCGGGCGGTCCTTCACGAAGGTGATCAGCCGCTCCCGCGGCCCCACCGGATCCGGGCGCAGCCGGTCCAGCACGGCGCAGATGGTCTTCACCACCGCCAGGTTGCTGCGTTCCTGCCGTGGCCCGATGCAATAGGTGCCGCCGGGCTGGCCGGCGCCCAGCGCCGCCAGGCAGAGCGCCTCCGCATGGTCCTCCACATGGATCCAGTCGCGGATATTGGCGCCGTCGCCATAGACCGGCAGCGGCCGCCCCTCCAGCGCGTTCAGCGAGACCAGCGGGATCAGCTTTTCCGGAAACTGCCAGGGGCCGTAGTTGTTCGTCGTATTGGAGACGAAGGCCGGAAACCCATAGGTGTGATGCCAGGCGCGCACCAGGTGGTCCGAGGCCGCCTTGGATGCGCTGTAGGGGCTGCGCGGATCATAGGGCGTGTGCTCGTCGAAAGGCTTGGCATCCAGCGTCTCCAGGCTGCCGAAGACCTCGTCGGTGCTGATGTGGTGGAAGCGGAAGGCGGATTTGCGCGGGGCGTCCAGCCCGGCCCAATAGGCCCGCGCCGCCTCCAGCAGCACCTGGGTGCCCACCACATTGGTGCGGATGAACTCGGCCGGGCCGTCGATGCTGCGATCGACATGGCTCTCGGCCGCCAGGTGCATCACCACCTGCGGCTGCCACTGCGCCAGGGTGGCGGCCATCGCCTCGGCGTCGCATATGTCATGCTTAAGATGCACATGGCGCGCATGGCCGCGGACGGCGCCCAGCGCCTCGTGGCTCGCCGCATAGGTCTCCTTGTCGACATTCACCACCACATGGTCGGTGGTGGCGATCAGGCGGCGGACGACGGCGGAGCCGATGAAGCCCAGGCCGCCGGTCAGCAGGATATTCATGGATACTCCTCGGTCGGCCCATCTAAGCCTGCGGATTGCGGCGGCGCCGCGGCCACGCCCGGGCGGCGCCATGGCCGCATGCAAATTGCCCGTCCTGGCGCCGCCGGTCGAGGGGGCCTCACGCGGGCGCGAGCGCGACCCCGGTGATCTCAACCTTCCAGCGCGGATCGACCAGCGCCGCCTCGATGGTCATGCGGGCCGGCTTGGCGCTGGCATCGAGCCAGGCATCCCAGGCGCGGTTCATCGCCGGCGCGTCGCGGATATCCGCCAGCACGATGGTCACGCTGACCAGCGCGCGCTTGTCGGTGCCGGCCTCGGCCAGCAGCGCGTCGATCTGCGCCAGGATGTCCCTGGTCTGGCCTTCCGCATCCAGGCTCGGGTCATCGGCCACCTGGCCGGCCAGCCAGACCAGGCCGCCCCCCACCACGGCGCCCGACAGGCGCTGCTCCTCCGCGATGCGGCGTATCGTCATGCTTCCCTCCGGCCCCGTAACGGGGCAAATCAGCATCAGCCGGAGGGTGCCATGCAGGCCTTGATCGACAAAGCCGTCCTCGCCAGCCGTCATCTGCTGGCGGTCTTCCTGCTCGGCCTGGCCGTGGCGCTGGCGATCTATGCGCTGGGCTTCCTGGCCAAGCTGTGGAAATTCGCCGGCAATGCGCTGAACGGCGCCGACAATCGCCAGCTGCTGGACCTGCTGCACCTGCTGGATTCGGCGCTGGTTGCCTCGCTGGTCGTCACCGTCATCATCTCCTCCTACGACAGCCTGGTCTCCCGGCTGGACAAGCATGAGGATGCGGAGGGGGTGAGCTGGGTGGCCAACGTCGATCCCGGCAATCTCAAGATCAAGCTGGCCTCCGCACTCATCGCCATCTCCTCCATCCACCTGCTGCAGATCTTCATGGAGGTCGCGAGCTACGACGACCGGACGGTGATGTGGGGCCTGGCGATCCACGGCATGTTCGTGGCCGGCGCGGTGGCGCTGGGGGTGCTGGACCGGCTCGCGGGGAAGAAGACGAAGGCTTAATCCTCACATCGCATCCTGAGCCCGGATCTCAGGAGAAGCGACGTGTCCGAAAATCCCCATTCCGCCCCCCAGCCGCTGGATGAGGCCGATCTGGCCGCCGTGACCGGCGGCTATGGCTGGCTGCATGACCCGGTGCAGGACGTGCGCGACCGCTACGGCTACGGACCCTCGCCCTCCGTCGCGGAGCTGATGCAGGACTATCTCCGGCAGCAGCGGGAGGACCTGCTGCGCGATGCGCCGGGCGGGGACTGACGTCTCACCCCGCCAGATGCGGCCGCCGCACCCAGCGCGCCCATAGCCCGTCCACCGGCCCGGCGATGACGGAGACGGCCCACAGCCCGCCCGCCATCAGCACGATGGCGGGGCCGGAGGGCAGGTCCAAGTGGTAGCTGGCCAGCAGGCCGCAGACGGCGGAGAGCACCGCCAGCCCCACCGCCGCATAGGCCAGGCCCGACAATTCCCGCGCCCAGTGGCGGGAGGCGACGGCGGGCAGCATCATCAGCCCCACCGCCATCAGCGTGCCCATGGCCTGGAAGGCGGCCAGCACGTTCAGCACCACCAGCACCAGGAACAGCGCGTGCCACAGCCCGCCGCGCACCCCCTCGGCCTGGGCGAAGCCCGGGTCGAAGCATTCCAGCGCCAGCGGCCGCCAGGCGAGCGCCAGCAGCGGCAGGGTCAGCGTCGCGACGCCCGCCATCAGCAGCAGCGCCGGGTCGTCCACCCCCAGCACCTGGCCGAAAAGAAGATGCGTCAGGTCCGAGGTATCCCCGCGCAGCGAGACCAGCGTGACGCCGAGCGCCAGGGCGATCAGGTACAGCGCCGTCAGCGCCGCATCCTCCCGCCCCCCCGTGGCGCGGGACAGCGCCCCGGCGCCCACCGCCACCAGCAGCCCCGCCACCAGCCCGCCCAGGGACATGGCCGGCACCGAAAGCCCCGCGATCAGGAAGCCGGCCGCGATGCCGGGCGTCACGCCATGCGCCAGCACCTCCGCCGTCAGCGAGGTCCGCCGCAGCATCAGGAACACGCCGAGCAGCGGCGCCGCCACGGCCAGCGCCAGGCAGCCCACCAGCGCGCGGCGCATGAAGCCGAATTCCAGGAAGGGGCCGAAGAGCCAATCCACGGCGTTAGGCCGCGCAGGCCGGCGCGGTCTCGTCCCAGGCCTCGGCCATCATCCGGGCGCGCAGGCGGTTGCGGGCGGTCAGCACCTCCGCCGTCGGGCCGCAGGCGATGGCCTCGCGGGCCAGCAGCAGGCAGTCGGGGAATTCGCGCTCGACCAGGTCGAGGTCGTGCAGCACGGCCAGCACGGTGCGGCCCTCGCCATGCCAGCGGCGCAGAACGGCCAGAAGGTCCGCGGCGGTGCGGGCATCGACGGCGTTGAAGGGCTCGTCCAGCAGGATCAGATCGGCATCCTGCACCAGCAGCCGGGCGAAGAGCAGCCGCTGGAACTGGCCGGCGGACATGGCGCCGACCGGGCGCCGGCCGAAGCCGCCCAGGCCCACCGCCTCCAGCGCATGCTGCGCCCGGTCCCGATCCGCCGCGCTGGTGCCACGAAAGGCACCCAGGCGCGACCACAGCCCCTGCAGCACCACATCCAGGCAGAGGATCGGAAAGGCCCGGTCCATGCCGGATTGCTGCGGCAGCAGCGCCACGCGCGGCCGGTTGCCGGTCAGCGTCACCCACCCCTCATCCACCTTGTGCAACCCGGCGATGGCCCGCAGCAGCGTGGTCTTGCCCGCGCCATTCGGCCCGACGATCGCCGCCAGCGCCCCCGCGCCGAAGCGCGCGGAGACGTGATGCACCGCCGGATGCCGCTGATGCGTGGCGGTGAGGTTTGCGATCTCCACCGCCGGCCCGCGCCGGGCCGCCTGCGGCCCGCTCATGCCGCCAAGGCCCAAATCACCGCCGCCCAAAGCCCCGCCAGCACCGCGAGCGCCAGCAGCATTCGCGCCCCGGCCCCCGAGGAGAGGGCGAGCGGATCGGCGGCGAGGAAGCTGGGCAGGCGCTGGCGCATGGTTACCTTATAACGTCGCGCCCCCTATAGCCTTCAAGCCACGCCTGGGAAAAGGGTTTCGGGTGGACTACCTGCGCAGGCGATGCAGGACAGACCCCAGCCTTTCGCCAACCCCACCCCCGCCCCCCTTCCTCCCCCCGCCGAGGACCCGGAGGCCGCGCTGCGCCGTGGCCTCAAGCGCCACCGCGCCGCCGCCACCGGCCTGCTGGCCGGCATGGGCGGGCTGCTCCTCGGCAGCTATGCGATGCCCCCCAGCTATGCCACGGACCTGCTGCAGGCTGCCGCCAAGGCCGGCGTGGTCGGCGGCATCGCGGACTGGTTCGCGGTCACCGCGCTGTTCCGCCACCCGCTGGGCCTGCCCATCCCGCATACCGCGATCATCCCGCGGCAGAAGGAAAGGCTCGGCGCCGGGCTCGGCCGCTTCGTGGCGAACCATGTCTTCACGGAAGCCGAAGTCGCCCGGGTTCTCTCCAAGGTGGATCTGGCGCGGGTGCTGGGGGACTTCTTCTCCGACCCCGCCGCGGTGCAGCCGGCCGCCAATGCGCTGTCCAAGGCCCTGCCGCGCATCCTGGCCAGCCTGGAGGATGGCCGGGCGCGGCGCCTGCTGGGCCGGCTGCTGCCGCGCATCGCAGGCGGCCCCGGCGCCGCCCGCGTGCTGGCCCGGGCGCTGACCGCGCTGATCGAGGGCGGGCGGCACCAGGAGGTCTTCGACCTGGCCATCGGCCAGCTCAAGGCCGTGCTGGTGGCGAAGGAGGATCAGCTGCAGACCGCCATCGCCGCCAGGGTGCGGGCGGAGGGCGGCGCGCTGGTGGGCTGGATCGCCGGCGCCGGCATCGCGCGGCGCGTGCTCTCCGCCCTGAATGCGGAGCTGGACCGCGTGCAGCCCGGCGATTCCGACCTGCGCGCCGCCTTCGAGGCCTGGATCCGCGCCGAGATCACCCGGCTGGAGACCGACCCGGAGCGCGCCGCCGCGGTCGGCCGCGCGCTGCGGGAGGCGCTGGCCCATCCGGCCGTCGCCGCCTGGCTCGGCGATATCTGGACCCGCCTGCGCCTGGCGCTGGAGGACGATGCACGCAACCCGAACGGCCGCACCGTGCAGGCGCTGCAGGGCGCGCTGGCCAATCTCGGCACCATGCTGGCCGAGGATGCGGCGGCGCGGGAGCGGCTGAACAAGGCCGCCGAGCGCGCCCTGATCGCCCTGCTGCCGCGCGCCCGCAGCCAGCTTTCGGATTTCATCGCCGGCGTGGTGCGGAATTGGGACACGGCGACGGTGACGGAGAAGATCGAGCTGCGGGTCGGGCGCGACCTGCAATATGTGCGGATGAACGGGACGCTGGTGGGCTTCCTGGTCGGCGGGGGGCTCTATGCGCTGCTGACGGCGATCTTCGGGCGGGTGGCGGGGTAAGCCACCCGGCGGGACGCACCTCATGAAAACGTGTTCAGTTTAAGTTTTTGGTACGTCTTGCGGCCCAGGCTGGGCTTCCAACCAGTCCAGGGAATGCCCCCATGTCCGCCAGCCGCCCCGCCTCCGCCCCGATCCTCAGCCGCGACCCGCTGCTGGCCCTGCTGGATGCCATGTACCTCGCGGCGCGGCAGGCGCTTTCGTCGCCGCCCCGCTGAAGCGCGCGCAGCGGTCAATAGGGGGTGCGGTCGGGCTTCTCCGTCCAGGCCGCGAAGACTTCCAGCGCCTCCGCCCCCAGAAGCCGCTGCATGGGCAGGCTTCGCGCCTCGATCGGCTTCGCCACTTCGCGATAGAGGAATTCATCGTCGAAGCCGATCGCCGCCGCCTGCTGCCGGTCATTCGCATAGACCACCCGGTCGCAGCGCGCCCAGTAGAGCGCGGCCAGGCACATCGGGCAGGGCTCGCAGCTGGTGAAGACCGTCGCACCGCGCAGCTCGAAGCGGCCAAGGGCGGCGCAGGCGCGGCGCAGCGCGACGATCTCGGCATGCGCCGTGGGGTCGTTGGTGGAGGTGACCTGGTTCCACCCCTCCGCCACCACCCGGCCGTCCAGCACCACCACGGCGCCGAAGGGGCCGCCCGCGCCTTCCGCCATGCCGCGGCGCGACAGGGCGATGGCCTGGCGCATGAAGTCCTCGTCCGTCATCGGCCACCTCGACGCGGCGGGCCCCAGGCCCCACCTTGCGGGTGGAGGGTCCCCGATGCCGCTTGCGCTGTCCATTCTCGATCAATCGACCATCGCCTCCGGCCGCGGCGCCGATGCGGCGATCCGGGAGACGCTGGCGCTGGCCCGGCTGGCGGACCAATGGGGCTATCGCCGCTACTGGCTGGCGGAGCATCACAACAGCGCCTCCCACGCCGGGACGGCGCCGGAGATCCTGGTGGCCGCCATCGCGGCCACCACGCAGCGCATCCGCATCGGCACCGCCGGCATCATGCTGCCGCATTATTCGGCGCTGAAGGTGGCCGAGCAGTTCCGGGTGCTGGAGGCGATCGCGCCCGGCCGCATCGACCTCGGCGTCGGCCGCGCCCCGGGCTCCGATGGCCGCACCGCCTATGCGCTGAACCCGGATGCGGCGGCCGCGGCGGACCGCTTCCCGCAGCAGGTGCAGGACCTGATGGGCTGGCTGGGCGACGGGCTGCCCGAGAGTCACCCCTTCCGCATGGTCACCGCCAACCCGGCCATCCCGACCCGGCCCGAGGTGTGGATCCTCGGCAGTTCGGATTTCGGCGCCCAGCTCGCCGCCTATTTCGGCCTGTCCTATTGCTTTGCCCACTTCATCACCGATGGGCGCGGCAGCGAGGAGGCAATGGGCCTCTACCGCGAGGGCTTCCGGCCGCATCCCGGGGTCCCCGGGCGCCTCGACAGACCGCAGGGGGTGGTGGCCGTCTATGCCCTGACCGCCTCGACCGAGGCCGAGGCCTTCCGGCACTTCCAGTCCCGCGCCCTTTGGCGCCTGTCCCGCGACCGCGGCATCTACCCGCCTTTGCCCAGCGCCGAGGAGGCCGAGGCCTACGACTACGCGCCGGAGGAGCTTGCCAAGATCGAGCGGATGCGCGCCCGCGCCCTGGTCGGCGCGCCGGAACAGGTGGCCGCGCGGCTGGCGGCGCTGGCTGCGGCGCATGGTGTGGAGGAGGTGGCGGTGCTGACCCCCTGCCACGATCCCCAGGCCCGGCAGGACAGTTTTCGGCTGCTGGCGGAGGCGGTGGCCTCCGTCAGCCTTCCCGCGGCCGCCTGATCAGCCGCGCGAGAAATCCTGCGACCGGCTGCGGTGCCGGCGCCGTGCCCGGTGCCGGCTGGCGGCCTCGGCCAGGGCGGGCAGTCCCAGCAGGGGCGCGGTCAGCACTGCCAGCAGCCCGAACCCCGCGCCCCAGCGCGCGCCGCCCAGCACCAAGGCGAGGCCGGAGGCGGTCCAGGTGACGGCATTCACCGCCAGGCCGATGCCGAAAAGCCAGCGCATGCGGCGCAGCCGGGCCGCGGCCTCGGCCGGGTCACCCTCGGTCCAGGCGGCGCCGCTGCGGGAAACCTCGTAGAGCCTTCCCGGATCGATCCGGAAGGGCGGCTGGCTCAGCGCCGCATGACGACGAAGACGGGCCGCCCCTGCTGCCGCGCGCGGCGCAGGCGCCACCAGAGGGAGCCCGCGCCGATCAGCCCGGCCACGATCAGCACCGGCAGGATCAGCCCGACGAAGAGCACGGCCAGCGAGGCCAGCACCAGCCCGCCGGCGACCAGCGCGACCAGCAGGGCCACGCCCCCGACGCGGGCGAGGATGCGGTCCAGCATGCCCGGACGCGGCGGGGTCGGCGGCTGCGTGAACTGCCCGTCAGGCGTCATGTCGATGACAGGCGGGGGGCGATGCGGTTCCATGATCCGTCATGTTGCCCGCCGGGCCGCCGGCTTCAAGGGCGGGGCCTGTTACGGCCTGTGACGGTTCAGGGGATGGCCGCAGCATCCACCACATGGAAGCTGGCCGTCACGCTGTCATTCCAGCTTTCCGCCCGCAGATGCCCGGCCAGGTGCAGCGTGCCGCCGCCCAGCAGCGCGCTGGCCAGCGGCCCCTCCTTGGCGCGGAAGCAGATGGCCTTCAGCCGGCCGCTGCCGCCCTCCCCCTCCAGGAAGGCGCGGATCGTGCCGCCCTCCTTCCCCACGCGATCGGCGCGCACCACCCGGGCACGCGACAGCACGAAGATCGGCTCCTCATTCCCCGCGCCGAAGGGGGCGAGGCGGGCGATCTGGCTGGCCACCTCCACCGTGGCGCCGGAGACGGCGAGCGACCCCTCCACCGGCAGGTCCGCCGCCCCCGGCAGATCCGCCGCATGGGCCAGCCGCTCATCGAGGAAGGCATGAAACTCCCCCTCCCGCGCCGCCAGGAAGGAAAAGCCGGCCGCCATGGCATGGCCACCGCCGGTCTGCAGCAGCCCGGCCTGGCGCGCGGCGATGATGGCCGCGCCAAGGTCCACCCCGGAGACGGACCGGCCGGAGCCCTTGGCCAGCCCATCGGACAGGCCGGCGACGCAGGCCGGGCGGTTGTATTTCTCCTTCATCCGGCCGGCGACGATGCCCACCACGCCGGGATGCCAGCCCTCCCCCACCACCAGCAGCACGGGATGGCCGTGCTGCGCCTGGCGTTCGGCCTCGGCCATGGCGGCGGCCAGCACATCGGCCTCCACCTCCTGCCGCCGCTTGTTCACCGCATCCAGGCGCTCCGCCATGGCGCGGGCCTCCAGCGGGTCATCCTCCAGCAGCAGGCGCAGGCCGAGGTCGCTTTCGTCGATGCGGCCGGAGGCATTGATGCGCGGGCCGAGCAGGAAGCCCAGCGTATGGGCGGTGGGCATGTCCTTGGCCAGCGCCACCTCCAGCAGCGCGGCGATGCCCGCCCGGCCGCGGCGGGCCATCACCTTCAACCCCTGCGCGACCAGCGCGCGGTTCAGCCCGGTCAGCGGCATCACGTCGCAGACGGTGGCCAGCGCCACCAGGTCCAGCAGTTCGAGCAGCTTCGGTTCCGGCCGCGCGGCAAAGGCGCCGCGCCGGCGCAGCTCCCGCACCGTGGCGACCGCGGCCAGGAAGGCGACGCCGGCGGCACAGAGCATGCCGAGGCCGCTGGTGCAGTCCAGCCGGTTCGGGTTCACCGCCGCCCGCACCCGCGGCACCGGGCCTTCCGCCTTGTGGTGGTCCAGGATCACCACATCGGCGCGGCCCCGCGCCGCCTCCAGCGCCACCTCCGCCGCGATGCCGCAATCCACCGTGACGATCAGCGTCGCGCCGCGGTCGCAGAGGCTGGCGATGGCCCTGGCATTCGGCCCATAGCCCTCCGCGATCCGGTCCGGCACGTAGTGCACCACCCGCGCGCCGAGCTCGCGCAGGAAGCGGACGGTGAGCGCGCCGGAGCAGGCGCCATCCACGTCATAGTCGCCGAAGACCACCACCTGTTCGCCGGCCTGCGCCGCATCGGCCAGGCGCGCCGCCGCCGCATCCATGTCCCGCAGGGTGGAGGGGTCGGGCATCAGGGCGCGCAGAGTCGGCTCCAGGAAGTCGGCCGCCGCTTCCACCCCCACATTGCGGGACGCCAGCAGCCGTCCCACCAGCTCCGGCAGGCCCAGGCGCTGGGCGATGCCGAGGCCGGTGCGGGCATCGCCCTGCCGCCAGATCCAGCGCCGCCCGAGCGCGCTGCGCGCCACGCCCAGCGCCACCTCCGCGCCCGGCGCACCCAGAAGCGTGGCGGCCGCGTCGTTCAACCGGCGAAGGCCGCGGGCTTCAGCGCGAAGTTGTGGTGGCCCTCCACATAGCGGACGGTGCCGGACTTCGAGCGCATGACGATCGAATGGGTGATCGCCCCCTTCCCGAAGTCGCGCACGCCGCGCAGCATCGGGCCGGTGGTGACGCCGGTGGCGGCGAACATCACGTCGCCGCGCGCCATATCCTCCATGGAATAGACGCGGTTGGCATCGGTGATGCCCATCTCCTTGGCGCGCAGGATCTGGTCCTCGCTCTCGAAGATCAGGCGCCCCTGCATCTGGCCGCCGATGCAGCGCAGCGCGGCGGCCGCCAGCACGCCTTCCGGCGCCCCGCCGCTGCCGAGGTAGATGTCCACGCCCGTGTCGAGCTGCGACACCGCCACCACGCCGGAGACGTCGCCATCCGGGATCATCATGATGCGGGCGCCGGCGGCGCGGCAGCGCTTGACGATCTCCTTGTGCCGGTCGCGGTCCAGCAGGCAGACGACCAGGTCGTTGATGCTGCGGCCCTTGGCCTTGGCCAGGTTCGCCAGGTTCTCCTCCACCGAGGCATCCAGGTGGACCACGCCGGCAGGCAGGCCGGGGCCGACCGCGATCTTGTCCATGTAGACGTCCGGCGCGTGCAGGAAGCCGCCCTTCTGGGCCAGCGCCACGCAGGCCATGGCGTTGGGCCCGCCCTTCGCCGTGATGGTGGTGCCTTCCAGCGGATCGACCGCGATATCGACCTCGGGCCCGCCACCGGCCTTGGCATAGAGGCCGACCTTCTCGCCGATATAGAGCATCGGCGCCTCGTCCATCTCGCCCTCGCCGATCACCACGGTGCCGGAGATGGCGACGGTGTCGAAGGCGCGGCGCATGGCTTCCACGGCGGCGCCATCGGCGGCGTTCTTGTCGCCGCGGCCCATCCAGCGGCTGGCGGCCAGGCCCGCGGCCTCCGTCACCCGGACCAGTTCAAGGGCCAGGTTGCGGTCGACATGCACCTGGCGTTCCAGATGCGCATTGGTCTCGGACACGGTGGATTCCTCCAGCTCGGGGCCTGGGCGGCGTGCCCTGGGCTCTGCGGGTCTTGTTGCCCGGAACCCCGGGCGGCGAAAAGAGGCTTGCGCGTGCCGTCTCGGTGACCTGGGGCGGGTCGGGGCGCTACAGCGCCTCGATCCGGATCAGCGCCGGCGTCTCCAGCACCGCCTCCATGGCCTCGATCCGGGCGATGGCGGCGCGCATCTGGCCTTCCTCGCAGTCATGCGTGGTGACCACCACCGGTACCGCCTCCCCCGGCGCGCGGCCGCGCTGCAGCATGGATTCCAGGCTGATCTGGTGGTCGCGCAGCGCCGCGGTGACGTCGGCGATGACGCCGGGGCGGTCCACCACCATCAGCCGCAGGTAATAGGCGCCGATGCGCTTTGCCATGGGCAGGTTGGGCAGATGGGAAAGGTCGCGCGTCGCAACCCCCCAGACCGGCGTGGTGCGGCCGCGCGCCAGGTCGATCAGGTCGGCGCAGATGGCGCTCGCCGTGGGGCCGGCGCCGGCACCACGGCCTTCCAGCACGACGCGGCCGACGAAGTCACCCTCCGCCACCACCGCATTGAAGACGCCATCCACGCGGGCGATGGGATGCGCCACCGGCACCATGCAGGGATGCATCCGCGTCTCGATCCCCGCTTCCGTGCGCCGCGCGATGCCGAGCAGCTTGATGCGGTAGCCCAGCTCCTCCGCCAGCTTGATGTCCAGCGCCGAGATGCTGCGGATGCCCTCGACATGCACCGCGTCGAAATCCACCGGCCTGCCGAAGGCGAGTGCCGCCAGGATCGCCAGCTTGTGCGCGGCATCGATGCCGTCCACGTCGAAGGCCGGGTCGGCCTCGGCATAGCCCAGCTTCTGCGCCTCGCTGAGCGCCTGCGCGAATTCGATGCCGCGCTCGCGCATCTGGGTCAGGATGTAGTTGCAGGTGCCGTTCAGGATGCCCAGCACGCGGGTGATGTCGTTGGCCGCCAGCCCCTCCCGCAGCGCCTTGATGGCGGGGATGCCGCCGGCCACCGCGGCCTCATAGGCCAGCGCCACGCCCTTCGACTCGGCGAGCTCCGCCAGCTCCGCGCCGTGCACGGCCAGCAGCGCCTTGTTGGCGGTGACCACCGGCTTGCCGGCGCGCAGCGCGGCCCGCACCAGATCGGCGGCCTGGCCCTCCGTGCCGCCGATCGCCTCCACCACCACATCGACGCCCGGATCATGGGCGAGTGCCACCGGGTCGTCGTACCAGCGCAGCCCGGCCAGCGAGACGCCGCGGTCCCGCGTGCGGTCGCGGGCCGAGACGGCGGTGACGGCGATCGGCCGCCCGGCGCGGGCGGAAATGGTGGCGGCATTGTCGCGCAGCAGGGTCAGCACCCCGGCGCCCACGGTGCCGAGGCCGGCGACCGCGACGGAAAGCGGCTTGGTCATGCTCTCAATATCCAGTTCAGGCCGCGTCGGTCTGCTCGACCGGGCCCGCATTGTCGGCCGCGAGGAAGGTCTTTATGCCGCGCATCGCCTGGCGGATGCGCTGGCTGTTCTCGACGAGGGCGATGCGCACATGGCCATCGCCATGCTCGCCGAAGCCGATGCCCGGCGCGACCGCGACCTTCGCCTTGGCCAGCAGCAGCTTCGAGAAATCGACGCTGCCCAGATGCTTGAAGCGGTCCGGGATCGGCGCCCAGAGGAACATGGAGGCCTCCGGCACCGGAACCTCCCAGCCGGCCGAGGCCAGGCCCTTCACCATCACGTCGCGGCGTTCCCGGTACAGGTCGCGCATCTCGGCCACGCAGTCCTGCGGCCCGTTCAGCGCGGCGGCGGCGGCGATCTGGATCGGCGCGAAGGCGCCGTAGTCGAGATAGGACTTCACCCGGGTCAGCGCCGAGACCAGCCGCGGATTGCCCGCCGCGAAGCCCATGCGCCAGCCGGGCATGTTGTAGGTCTTGGACATGGAGGTGAACTCCACCGCCACGTCCTTCGCCCCCGGCACTTCGAGGATCGAGGGCGGCACCGCGCTGCCGAAATAGATCTCGGCATAGGCGAGATCCGAGAGGATGAAGATCTCATGCTTGCGCGCGAAATCGACGATCTTCTTGTAGAAATACAGGTCCGCCAGCATCGCCGTCGGGTTCGACGGGAAGTTCACGATCAGCGCGGTGGGCTTGGGCACGGAATGCCGCACGGCGCGGTCCAGCGCCTCCAGCATCGCATCGTCCGGCGTGCAGGGGATGGAGCGCACGGAGGCACCGGCCAGCACGAAGCCGAACTGGTGGATGGGGTAGGAGGGGTTCGGCACCAGGATGGTGTCGCCCGGCGAGGTGATGGCGGCGGCGAGGTTGGCCAGCCCCTCCTTCGACCCCAGCGTCGCCACCACCTCCGTCTCCGGGTCCAGCTTCACGTTGAAGCGGCGCTCGTAATAGCCGGCCAAGGCCTTGCGGAGGCCGGGGATGCCCTTGGAGGCGCTGTAGCGATGGGTGCGCGGATCGGCCACCGCCTCCACCAGCTTGGCCACGATATGCGGCGGCGTCGGGCTGTCCGGGTTGCCCATGCCGAGGTCCACGATGTCCTCGGCGGCTGCGCGGGCCTTGGCCTTGGCCGAGTTCACCTCGGCGAAGACATAGGGCGGCAGGCGCCGGATGCGGTGGAACTCCTCGGTCATTTTCGTCAGGTCCGTGGGGTGGAGGAAAGACAGGATAGCGGAAGGGCTCAGTCCCGGCGAGGCGCCAGGAGGTCGGAGCCGGGCGGCGGCGGCGGGGCCAGCAGGTCGCCGGAAGGGGCCGGCGGCGGGCCGCCGAGCGGCGCCGGCGCCGGCTGGGCCGCAGTCGGCGGCGCGGGGGCGGCCGTGACCGGCGGCGCGGCGATGG
>NZ_JBHYDM010000012.1:0-157580 GCF_051860665.1 Falsiroseomonas sp.
TTCGGCGCGCGCGCCGGCCCCTCCTCCTTCCCGCCCCTCATCCCCGGGTTCGAAGGGGCCACTGCCCCTTCGCGGGAGGGGTGCGGGGAGGGCAGCGCCCTCCCTGCAAACCACCCGAACCACACCCCCTCACCCCCAGGAGTCCGAGTTCATGCCCCGTTACGTGCTGGTCGCCTTGGATGGGTTGCGGCCGGACATGGTGTCGGTCGAGGCGACGCCGAATCTGGCGGCCCTGGTGGCTGCGGGGACGCGGTTTGCCAATGCGCGGAGTGTGTTTCCGAGCGAGACGCGGGTGGCGACGCCGTCGCTGATCACGGGGTGCCGGCCGGGTGGGCATGGCATGGTGGCGAATACGCTGTTCGATGCGGCGGTAGCGCCGGACCGGCTGTTGCGGACGAAGCTGGTGGCGGATGTCCTGGCCATGGCGCAGGGCCGTGAGAGTCCGCTGGAGCGGCCCAGCCTGGGTGAGCGCCTGGCCGGGGCCGGGCGCAGTTTTGCGCTGGTGAGTGCCGGCACGGCGGGCGCGGCGCGGCTGCTGCATCCGGCGGCGGAGCGGCTCGGCAGTTTTCGTTGGAATGTCGAGGACAGTGAGGGGGCGACGGCGGCGGAGGTGCGCGCGGCCTTGGGCGAAACCCCGCCGCATGCGGTGCCCAACCTCGGCCGCGTGGCGCATGCGGGGCGGGTGCTGCTCGATCATGTGCTGCCGAAGCTGCGGCCCGATGTGGCGCTGCTGTGGCTGTCGGAGCCGGATATCGCCTTCCACTGGGGTGGGCTGTTGTCGCCGGAGGCGCGCGCCGGGCTGGCAGCGGCGGATGCGGTGGTCGGGCAGATCGTCGTCTGGCGGGATGCGCAGCCGGATGCGGCGGAGATCGGCATCATCGTCCTGTCCGACCATGGCCATGTGACGGGGCGCGGCAAGCTGTCGCTGACGGCGGAGTTGCGGCGCGCGGGTTTTCGCGCGGGCACCGGCATGGCCGATGATGTGGATGTGGTGGTCGCGCCCGCCGCCGCGCCGGGGATGTGGTTCCGGGACAAGGCGCTGGCGCCGCAGGTGGCGGAGTTCCTGGCGACCCAGGCCTGGGCCGGGCCGCTGCTGGCGCGCGATCCCTCCATCCTGCCGGCGGGCCAGGCCATGGCGCTGTCGCTGCTTGGCAGCGGGCACCGGCGCAGCGCGGATCTGGTGGCGACCTTTGCGGGAAGTGCGGAGGCGGATGAATGGGGTCTTCCCGGCCACGCCCCCTTCGACGCGCCGGATGTGCCGGAGGGCGGCGGCATGCATGGCGGGCTGCACCGGGCGGAGCTGGCGACGGTGCTGGTGATGCAGGGCGGTCCCTTCCGCCGTGGCGCGGTGGCGCAGGCGCCGGCGGATCTCACCGATATCGCGCCCACCGTGCTGCACCTGCTGGGCCTCGGCACGGAGGGCTGCGAGGGACGGCCCCTCGCCGCCGCCTGGGACGCGGCGCGGGACGCCGCGCCGCTGCACGAAGTGGTGGAGATGCCGCGCGGCTTCGTGCTGGAGGCGATGCGGGTGGAGCCGGGCGGCCGGCTCTACCCGACGGGAATGGTGCGCGCCTAACGAATGGGCGGCGCGTACATCAGCCCGCCCCGGGTCCAGAGGTCGTTCACGCCGCGGGCCAGGCCCACCGGCGTGTTGCGGCCCAGGTGGCGCTCGAAGATCTCGCCGTAATTCCCGACCGCCTTGATGGCGTTATAGGCCCAGCGGCGATCCAGCCCCATGAAGGGGCCGTGGTCGCCGGAGACGCCGAGCAGGCGGCGCACTTCCGGCCGCGGGCTGGCCAGCATCTCATCGACATTGGCCTGGGTCACGCCCAGCTCCTCCGCCTCGATCAGCGCGAAGATGGTCCAGCGCACGATGTCGAACCACTGGTCGTCGCCATGCCGCACCGCGACCGCCAGCGGCTCCTTCGAGATGATGTCCGGCAGCACCACATGCTCCGACGGATTCTGCAGGGCGGAGCGGATGCCGGCGAGCTGGGAGGCATCGGTGGTGAAGACATCGCAGCGGCCGGACTGGTAGGCGATGCGCGTCTCGTCATTCTGCTCGAAGACCACGGGGCGGATGTTCAGCCGGTTGCTGCGCGCCCAGTCGGCCAGGTTCAGCTCGTTGGTGGTGCCGGAGGTGACGCAGAAGGTCGCGCCATCCAGCTGCGATGCGCGCGTCACGCCCAGGCTGGTGCGCAGCAGGAAGCCCTGGCCGTCGTAGAAGTTCACCGCGGTGAAGTTCAGCCCGTTCGCCGTATCGCGGGACTGGGTCCAGGTGGTGGTGCGCGGCAGCACGTCGATCTGGCCGGATTGCAGCGCCGGCAGCCGGGCGGCGGAGGTGACGACGACGAAACGCGCGCGGGCCGCATCGCCGAAGACGGCGGCGGCGATGGCGCGGCAGGTATCGCCGTCGAGCCCCGTATAGATGCCGCGGCTGTCCATCACGCCGAAGCCGGGCGCGCCGGGATGCGCGCCGCAATCGACGGAGCCCTTGGCGCGCACCGCCTGCAGCGTGGGGCCCGGCGCCGCCATGGTCTGCGCCATGGCCGGCGCCGCCAGCGCCAGCAACAGCCCGGCGGCCGCGAGCGTTGTCCTGATCATGCCTTCTCTCCCTCGATGCGGCGCGCGGTTCGTGCCGTCGCCATTTGCCAGGCCGCCACCGTGCCCAGCAGGCCGAAGGCCAGAAGGAAGCGGCTGGTATCGTTGAACATATGGCCGAAGGCGGCCACCAGCCCGGCCGCGGCCATGGCGATGCGCAGCAGCGGACCGGTGCGGGCCATCAGGTAGCCGGCATAGGCGGAGGTGATGAGCGTCAGCGCGCCGACCTGGATGGCGGTCGCCATGAAGATGTCCAGCAGCGAGCCACGCATCATGATGCTGGGGTCGTAGATGAAGGCGAAGCCCACGGTGAAGCCGGCGATGCCGAAGCGCGTGGCGTGCACGCTGGTCATGGTGGGGCTGGCCTTGGCGATGGCCGCCGCCGCGAAGGCCGCCGCCGCGACGGGTGGCGTCGCATCCGCGATCACCGCGAAGTAGAAGGTGAAGAGATGCGCGGCCAGCGGATCCACGCCGATCGAGGCGCCGAGTTCCAGCACCTGCGGCACGCCGATGGCAGCCGCGATGATGTAGCTGGGCGTCGTCGGCACGCCCAAGCCCAGCACCAGCACCGTCAGCGCCAGCAGCATCAGCAGCAGCGCCAGGTTGCCGCCGGCGAGACCCTTGATGATGCCGCCGAAGGCCACGACCATGCCCGTGGCGGTCAGCGCCGAGACGACGATGCCGGCGCCGGCGATGGAGACGGCCAGCGGCGCCATGGTCAGCCCGGCCTGGGCCAGCGCCTCCACGATCTGCCACAGCGACATCCGCGACCGCTTGCGCAGCATGGCGACGAAGACCATCGCCACGGTGGCACAGAAGGCGGCGAAATTGCCGGACCAGCGCTCGGTCATCAGCCAGACCAGCACGATGATCGGCAGCACCAGGTGGACATCCGCCAGCACCTCGCGCCAGGCCGGGATATCCTTCGCCGCCATCGCTGTCATGCCGGCGCGCTTTGCCTCGAAATGCACCGCGGCGAGGATGGCGAAGTAGTAGAGCACCGCGCCGATGGCGGCGGCGATCAGGATCTCGCCATAGGGGATATTGGTGATCTCGGCCATGACGAAGGCCGCAGCCCCCATCACCGGCGGCATCAGCGCGCCGCCGACGCTGGCCGCGCTCTCGATCCCACCGGCGACCGCCGGCTTGTAGCCGATGCGCGTCATCAGCGGGATGGTCATGGCGCCGGTGGTGATGACGTTGGAGACGGAGGACCCGCTCATCGTGCCGAACAGGCCGGAGGTGATGACGGCGACCTTGGCCGGCCCGCCGGTATAGCGCCCGGCCAGCGCGGCGCCGAGATTGGAGAACAGCCTTCCCGTACCGCTGCCCTGCATGAAGCTGCCGAACAGGATGAAGACCGCGATGGTGGTGGCGACGATGCCGGTCAGCGGCCCGTAGATGCCGCCGGCGGTGGGCACCAGCCAGGCGGATTCGACGATCTCGGCCGGGGTGAAGGGGCGCGCATTCAGCACGCCGGGCAGCAGGTAGCCCCATTGCATATAGGCCAGGCAGCCCAGCACCATCCAGGCGAGGCCCGGCTCCACCGCGCGGCGCGTGGCCTCCAGCAGCGTCACGATGGCGACGATGCCGAGCACCATCATGGGCGTGGTGAAGGGGTCGACATATTCCATGCGGTCGGCGACCGCCATCCAGTTCCACATCACCCAGGCATGCGGCAGCCCGGCCGCCACCGCCCAGATCCAGTCGAGCACGGAGGGCCGGTGCATCGGCGACCGGGTCTTGGACGCCGGGTAGAGAAGAAACAGCAGCGGCGTGAACACCAGCAGGTGGAAGCCGCGCATCTGGATCGGCTCGGGAAATCCCGTGCCGCCGAAATAGAGGTGGACCGCGGCAGCCGCCGCGGCCCAGCCCCAACAGACCCACTTCAGTGGGCCGGCGAGTTCACGCATCCTGCCGCGCCAGCCCTGCCGTCGATCAGGCCGGCATCACGCCGGCTTCGCGGAAGGCGCGCGCGGCGCCGGGGTGCAGCGGCACGCCATTGTACTTCCAGGCCACCGCCGGGTCGAAGGCGCCCATGCTGGCATGGATCTGCGTCAGCCGCGGGCCGCGGTTCTTGATCAGCGTCCTGGTGATGCCATAGGCGACATCATCCGGCAGCGTCTCATGCGTCAGGATCACGCTGTCCATGGTGGTCACCATCAGGTCGCGCGACTGCAGCTGCGGATAGGTCGCCGCGGGCAGAACGCCTTCCGCATAGGCGTAGGTATCGGCCAGGTGCTTGCGCACATCGTCCGGGAAGCCGACGAGCTGGGAGGCGCGGCGGCCCTGGCCGATCTCCGTCAGGATCGCGGCCGGCTTGGCCAGCGCGCAATACAGGTAGTCCACCTGGCCATCGGCATAGGCGGCGGCGATATCGGCGTAGCTGCCGTTCAGGTAGCGGCCGCCCTCGCTGCGGATGCGGTCCGGGCTGGTGCCGAGGAAGCGCAGGATGCGCTGCAGCGTCATCTCGTCGGTGGAGGAGCGCTGCGGGCAGGCGATCTTCAGCCCGCGCTGGGTCAGGATCTCCCGCATCCCCTCCGGCCCCGAGCCGACGGCACGGACCAGGTTGTGCTCGGTCGGGCTGTAGCCGGTGCCGAGGCTCTTCAGCCGCTCATGCTTGGCCGTGTAGGGCTCCTCGCCCCGGGCCGCGGCGGCGGTGAAGGCATCGATGCCCCAGCCGAGCTGCGACTGGCCGTTGTTCACGCGGGTGGAATTGGCCAGGCCGCCGCCGGGGACGACGCGGATGCGGATATTCGGGTTCTCCTCCCCGATCAGGGAGGAAAGTCCGGCGGCCATGGTGTACCAGCCGCCGCCGACCGAGCCCGCCACCCATTCATAGGTGGTCTGCGCCTGGGCGGTCCGGATGAAGGGCGCCGAGAGCGCGGCGGCGCCCAGCAGAAGCGCGCTGCGGCGCGGAATCATGATGGCCATCGAGGGCCTCCCCGTTTGTCTGCGGGGGGATCATGCGCGCCGGTCCGCCCGGCTTGCAACCGGGGTGGAAGCCGCTTTCTGGCCGCCGCCGCCGCGCGGCTGCTCAGCCCTGCGGCAGGTAGGGCCGGGCCGCCTGCAGCGCGGGCGTGCAGCCGGGCGCGGCCTCGGCCAGCACCACCTCAGCCTGCACCGTGCCGATCCAGGTGGCGAGGCCGGTGCGGATCGCCCACCAGGGATCCTCCGCCGCGCGCTGCAGCAAGACGGGCGCGGCCGCGGCGCCGCAGGCGGCGACCTGTGCGACGATGGCGGGCGGGGCATTGGCCTCCGCCAGGCGCGACTGCACCTCGGCGGTCAGGGGGTTCACCAGGAAGGCCACCACCAGCCAGGCGATGAACTCGCCGATCATCGGGCAGACCCGTTCAGGCGCGCAGGGGACATGGCCAAAACCCTCCGTTGGAAAATCCGACATCGCGCGGCTGCGCCAGAGGGGCCCGGATCCTCCGCGGATCTGGCGCTGCGGCCGGGCGGCTTCAAGGGCGGTTGCGTCGCAGCCGGACACTCCCCCATGCTGCCCGCAAAACCCCTGCCGGAGACCCCGATGCATCGCCGCAGCCTGCTGACCGGAACCGCCGCCGCCGCCCTGCCCTTCGCCCTGCCCCGCCTGGCCGCCCCGGCGCTGGCCCAGGGCGCGGCCGCGCATACGCTGCGCTTCATCCCGCAGGCCGATGTCACCACGCTCGACCCGCTGAACACCACGAGCTACGGCGTGCGCAACCACGGCCATATGTGCTGGGACACGCTCTACGGGCCCGACACCAACTTCGTCATGCGTCCGCAGCTGGCCGAGGGCCATGTGGTGGAGGAGGACGGGCTGCGCTGGGTCTTCACCCTGCGGGCCGGAACGAAATTCCACGACGGCACGCCGATCCGCGCCCAGGATGCCGTCGCCTCCATCGCCCGCTGGTCCGCGCGCGATACTCTCGGCCAGACGCTGCGGGCGCGAACGGCGGCGATGACCGCGCTGGACGATCGCCGCTTCGAGATCCGCCTGAACCAGAAGTTCGGCCCGATGCTGGAGGCACTCGGCAAGCCGTCCTCCTACCCCTGCTTCATCTTCCCCGAGCGCTTTGCCACGGTGGACCCCACCACCCCCTTCACCGAGGTGGTGGGCAGCGGCCCCTATCGCTTCGTGGCGAATGAGCGGCTGTCCGGCGCCCGCGTGGTCTACCAGAAGTTCGCCGACTATGTGCCGAACCCGAACCCGCCCAGCCTGCTCGGCGGCGCCAAGATCGCGCATTTCGAGCGGGTGGAATTCAACATCATCACCGATGCCGGCACCGCCGCCGCCGCCATCCAGTCCGGCGAGATCGACTGGTACGAGCAGGTAGCGCCGGACCTGCGCCCGCTGCTGGCGCGCAACCGGGACATCACGGTGGAGCGCGTGGATTTCGGCGGGCTGATGGCGCATCTGCGCTTCAACCACCTGCATGCGCCCTTCGACGATGTGCGGGTGCGCCGCGCGCTGCTGCATTCCATCAATCAGGCGGATTTCATGACCTCGATCATGGGCACCGACCGGGCCCTGTGGTCGGATGGCATGGGTGTCTTCCCGCGCTCCTCCCCGCTGGTGAATGACGAGGGGCTGACCGCCCTGACCGGCCCGCGCAGCTTCGACCGGGCGCGGGCCGCGCTGCGGGAGGCGGGCTATGCCAACCAGCCGGTGACGGTGCTGCACCCGACCGACGTGGTGAACAACAACACGCTGACCACCGTGCTGACCGATGCGCTGAAGCGCTCCGGCCTCAATGCCGAAAGCGCCACCAGCGACTGGGGCACGGTGCTGCAGCGCCGCGGCCGGATGACCCCGCCGAATGAGGGCGGCTGGAATGCGCTGATCGTGCTCTTCGGCGGCGTCGATCTCGGCAATCCCGGCGTGCATCCGCTGCTGCGCGCCAATGGCCGCCAGGCCTGGTTCGGCTGGCCCACCAGCCCGGCGCTGGAAGGCCTGCGCGACGAATGGCTGGAGGCGCCCGACCTCGACGCCCAGAAGGCCATCGCCCGCCGCTTGCAGGCGCAGTTCTGGCAGGATGTGCCCTACATCCCCCTCGGCCAGTATTTCGTGGACAGCGCCTGGCGGAAGAGCATTTCGACGCCGCAGAAGGGCATGGCGCTGCCGATCAACGTGCGACGCGTATGATGGCGTGATCGTTGCATGGGCGGCGGCGAATCCACGGAGGACCCGCCCCATGCTCGCCCGCCGCTCTCTCCTCCTCGGGGCGCTCGCCGCGCCATCCCTGGCCCGCGCCCAGGGCTGGTCGCCGGACCGGCCGATCCGCCTGCTGATCGGCTTCCCGCCCGGCGGTGCCTCCGATGCCGCCTTGCGCATCATCCAGCCCCGGCTTGCGGCACGCCTCGGCCAGAATGTGGTGATCGACAACCGCACCGGCGCCGGCGGCAACCTGGCGGCGGAGGCGGCGGCGCGGGCGGCGCCGGATGGCACGACGCTGGTCTCGGCCAATATCGGCACGCTGGCGGTGAACCCCGCCTTGCTGAAGACCATGCCCTTCGACCCGATCGCGGACCTCGCGCCGCTGTCGATGCTGTTCAACGCCACCAATGTGCTGGTGGTGCCGGCCGCAAAGCCCTTTCGCAGCGTGGCGGATATTCTGGCGGCGGCGAAGGCGCGGCCGGAGACGCTGACCTATGGCACCGGCGGCGTCGGCTCCCCCGGCCATCTCTGCGGCATCCTGCTGGACAGCATCGCGGGGGTGAAGACGGTGGCCGTGCCCTATCGCGGCGGCGGGCCGCAGATGCTGGGGCTGGTGGCGGCGGAGCATGATTTCTCCTTCTCGCCCATCGGCACGGTGCTGACCCATGTCGCCGCCGGCACCATCCGGGCGCTTGCCGTCGCCACCCGTGGCCGCGCGCCGGAACTGCCGGAGGTGCCGACCATGATCGAGGCGGGGCTGGCGGATTTCGAGGTGCTGAACTGGGACGGCATCCTGGTGCCCAAGGCCACGCCGGCGGCCATCCGCACCCGCCTCGGCGATACGCTGCGGGAGGTGCTGGCGGATCCGGAGGTGGTGGCGGAATTCGGCCGCCGCGGCCTGACCCCGCGCCCGACCAGCGAGGCCGATTTCGCCGCCCAGCTCGCCGCCGACAGCGCCACCTGGCAGCGCCTGATCCGCGCCGCAGGCATCGAGCCCAGCTGAACGACCCGCGTTTGCAGCCGCCGCATGGGGTGGTGTATCGCCGCCCCATGCTCCGCAAATTCCTCGGCTTCTACCGCCCGCATCTGCGCCTGGCGCTGATCGCCTTCGGCTGCGCCGCGCTCTCCGGCGTGCTGGAGCTCGGCTTCCCCATGGCGGTGCGCGGCTTCATCGACCATCTGCTGCCGCAGCAGGATATGGGCCTCATCGGCCTGGCGGTCGCCGCGCTGCTGGCGATCTACCTGCTGAATGCGGCGCTGATGGCCGTGGTCACCTATTGGGGCCATGTGCTGGGCATCGCCATCGAGACGGAGCTGCGCCGCAACGCTTTCGACCAGCTGATGCGGCTGTCCTTCCGCTTCTACGACAACCAGAAAACCGGCCACCTGGTCGGCCGCGTGACGAAGAACCTGGAGGATATCGGAGAGGTCGCGCATCACGGGCCGGAGGATCTGCTGGTCGCGGTGCTGACCTTCCTGGGCGCCTTCGCGCTGATGCTGCTGGTCAGCCCGACGCTCGCTTTGCTGACGGCCGTGATCGTGCCGCTGGTGGGCTGGGTCGTCGCGCATTACGGCGGGCGGATGACGCTGAACTGGCAGGCGCAGTTCGGCCGCGTCGGCGCCTTCAATGCCCGCATCGAGGAAGCGGTCGGCGGCATCCGCGTGGTCAAGGCTTTTGCGAACGAGGCGCATGAACGCAAGCTGTTTGCGGCGGACAATGCGAACTACCAGCGCACCAAGCTGGAGGCCTATCGCATCATGGCGATCGGCATGACGCTGAACTACCTGGGCATGCGACTGGTGCAGCTGGTGGTGATGCTGGCCGGTGCCGCGCTGATCGTGGCGGGGCGCCTGTCCATCGGCGATTTCGTCGCCTTCCTGCTGCTGGTGAATGTCTTCTACCGGCCGCTCGAGAAGATCAACGCGGTGATCGAGACCTATCCCAAGGGCCTGGCCGGCTTCCGCAGCTACCTGGACCTGATGGCCACCGAACCCGACATCGCCGATGCGCCGGATGCCACCCCCGCACCCCCACTCCGCGGCGCCGTGCGCTTCGAGGGGGTAACCTTCGGCTACACCTCGGACCGCCCGGTGCTGCGCGACCTCTCGCTGGCGGTGGCGCCGGGGGAGACCATCGCCCTGGTCGGCCCCTCAGGCGCCGGCAAGACCACCATCTGCTCCCTGCTGCCGCGCTTCTACGAGGTGCAGGCCGGGCGCATCACCATCGATGGCATCGACATCCGGCGCATGACGCTGGCCTCCCTGCGCGGGCAGATCGGGCTGGTGCAGCAGGATGTCTTCCTCTTCGCCGGCAGCATCCGCCAGAACATCGCCTACGGCCGCCTCGGCGCCAGCGAGGTCGAGATCCGCGACGCCGCCCGCCGCGCCCGGCTGGATGCGCTGATCGCGGAGCTGCCGGAGGGGCTGGACACGCTGATCGGCGAGCGCGGCGTGAAGCTCTCGGGCGGCCAGAAGCAGCGCCTGGCCATCGCGCGCATCTTCCTGATGAACCCGCCCATCCTGATCCTGGACGAGGCGACCAGCGCCCTGGATACGGAGACGGAGCGCGCCATCCAGCAGGCCCTGGCCGAACTGGCGCAGGGACGCACCACGCTGGTCATCGCACACCGCCTGGCCACCATCCGCGACGCGGACCGCATCCTGGTGGTGACCGAACGGGGCATCGCGGAGCAGGGCTCGCACCAGGAATTGCTGGCCGCCGACGGCCCCTATCGCCGGCTGCACGAGGCGCAGTTCGCGGAGGCGTCCTGATCAGGTCCAGCCGGACCGCCGCTGGCAGAACTCCTGGTCACGAGGGTCGGGGCGTAACGGATCCCTGCTCCTCCTGCCCGCCATGCAGGCGCAATAGCTGTGGACGACGCTCTGCGACACCGGCGCCCGGCGATGGTCGTTCACGCAATCGTTCAACAGGTAACTGTAGACAGGGTTGATGGGCGCAGAACAGCCCGCGCAGAGCGCGACGGCCAGCAGCAGAAAAGGCTTCACGGCAAGGCTCCGGTGCGACGCCGCAACAGTCGCACTGCCGTTTTCAGCGGTCCATCGCCTTCGCCCCCCGGGCGCCGAAAGTCCTTGCTTTAGCGCATTCCGGAGCGGCGCTCGCAGGCGGCGTGGTCGCGCCCATCGGCCACCCCGCCGGGCGCCAGGTGGACGGAGCCTCTGGTCGCCCGGCTTTCGGCCATGCAGGCGCAGTAGCTGCGGACGACGCTGTCCGGCACCTGTCCCTGCCGATGGCTGCGCTGGCACTCGTTGATCGTGCGCGCCTCATCGGGGGACCGCATCGCGGAGCAGCCTGCGCAGAGCGCGACGACCAGGAGAAGAATGGGCTTCACGAGTAGGCTCCTGCGAGTCGCCTTGCGAAGCGGCAAGGCTTGGAATTGCTCTAGGTCCAGCCGGACCGGCGCTCGCAGGCCTCGCGGGCGCGGGGATTGGCGCGCTCCCACTGGGTGATGGAGCGCGTCTCGTTGTTCGACATGCGGTCGTTCATGCAGCTGCAATAGGCGCGCACCACGCTCTGCGAGACCCGCGCCTCGCGATTGTCGCGCAGACACTGGTTGATCCAGCGCCGGTCATCGGCCGAGGAGGAGCTGGCCGTTGCGGAGCAGGCGGCGGTGAGCGTGAGGGCCAGCAGCAGAAAGGACTTCACGGCGGAATTCCGGAATGGAACCCCAACCGTTGCATGGGTGGACCGGAGCGTCCAGCGCCTCAGCGCAGCCGCCGGCGCTCCTCCTCGATCCGGCGTTGCTGTTCCTGAAGCTGGCGCTGCTGTTCCGCCAGCTGGCGGTCGCGCTCGCGCAGATCCTGCTGCCGCGTCTGGCGGTGGCGCAGCTGCTCCCGCCCCTCGCTCTCGCGCCGCACCTGGCGCTCCCGCTCCCGCTCGCGGCCGCGCTCATAGGCCTCGCGCTCGCGCTGCTCGCGCATCTGCTCATCCTGCTGGCGCCGTGCCTCGTTCGGGTCGCCGCCCTGGAACTGGCGCAGCACGTCGCCCAGCTGGCCGAGGTCCTGCGCCGGCGCCGGCGTGGCCATGAGGCTGGTGGCGAGGAGGGCGCCGCAGGCCAGAAGGCTGTGGCGGATGTGGCTCGGCATGGCGGCGGCTCTCCCGATTGTGGGAGAACAACGCGCCAGCAGGGCCCCGCGTTGCCCCTCAGCAGGCCTCGGCGCGGAAGACGCGGGAGGGGGTGACGAACTCCTCCTGCGCCGCCACCGTCAGGATCTCCCGCGACCCAGCCTCCGCCGTGCGCCGCAGCAGCCCGTAGATGGAGGAGGCCGCGGCCGAGAGCGCGACGGAGGGCTCGCCCCAGCGAAGCCGGTGGAACAGGAACAGCGCCGCGATCGCATCCCCCGCGCCATTGACGGAGATCGGCAGCAGCGGCGTGCGGATGCGGTGGAAGCGCCCGCCCTCCCCCACCAGCATGTCCATGGCCTCGGCCGGCGTGTCTTCCACCCGCAGCGAGGTGACCAGCACGCAGCGCGGCCCCTTGGCCTGCAAGGCGGAGATGGCGGCCTTGGCGCTGTCCAGGCCGGCAATGGCCTGGCCGGTCAGCCATTCCAGCTCGAACTGGTTCGGTGTCAGGATATCGGCGGCCGGCAGGGCGCGGTCGCGCATGAACTCCGGAATGCCGGGGCGGACGAAGATCCCGCGCCCGACATCGCCGATCACCGGGTCGCAGCAGTACATGGCCGCGGGGTTGGCCGCCTTCACGCGATCCACGGCCGAGAGGATCGCCTCCCCAATCCCGGCATCGCCCATGTAGCCCGAGAGCACGGCGTCGCAGCGCGACAGCGCGCCACGCTCGGCGATGCCCAGCACCAGCTCCTCGATCAGCTCACTCGAAAAAACCTGGCCGCGCCAGGCGCCATAGCCGGTGTGGTTGGAGAACTGCACCGTGTTCAGCGCCCAGACCTCCGCCCCCAGCCTCTGCAGCGGGAAGACGGCGGAGGCATTGCCGACATGGCCATAGGCGACCCAGGACTGGATCGAGAGGATGTTCAGCGGCCGGCCGGCATCGGCGGGCGAGACGGCCTGGTTCATGCGCAGCGCGCCCCCGCCACCGGCAGGCCGGCGCCGGCGAAGATGGCGGATTTCCCCTGCAGGCGCATGCGATCATCCCCTGGAAGCTGCGCCGGAAGGGTCCCTCAATCGGCGCGGCGCCTCAATGGGCATGCCCCGCATGGTCGCCATGCGTATCGACCTGGCGCAGCTCGGCCAGGGCCGTGCGGATGGTCAGGATGCTGGTCTGCAGGAACAGGCCCGACATCACCGCGGCCACCGCCAGGTCCGGCCAGCGGGTGCCGGTGCCGAAGACGCCGGCGGCGGCGGCCAGCACCAGCAGGTTGCCATAGGCGTCGTTGCGGCTGCACAGCCAGACGGAGCGGATATTCGCATCCCCCTCCCGCCACTTCCACAGCAGCAGGACCGAGAGGAGGTTGGCGGAGAAGGCGGCGATGGCGATGCCGCCCATGGTGAAGGCCTCCGGCACCCCGCCCCCCAGCGTCCGCCACACCGCCGCCCCCAGCACCCAGGCCGCCATCAGGCCGAGCGAGACGGCCTTCAGCAGCGCGGCCCGCGCCCGCGTTGCCGCCGCCATGCCGATGACGGCCAGCGAAACCCCGTAGGTCGCGGCATCCATGGCGAAGTCCAGGCTGTCCGCCTGCAGCGCCAGGGACCCGGAAAGGGCGCCGGCGATGAATTCGACGAAAAACATCCCGCCGTTCAGCAGGATGATGATCCAGAGAACCCGTCGGAAGGCGGGATCCTGGCCGGTGAAGACGTGGTCGTGACCGTCATGGGGCATGCGGATTTTCTGGTACGGCGGCCGTGACTTAACAAGGCCAATCCGCGTCTTTCTTGTATTTGGTTACAACATAGCGCCCGGCAATATTATAACCTTCTTATCCGGTTCTTGACTGGCCGGAGCAGGAAGGGCGGCCCGGCCTGCCCGCCGCAAGCCGCAGGTTGCGCGGGCGCAGGGCCTCCTCTATAGCGCGCCTTCCCGCGCCTGCCGGTCGCTGTCGGCGGGCCCATTTGCACGAGCACCCTGCGATGAAGCCCGATATCCACCCCGAATATCACACCATCAACGTCATCATGACGGATGGCACGACCTTCACGACCCGGTCCTGCTACGGCAAGGAAGGCGACACCCTGCGCCTCGACATCGACCCGAAGTCGCACCCGGCCTGGACCGGCCAGCAGCGCGTGATGGACACGGGCGGCCAGATCGCCAAGTTCAACAAGAAGTTCGCCGGCCTGGGCATCCGCAAGCCGGCCTGATCCGGCGCGGGGTTCCGCTGGTTCCGAAGCGCGCCGCCGGTCTCCGGGGCGCGCTTTTCGCGTCTTCGGCCCCCTTGAAGCGGGGCTGGGCGCTGACCAATTCCTGCGCTGCCGACGGTGCCCGATCGGGGCCGAAGGCGCGGTGACCGGAGAAGCCGCCCGTTCGCGGGGGCAGGGTTCCGGTGGACCGCGGCACAACCGACCTTGCTATCGCAGGAGGTCTTCCGTGAACGCTTTCGATTTCTCCCCCCTGTTCCGCTCCGCCATCGGCTTCGACCGCATGGCCCGCTTGGTGGAAAACGCCCGCGCGGCGGCCGAGGGGCCCAGCTACCCCCCCTACAACATCGAGAAGACCGGTGAGGACAGCTATGTCCTGACCATGGCCGTCGCCGGCTTCGGCCCCGACGACATCGAGGTCACGGGGCACGACAATACCCTGACAGTTGCCGGCAAGGCCGCGCCGGCCGCGGCGAACCAGGAGAATGGCCGGGTGCTGTACCGCGGCATCGCCGGCCGCGCCTTCGAGCGTCGCTTCGTCCTCGCCGACCATATCGTCATCGAGGGTGCGCAGCTCGAGCACGGCCTGCTGCATGTGGCGCTCAAGCGTCAGGTGCCGGAGGCGCTGAAGCCGCGTCGCATCGAGATCCAGGCCGCTCGCGCGCCGCAGCGGGTGCTGGAGAATCCGGCGCCCCAGGCCCAGGCCGCCTGAGGTCGAAGTGAAAGGGGGGGGCCGGCGGCGCGATCCGCCGGCCCTTCTCAGCCTTGGGGCGGCGGCTTGAAGAACAGATCCGCCGCGGCACGGCCCGCCTGCCGCTTGCCGATCTCCGCCTCGGCGCGGGCGATCTCGACGCGCAGCTCCTCTATATAGGCGCGCAGCTCGTCCACATCCCAGCGATCCATCACCGGCCGCGCAAAACGTCCCTTCGGCCGCGGGGCCTCCTCCTCCATCATCATCGCCAAACCCTCTCACATCCTGCCGCGAGGCTTTGACCCAGCCCCGACCGCTCTCTATATCCGATACGACGAGGCGCGGGCGCCCCGGCGGAGCGGTTGCCTGCCCGGGTCGCGGGCCGAACCACCAAAGGGTCCCATCATGAAGACGCCCCTGATGCCGAAGGCCACCGCCGTGTGGCTGATCGAGAAGACCTCGCTGTCCTTCGAACAGATCGCCGATTTCGTGGGCATGCACCCGCTGGAAGTCCAGGCCATCGCGGATGGCGAGGTGGCGCAGGGGATCGTCGGCTACGACCCGGTGGCCAATGACCAGCTGACGCGGGAGGAGATCGCCCGCTGCGAGGCGAGCCCGGCCGCGCGCCTGGTGCTGACGGAACGCGCCACCCCGCTGCCCAAGCAGCGCAGCAAGGGCGCGCGCTATATTCCGGTGGCGAAGCGCACGGAGCGGCCGGATGCCATCGCCTGGCTGCTGCGCAACTACCCGCAGCTGTCGGACCCGCAGATCGTGAAGCTGCTGGCCACCACCAAGGAAACCATCGCCAAGGTGCGCGACAAGACGCATCCGAACACGCCGAACATCAAGCCGCGGGACCCGGTGACGCTGGGCCTCTGCACGCAGACGGCGCTGAACGAGGCGGTGGGCACGGCGAATGACCGGCATGGCGGGCCGATCCCCGCACCGCTGCCGATGGACGACGCCGCCGCCTGATTTTCGGGAGAAAGGCCCCTGGCGGCCCTCCTGGCCGCCGGGCCCCGCGGCCTTCCTGGCCGCGGATGCGGGACGGGGCGGGCCCCGTCCCGGCGCCACTCAGTGGCGCAGCTTCAGCTTTTCCATCTCTTCCTTGAGGCGCAGTTTTTCGCGCTTCAGGCGCATCAGCGCCAGGTCATCGGGGCGGGGTCGTCCCCCCTCCTCCGCGATTCGCGTCTCGAGCGTCGCGTGCCGCGCCTCAAGGGTGCGGATACGGGCAGCCTCGGCCATGCGCAATCATCCTTGTCCGTTGCCTTGCGGGGCAGCGGCGGCACGATCCACGCCGGAGGCGGGCGCCGCAGGAAGTGACAGGCGGCATAACCGGCCCCGGGCGCGCAACCGTCCCTTCTGCGCCCGCGCCTGTCATGTTATGCCGCTGATCGGCGCTTTCCAGCGCCAAGTTTGAGACACCCAACTGAAACATTGGGGGCGCATGCAGGCCGATCGCGATAGCCTCCTCCGCCGGCTGCACGAATTGCGCAGCGAGCACCGGGACCTCGACACCGTGACCGCGCGGCTGGCCGAGGCCGCGACGGATGCCCTGCAGCTGCAGCGCCTGAAGAAGCGCAAGCTGAAGCTGAAGGACGAGATCGCCTGGCTGGAAAGCCAGCTGGTCCCCGATATCAGCGCCTGAACCGATTTACCCTGACCGCAAGCATGCCGAGGCAGCGATGACCGAGCCAAACGCCGCGCAACCCCGCGTGGGCGTCATCATGGGCAGCACCTCGGACTGGGAGACGATGCGCCATGCATCGGAGGTCCTGGCCAGGCTGGGTGTGGCACATGAGACACGGGTGGTCTCCGCCCATCGCACGCCGACCCGCATGTACGACTACGCCCAGGCCGCGGCCGGCCGGGGGCTCAAGGTGCTGATCGCCGGCGCCGGCGGCGCGGCCGCCCTGCCGGGCATGGTCGCCTCCCTCACGCCGCTCCCGGTCCTCGGCGTGCCGGTGGAAAGCCATGCGCTGAAGGGCATGGACAGCCTGATGTCCATCGTCCAGATGCCGGGCGGCATCCCGGTGGGCACGCTGGCCATCGGCAAGGCCGGCGCCATCAATGCCGGGCTGCTGGCAGCCGCCATCCTGGCGCTGGAGGATCCGGCCCTGGCCACGCGGCTGGCCGAGTTCCGCCAGGCCCAGACCGATGCCGTGGCGGAGTCCCCGATTTGACGGCGATGAACACCGCGATGCTCCCGCCCGGCTCCACCATCGGCATCCTGGGCGGCGGCCAGCTCGGCCGCATGTCGGCCCTGGCCGCGGCCGCGCTGGGCTATCGCTGCCACATTTATGCGCCGGAGGAGGACAGCCCCGGCATGCAGGTGGCCGCCGCCCGCACCGTCGCACCCTATACGGACGCCGCGGCGCTGGCCCGCTTCGCCGCCGCCGTGGATGTGGTGACCTTCGAATTCGAGAATGTGCCGGCCGAAACGCTGGATGCGCTGGCGCCCCTGGTGCCCTGCCGCCCCGGCGTCGCCGCGCTGCGCATCGGCCAGGACCGCATCGCGGAAAAGCGCTTTTTCGAATCGGCGGGCATTCCCGTCGGCCCCTGGCGCGCCGTTCACAGCCTGGAGGACCTCCAGGCCGGCATCGCCGAACTCGGCCTGCCGGCGGTGCTGAAGACCACCCGCATGGGCTATGACGGCCGCGGCCAGGCCGTGCTGCGGCGGGCGGAGGAGGCGGCCGAGGCCTTCGCCCGGCTGGCCCCGCA
Source organism: Falsiroseomonas sp. (assembly GCF_051860665.1). GTDB lineage: Bacteria > Pseudomonadota > Alphaproteobacteria > Acetobacterales > Acetobacteraceae > Falsiroseomonas. The sequence goes on from NZ_JBHYDM010000012.1 coordinate 17,446, forward strand.
TCCGCTGATCATGGAAGCCTTCATCCCCTTCGCGAAGGAGGTCTCCGCCATCGCCGCGCGCGGCCTGGACGGCCAGGTCGTGACCTTCGATGCGGTGGAGAACCGCCATGCACACCACATCCTGGACCTGACCTTCGCCCCCGCGATGGTGGCGGATTCGGTGGCCGCCCAGGCCCGGGCGCATGTCGCGGCCCTGGCCACGGCGCTGGAACTGGTGGGCGTGCTGGCGCTGGAGATGTTCCTGCTGCCGGACGGCAGCCTGCTGGCCAATGAAATGGCGCCCCGGCCGCACAATTCCGGCCATTGGAGCATGGATGCCTGCCGGCACGGGCAGTTCGAGCTGCATATGCGCGCGGTGGCCGGCCTGCCGCTGCCGGAGCCGGGCCGGCACGCCGATTCGGTCATGAAGAACCTGGTGGGGCCCGAGAGCTTCGCCGCCTGGCCACGCCTGGCCGCCGCGCCCGATGTCGCACTGCACCTCTATGGCAAGGCGGAAGCGCGCGAGGGCCGCAAACTGGGCCATGCGACCCGCCTTCTGCCGCCGGGTACCCTGGCAGAAACGACCGAACCGGACCTGCTCTCGCCGCTGTGACCAATTTGCCATGGTGGGCTGTGGCCGCATTATCACAGTGCGGGGATTGTGCTGCATCAGCGATGGAGAAGCGCGAAAAGCGGTGTAGATAGCGGTCATGCATCTGGTGCGGCGGCATGGACCGCCACTGTGGAAGGGCCACGCCGCCCGGTGCCGCGTTTGTTCTTGAGGAGAAAATCAATGAGCCTGAGGAAGATCCTTCTGGCCGCCACGGTGCTGGCTCTGCCGGTCGCCGCGAACGCGCAGCCGATCAGCGGCCTCTACATCGGTGGTGGCGCGGGTGTGAACCTGCGGCAGGAATCCGACATCACCCTGTCCCCGAGCATGGCGAGCGTCATTCCCGGCGTGCCGCGCACCGGCACCGCCGAGTTCAACTACGGCTATGTCGGCGTGATCAGCCTGGGCTACGGCTTCGGCAACGGCGTCCGCGCCGAGATCGAGGGTTCCTACCGCACCAATGACGTGGACGACGTCTCCGGCATGGGCGTGCCGCGCAACGGCCGCTCCTCCGGCCGCGCCACGACCTATGGCGTGATGGCGAATGCCCTGTACGACTTCGACCTCGGCCCGGGCAGCTTCATCACCCCCTATGTCGGCGTCGGCGCCGGCTACCAGTGGGTGGACAACGACATCCGTGGCGGCGTGAACAGCGGCGCGACCGTGCGCATCGACGGCACCGACGGCCAGTTCGCCTACCAGGCGATCGTCGGCGCGGCCTTCCCGATCGCGCAGGTGCCGGGCCTGGCCATCACCACCGAATACCGCTTCCTCGGCACGATCGACAACGAAGTCGACGCGCGCCGTGACAATTCGGGCCGCGGCAATGCGGAGATGGACAACTACAACCACAGCCTGCTGATCGGCCTGCGCTACGCCTTCGGCGTGACGCCGCCGCCGCCGGTCGTGGCGCCGGTTACTCCGACGCAGCCGCCGCAGACCATCGCCCGCACCTACCTGGTGTTCTTCGACTTCGACCGCGCCGACCTGACGGACCGCGCCCGCCAGATCATCGCCGAGGCCGCGACGAACAGCCAGCGCGCCGGCACGACCCGCATCGAGGTCTCCGGCCACGCCGACCGTTCGGGCACGCCGCAGTACAACCAGCGCCTGTCCGAGCGCCGCGCGGCGGCCGTTGCCGCCGAGCTGGAGCGCCGTGGCGTGGCGCGCTCCGCCATGGCCATCCAGGCCTTCGGCGAGAGCCGCCCGCTGGTCCCGACCGCCGACGGCGTGCGCGAGCCGCAGAACCGCCGCGTCGAGATCGTCCTGCGCTGATCGCAGGCCTCTCGCGAAGCCTTGGGAAGGGGGCGCCGCAAGGCGCCCCCTTTTCTTTTGCGCGGGTCCCTTCCCTTCCGCCCCGCGGGCTGGGACCCTGGCGGCCATGATCCTCATCGGCCGCAACCTCTCCCCCTTCGTCCGCCGCACCGCGGCCGCGCTCAACCTGCTCGGCCTGCGCTATGCGCAGCGCCCCTTCAGCACGGCGGAGAACGGCGCGGAGATCCGCGGTTTCAACCCGCTCGGCCGGGTGCCGGCGCTGGTGATGGAGGATGGGGAGGTGCTGCTGGACAGCGTCGCGATCCTCGATGCGCTGGATGAGCTGGCCGGCCCCGACCGCGCCCTGGTGCCGCGCACCGGCGCCGCGCGTCGGGCGGTGCTGCGCGCCACGGCGCTCGGCGTCGGCGCCACGGAGAAGGTGGTGGCCGCCTATTACGAGGCCCGGCGGCCGGAGGCGATGCGCTGGGCCGACAACCTGGCCAAGCAGACCAGCCAGGCGCAGGCCGGTTTCGCGGCGCTGGACGCGCTGGCGGACTCCGGCGGTTGGCTCTGCGGAGAGGCGCCGACGCTGGCCGATGTGACGGCGGTGGCGGGGCTGGATTTCGCCGATCGGGTGCTGCCCGAGCTCACTGCCGGGCGCTTCCCCGCCCTCTCCGCCCTGCGCGACCGCGCCAATGCGATTCCGGCCATCGGCAGCACCCGCTGGCAGGGCTGAGCGCCCTCGCCGGCTTTCTGAGGCCACCGCGCCAGGTCGTTGATATCTGCCCGGAATGTGGCATGGCGACGCTGCGCGCCTGGCGGCGGGCGTTAGGATTGCCTTAGAAGTCGGCAACCAGAAAAAAACTGCCCCGATCCGGTCAATTCAGAAGATGAACTGCCCGATTTTAAGGATTTCTTATGTTGCGGTGCAGCATGATGCGCTCTACCTAGCCCGCGGGAGCACTCGCGCAGGGCACGGCCAGCAGGCTGAACAGGAGCGCGTGCGATGCGGATCGGATCACTCACCCGCCGTGGGATCATCACCGGGGCCCTTGCCGCCCCCTTCATCCTCCGCCCCCGCGCGGCGCGTGCCCAGGAGCCGGTGGATATCGAGCTGGTGCTCGCCGTCGATGTCAGCCGTTCCGTCGACGAGCAGGAGCAGGAGCTGCAGTTCAAGGGCTATGCCGCCGCCTTCCGCGACCCGCGCCTGATCGAGGGCATCGCCGGCGGCCCGCTGGGGCAGATCGCCGTCACCCTTTTCACCTGGTCGGACTGGCATATCCAGGAACTGCTGGTGCCCTGGACCCGGGTGGATGGCGCGGCCTCCGCCGAGGGGCTGGCGCAGGCGCTGGATGCCGCGCCGCGCCGCACCTGGCTCTATACCTCCATCTCCGGCGCCATGGATTATGCCGCCGGCCTCTTCGGCCAGGGCTTCGAGGGCACGCGGAAGGTGGTGGATATCTCCGGCGATGGCATCAGCAATTCCGGCCGCCCGGTGGCCGATGCGCGGGCCGATGCCCTGGCCAAGGGCATCGTCATGAACGGCCTGGCGGTGATCGACAAATCCCCGCAGCCCTGGGCCGCCGGCATGCCGCCGCTGGATGACTACTACCGCGACGAGGTGATCGGCGGCCCCGGCGCCTTCCTGATGGTCGCCGAGGGTTTCGAGGCCTTCGAGACGGCGGTGAAGCGGAAGATCATCCGCGAGATCGCCTCCGCCCCGCCGCCCGGTCCGCTGGTGGAGCGCGCCTACGCCTGAGCCCACGACACAGGCTTCAGGACCGGCCCCGGCCGGTCTTCGCCTGCAGCTCATCGATGCGCTTCGAGGCATCGGCCTTGGAGAGGGAGGGGTCGAATTCCTCCTTCGCCTCCTCGCTCAGCGTCTTCAGGTAGGAGGCTTGGGCCCCGGTCATCGCCTCATCCCCCGTGGTCCAGTCATCCGGGTCCTTGATGGTATTGGAGGCGGGATCGGGCACCGTCTTGGGATTTTCCGCGTCATCGGAGGTCGGTTTGCGGTCGGCCATGCTGGTCTCTCCCTCTGGAGTTGCCAGAACGTTCACGGTCGTCCGAAGGTTTCCGACCGGCCGCGTTCAACCACGAAATGACACATTCCGGACACGGAACACCCTTCGGAAGTTCACCATCGCGGCCGAGGCTCGCGGTGTTGCCACTCCAGGGAAGATCCCGATGCGCCGCCTTCTGTTCGCCAGCCTCGCCGCCACCTGCCTTGCCGCCATGGGCCCCGCCGCGCCGGCGCAGGCCCAGGGCCGGCAGGACTTCACCATGGTCAATCGCACCGGCTACCAGATCAACGAGGTCTATGTCGGCCCCTCCAGCAGCCCGAACTGGGGCCGCGACATCCTGGGCCAGAACGTGCTGGCCAATGGCCGCAGCTTCAACGTCACCTTCCCCGGCCGCTCCAGCGAATGCATGTGGGACATCAAGGTGGTCTATGAGGATCGCGACCAGTCGGAGCTGCGCCAGGTGAACCTCTGCCGCGTCAGCACCATCACCCTGTTCTGGGACCGCCAGCGCAACGCCACGCGCTTCGTGGCGGAGTAGCGCCGCTCAGAGCTCCGCCAGCACGCGCAGCACGGCCTCGCCATAGCGGTCCAGCTTGGTGCGGCCGACGCCGGCGATCTCGCCGAGCTGGTCCAGGCTGCGCGGCCGCTGGGCGGCGATCTCGGCCAGGGTGCGGTCCTGGAAGATGACATAGGCGGGCACGGATTGCGCCTGCGCCTCGCCACGGCGCCAGTCGCGCAGCGCCTCGAAGGCCGCATCACCCACCGGCGCGGCGCTGCCGCCGGCGCTGCGGCCGTTGCGGGCGGGGGCGGCGGAGGCCTGCACGAGATCCTCCCGCAGCATCACCTTCTCCTCCCCCTTCAGGATCGGCTTGGCGGCATCCGTCGGCACCAATTCGCCATGGTTCTCCACGGCGACATCCAGGATGCCGCGCGCCACCAGCTGGCGTGCGACGCCCCGCCAGGCGAATTCGGAAAAATCGCGGCCGACACCGAAGGTCGGCAGCTTGTCATGGGCGAATTGCGCGACCTTGTCGGTCAGCTTGCCGCGCAGCACGTCCACCACATGCGCCACGCCGAAGCGCCGCCCGGTGCGCAGCACGGCCGAGAGCATCTTCTGGGCCGCGACCGTGCCGTCAAAGACCTTGGGCGGGCTGCGGCAGACATCGCAATTGCCGCAGGGCGGCGGCTCCGGCTCCCCGAAGCAGCGCAGCAGGATCTGGCGGCGGCAGGTGGCGGCCTCGGCGATCGCCACCATGGCATCCAGCCGCTGCCGTTCGATCCGCTTCTGCTCCAGCGCCGCGGGGCTTTCCTCGATCCGGTGGCGGCCGAGCGCGATATCGCCGGCGCCATAGAGCAGCAGGGCCCGGGCCGGCAGGCCGTCGCGCCCGGCGCGGCCGATCTCCTGGTACCAGCTCTCCGGCGATTTCGGCAGATCCAGGTGGACCACCCAGCGTACATCGGGGCGGTCGATGCCCATGCCGAAGGCGATGGTCGCGCACATCACCACGGAATCGCCACGGGCGAAGCGGCGATGCGCCTCCCGCTTCGCATCCGATTCCATGCCGGCATGGAAGGCCAGGGCATCATGCCCCTCCGCGCGCAGCCATTCGGCGGTCTGGTCGGTCTTGTTGCGCGTGCCGCAATAGACGATGCCGGCGCCACCCTTGCCGGCCTCCTCGCGCAGGAAGGCGCGTAGCTGGGTGCGCTCGCTCTCGCGCGGCGCCGCCTCGATGCGGATGTTCGGGCGGTCGAAGCCGCCGCGGAAGACCGGGTCCTCGGAGAGACCGAGCTGGCGGCGGATATCCTCGACGGTGCGGGGATCGGCGGTGGCCGTCAGCGCCAGCCGCGGCACGCGGGAGAAGCGTTCCGCCAGCACGCCGAGGCCGCGGTATTCCGGCCGGAAGTGATGCCCCCATTGGGAGACGCAATGCGCCTCATCCACCGCAAACAGCGCGACCGGCAGCGTCTCGAGCCGGGAGAGCATGCCCTCCAGCGCCAGGCGTTCCGGCGAGACATAGAGCAGCTTCAGGTCGCCATTGTGCAGGTCGCGCAGCACGGTGCGGGACTCGCCCTCCGGCAGGTCCGAATGCAGCGCGGCCGCCGCCACGCCCTGCTGGCGGAGTGCGGCGACCTGGTCCTCCATCAGCGCAATGAGCGGGGAGACGACGATGCCAACCCCGGGACGGCACAGCGCAGGCACCTGGAAGCAGAGCGACTTGCCGCCACCGGTCGGCATCAGCACCAGGCCGGAGCCCCCGCCGGCCACATGCCGCACCACCTCCTCCTGCCGCCCGCGGAAGCCGGGGTGGCCGAAGACGCGGCTCAGAACATCGAGCGGATCGGTGCTCTCGTCGGGATGGTCGGACATCGCGGCAGGGAATCGGCCGTCATCGGGCATGGCCCTCTCTGCCACGGCCTGACCTGCGCGCCCAGGGTCATGCGATGGGGCAGGTCGCCCTGCCCCATCCGGCATCACGGATAGCCGATGATGACCTCGACCCGGCGGCTCTCGATCGGCACCGAGTCGAAGGGCACGGGGCCGCGGCCGATGACCTGGATCCGGCTGGCGGCGACGCCGCGCTTGATCAGCTCATCCGCCACCTGCTGGGCGCGGCGCTGCGACAGCTCGCGGTTGAAGGCGGCGCCGCCGGCCGGGCCGGCATAGCCGCGCACCTGCACCGGCACTTCCGGATGGCGGCGGGCCAGGCGGGCGGCATCGGCCAGGACGGCCAGCGCCGGCTCGTCGAGATCGACGCTGTCCACTTCGAAGAAGACGACGCGGGGCGGCTGGCCCACGAGTTCCCGCGGGTCCGCGGCACAGGCCGCCAGGATGACGGCCGGAAGCAGCCCGGCCAGGGCGAAGGCGCGGCGACGCATGCGAGACTCCAGGTGCAGTTTGCCCATAGGTCGCGCGCCGGAGCACTCGGCGTCAATGACCCGCCAGGCAGGCCGCGCGGGGGCGCCGCTCAGCCGCCGTTAACCCCGTTGCCGCATCCTTCCGCCGTGCCAGTCTCCGAAGCCTCCCTCACAAGCCTGCCGGAGCCGCGCGGCTTCGACCCGGTGCGGTTTCCCGGCACGGCGGAGGGCGAGACCTGGCCGCCGCCGCGCTTCGACTTCCAGGCGAGCTGGCTGCGCGAGCCGGGCATGGCCTTCGAGCGCGATCCCTCCGGCGGCATCGGCCTGGTGCGGCCCTATGCGCATATGCGGATGCTGGCCGATCTGGAGAATGCGCATCTGCTGCTGGATATCGCGCCCGGCACGCATGACTTCCGCCTGCTGCGGCTGGTGCCGGCGGCGCTGCGCTGCGTCGAGCGAATCCGCCCCGGCGATCCGGTGCCCGGACCCCTGCTGGACGAGGATCCGGAGCCGGTGGCGGAGCATCACCTCTATGCCGCCACCTCCGAACTGGTCGCCCGCCTCGCCGCCACGGCGGGGGAGGAGGGCGAGGCGCTGGCCGAGGCGATGCGCCGCACCCCGCCGGGGCCGGCCATGTTCGAGGCGGCGATCGCCCATTGCATCACCAAGGGCGGCTTCCCGATGGGCACCATGGCGCCGCTCGGCCGCCGGCTGCAGCTGCTGGCCAATGCCCATGCGCGCGTGCTGGCGGCGGCCGCCAGCCAGCCGGACTACGAGGCGATGGAGCGCATGGTGCGGCGGACACGGGATGCGCTGGGCAGCGACCGGCGCTGGGCCGGCGACCTGCTGACCCGCGCCATGGAGGGGCTGCTGCCCATCATCGGCCGGCCCCGCCGCACCAGCGCCGCCCTGCTGGCCAGCGCCGAGGCGGCGATGCGCCGGCCCTTGCCGCTGGAGGCGCCGACCCGGCTGATCCGCGAACAGCTGGTCCTGCGCGACCAGCTGCTGGACCTGTCGGTCTTCTGGCACCGGCTTTCCGCCGCCTGGCTGGCGGTGGACCCGGATACGACGGACCGGCGGGAGATCGAGGCCCTGGCCCGCAACGCCCTGCGCCGCCTGGCGCTGGAGCCGCTGTACCGCCTGCCGGACTAGACTAGGCGGGGGCAAGCCCCTGCACATGGGCCACCAGCTGGTCCAGCGCCGTGCCCCAACCCTGGGCGAAGCCCATGGCGGCATGGCGCTCGCAATCGGCCGGGTCCTTGTGCAGGGCGGCAGCCGTGTAGCGGGTGCCGCCATCGGCGGCCTCCAGCGTGATGATGCCGGTGAAGAAGGCGCTGGCGGAAGGGCGCCAGCCGGGCTGCAGCGCATCGGTGAAGACCAGGCGCCGCTCCTCCACCACCTCCAGGTAGCAGCCGGCATTGTCCATCGGCGGCCCCTCCGGCCCCTGCATCACGGTGCGGAAGATGCCGCCCGGCCGCAGGTCGATCTCCGCCTCCAGCGTGCGCCAGGGGGCAGGCGTGAACCACTTCACCAGGTGTTCCGGCCGGGTCCAGGCCATCCAGACCAGGCGCGGCGGCACCGGCACGATGCGGGTGAAGTGCAGGTCGAGCGCGGGGTCGAAGTCAGCAGCCATCGGTTTCGTCCTTCATGCTGAGCAGATAGGCATCCAGCCGGTCCAGCCGGCCCTCCCAGGCGGCGCGCTGCCGCGCCAGCCAATCCTCCGTCTCGCGCAGCGCCTCGGGCCGCAGCGCGCAGATGCGCCGGCGGCCGCGCTTTTCCGTGCCGATCAGCCCGCCCTGTTCCAGCACGCGGATGTGCTGCAGCAGGGTGGGCATGGCCATGGTGAAGGGCTCAGCCAGGCGGCTGACGGAGGCCGGCCCGGCGCCGAGCCGGGCCAGGATGGCGCGGCGGGTGGGATCGGCGAGGGCCTGGAAGGCGCGGTCGAGGGCGGCGGATTGGTTAGTCATGTGACTAACCATACAGCGGCAGGACGCCGGCGCAAGAACAGTTAGTCGAATGACTATCTGTTGATCGTGGCCTTGTGGTCGCTGCCTCAAGATGCAATGTTATACTATAACATCCTGAGCCCGCCATGCTGATCGAAGGCTTCTCCCCGCCGGATGGCCCCGCCAACCTCGCCAGCCCGACGCCCCAGGTGCTCAGCGCCATCCTGCGGCCCAGCGCCAATATCGCCATCTGGACCCGGCGCCTGCCGCGCGGCGTGCTGCGGGGCGCCACCGGCCTGGCCGTCCGGGCGCCCTTCAGCCTGACGGCGGAGGATGCGGCGGATGCCGTGGTGGACCGCATCGCGGCCGCCCTGCCCACCGCCACCACCGCGGATTTCCTGCTCGACCTGCTGCGGCTGGCGCGCATCTTCACCCATCTCATCGGCGATCCCCGCCTGCGGATGCGGCTGGAGGTGCTGGACGGGCCGGGCTGCCATCGCTGGCATGCGGATGCGGTGGGCCTGCGTCTGCTCTGCACCTATCGCGGCGCCGGCACCGAATGGCTGCCCCTGCCCGGCGGCGCCGCGGCCGCGCGGCAATTGCAGGATGGCGCGCCGAGCCTGCCGCCGCAGCGGCTCGCCACCGGCGATGTCGCGCTGCTCAAGGGCGAGGGATTCCCGGGCAATCGCGGCGCCGGCTGCATCCATCGCGCCCCACCCCTGCGGCCGCGCGCCCCGGCGCGCCTGCTGCTCTGCCTCGACGAAGCCGGACGGATCCCCCTCGAATGACCGATACGCGCCTTCCCGTCACCGTGCTGTCCGGCTTCCTCGGCGCCGGCAAGACCACGCTGCTGAACCACATCCTGGCGAACCGCGAGGGCCGGCGCGTCGCCGTCATCGTCAACGACATGTCGGAGGTGAATATCGACGGCGCGCTGGTGGGCCAATCCGGCGCGCTGTCCCGCACCGAGGAGCGGCTGGTGGAGATGTCCAATGGCTGCATCTGCTGCACCCTGCGGGAGGACCTGATGCAGGAGGTGGCGAAGCTGGCCGCCGAGGGCCGCTTTGATGCGCTGCTGATCGAGAGCACCGGCATCGGCGAGCCCATGCCGGTGGCCGCCACCTTCGACTTCCGGACGGAGGACGGCTTCTCGCTCTCCGACATCGCGCGGCTCGACACCATGGTGACGGTGGTCGATGCCCAGGCCTGGCTGCGCGACTATGCCTCCGCCGACAGCCTGGCCCGCCGCGGCCAGACCACGGGCGAGGGAGATACGCGGCTGCTGGTGGACCTGCTGGTGGAGCAGGTGGAATTCGCCGATGTGCTGGTGCTGAACAAGGCCGACCTGGTGAGCCTGGAGGATCTCGGCCGCCTCTCCGCTTTGCTGGCCACCTTCAACCCACGCGCCGAGATTCTGGCCAGCACCGAGGGCCGCGTGCCGCTGCGCCACCTGGTGGATACCCAGAAATTCGACTTCGGCGCGGCGAGCCAGGCGGCGGGCTGGGCGCAGGCGCTGGCCGGCGAACACCTGCCGGAATCGGAGGAATTCGGCATCACCAGCTTCGTCTGGAAGGCGCGCCGCCCGCTGCATCCCGCGCGCTTCAAGCGGCTGATCGAGGGGCCGCTGCCCGGTGTCGTGCGGGCCAAGGGCTTCTTCTGGCTGGCGACGCGCATGCCCTGGGCCGGGTCCTGGCAATTGGCCGGGGCGATCGGCCGGCATGAGGCGGCGGGCTTCTGGTGGGCCGCGATGGACCCCGCGGAATGGCCCGCCGAGCCGAGCTGGCGCGAGGGCGTGAAGGCGCACTGGCAGGAGCCCTTCGGCGACCGCCGCCAGGAGATCGTCTTCATCGGCATCGGCATGGATCAGGCCGCGCTTCGGCGCGGGCTGGAGGCCTGCCTGCTCACCGAAGCCGAGATGCAGGGCGGCCCCAGGGCCTGGGCCAGGCTGCCCGACCCCTTCCCCGCCTGGCGCCAGGCCTGAACTTCAGCAGCGCCAGTCGTTGCGATCACCCTCGATCAGCCGCAGGCTGGCCTGCCAGGCCAGCGCCAGGTGCGGGCTGTTCGGGTCCGGGTTGCGGTTGAACTGCCCGGCGGTGCGCAGGCGCACCTCCTCCGGCGGCAGCACCAGCTTGGCGCCGCCGGCGAGTGCCGCGACCTGTGCCTGGCAGGCGCGCTCCAGGTAGTAGATCCGGTTCCAGGCCTCGGAGACGGTGCCGCCGGTGACCAGCAGCCCGTGGTTGCGCAGGATCATCGCCGAATGCGGGCCGAGATCGGCCACCAGCCGGTCCCGCTCCTCGAGGTCCAGCGCGATGCCCTCGTAGCCGTGATAGGCGAGGTGGCCGTAGAATTTCAGCGCATGCTGGCTGATCGGCAGCAGCCCGTGCTCCTGGGCGGAGACGGCGATGCCGGCCGCGGTATGGGTATGCACCACGCAGGTCGCATCCTCCCGCGCCGCATGGATGGCGGAATGGATGACGAAGCCCGCCTTGTTCACCGTGGCGGGGTCGTCCGGGTGGTGCGGGTCCACCACATTGCCGTCCAGGTCGATCTTCACCAGGTCGCTGGCGCGCATCTCGTGGAACATCACGCCGTAGCGGTTGATGAGGAAGTGGTGCTCGGGGCCGGGGATGCGGGCGCTGATGTGCGTGTAGATCAGGTCCGTCATCTTGTGATGCGCGACCAGGCGATAGAGTGCCGCGAGGTCGCAGCGGATCTTCCACTCGGCCTCGTCGATGCCGGCGGGGATGCGGGAGGGGGCGTTGATGTCCATGGCGGCAGATCCTGGGGCGGTTCAGGCGACAGTATTGGCCAGGATGCCGAGGCCGGAAACCTCGAACTCCAGCCGATCGCCGGAGACCAGGAAGCGCGGCGGCTTCTGGGTCGCGCCGGTGCCCTCCGGCGAGCCGGTGGCGATGACGTCGCCGGGCTGCAGGGGGGTGATGGTCGAGAGATAGGCGATGATCTTTTCGAGCCCGAAGAACATCGCGCCGGCGGGGCTGTCCTGCACCGTGGTGCCGTTCAGCCGGGTCTGCAGGCGCAGCTTGCGCCAATCCGCGACCTCATCGGCGGAGGTGACGAAGGGGCCCCAGCTGCCGGACTGCCAAAAATTCTTGCCGGCGGTGACGCTATGGGCCTGCCAGTCGCGCACGGAGCCGTCGTTCAGGATGGTATAGCCGCCGATATGCGCCAGGGCTTCGCTCTCGGCGATGCGGTGGCCGGGCTCGCCGATGACGACCGCCAGCTCGCACTCATAGTCGAATTGCGCCGAGACCCCGGGCGGCCGCAGCGCTGCGCCATGCGGGACGAGCGCCTCCTGGTGCTTCAGGAAGTAGGAGATCTCGGCCGGCCCCTTCACCTCGCCCCCCAGCGGATGCGGCTTCGGGTAGTTCAGGCCGATGCAGAACAGGCGCGCGGCCGGCAGGGGCGCGGCAATCGTCACGGCGGAGAGCGGCCAGCGCCCCTCCTCGGCTGGAGGGCCCTCGGCCAGCACGGTGGCGAGGTCCGGGCTGCCGGCGAAACCCACAACCTGCTGGCCCTCCAGGCGTCCGGTGCGGGCGAGGCCATCGGCGGTGAAGGCGAGGAGCTTCATCGCCTCACACCACCGCCGTCATGCCGCCATCCACATACAGCAGATGCCCATTGACGAAATCCGAGGCGCGGGAGGCCAGGAAGACCGTCGCCCCCACCAGCTCCTCCACCTTGCCCCAGCGCCCGGCCGGCACGCGCTGGCAGAGCCAGTCGGTAAACTTCGGATCATCCACCAGCGGCTTGGTCAGGTCGGTGGCAAAGTAGCCCGGTGCCACGGCATTCACCTGGATGCCGCCCTTGGCCCATTCGGCGCAGAGCGTGCGCGTCATCATCCGCACCGCGCCCTTGCTGGTGGCATAGGGTGAGATGGTGGCGCGGCCGAGCTCCGACTGCACGCTGGCGATATTGATGATCTTGCCATGGCCCCGTTCCAGCATCCGCCGCGCGCAGGCCTGGGCCATGAAGAACACCGCCTCGACATTGGTGGACATCACCTCCCGGAAGGTCTCGGGCGTCACGGCGGTGGCGGGGAAGCGGCGGTTGATGCCGGCATTGTTCACCAGCACCTCGATCGGGCCGAGGCGCGTCTCGATCTCCGCCACCGCGGCATCCAGCGCATGCGGATCGGTCACGTCAAAGCCGGCCTCGGTGACGTCCAGGCCCTCGGCGGCAAGCGTGCGCGTCGCCTCCGCCAGCACCTTCGGGTCGCGCCCGTTCAGCACCACGCTGGCGCCCGCCTGGCCCAGGCCGCGGGCGAGCGCAAAACCGATGCCGCGGCTGGAGCCGGTGATCAGCACCCGCCGCCCCTTCAGGTCGAAGAGCCCTTGCGTCATTCCCGCCTCCCTGTCCTTCATTCCGCGCCGAGGGTGGGGGGAAACGGAATGTCGGACAAGCCGGGGCTGCTGGTGGTGGGCGAGCTGCCCGACTGGGATTTTGCGGCGCTCGCACGGCGCTTCACCCTGCACCACTACTGGAGCGCCCCGGACAAGGCCGCGATGCTGGCGGCGGGGCGGGAGAGCATCGTCGCCATCTGCACCAAGGGCGAGATCGGCGCCGATGCCGCCCTGATGGACGCGCTGCCGCTGACAAGGATCATCGCCTGCTATGGCGTGGGGGTGGATGCCATCGACCTTGAGGCCGCCCGCGCGCGGGGCATCCGCGTCACCAATACGCCGGATGTGCTGACCGAGGAGGTGGCCGACATGGCCATGATGCTGATGCTGGCCGCCGCGCGGAACCTGCGCCTCGGCGAGGCCTGGGTGCGGGACGGATCCTGGCAGGCCAGGGGCCCGATGCCGCTGACCACGCGCATCTGGGGCAAGCGGTTGGGCATCGTGGGGCTCGGGCGCATCGGCAAGGCCATCGCGACGCGGGCGGCCGCCTTCGGCATGTCCATCGCCTATTCCGGCCGGGCGCCGCAGCCCGGCCTTCCCTATGCGCATTACCCGACGCCCGCGGCGCTCGCCCCGCATGTCGATGTGCTCTGCGTCTCCGCCGCCGGCGGGGCGGCGACGCGCGGCCTGGTGGATCGCGCGGCGATCGAGGCGCTGAACCCTGGCGCGATCTTCGTGAACGTCTCCCGCGGCACCGTGGTGGATGAGGCGGCGCTGCTGGCGGCGCTGCGGGAGGGCCGGATCGGCGCCGCCGGCCTCGACGTCTTCCTGAACGAGCCGGCGATCGACCCCGAATTCCTCACCTTCCCCCAGGTCGTGCTGCAGCCGCATGCGGCCAGCGGCACGGTGGAGACGCGCAAGGACATGGGCCGGCTGATGCGCGAGAACCTGGAAGCCCAGCTCGACGGCCGCCCCCTCCTGACCCCGCTCGTCTAAGCCCTCCCCCCTGCTTAGGGGGGAGGGTTGGGTGGGGGAAATTCAGCCCTCCAGCACCGCCTCCAGCGTGATCTCCGCGTTCAGCACCTTGCTGACCGGGCAATTCGCCTTGGCGGTCGCCGCCAGCTTCTGGAAGGTGGCGTCGTCGCAGCCCGGCACCTTGGCCTTCAGCGTCAGCGCCACGCGGGAGATCTTCCAGCCGCCCTCCACCTGGTCCATGCCGACCTTGGCCGAGGTATCCATGCTGGTGGCCTTCAGGTTCGCGCCGGCCAGCTGGAAGGCCAGCGCCATGGTGAAGCAGCCGGCATGGGCGGCGGCGATCAGCTCCTCCGGATTCGTGCCGCGGCCGCCCTCGAAGCGGGCGGTGAAGCCGTAGGGCGCGTCCTTCAGCACGCCGGACTGGGTCGAGATCTGCCCCACCCCGTCCTTGCCGCCGCCTTCCCAATGGGCCGATGCGCTGCGCGAGATGCTCGCCATGGTTCTCTCCGTCTTGTGGTCCGGCGGAGATGGGGCGCGCGGAGGGGGATTGCCATGACATTCCCGCGTGGCCCTCTCTTGCCGCCTCCCCCTGCCACCTGTAGGCGAGGTGAAAGACCCGCCTGGAGAACGCCCAATGCCTGTCGGCTTCCGCATCCTGCCGCGCACCCGCGCCGTCGCCCCCGCGCTGATCGAGCGCTTCCGCAAGCTGCCCGTGGCCAATGTCTCCGACAGCATGTCCCGCCTCTTCGCCGCCGGCCCGCGCCTGCGGCCGATGCACAAGGGCGGCGTCATGGCCGGCCCTGCCTTCACCGTGCGGACCCGCCCGGGCGACAATCTGATGGTGCACAAGGCCATCGACATGGCCGAGGCCGGCGATGTGGTGGTGGTGGATGCCGGCGGCGACCTGACCAATGCGATCATCGGCGAGCTGATGCTGGCGCAGATGGTGCGCCGCAAGCTGGGCGGCATCGTGATCAACGGCGCCATCCGCGACCTCGGCGCGCTGTCGCAGCAGCCCTTCCCGGTCTATGCCGCCGGGGTGACGCATCGCGGCCCCTACAAGGACGGCCCCGGCGAGATCAATGTGCCGATCAGCCTGGACGGCATGGTGATCGAGCCCGGCGACATGATCCTGGGCGATGAGGACGGCTTCGTGTCCATTCCCTTTGCCGATGCAGAGGTGGTCTGCAAGGCGACCGAGGCGAAGCACGCCGCGGAAGGCAAGCAGATGGCGGAGATCGAGGCGGGCACCGTCGACCGCTCCTGGGTGGACGCCACGCTCCGCAAGCTGGGCTGCGAGGGAGTCTGATCGTGTCCACGGCGGTGCAGGTGCCGGTTCTCGGCCCTGCAGCGCCGCGCGGCCTTTGCACGGATTGCGGCGTCTCCCGCATGGTGGACGCCAAGGCCTGCGGGCGCGCCTGCCAGTTCATCGCGCCCGACTATGCCGTGCTGGAGGCCCGGGTGCACGGCAGGGCCCGTGACCCCGCCCGCCCGGACGAACTGCATTTCGGCCCCTTCCGCCAGATGCTGCGGGCCCGCCTGGCGCAGCCCCTGCCCGGCGCGCAATGGACCGGCATCACCACGCGGCTCGCGGAAAAGCTGCTGAAAGCCGGCGCCGTCGATGCCGTGCTGACCATGGCACCGGACCCCGAGGACAAGTGGCGCCCGGTGCCGGTGCTGGTGACGAAGCCGGAGGGCATGGCGCAGTGCCGCGGCATGCGCATGGGCTACGCGCCGCTGCTGGCGCTGCTGGAGCCGGCCCGCGCCGCCGGATACAGGCGCCTCGCGATCATCGGCATCCCCTGCCAGGTGCATGCGCTGCGGGTGCTGGAGGCGGAGCTGGGGCTGGAGCGGCTCTACGTCATCGGTACGCCCTGCTCCGACAACACCACGACGGAAAATTTTCATCAGTTCCTGGCGCTGCTGGACGCCGACCCCGACAGCATCACCTACCTGGAATTCCGCGCCGATTTCATGGTGGAGCTGCGCTTCACCGATGGAAGGGTAAGGGAGATTCCCTTCCTGAAGCTGCCGATCAGCCAGTTGCCTGGGGATTTCTTCCCCCTCACCTGCCGGACCTGCGTCGACTACACCAATGTGCTGGCCGATATCACCGTGGGCTACATGGGCGGCCAGGGGGAGCAGTGGCTGCTGGTGCGCAATGCGCGCGGGGCGGAGCTGCTGGCGCTGCTGGGGGATGAGGTGGTGACCAGCACCCCCGGCAGCGCCGGCAAGCGGGCCGGCGCGGTGCGCGGTTTCCTGGCCAATACCGAACGCGCCGCCGGCGGCCTGCCGCTGCGGCGCATGCCCGATTTCCTGCGCGGAATCGTCGGCTGGCTGATGCGGCGGATCGGCCCGCGCGGGCTGGAATTCGCCCGGGCGCGGGTGGAGATGAAGGCGGTGGAATCGGTGCTGCACCTGCGCCGGTCGCTGCCGGCGCGGGTGAAGAACATGGTGCCGCCGCATCTCTGGGCCCTGGTCGCGCCCTATGGCCTGGCGCCGAAGGACGACGAAAGGCGGTAGGGGTCAGGCGACCGCGGGCGGCATCTGCGGGCCGGGCGGGCTGATGCCCGGCACTTCGGGGAACTGGCCCGGATAGGGCAGGTCCTCGCCCGGCACCGGCGCGGCGGGCGGGGCCTCCGCCGGGCCGCCGGGCATGATATCCGGGCTCGGCGGCGGCATCTCCCGATCCGGTGTGGGCGGGTTGACCGGCGGCAGGCCGGGAAGCTCGGGCGGCGGGGTGTCGGACATGCGGTGCTGGGTCATGCGGCCTGAACGCGCAACCGGCCTCGCCGTTCGCCCGCCACACAGGCGGCGCCTATTTCACGTCGAATGTTTGTTGAAATTGACATAGCGCGCAGGCTGCGCGTATCACCCCTCCCGACACAACCGCGCGTGATCTGTTCGATGGGCCTGTTGCAGCAACCTTCCCCGGGCCATACCGCCACCGCCATGCAAAGCCCCTCCCCCAGCATCGCACTCTCCGGCCTGCGCAAGCGCTTCGCCGCCGGTGGTACCCTGGCGCTGGACGATGTGACGCTGGAGGTCGCGCCCGGCGAGATCTTCGGCATCGTCGGCCGCTCCGGCGCCGGCAAGTCCACGCTGATCCGTTGCGTGAACCTGCTGGAGCGGCCGGATGCGGGCGTGGTGCGGGTGCTGGGCCAGGACATGCTCGCCCTGGACGAGGCCGGCCTGCGCGCGGCGCGCCGCCGCATCGGCATGGTCTTCCAGCACTTCAACCTGCATACCCGGCGCACGGTGGCCGAGAACATCGCCTTCCCGCTCGAGATCGCCGGCATGCCGCGCGCCGAGCAACGCCAAAAGCTCGAGAAAATCCTGCCGCTGGTCGGGCTGGAGGCGAAGCGGGACGCCTATCCGGCGCAGCTCTCGGGCGGCCAGAAGCAGCGCGTCGGCATCGCCCGGGCGCTGGCCTCGGATCCGCAGATCCTGCTCTGCGACGAGGCGACCAGCGCGCTGGATCCGGAGACGACGCAGGAGATCCTGGCGCTGATCCGCGACCTGCGCGCCCGGCTGGACCTGACCGTGCTGCTGATCACGCATGAGATGGGCGTGGTGAAGGCGATCTGCGACCGCGTGGCGGTGATGGAGGCCGGCCGGATCATTGAAGCCGGCCGCGTCTTCGAGGTCTTCACCCAGCCCGCCCACCCCACCACGCGCCGCTTCGTGGCGGAGGTGATCGGCCATTCCGTGCCGCCGTCCACCCTCGCCCGGCTGCCCGAACCCGGCGCCGGCGAGGCGCGGCGCCTGGTGCAGGTGGTCTTCGCCGGTCCCGCCAGCACCCGCGCCGTGGTCAGCGAGGCCAGCCGCGACTTCGGCATCGACATCAACATCGTCTCCGGCCGCGTCGATGAGATCGCGGGCGAACCCTTCGGCGTCATGGCGCTGGCCGCCTATGGCATCCCGGCCCAGCTGGACGCTGCCTTCGCCTGGATGCGCGGCCTGGGCCTGACCGTTACGGAAGTTGAAGAATGACCTGGCTCGCCCCCGCCATCCAGGACCTGCTGATCGAGGCGCTGTGGCAGACGCTGGCCATGGTCGGCGCCTCCGCCGCCATCGCCACCCTGCTCGGCCTGCCGATCGCGCTGTTGCTGCATGTGACCTCGCCGGAGGGGCTGACGCCCAAACCCTGGCTGAACCGGCCGCTGGGGCTGCTGGTGAATGCGGCGCGCTCGACGCCCTTCATCATCCTGATGGTCGCCATCGTGCCCTTCACGCGGCTGGTCGCCGGCACCTCCATCGGCACGGGGGCGGCCATCGTGCCGCTGGCCCTCGCCGCCACCGCCTTCCTCGCGCGCCTCTTCGAGAATGCGCTGCGGGAGGTGGACAAGGGCGTGATCGAGGCGGCGCGCGCCATGGGGGCCACGCGGCTGCAGATCGTGTGGAAGGTTCTGGTGCCGGAGGCGCTGCCGGGGCTGGTGGCCGCCACCACCGTGTCGCTGGTCTCGCTGGTCGGCTTCTCCGCCATGGCCGGCGCGGTGGGGGGCGGCGGTCTCGGTGACCTCGGCATCCGCTTCGGCTACCAGCGCTTCATGCCGGAGGTGATGGCGACCGTCGTCGTCATCCTCATTCTTTTGGTCCAGGGCCTGCAATCGCTCGGCGATTGGCTGACCCGCCGCCTGTCACATCGCTGAGGAATTTTTGGCCATGATCGCACGTCGCCCCCTGCTGCT
The DNA here is from genome assembly GCF_051860665.1 of Falsiroseomonas sp. GTDB lineage: Bacteria > Pseudomonadota > Alphaproteobacteria > Acetobacterales > Acetobacteraceae > Falsiroseomonas. The sequence continues at coordinate 36,142 of NZ_JBHYDM010000012.1, forward strand.
CGCCGGCCTCGCGCTGCCATTCGCGGCACAGGCCCAGACGGCCGAGATCGGCACCGCCGCGCGCCCGCTCCGCATCGGCGTCACCGCCGGGCCGCATGCCCAGGTGATGGAATTCGTGCGCGACCAGGCAGCTCGGGAAAACCTCGTGATCCGCATCACGGAGTTCCAGGACTACATCCAGCCCAACGTGGCGCTGGCCGCCGGCGACCTCGACGCCAACAGCTACCAGCACCAGCCCTTCCTCGACCAGCAGGTGCGCGACCGCCGCCTGGCGCTGGTCGCCGCCGGCAAGACGCTGGTCTTCCCGATGGGCCTCTATTCCAAGCGCCATCGCAGCCTGGACGCGATCCCGAGCGGCGGCCGCGTCGCCGTGCCGAACGACCCGACCAATGGCGGCCGCGCTTTGGTGCTGCTGGCGGCCCACGGCGCCTTCAAGCTGCGCGAGGGCGCCGATTTCCGCGCCACCGTGGCCGACATCACTGAAAACCCCCGCCGCCTGCGCGTGGTGGAGCTGGAGGCAGCCCAGCTGCCGCGGGTGCTGGAGGAGGTGGACCTCGCCGCCATCAACACCAACTTCGCCATGCCCGCCGGCCTGAACCCGGTGCGCGACAGCCTGGCGATCGAAAGCGCCGACAGCCCCTATGCCAATCTGATCGCGGTGCGCCAGCAGGATGCCCAGGCCCCCTGGGTGCGCCGCCTGGTCGCCGCCTATCAGACCCAGGCCGTGAAGGATTTCGTGGCCACCACCTTTGCCGGCGCCGTCGTCCCCGCCTTCTGAGGATCTTTTTCAAATGCTCCGTCGTTCGCTTCTCGCCCTGCCCGCCCTGCTGCCCCTGGCCGCACGGGCGCAAACCGCTGAATTCGGCACCGCTGCCCGGCCGCTGCGCGTCGGCGTGACGCAGGGCGTGCATGGCCAGACCTTCGAGAAGGTGCGGGACGTGCTGGCGCGCGACGGCTTCATCACCCGCGGCGTCGAATTCGGCGACTTCATCCAGCCGAATGCGGCACTCGCCGCCGGCGACCTCGACGCCAATGCCTATCAGCACCTGCCCTTCCTGGAGGCGCAGCGCGCCCAGCGCGGCTACGATTTTGTTCCCGTGGGCAAGACGGTGCTGACGCTGATGGGCGTCTTCTCCCGCACCCATCGCAGCCTGGATGCGCTGCCGAACGGCGCGCGCGTCGCCATCCCGAACGACCCGACCAATGGCGGCCGTGCATTGCTGCTGCTGGCGCAGGCCGGCGCCTTCACCCTGCGCCCGGGCGCGGACCACACGGCGACGGTCGCCGATATCACCGCCAACCCGAAGCGCATCCGCATCGTGGAGCTGGAGGCCGCCTCCATCGCGCGGTCGCTGCAGGATGTCGATGCCGGCGCCATCACCGGCAACTACGCCGTGCCCGCCGGCCTGAACCCGCTGCGCGACGCCCTGGCGCGGGAAACCGAACAGAGCGTCTATACCGTGCTGGTCGTGGTGCGCCGCGCCGATGCGGAGAAGCCCTGGGCCAAGCGCCTGGCCGAAGGCTACCGCCACCCGGATGTCCGCGCCTTCGTCGAGCAGACTTTTGGCGGCGCGGTGATCTCCGGTGGCTGAGCGCCGGCGGCTGCACCTGGGCGCCTTCATGCGCCCGGTCAGCATCCACACCGGCGCCTGGCGCTACCCCGGCGCCTGGGCCGATGCGAACTTCAATTTCGGGCGCCTGAAGTACCTGATCCAGAAGCTGGAATTCGGAAAATTCGACGCCTTCTTCATGGCCGACCACCTGGCCCTGCTGAACATGCCGATCGAGGCGCTGCGCCGCAGCCACACCGTCACCAGCTTCGATCCCCTGACCCTTCTGCCGGCGCTGGCCGCGGTGACGGAGCGGATCGGGCTGATCGCGACGGCCAGCACCACCTATAACGACGCCTATCACGTCGCCCGCAAATTCGCCTCGCTCGACCATATCTCGAATGGTCGCGCCGGCTGGAATCTGGTGACCACGGCCAATCCCGACGCCGCGCTGAACTTCGGCCAGGACGCGCACATGGCGCATGGCGAGCGCTACAAGCGGGCGCGCGAGTTCTATGACGTGGTCACGGGACTCTGGGACAGCTTTGCCGACGATGCCTTCATCCGCGACCAGGCGAGCGGCATCTTCTGGGACCCGGCGCGGATGCATGTGCTGGACCACAAGGGCGCCGAATTGTCCGTGCGCGGCCCGCTGAACGTGGCACGGCCCGTGCAGGGCTGGCCGGTGATCGTGCAGGCCGGCGCCTCCGACGCCGGCCGGCAGATCGCAGCAGAGACCGCCGAAATGGTTTTTGCCGCAGGCGGCACGCTGGCCGACGCCCAGGCCTTCTATGCGGATGTGAAGGGCCGCGCCGCCCGCTACGGCCGAGATCCCGAACTGATCAAGATCCTGCCGGGCGCGCTGGTGGTGGTGGGCGATACGGTGGCGGAGGCGCGCGCGGCGCGCGACCACCTGGACAGCCTGGTGCATTACGACAGCGCCATCGGCTCGCTCTCCATCGCGCTGGGCGTCGATGCCCGTGCCTTCGACCCCGACGGCCCCCTGCCCGAGATCCCCGAGACCGAGGCCAGCAAGTCCGGCCGCGAGCGCGCCATCAACCTGGCGCGGCGGGAGGGGCTGACAGTGCGGCAATTGGCGCAGCGCCTCGGCGGCTATGCCGGCCTCGCCCTGGTCGGCACGCCCGCCACCATCGCCGACGAGATGGAGCAGTGGCTCGATGGCCGCGGCTGCGACGGCTTCAACATCATGTTCCCGCATGTGCCCGCGGGGCTGGAGGATTTCGTCGACAAGGTGGTGCCGGAGTTGCAGCGCCGCGGCCTGTTCCGGCTGGACTATGAAGGCACCACGCTGCGCGACCACCTGGGCCTGCCGCGCCTGGCGAACCGCTTCTTCCCGCCGGGCTGAGCGCCTTCAGCGGGCGGAGCGGATGACCGCCGGCGCGCCTGCGCTGCAATTCTGCCGCATGGCCAGCAGCCGCTGCGCCTCCATCTCATTGCCGATGCGCCGCTGGATGCCGGCGCCTTCCTCCAGCTCCAGGTTGAAGCCCTGGCAGGTATCCGCGGCGGCGCGGCGCGCCTCCATCGGCACCGCATGCGGCGGCAGGGTGCCGGAGGCGGCGGACATGGCGCGGAAGGCCGCCGCGGTGCCGGGCTCCGGCGGGCGGCGCGCGATGATGATGACGAGCGCGACCACGGCAATGACGAAGAGCGTCCCAAGCCCGTAGAACAGATTCTGGCGCCGCACCCGCATCTCCCGGAAGATCCTCGCGAGGCGCAAACAACCGATCGGCGAGGCCGGAGTCAATGGAATTCGTTCCCTAGACGAACAATTCCTTGTTATTCTCGGGATTTGTTCGGTATTTGAGACGAACCCTCAACCGAGTTCCTGGTCGAATTCCGGGATCGCGGCACGGGACAGCGGGATGGTCATCTCGCAGACCAGCCCGGTGCTGCGCCAGTGCAGCAGGATGCGCCCGCCGAGCTGGCCGGCGATGGTGGCCTCCAGCACGCGGGACCCGAAACCCTGCCGGGCGGGGGCGGCCTGGATGGCCGGGCCGCCGCTTTCCGACCAGTTCAGCCGCAGCTGGCTCTGGCCCGGCTCCGTCGCCCAGTCCAGCGCCACCCGGCCCTCGGGGGTCGAGAGCGCGCCATGCTTGGTGGCATTGGTCGCCAATTCGTGCAGCGCCATCGAAATGGCCTGGGCAGCGGTCGGCGCCAGCACCACGGCCGGGCCTTCCAGCCGCACCCGTGGCGTGCCATCGGGCGAGAGGAAGGGCGCCATCTCCCCCTGCACCAGCTCGCGCAGGCCGACCCCGTCCCACTTGCCCTGCGCCAGCAGGGTATGCGCCCGCGCCAGCGCGCCGATGCGGCCGAGCACGGCAGTGGCAAAGGCCTCCGGATCCTCCTTCGGCGTCATCCGCACCGCGGCCTGCACCACCGCCAGCGCATTCTTGGCGCGATGGTCCAGCTCCCGCATCAGCAGCGTCTGCCGCTCATCCGCCTCGCGCCGCTCCGTCACGTCCTGCGAGATGCCGAGCAGGCGCAGCGGCAGGCCGGTGCGGGGGTCACGCACCAGCTCGCCGCGTTCGGACATCCAGCGCAGCGCGCCATCCGAGATCCTGCGGAAACGGAATTCCGCCGCCCAGCGCCCGACCTCACCCGTCAGCACCTGCCGCAGCTGCGCATCCACCGTCGGCCGGTCCTGCGCATCGATGCCGTCGCGCCAGACGTCGATGGAGGCCGCGGCCGTCGGATCCGTGCCATAGAGGCGGTGGCAGCTGGCGGACCAGTGCACGGCGCCGCTGCGCACATCCCACTCCCAGGTGCCGACCTGCCCCGCATCCTGCGCCAGGCGCAGCCTTTCCTCGCTGGCGCGCAGCGCGGCCTCGGTGCTGCGGCGCTGGATCTCCCCCTGGCGGCGCCCCTCCACATCCCGCGCCGCGACGGTCACGCCGCCGCCCTGCGCCGGATGGACGTTCAGCTCGAACCAGCGGCCGGCGAGCGGCGAGCTGGCGCAGAAATGCACTTCCTTCCCGCCGGTCATCGCCGCCTCGATCACCTGCCAGCTGATGCTGCCGCGCACCGCGGGAAACAGCTCCAGGAAGGGCTGGCCCAGCACCTCCTCCGCCCGCATGCCCCACATCTCCAGCGCCCGGCGGCTGGCGAAGCGGATGCGGCCGCTGGCGTCGAGCGCGTAGAGCATGTCGCCCAGGCTCTCCAGCACCTCCCGCGCCCGCTGCACCGATTCCGCCAGCGCCGCCTCGGCCAGCTTCAGCTCCGTCACATCGACATGCGCGCCCAGCATGCGCAGCGCCCGGCCCGTCGCCGCATCGCGCTCGATCTCCGCCCGCGCCGCGATCCAGCGCAGGCCCTCCGCCGGGGTGACGATGCGGTATTCCTGCGCATAGTCGGTGGCGCCGGATTCATCCGAGATCGCATCGAGGAAGCGGCGCTCGGCGCGCACCCGGTCCTCCGGATGCAGCCGGCGGACCCAGTCCGCATGCTGCTCATCCGCCGGCGTCGGGCCAAGGCCCTGCAGGTCCATGTATTCGGCGGAGCGCTTGTTCTCGCCGGTGCGGAGGTCGATCTCGAAGCCGCCGACGCGGCCGATCTGCTGCACCCGGCGCAGCCTGGCCTCGCTGAGCCGCAGCCCGGCTTCCGCCTGGCGGCGCTTCAGCGCCGACCAGACCCGTTCCGCCACATCCCGCGCCAGCTCGGCTTCCGCCACCGTCCAGCGGCGTGGGCCCGGGTGGTGCAGCTGCAGCAGTGCGGCCAGCCGCCCCTGCTTGAGCAGCGGCACCGTCAGGCTTCCCTGCTGCCCCCCGGCCGGGGGCGCGTCGAGCCCGAGGCACTGCCCCTGCCGCAGCGCCACCATCGCCTCCTGGCCGCAGCGCTCCAGCGCATGCCGGCCGATGGCGCTCGGCAGCCGGCCATCGGTCCAGTCCGCGAGGACGGTGCAGGAGGCACCGGCGGCATCCACCTCGCCCAGGGCACAATGCGCCACGCCCAGATGCGCCCCGAGCCGGAAGGCGGCGGCGGCCAGCACGCCCTCGGGCGAATCGAGGTCGCGCAGCGCGGTATCGAGCTCCAGCAGGAAGGCGTCGCGCCGTTCCGTCAGCACCGCGCGGGTGGTCTCGAAGGCCGTCAGCAGCACGCCGGCGATGGCGCCCGACTCGTCCCGCGCCGGGCTGGCGCGCAGGTCGAAGAAGGCGGGCGCGGCCGCCGCCTCCGCCGTGGCGGGCCGTTCCCGCGGCAGGGTCTCGATCTGTCCGGCCTGGCCGGCCAGCGCGGCGCGGACCAGCGGGCCGATCGCGTCATCCGCAGGCCAGAGGCCGTCGAAGGCGCGGCCCTGGGCAGCCGCGGCGCCCGGCAGCAGGGCAATGAAGGCGGCATTGTGCAGGCAGATCAGCCGCGGTCCCCAGAGCAGCGCCTGCGGCGCGGCCGCATCCCGCACCAGGGCGGCGAGGCAGCGCAGGGCCAGGGGCCAGTCCTCCGCCGGGTCGCCCAACTCGGCCGCCGACATCGGACTCTCCGGCGGATCGGGAAGATCGGGCCCGTCGGGCAAAGGCGCGCTGCGACGCATGATCTCCTGATGGCTCCGGCACCGGCCTGGGCGCTGTAGCCCAGGCCAGCCGGGCGGTCACGCTCTCCGCAACGTCAAGATAATGCGGGCAGGCGGTCTGGCGCGTCACAAAGCCTGACCCGTGCGAAGGCGCCCCGGGTGGCCAGGCCGCGGCGGGCGGCGCAAGCTCAGGCCCCTGCTGGAGAAAAGATGGACATGACCGCGCCGGACCGACCCTCGCGAATCCTCATCATGGGCGCCGGCGCCGTTGGCGGCTATTTCGGCGCCAGCCTGACCCGCGCCGGCTGCGACGTGACCCTGGTGGATGCCTGGGCCCCGCATGTGGAGGCGATGCGCCGGGACGGGCTGACGGTGCAGGCCATGGAGGAAGAGGGCAGCTTCACCACCCCCGTCCGCGCCCTGCATGTCAGCGACGTGCCGCAGCTGGTGCGCGAGGCGCCCTTCGATGTCGCCTTCCTGGCGGTGAAGTCCTACGACACGGACTGGGCCACGGCGCTGGTGCTGCCCCACCTCTCGCCCCAGGGCTGCATCGTCTCCCTGCAGAACGGCATCAATGAGGAAGCAATCGCGGCCATCGCCGGCTGGGGCCGCACGCTGGGCTGCGCCATCGGCCTGCTGGCGGCGGAGCTGACCGGCCCCGGCCAGGTGCTGCGCACCTCCCGCCGCGGCAGTGCAACCGCCATCGGCATGCGGATCGGCGAGGTGCATGGGCGGATCACGCCGCGGGCGGAGGCGATCGGCGCCCTGCTGGCGCATGCCGACAGCGTGCGGGTGACGACAAACCTCTGGGGGGAGCGCTGGTCCAAGCTGACCATCAACGCCATGCGCAACCCGGTCTCCGCCATGACCGGGCTGAGCGGGCAGGAGCGTGACCGGGATGAGGCGGTGCGCGCGCTGAGCATCCGGCTCGGCAGCCAATGCGTGCGGGTCGGCCGCGCCATGGGCCTGGCGCTGGAGCCGATCAGCGGCCTCGACCTCGATCTGCTGGCGCGGGCGGAGGAGGATCCGGCCGCACTGGCCACGGTGACGCAGCAGATCCTGGCCCATTCCGCCGCCCGCAGCGCCGACCAGCGGCCCTCCATGGGCCAGGATGTGCGCAAGGGACGGCGGACGGAGACGGAGGCGATCAGCGGCCTGGTGGCGCGGCGCGGCGCGGAGGTGGGCGTGGATGCCAGCCTGCATGCGCGTGTGAACGAGATCATGCGCCGGATCGAGCGTGGCACGCTGCTGCCGAGCCGCGACCTGGTGCTGGGGCTGTAGCGCGCCCGGGTGACGCAGCGGCGCGCCGCTTCTATCCTTCCTGACAAAGCAAAGGAAACGTCCCCACCGGCCGCGCCCGACTTGCGCGGCCCAGAGCTGAGGATTCCCGCAAAGATGCGTCTCCATCGTCGCCTGCTGCTCGGCGGGCTCGCCGCCGCGGCCCTGCCCGCGCGCAGCCGCGCCGCCGTGCCGACCGGCACCATCCGCCTGGTGGTCCCCTGGGCCCCGGGTGGGTCCACCGATGTCATCGGGCGGCAATTCGCCAACAGCTGGCAGCCGCGGCTCGCCCGCACCGTCGTGGTGGAAAACCGCTCCGGCGCCAGCGGCACCATCGGCCATGCCTATGTCGCCGGCAGCGCGGCGGATGGCCGCACCGTGCTGATGGCGACCAACAGCACCTATGCCATCGCCCCCTCGCTCTACGACAATATCCCCTATGTGCATGACCAGGCCTTCGCGCCGGTCACGCTGATGGCGCGCAGCCCGCTGGTGCTCTGCGTGAATGCCCGCGTGCCCGCGCGCAGCGTGATGGAGCTGGTGGCCCTGGCCAAGGCGCGGCCGACCGAGCTGAATATGGGCATCGGCGGCACCGGGGCGACCAGCCACCTCGCCTCCGAACTGTTCATGGCGCATTCGGAGACGCGCTTCACCCTGGTGAGCTATCGCGGCAGCGGCCAGACGGTGCAGGCGGTGGGCAGCGGCGAGGTCGATGTCGCCTTCCTCTCGGCCACCACCGTCCGCCCGCTGGTCGAGGCCGGGCTGGCGCGCGTGCTGGGCACCACCGGCACCAGCCGGTCCCCCACCTTCCCCGAGGTGGCGCCGATCGCCGAGACCGGCCTGCCCCAATTCGAGGCCAGCACCGCCTATGCCCTTTTCGTACCGAAGGCGACGCCGGCCGAGGTGATCGCCAGCCTGCATGCGGCCGCCGCCGAAAGCCTGGCCGACCCGCAATTGCAGGCGAAGCTGGCGGCGGAGGATTTCGAGGTGGTGGCCGGCGGGCCGCAGCTTCTGGCCGAGCATGTGCGGGATGAGGCGGCCAAGTGGTCGGCCATCATCCGCAGCCGCAATATCAGGATGAACTGACCATGCGCCTTGCCATTATCGGCGCCGGCCCGATCGGCGGCCTCTCCGCCGCGCTGGCCGCGCAACGCGGGCATGAGGTGGCGCTGTGGTCGCCGCGCGGGCCTTTGCGCCATGGGGAGGTTTCGGGCGAGAGCCTGGAGCTGCGCTGCACCGGCGCGCTGGAAGCGACGCTGCCGATTCGGCTGCTGCCGGGGATCGAGGCGTTGGCGGATTGGCCGGTACTGCTGCTGGCGGTGCCGGGCGATGCCTATCCCGCACTGCTGCCGGCGCTGCTGGAGGTGCTGCGGCCCGGGCAGGTGGTGATCTGCGGCGGCGCGCTGTCCCTCGCCCCGCTCTGGCTGGCGGAACAGGCGGCAGCACGCGGCGTGCCGGTGCAGGTCGCGGCCTGGGGCACCACGCTCGGCACCGCCCGCATCCTGCCGGACCGGCGCATCCAGGTGGGCACGGTGCGCGGCGCCTTCGAGATGGCGGCGCTGCCCTCGGCCGGGCTGCCGGCGATGCTGGCGCTCTGCGAGGCGCTGTTCGGGCTGCAACTGACCCCGGCCGAGTCGCTGCTGGTGCCGCTGCTGTCGAACATCAACCCGGTGGCGCATGCGGGACAGGTGATCCCGAACCTGTCGCGCATCGAGCGCGGCGAGCCCTGGCAGCTCTTCGACCATTTCCGGGCCACCGGGGCGCGGATCGCGGAGGCGATCGATGCGGAGCGGCTGGCGGTGGCCGCGGCCTATGGCATCGCCGTGCGCAGCCTGGCCCGGCACTACCACCTGTCCTACCACGTGCCGGAGGGGCCGGTGGCCGGGATCGCGGCGGCGATCGAGGCGGCGGGGCGCGCCCCGCGCGGCCCGGCCAGCCTCGACCATCGCTACCTGGACGAGGACATGCCCTATGGCCTGGCGGTCTATGAGGTGCTGGGCCGCATCGCCGGCGTGCCGACGCCGCAGCTTTCGGCGGCGCTGACGGTGCTGGCCTGCGCCAGCGGCAAGGCGCTGCGCGGCAGCAATCCGCTGATCGACTGGCTGGGACTGGAGGGCATGACGCCCGCCGAGCTGGTGGCGCGCTGCCGCTGAGGTCGGGAGTTGGGGAAGGCCTGCCGGCGCGCCAGGGGCGGCGCCGGCAGGGTTCCTGCATACGGAGGAGGGGAAGGGATTCGAACCCTCGATAGGGTTTTACCCCTATAACGGTTTAGCAAACCGTCGCCTTCAGCCACTCGGCCACCCCTCCGCAAGGGTGTGAAGTTGCACGACGTATGCAGCGCGTTCTTAGCGGGGCAGGCCCGGGGGGGCAAGCGGCCCGACCCCGGTTCCGTCACAGGTCAGGAGAGCGGGATCTCCATGCCGCGCTGCACGGCCGGCCGGGCCATCATGCGCGCATACCAGGCGGCGACGTTGGGCAGGTCGTCGAAGGGCACCTGGTGCCGCTCATGCCGCCAGGCCCAGCCCAAAATGGCAAAATCCGCGATGCTGGGCTCGCCTTCGGTCGCGACGTAATCCCGGCCAGCCAGGCGGCGGTCCAGCACGCCATAGAGGCGCTTGGTCTCGGCATGGTAGCGGGCGAAGCCGTAGTCCCGCGCCGGGCCCTCGGGCTGCATCAGGAAATGGTGCACCTGACCCGGCATCGGCCCGAAGCCGCCCATCTGCCACATCAGCCATTCGGTGACGGCGACCTTGCCCCGCGCATCCTTCGGCAGGAACTTTCCGGTCTTTTCCGCCAGATAGAGCAGGATGGCACCGGATTCGAAGACGCTGATCGGCTGCCCGCCCGGGCCTTCCTGGTCGATGATCGCGGGGATCCGGTTGTTGGGCGAGATCTTCAGGAAGGCGGGCTCGAACTGCTCGTTCTTCGAGATGTTCACCGTATGCACGGCATAGGGCAGCCCCATCTCCTCCAGCGCGACGGAGATCTTGCGGCCGTTCGGGGTGTTCCAGGTGTAGAGGTCGATCATGCGAGGCGTCTCCTTGCTGGAACGTTTGATCCCACGCTCCCGCTTCGGCGAAAAGACCCGCGGCCGTGACACAGTCCATGCTTGACCGGGCCGCGCGGGGTTTGCGATTCTGATGGCCGTGCAGCACCTCGCCCCTGTCGGCGCGCCCTCATCCGGCGGCCGGGATGACGACACGCTCTGGGCGGTGATCGCCACCGCCGGGCGTCTGTCCCGCGTCGCCAATGTCTACCGCAACCGCATGGCGGCGCTGGAGGACCGGGCCTGGCGGGCGCAGCAGGTCTCCGCCTATGAGGATTTTCTGCGGCGGTCGAAGCAGCCAGTGCCGCATTACTCGGTGGCGCCGATCCGGCGGGCGGACCTGCCGAAGGCCTGGAGCCCGCTGCCGGCGCTGGGGTTTTTGCGGGGGCAGTTCATCTGAGGGCGGCGCCGGCCTGTGCCGCCAGCGCGCCGGCGGTGGCGATGTGCAGGTCGGTCCGCCGGGCAATGTCGGAAAGTGCCTCTCCCAGGTAGCGCACCCGATGCGGCGCGCCGAGCATCCAGGGGTGGATGCCCAGCCCCAGCACCCGGCCGCCGCGGGGTTCCGCCAGCAGCCGGTCCAGCGCCTCCGCCACCAGCTCCGGCCAGCGGTTTACCGGCAGGCGGCGGAGCCACAGGGTCTGCACATCGTCCCATTCGCCGGGCGGCGGCAGGGCCAGCAGGCCGGAGGCGTGGCGATAGGGCTCGTCGTCATTGGCCCAGTCGAGGCCGTAGGCAAATCCGGCCTCGGCCAGCAGGCGGGTGGTCGCTTCCGTCGCGCCATGGTCCTGGCCGAGCCAGCCGGTGGCACCGGGCCAGAGGGCGGAAAGCCCGTCCCGCACCGCCGCGATCTGGGCGGCTTCCTCGGCCTCGCTCATCCGGCTGGTGGTCATCCGGCTGGCCGAGACTCCATGCGCCACCGGCTCGTAGCCCCGCTCCCGATAGGCCGCGACCAGCTCCGGGTGCCGCTGCGCGGCCAGCAGGTTCACGGCCACGCTGGCCGGCAGACGCAGGCGGTCCAGCAGCTCCAGGATGCGCCAGGCGCCGATGCGGTTGCCGTAGTCGCGCTGGGTATAGGTGGTCCAGTCGGGGTTCCCGCTGAAGAAGGCGCCGCGAAAGCGCGGGTCGCGATGTGTCCCCTCCGGTGGCTGGATCTCCGTGTGCTCCAGATGCAGCAGCAGATAGACGGCCACCCGCTTGCCGCCGGGCCAGCGGAAATCGGGCCGCGTCGGCTGCGCCGAGAACCCATGGATCTCGTGGTCCATGCCGCGCGGGATCATGTGCGCAGCGCCGCGTCGTGGTGGTTTGCAAAATACCAGTCGGCCATCTCGGCGCCGGTGGTGAACCACACCCCCTCATGCCGGCGAATATGCGCGAGCAGCGCGTCCAGGAAGCGGATCCGGTGCGGGCGGCCCATGATATAGGGGTGCAGCGCGATGCACATGACCCGCGGCTGCGTCGCACCTTCAGCATAGAGCGTCTCGAACATGTCGATCCCGGCGCGCAGGAAGTCGGCACCCTCCGCCGCGCCGGCGCCGATCATCACCGCGTCGTTCAGGTCCATCGTATAGGGGATGGAACACAGCTTGCCGCTGCGGACGCGGATCGGGGTCGGCTGGTCGTCATGGTAGAAGTCGCAGAGGTAGGAAATGCCGGCCTCCGCCACCAGGTCCGGCGTGACCAGCGTGTTCGACGCCGCCGGCGAGAACCAGCCGCGCAGCTGCCTGCCCGTCAGGCGCTTCCAGGCGGCGACGCTGGCCTCGATCTCGGCGCGTTCCGCGTCCTCGGGCAGGTTCCAGTGGTAGCGCGTGTTGAACAGGCCGTGGCTGAACACGTCCCAGTCGCGCTTCAGTATCCCGTCCAGGATCTCGGGGAACATGTCGCCCACAGACATGGAGAAGGACACGCTGCCGCGGATGCCGTGCGCATCCAGGCACTCCATCATCCGCCAGACGCCGGCGCGATTGCCGTAGTCCTTCAGCGAATAGGACAGCACATCGGGATGCGGCGTGCGCGGCCAGGGGTCGCGCGGGCTGCCGGCCTGCGCCGGCAGGAATTCGTAATGCTCGATATTCGGACAGACCCAGACCGCCAGCCGCGCCCCGCCGGGCCAGGTGAGCCTGGCTCGGCGCGGCAGCGGCGCGTGCGGATAGCGGTCCTCCGGCGGGATCACGCCGCCAGCTGGTCCTTGATGAAGCGCCCGCCCTGCATGATGACGGACAGATGCTTCCCCTGGCCCGTGAGGAGGGAAAGGTCCTTCAGCGGATCGCCCTCCACCACCACCAGGTCGCCGAAGGCGCCGGGTTCCACCGTGCCGATCCGGCCTTCCATGCGCAGCAGCTTGGCGGCGTGGACGGTGGTGGAGCGGATGACCTCCATCGCCGGCAGCACACGGCCGCGGATGACGAATTCGTCCGACTGGTGGCGGTGCATCTCGGCCAGCAGATCACTGCCGTAGGCCATGGTCAGGCCGGCGCGCTGCATCTTCTCCAGGCTCGCCAGGCCCGCCAGCCGCACCGTGTCGATCTTCGCCACGCTTTCCGGGCCGAGGCCGTAGGAGGCGCCCTCGTTCTTCAGCGCCTCATAGGTCACCAGCGTCGGGCAGGCGATGGCGCCGGCCTTGGCGGCCTTGCGGGCGGTGGCCTCCTCGATGAGGTTGCAATGCTCCAGGCTGCGCACCCCGGCATCGACGGCGCGGCTGATCGCCTCATCGGTATAGAGGTGGGCGGCGACATAGGTCTGCGCCATGGCCGCCTCCTCCACCGCCGCGCACATCTCGTCCATGGAATAGCCGAGGAAGGCGATCGGGTCGGTGGGGCTGGCGACGCCGCCATTGGCCATGATCTTGATATAGTCGGCGCCGGCCTTGATCTCCTCCCGGCAGGCGCGGCGCACGGCATCCACGCCATCGGCCAGCCGGCCGAGGCAGCCCAGCCGCTGCTCCAGATAGGCCATGTCCCGCGAATCGTAGCGCCCGCGACCATCCGAATGTCCGCCGGTGGAGGAGATGGCCTTGCCGCAGAGCACCATGCGCGGCCCGTCGAAGCCACCCTCCTCCCAGGCGACCCGCAGCCCCTGCGTCGCGCCGCCGAGGTCGCGGATGGTGGTGAAGCCGCGCATCAGCATGGCGTTCATGATGCGGGCGGAGCGGAAGGCGATCACCGCATCCGGCAGCAGCGCGTTCAGCCCGAAATTCACCGTGGTGGAGATGACATGCACATGCGCATCGATCAGCCCCGGCATCAGCGTGCGGCCGGCGAGGTCCACCTGGCGGGCGGCGGTGGCGATGATCGGCTTGTCCGAGACCTCCTTGATCCGCCCATCCTCCACCAGGACATGGCCCTCGATCCCGCCATCGACTCGGCCGTCGAGGATGCGGGCATTGGCGAAGAGGGTGGCGGTCATGGGTCACTCCGGTCGGGTCGATCCACCCAGGCTAGACCGGTTCGCCCCGGCCGGGGAGACGGGGGCGGCATTCCCCGCCGCGCCCAGCTGCCCCAGCCAGCGCCGTGCCGCCGCCGGGCTTTGCAGCCTGTGCTTCCGGGCATGGTCCAGGGCGGGGCTGGCGAAGATCGCGGCGCGGCGTTCATTGGCGTCGCGATAGGTGTCCCAGCTCCAGCGGATCGGGTGGTCCTTCCGCAGCCAGCGGCGGAACTCCTCGCGATTCCCGGTGCCGGGCCACAATTCGCGGCCCGAGATCGCCCGCAGGAAGGACCGGCGCAGCACGCGCGCCATGATCACGCGCCGCGGGAAATCGAGCCAGATCACATCCGTGGCGCGCGGCAGGATATGCGGCTGGGCGCCGCGGGAATAATTGCCGTCGGTGATCCAGGCCTCGCCTGCCACCGCCTGAGCGACACGCCGCGACCAGGCCTCCGGCTCCTCCTCGCAGAGGGCGCGCCAGCCCGGCTGCCAGTTCAGCGCATCCAGCTCGATATGCGGCAGGCCAAGGCGCTGAGACAGCGTGCAGGCCAGGGTGGACTTGCCCGATCCGGAATTGCCGAGGATGGCGATGCGGCGGCCCTGCAAGATCGTCTGCACCATGGCCCCGCCGCCTCCCCTGCCTGGCGGCGGAGGTAGGGGAGAGCGGGTTGCTGGTCCAGCCGCCGTGCCATCCCGGCCGGGCACGGCATCAGCCTGCCACCGCCGCACCCCTGCGCCCCGGCTTCCGCTGCAACAGGCCAGGCGCGCCCGGAAACACGACGGTCGCGCGCATGCGCCAGGAAGGGCGGGGCGCGACCCCGCGCCGCAGCACGGAGGACATAACGCCATGGATATCCCGGCCCGGAACCTGCCCGATGCGGGCGATGAGGATGGCTGGTGGGAGGTGACGCCAGGCGAGCGCTTCACCATCCGCACCTCCATCGCCAAGACCGGCGGCCGCTACACCATGCTGGAAATCGTCGCCGCGCCGCGCAACGGCGTGCCCATACACCTGCATGGGCAGGAGGAGGAGCACTTCCTGGTCCTGGAAGCCTCCAGCTCAGGATCGGCGCGCGGGAACTGGCGCTGAATGCGGGCGAGACCGCCATGGTCCCGCGCGGCACGCCGCATGCCTGGGGCAATCTCTCGGAGGGCGATGTGCGGATGCTCGTCATCTTCTCGCCCGGGCAGATCGAGGAGACCTTCCGGCAGATCGGCACCATGCAGGGCCAGGACTTCGCCGCCATCGCGGCCTCGAACGAGGCGGGCGGCTCGATGATCCTGGGCCCTCCGCCCTTCCCCGGCATCCATTCCATCCTGGCGCCGCGGCCCGCCGGCTGAGGCGGTGGAGCGTCAGAAGCCGATCCCCTCCTCCGCCAGCTTGGCGCGGATCAGCGCCTTCGGCACCTTGCCATAGCCGGACTTCGGCAGCGCATCCCAGAGCACGATGCGCAGCGGCTGCTTGTAGCGGGCGAGGCGCGGGGCGAGGTGGGCCATCAGCGCCGCCTCCTCCACCTCCATCCCCTCATGGCAGACGATGCAGGCGATGCCGGCCTCGCCCCATTTGGGGTGCGGCAGGCCGACCACCGCGGCCTCCGCCACCGCGGGGTGGGTCAGCAGCGCCTCCTCCGCCTCGCGGGGATACACGTTGGAGCCGCCGGAGATATACATGTCCGACGCCCGGCCGGTGATGAAGAGAAAGCCGCGCGCATCGAGCATCCCGAGGTCGCCGGTGTGGAACCAGCCGCCCGCAAAAGCCTTGCGGTTCGCCTCCGCATTCTCGAAATAGCCGGCGAAGACGGCGGGGCCGCGTACGCAGATCTCACCGATCTCGCCGGGTGGCAGCCGCGCGCCGCGCTCGTCGAGGATCGCGATATCCATCGCCGTGCGGGCCACGCCGCAGCTGCCGGCGTTTTCGGGCCTGTGCTGGTCCGGGCGCAGCACGGTGATGGCGCCGGTGACCTCGCCCAGGCCGAAATACTGCACCAGGCAGGGCCCGAGTTTCGCCAGCGCTTCCTGCTGGTCCGCCTCGTACATCGGCGCGCCGGCATAGATCACGTGGCGGAGGCTGGCGTGGTCGTGCGCATCCACCGCGGGATGGCGCACCAGCGCCGTCAGGATGGTGGGCACGGTGAACATGTTGGAGACGCGATGGCGTTCCACCAGCGCCCAGGCCTCCGCGGGGTCCAGCTTCTCACCACCCAGCAGCACCGTCGCCGCGCCGCGCGCGACCTGGCCGAGCTGGTGGATGCCGGCGCCATGCGACAGCGGCGCCACCACCAGGGAGGCATCGCGCTCGGTGGTGCCGGGCACCAGGTCCGCCAGATGGTTGGTGACGACAAAGCCCATCTGGCCATGCGTCAGCACCGCGGCCTTGGGCCGGCCAGTGGTGCCGGAGGTGTAGAAGAACCAGCAGGGATCGCCGGCCTCCACGTCTGCCTCATGGTCCGGGGCGGGCGGTGTGGCGGCGGCGAGCAGCGTTTCGTAGTCCAGCTCGCCCTCGCCCGCATCGCCCACCGCGATCACCTGCCGCAGATGCGGGTTTTCGTCGCGCACCGCGGCCGCGTGGCCGGCAAACCCCGCATCGCGCAGCATCACCACGGCCCGGGAGGAGGCCCCGAGATAGGCGACCTCGGCCGGGGTCAGCCGGTAGTTCGTGGGCACCCAGACCGCGCCGATCTTGAAGCAGGCAAACAGGCTCTCGAACATCGCGTTGGAATTTCGCGAATGCACCAGCACCCGGTCTCCCTTGGCCACGCCGAGGCCGCGCAGCGCCTCGCCCAGCCGGTCCACCCGCGCATCCAGCTCGGCGAAGGACCAGCTGCGGTCGCGCCAGACCAGGGCGGGGGCTTCGGGCAGGCGCCGCGCGGTCTGCGTCAGCAGCCGCCCGAGATTCATCGCGCTCGCCTGTCCCATTCCGCCCCTCCTGTCGTCTTGGCGACAGGATAGGGCTCAATCGGCCGCGACCTCCAGCGCGCGGGCGCGCGGGGCGAAGCTGTGGGCCTGCGCCATCGCCCAGGCCTCCCGGAAGCGCGGGTCCTGGGTGCCGCGCAGCAGCTCGCCCGGCGCCAATTCCGGAAAGAGCTGGGCAAAACTCTGCACCTCATGGGCGGAGATGCGCCGGTAGAAATGGTGCGGGCGGAACTGCCCGGGATGGTCGAGGCCGGCGGCCGCCACCAGCTCGCCCAAAGCCTCCAGCGTCGCGGCGTGGAATTGTGCCACACGCTGCGCCTTGTCCGGCACCACCAGGGCGCGGGACCGGGTGGGGTCCTGCGTGGCCACCCCCGTCGGGCAGCGATCCGTGTGGCAGGAGAGCGACTGGATGCAGCCGAGCGCGAACATGAAGCCGCGCGCGGAATTGCACCAATCGGCACCCAGCGCCAAGGCGCGGGCGATATCGAAGGCGCTGGCGATCTTGCCGCTGGCGCCGATGCGGATGCGGTCACGCAGGCCGATGCCGACCAGCGCATTGTGCACGAAGTTCAGCCCTTCGCGCAGCGGCATGCCGACATGGTCCATGAATTCCAGCGGCGCGGCGCCGGTGCCGCCCTCCGTGCCATCCACCACGATGAAGTCGGGCGTGATGCCAGTCTCCAGCATCGCCTTGCAGATGGCCAGGAACTCCCAGCGATGGCCGATGCAGAGCTTGAAGCCGGCGGGCTTGCCGCCCGAGAGGCGGCGCATCTCCGCCACGAAGCGCAGCAGCTCCACCGGCGTGGCAAAGGCGCTGTGGGCGGAGGGGGAGATGCAGTCCTGCCCCATCGGCACGCCGCGCGTCGCCGCGATCTCGGCGCTGACCTTGGCCGCCGGCAGCACGCCGCCATGGCCGGGCTTGGCGCCCTGGCTGAGCTTCAGCTCCACCATACGCACCTGCGGCGCTGCGGCATTCTTCGCGAAGCGATCGGGATCGAAGCGCCCCTGCGCGTCGCGCGCGGAAAAATAGCCGGAGCCGATCTCCCAGATCAGGTCGCCGCCGGCCTCCGCGTGATAGGGGCTGAGCCCGCCCTCCCCCGTATCATGCGCGAAGCCGCCAGCCTTGGCGCCCTGGTTCAGCGCGCGGATGGCATTGGCGGAGAGCGACCCGAAACTCATGGCGGAGATATTGAACAGCGAGGCGCCATAGGGCTGCGTGCAATCCGGCCCGCCCACCGTCACGCGCGGCGCGGACTGCGCGACGGGCCGGGGCGCCATGGAATGGTGCATCCATTCATGGCCCTCGTCATAGACCTCGTACTGCGTGCCGAAGGGTCGCTTGTCGAGCTGCCCCTTGGCGCGCTGGTAGACCACGGCGCGCTTGTCGCGGGAGAAGGGCGTGCCGTGCTTCTCATCCTCGAAGAAGTACTGCCGCATCTCCGGCCGGATCTCCTCCATGAGGAAGCGGAGATGCGCGGCGATCGGGTAGCTGCGCAGGATGGCATGGGTGGGGTCGAAGAGATCCCGGAAGCCCAGCGCCGAAAGCCCGCCGGCCAGCAGCAGCCCCGGCAGCAGCCAGGGCCAGGCGCCGGGGGCCAGCAGCAGGCCCAGCCCGCAGGCCAAGGTCGCCAGCACCATCAGGGTCAGCAGGATATAGCGGGGCGACAGGATCAGGACGCGGTTGCGCAGCATGGGGGGCCTCCGAGGTCTGCCAGAGTATTCGGCAGGCCTCGCGGAAGCGTTACCATGCTGCCGTGACATCCTGCAGGGTGGGGTCAGACCGGCCGGTCGCCCTTGTTCACCTTCAGCGTCCGGTTGTCCGCCGCCGGCAACATTTTCGCCGGATCACGCGTCACCACGATGTCGAGCACCGTCGGCGTATCCGTGTTCTCCAGGCCCGCCCGGATGGCGCCCGCCAGCTTTTCCGGGTCCTCCACGCGGATGCCCTGGCAGCCCATGGCGTTCGCAATGTTCGCATAATTCATCTCGACCAGGTCGCTGGACTGGTAGCTGCCGGGGCCGAAGACGGCGTGCTGCAGCGCCTTCACATAGCCGGAGGCCGCGTTGTTGAAGATGCAGGCGACGATCGGCGCGCCGACGCGCCGCGCGGTCTCGAGATCGCCCATCGACATGTTGAAGCCGCCATCGCCGGTCAGGGAGACGACGCGCCGCCCCTTCCCCACCCCGATCTGCGCCCCGATGCCGCCCGGCACGCCATAGCCGATGGAGGCAAAGCCACGATCCGCGACGAAGCCGCGCCCGGCCCGCTTGGTATCGAAGAGCAGCCCGCCCCAATGCCCCGCGAAACCGCCATCTGCGACCAGCACGGCATCGGCCGGCAGGATCTTGTTCAGCTCGCCCATCAGGCGGCCGACATTGATCGGCGATTCCACCGATTCCAGCCGGTCCTTCGCAGACTCCAGCCAGGCCGCCATGCGCTTCGGCACCTCCGCGCACCACTCGGCGCGCGCGCCCTTGCGCGGGCCGAGTTCGGCCAGCAGATCCTCCAGCCCGCAGCGCGCATCGCCGACCAGCGCCACATCCTGCCGCGTGGTGCGGCCGATCTCCTCCGCCACGATATCCAGATGGATCAGCGGCACGCCGGAGGGCATCAGCGAGAATCGCTTCGTGGCGATCTCGCCGAGCTTGCAGCCCACAACGAGCAGACAGTCGCTCAGGCCGATCAGGTCGTTGGCGATGCGCGAATAGCGGCCGAAGACGCCGGCCGAGAGGGCGTGGTTGCAGCCGATGGCGCCCTTCCCGGACATGGTATGGGCCACCGGGATGCCCTGGGCTTCCGCCAGCGCCAGCAGGGCGTCATGGGCCTCGCTGATATGCACGCCGCCGCCGGCCAGGATCAGCGGCCGCTCCGCCTTGGCCAGCAGCGCCGCGGCGCGCGAAAGATCATCCCGCGCCGGGCGGGACCGGCGAGCCTGGGCGCGCAGCGTGCCCGGATCGAACCAGAAATCGCCGGCATCGAAATCATGCTCGGCATGCGCCACATCCTCCGGCACCGCGATCAGCACCGGGCCGGGGCGGCCGCTGGTGGCCACCGCGAAGGCGCGCCGGATGTGTTCGGGAATGCGGGAGATGATCTCGACGCGGATCGCCTCCTTCACCAGGGGCCGCAGAACGTCGAATTGCCGCGCCTCCTGCGTCATGTTCTTCCAGGCGTGCTGGCGGTTCGCGTCGCCGATGATGGCGACCATCGGCATGCCGGCATTGAAGGCCTCGGCCAGGCCGGTGGCCAGGTTCGTGGCCCCCGGCCCGAGCGTGCCGTCCACCAGCCCGGGCCGGTTGGTGACGCGGGCATAGGCATCCGCCGCAAAGGCGCCGCAGCGCTCGTCGTTGATCAGGTAGTGCTGCACGCCCAGCACCCGGCAGGCCTCGTAGAAGGGCAGCAGCTGGAAGCCGCCCATGCCGAACATCGGCCCCGATTCATGCAGCTTCAGCATCTCGGCAAGCGCGGCGCCGCCGGTCATGCGGCGGGTGGCATTAGCGGACATGGTCACAGACTCTCCAGGATCTTGGCGACGAAGTCGCGGGTCGACAGGCCGATGCAGCCGCCGCGCGCCTCGGCGGGCGCATTGAGGGCGGAGATATAGCCATCCTCCCAGCTGCTGGTCGCATCGCCGATGCGGGCCGAGAAAGCCGAGACGGTGGCCGCCGCGATGCCGCGCGCGGCCAGGGCCGGCAGGCGCGAGACGCCAGCCTGGTCGATGCCGATGGCCGCGTCGTTGTAGATGGCGCAGAGCACATCCGCCTTCACCGCGCTGGCCGCGCGCCCGCCGAGCAGCCCGCCATGCGAGCCGGTGACCACCACCTGCCCCGCATCCTCCGGCCCGACCAGCCCGTTCGAATCGAGCGCGATGACGCGCACTGGCCCATCGGCGGAAATCAGCCGCCGGGCCTCCTCCAGCTGGCCGGGCGCCTCGGCGGGCGGCAGCCGGGCGGCCAGCAGCCGGTCCAGCGCCTCCGCCACCGGCATCCCCTCCGCCAGGCCCAGCGCCGCGGCGGGGGCATTCACGGTGGACAGCCGGCCGCGCGCCAGCATGTCGGCGCCATCGCCGATGCGGGCGGTTTCATGCGCCACGGCGGCGGCGGGCACGAAGCGGGATTCCAGCCAGAAAATGCCGCCGACGCCGGCCCTTTCCCGCCCGATGCCGGCATCATGCAGCACCAGCCCGCCGACGCCCTTCCGCGCCGCATACCAGGCCGCATAGATGCCGCCATGGCTGGCGCAGCAGGCCACCCGGCCCCGCGCCGCGCCGTCCAGCTGCGTCACGCTGTCCAGAACCAAGGGCCCCGCGCCCGACATCCCCTCCGGCATCGATTGTCCCCCCATGGCTTGATTCCTTCGCGCGCTGCCGCATGCTCCGCAAGCCCCCCGGCCCACGCGGCACAAGAAGGGGGGCGGGGAAACGGGGACAGGCGGATGACGAGGACCGGCGACAATCGCGCGCGGCTGATCGCGCTCTATACCACCATGTGCCGCATCCGCGCCTTCGAGGAGACGGCGCTGGCCGCCCACAAGGCCGGCGAGATCCCGGGTCCGCTGCATGTCTCCATCGGCCAGGAAGCGGTGGCCGCTGGCATCTGCCTGAACCTGCGGCGCGACGACCGCATCACCTCGAACCATCGCGGTCATGGCCATGCGCTGGCCAAGGGGGCAGGCGTTTCCGGCATGATGGAGGAGCTGTTCGGCCGCGCCGGCGGGCATTGCCGCGGCAAGGGCGGGTCCATGCATATCGCGGATTTCAGCGTCGGCATGCTGGGCGCGAACGGGGTGGTGGCGGGCGGCATCCCCATCGCGGTGGGAGCGGCGCAGGGGCTGAAGATGCTGGGCTCGGATGCCATCGTCGCCTGCTTCTTCGGTGATGGCGCGATCAATCGCGGGCCCTTCCTGGAGGGGCTGAACTGGGCGGCGCTGTACCGCCTGCCGGTGCTTTTCGTGTGTGAGGACAATGGCGTGGCCGCCTTCACCGCGACGGCCAGCGTCACCGCCGGCCCGGGCGTCGCGGCGCGGGCAGAGTCGCTCGGCGTGCCCTGCCTCAGCGTGGACGGCAACAATGCGGCGGCGGTGGATGCCGCGGCCTCGCGCCTGGTGGCGGAAATCCGCGGCGGCGCCGGGCCGCAGCTGCTGCATGCCACCACCTATCGCATCACCGGCCATACCAGCAGCGACCCCGCCGCCTGGCGCGACCCGGCGGATGTCGAGGCCGCGCGCGCCGCGGAGCCGATCGGCCGGCTGCGCGCGCGGCTGACGGAGGAGGGTGTTTCGCTCGCCGAGCTCGATAGCATCCGTGGCGAGGCCATGGCGGAAATGTCCGCCGCCCGCGAAGCGGCGCTGACCGCGCCCTGGCCGGACCCGGCCGTGGCCTGGGAAGACGTCCAGGACGTTGGCGCCGTGCAGGGAGCCGCCTGAGATGGTCGAGATCACCCTGGTGGAAGCCGCCCGCCGCGCCGCGCAGCAGGAAATGCGCCGCGACCCCAGCATCTGGGTGCTGGGCGAGGATGTCGCCCGCGGTGGCCTCTTCGGCCAGTATCGCGGCTTCCTGGAGGAATTCGGCGAAAGCCGCATCGTCTCCACCCCGATCAGCGAGAGCGTGATCATGGGCGCGGGCCTCGGCGCCGCGCTGGTCGGCACGCGACCGATCATCGAGATGCGGATCTTCGACTTCGTCATGTGCGCGATGGACGAGCTGGTGAACCAGGTCGCCAAGGTCCGCTACATGTTCGGCGGCCAGGCGCGGCCGGCCGTGGTGATCCGCATGCCGCACGGCATCTGGCGCAACTCCGCCGCGCAGCATTCGCAGATGCTGGAGAGCTGGTTCACCCATATCCCCGGCCTGGTGGTGGTGGTGCCCTCGACGCCGGCGGATACCGCGGGGCTGCTGGTGACGGCGCTGCGCAGCGACGATCCGGTGCTGTTCTTCGACCCGAAGAACCTGTTTCCGCTGGTGGGGGAAGTGCCGGAGGTGATCGCGCCGATCCCCTTCGGCCAGGCGCGGCGGGCGCGGATGGGGGATGACCTCACCATCGTCACCTGGTCCGCCATCGTGCCGCAGGTGGAGGAGGCGGCCGGGATGCTGGCGGCGCGCGGAATCTCGGCCGATGTGCTGGACCTGCGCACCCTCTGGCCCTGGGACGAGGAGGCGGTGGTCGCCTCCGTCGCCCGCACGGGGCGGCTGCTGGTGGTGCATGAGGCGGTGACCACCGGCGGTTTCGGGGCGGAGGTGGTCGCCCGGGTGATCGAGCGGCTCGGCCCGGCCCGGGTGAAGGCGGTGGCGCGGCTCGGCCAGCCCCGGGTCCCGGTGCCCTTCGCGCCGCCGCTGGAGGATGCGCTGAAGGTGGACACGGCCAAGGTGGTGGCGGCGGCGGAGGCGCTGGTCCGGGGCGCATAGCCGCTCCGCCTCGCACCTGGGGCGCCCCGCTGCTATAGCGCCGGCCAGACAGGACCAGCGGAACCCAGGCGGTGACCACACCCTCCATCTCGACCGATACCAGCGGGCTGACCCTGCTCGGCCGCCAGGCCGGCGCGCCCGAAACTCCGGATGCGGCGGTGCTGGAGCGGGTGCCCAATCCGCATCCCGGGACCCGCTACTGCGTGCGCTTCACGGCGCCGGAATTCACCTCGCTGTGTCCCATGACCGGCCAGCCGGATTTCGCCCACCTGGTGATCGACTATATCCCCGGCGACTGGTTGGTGGAGAGCAAGTCGCTGAAGCTCTACCTGACGGCCTTCCGCAACCACGGCGCCTTCCATGAATCCTGCACAGTGGGAATCGCCAAGCGGCTGATCGACGAGCTGGCGCCGGAATGGCTGCGGATCGGCGGCTATTGGTATCCGCGCGGCGGCATTCCCATTGATGTCTTTTTCCAGACCGGCGAAGCGCCCTCCGGCGTCTGGATCCCGCAGCAGGACGTTCCGGGATATCGTGGCCGCGGCTGACGACATCCGGGCGGAGGCGCTGCGCCTCGGCTTCGACGCGGTGGGTTTCGCCCGCGCCCATCTGGCGCCGGAAGCGCGGGAGCGGCTGGGCCGCTTCCTGGCGGAGGGGCTGCATGGCGACATGGGCTGGATGGAAGCCCGCGCCGAGCAGCGCGCCCACCCCCAGGCGCTGTGGCCGGAGGCGGTCAGCGTGATCTCGCTCGGCCTGAACTACGGGCCGGAGCGCGACCCGATGGAAAGCCTCGCCTGGCGCGACCGCGGCACCATCAGTGTCTATGCCCGCAACCGGGACTACCACGACATCGTCAAGAAGCGACTGAAGGCGCTCGGCCAGTTCATGGCCCAGCGCTTCAAGCACCAGCCGCTGAAGGTCTTTGTGGATACCGCGCCGGTGATGGAGAAACCGCTGGCGCAGCAGGCGGGGCTGGGCTGGCAGGGCAAGCACACGAACCTGGTCAGCCGCAGCCACGGCTCCTGGCTGTTTTTGGGCGAGATTTTTACGACGCTCGACCTCGAACTGGATGCACCGGAACGGGATCACTGCGGGTCCTGCCGGGCCTGCCTCGATGTCTGTCCCACAAATGCCTTCCCGGCCCCCTATCGGCTGGATGCACGGCGCTGCATTTCCTACCTCACCATCGAGCATCGCGGGCCGATCCCCGAGGATCTGCGCCCGCTGATGGGCAACCGCATCTATGGCTGCGACGACTGCCTCGCCGTCTGCCCCTGGAACAAATTTGCCCGCAGCCATGCGGAGCCCGGCTTCCTGCCACGCGCGGAGCTGAACGCGCCGCGGCTCGTGGAACTCGCCGCGCTGGACGATGCCGCGTTCCGTCAAAAATTCAGCGGCAGCCCGATCAAGCGCATCGGGCGCGACCGCTTCGTGCGCAACGTGCTGGTCGCCATCGGCAATTCGGGCGATGCCGCGCTGCATCCCGTGGCCCAAAAGCTGTGCGAGGATGCGGATGAGACCGTGGCGGATTGCGCCCGCTGGGCAACACAGAGGCTTGCTGCATGAGGGATGATTCCGCGCTGGTGCTGTTCAGCGGCGGGCAGGACAGCGCCACCTGCCTGGCCTGGGCACTGGACCGCTTCGGCCATGTCGAGACGCTCGGCTTCGACTACGGCCAGCGCCATGTGATCGAGCTGGAGACCCGCCAGGCGATGCGCGACGCGCTGTGCCGCGACGCCGGCTGGGCGCAGAAACTGGGCGAGGATCATGTGCTGGACCTGCGCGCGCTGGGCGGCATCAGCGAGACCTCGCTGACCCGCGACGTCGCCATCGAGATGGAAACCGGCGGCCTGCCCAATACCTTCGTGCCCGGCCGCAACCTGATCTTTCTGACCTTTGCCGCGGCGCTCGCCTATCGGCGCGGCATCAAGAACATCGTCACCGGCGTCTGCGAGACCGACTATTCCGGCTATCCCGATTGCCGCGACGACACCATCAAGGCGCTGCAGGTCGCCATCAACCTCGGCATGGAGCGCCGCTTCGTGCTGCACACGCCGCTGATGTGGCGCGACAAGGCGGCGACCTGGGAATTGGCCGAAAAACTCGGTGGCCCGGCGCTGGTGGAGGCGATCCGCCTGGAGACGCATTCCTGCTACCTCGGCGACCGCACGCCGCATGATTGGGGTGCCGGCTGCGGCACCTGTCCCGCCTGCGAATTGCGCGCGGCGGGTTGGAGAAAATACCGATGCAACTGACCCTTCGCCAGCAGGGCTTTTTGTTTCTTGCCGGCTTCGCCTTGTGCATTCCCGTTGCCAATTGGCTGATCGGCAATGTCGGCACCTTCTGCGTGCCGAACGGCCCCTGCCTGATCCCGGTGGCGCCGGGCGTCATGGCCCCCTCCGGCGTGCTGATGATCGGCCTGGGGCTGGTGCTGCGGGACCTGGTGCAGCGGCGGCTCGGCCTTGGCTGGGCCTTTGGGGCCATCCTGGCGGGCACGGCGCTCTCCGCGCTGCTGGCGCCGCCGGCGCTGGTGCTGGCCTCGGCCGTCGCCTTCCTGATCTCGGAAATGGCGGACCTGGCCGTCTATACGCCGCTGCAGCGACGCGGGCTGGTGCGGGCGGTGCTGGCGAGCAGCCTGGTGGGGCTGGTGATCGACAGCGCCTTCTTCCTGTTCCTCGCCTTCGGCAATCTGGACCTGCTGCCGGGGCAGGTGCTCGGCAAGCTGTGGATGGTGCTGGCCGCGCTGCCGCTGGTGCATTGGCTGCGGCGCCGGGACACGGCGATGGGCCTGGCATGAAGATCCTCCTCATCCGCAATTCCGAGACCGCGCCGGAAGGCGCCTTCGGCGAATGGCTGGCCGCCCAGGGCCATGCGCTGGAGGTGGTGCGCGGCGAGGATGTGACGCCCGAACAGATGATGGCGGCAGAGCTGGTGGTGATGTTCGGCTCCCCCCGCGCCGTCTATCAGACGGAAATCCCCTGGATCGCCGCCCAGCGCCCCATGGTCGCGGCGCGGCTGGTGGCCCAAAGGCCCACCATCGGGATCTGCTTCGGCGCGCAGATGATGGCGGCCGCCGCCGGCGGCAGCGTGCAGCGCCATCCGGACGGCAGCTTCTACCGCGGCTGGCGCGGCATCGATGACACGGCGGAGCCCGCCTTCGCCGGCCCCTGGCCGCGCTGGCACGGCGATGTCATCACCCCGCCGCCGCAGGCCGAGGTGATCGCCCGCGATGCCGGCACCGTGCAGGCCTTCCGGCTGCCCAAGGCCATCGCCGTGCAGTTCCACCCCGAGGCGACGCCCGAGATCATGCAGAACTGGGCCAGCCTGTCGCCGCCCGGCGCCGTGGATGAGGCTGCCCTGGCCGAGGACAGCGCCCGCCTCTTCCCCGCCCGGACCGAAGCGCGGGAAGCGCTTTTCGCCGCCCTGCTGCGGGAAGCGGGCGTGTGATCCCGGTTCTGGAGACCGTCCGCCTGCGGCTGCGGCCGCATGTCGCGGCGGATTTCCCGGCGCTGGCCGCCCTCTGGGCCAATCCGGAGGTGACGCGCCATATCGGCCGCCCCTCCACGGCGGAGGAAAGCTGGGCCCGGATGCTGCGCTATGCCGGGCTCTGGCGGCTGTGTGGCTTCGGCTACTGGGCCGTCGAGGATCGCGAAACGGGCACCTATCTCGGCGATGTCGGCTTCGCGGATTTTCGGCGCGCGACCGCCCCCCAGCTGCCGGACATGCCCGAGATCGGCTGGGTTCTGGCCCCCGCGGCCCATGGCCGCGGCGTGGCGACGGAGGCCGCGACAGCGGCGCTGGCCTGGCTCGGCCGCCCCTGCTTCTGCATCATCGCGCCGGCCAATACAGGGTCGCTACGCGTCGCCGCCAAGCTCGGTTTTGCCGAACAGGGCCTGGCCGCCTATCGCGACGACCAGGTGATGGTGCTGATGCGGAAGGGCTGAGCCCCGCTCAATCCGGCTGGATATTCGCCGCCCGCACCAGCCCGCCCCAGGTCTCCACCTGGCCCTTGAAGAAGGTGCCAAGTTCGGCAGGCGAAGACAGCACCAGCCGCGCCTGCTGCGTTTCCGTCATCACCGTGCGCGCCCGTTCCTCGGACAGCGTTTCCTTCAGCGCCGTGTTCATCCGCGCCACCTGGTCCGCCGGCGTGCCATGCGGCGCGAAGACGGCCCACCAGGCCTCGGCCTCCATATTCGCAAAACCGGCCTCGGCGGCGGTCTGGGTCTCCGCCAGGCGGGTCAGGCGCTGCGGGCCGAATTGCAGGATGGGGCGCAGGGATCCGCCGGTGATGTGCGGCAGCAGCAGGGCGGCGCTGCCGATCATCATCTCCACATGGCCGGCCACCGCGTCATTCACCGCGAGGCCGCCGCTGCGATAGGGCACATGCGTCAGCTGCACGCCCGCATGCTCGCCCACCCGGATCATCGAGAGATGCCCCAGCGTGCCATTGCCGGTGGAGCCATAGGTCACGCCCGGCCGCGCCTTGGCCGCCGCGACCACATCCGCGATGCTGCGATACGGCTTGTCCGGCCGCGTCGCCACCGCATAGGGCGAGCCGCCGATCAGCATGACCGGATCGAGGTCCTTCAGCACGTCGAAGGGCGGGTTGCGCAACAGGGCCGGGATGGTGGCGTGGCTGTCGAAGGTCAGCAGCCAGGTCTGCCCATCCGGCCGCGCCTTCGCCACGATATCGGCGCCGATCGAGCCCGCGGCGCCGGAGCGGTTCTCCACCACCACATTGGCGCCGAGCCGCTGCTGCAGCCCTGGCGAGACCAGCCGCGCCACCGCATCCGTCGACCCGCCCGGGCCGAAGGGCACGACGATGCGGATGGTGGGGGTCTGGGCGCGCAGCAGGCCGGGCGCGGCCAGCAGCCCGGCCATGGCGCCGAGCCCGGCGCGGCGGGTCATGTTCATCGGTTTTTCCTCCCTTCGGCAGCCGCGCGCGACCGCCGTTGTGCCAAGGCCGCGCCCGCTCAGTCCTCGCGCGTGCTGGCCTCGAACAACTCCTCCACCGGAACCGCATGGGCGGTCAAGCCATCGGTGAAGGCGTAGCGGCACATGGCCTCCAGCTCCGCCTTGTTGCGAACGAAACCGTAGGGCCAGGGGTCGCCGCCCATCTGCGCCGTCTGCGCCGCGGCCTCGGCGGCGATCCAGGGCAGCGACACGCGCAGCACATTCACCATGGAAAGCTCCGCCACCGCGTGGTTCTTGGCGGCGTTGAAGGCCTCGAAGACCGCGCGCGGCAGGTCGGGCCGCGCCTCCACCAGGTCTCGGCGGATGGCGATGCAATGCATGATGGGGAAGAAGCCGGTGGCGGCGGCATAGGCTTCCTCCTCCCGCCGGCTGTCCGGGAAAAGGCGCGCGACGGGCGCGGTGCCTTGCGTGAAGCAGGCGGGCGGGCGCGGGCCGATGAAGGCGTCGATCCGGCCTTCCGCCAGCATCGCCTCCAGCGTCTCCCCTTCCGGGATCACCTGCATGTCGATCTCCGGCGGCAGCGACAGTGGCGTGCGCTCGCCGGAGGACCGCCAGGCGATGGAGGACACCTCTACGCCGTAGTAGCTGCGCAGCATGCCGCGCACCCACATGGCCGCCGTCTGCTGGTATTCCGGCACGCCGATGACGCGCCCCGCCAGGTCCTTCGGCCCCGTGATGCCGCGGTCGGTGCGGATATAGATGGCGGAATGCCGGAAGGCGCGGGAGGGAAAGACCGGCACGCCGATATAGCGGCTGTCGCCGCGCGCGACGGAGAGGATGTGGCTCGCCATCGAGAGTTCGGTGATGTCGTAGCGCGCCTCGCGCATCGCGATGCGGAACAGCTCCTCCGGCTCCCCCGCCGTCGGCGTCACGTCATGGCCCGCGATCTTGATGCGGCCGTCCAGGATGGGCTGGGTGCGGTCGCTGCGGGTGCAGGCAAGGGTCAGGAAGGGCATCAGTGTTCCATGGCTCGGGCGATGTTTTCGGGCGTGAAGGGCCAGTGCCGCGGGCGGACGTCCAGCGCATCGGCGATGGCATTGGCGATGGCGCCGATCACGGGCCCCATGCTGCATTCGCCGGCGCCCAGCGGCGGCGCCTCGGGCCGCGCGATCAATGCGGCTTCCACGCGTGGCACCTCGGAGAAGCGCAGGATCGGGTAGTCCTCCCAGCCGGTGGAGGTGACGTTGCGCGCATCGTGGCGCACCGCCTCCAGCAGGCAGAGGGACGTTGCCTGGATGGCGCCGCCCTCGATCTGGTTCAGCGTGCCGTCGGGGTTGATCACCTCCCCCACATCGGCGGCGAGCCAGAGGCGGCGGCAGAAGACGCGCTCCGCCGCCTCGATCTCCGCCACCGCCGCGCACCAGGCGCCGCTGCCCTTGTAGCGCGCGACGGCGAGGCCCATGCCGAAGCCCTCGCGCTGCACGCGGCCGGACCAGTTCGCCATTTCCGCGGCGCGGCTCAGCACGTCCCGCGCCCGCGCATCCTCCATCTGGCGCAGGCGATAGGCGAGCGAATCAGCCCCGACCTTGGCCGCCATCTCATCCATCACGCTTTCGATCGCCCAGACATTGGCCAGCGCGCCGAGGCCGCGCAGGGCGCTGGTGCGCAGCGGCATTTCCGCCAGGTGGGTCATGCGGATATGCAGCGCCGGAATCGCATAGGCGGGCACCGCATTGCGCTGCGCCCCACCGCCACCGGCCAGCGGCGGGTTGATGGCGTTCGGCACGGCAAACGGCTCGGCGAGCATCGAGGCGGCGAGCAGCGTCGGCAGCGCGCCGCGGCCGGGTCGGCCGGAATGGCCGTTGGAGGTGACGTGCTGCGTCCAGCGCAGCAGCGAGCCCTCCGCATCGGCCTCGGCCGTCACATCCACCAGCATCGCCGGCGAGGCCGGACCCCAGCCGAGCTCCTCCGCCCGTGTCCAGAGCACGCGTACCGGCACGCCGGGATGCGCCCGCGCGAGCAGCGCGGCTTCCAGCGCCACGTCATCCGCGCCGTTATGGCCGTAGCAGCCGGCCGCCTCGACATGCTGGATATGAAAAACCTCGGCCGGCAGGCGCATCGCCTTCACCAGGTCGGCGCGCAGATTGTAGATGCCCTGGCTGTGGCTCCAGATTTTGGCGACTTCGCCATCCCACAGCGCCACGGCGCAGCAGGTGCCGATGGAGGCGTGGGTGACGAAGGGGCGGAAGAACCTGGCCGCCACGCGATGCACCGGCTCCGACGTCTCGGCGGCGCGCTCCAGCACGGTGCTGGTCTCGCCGGGCGCATCGGCCAGCCAGGTCTCGACATTCGCCGGCAGCGTGTCCTGCGCCGCCCATTCGGCGCGTGCGGCGACGCGCAGCGCGGCCGCCTCGGCGTGATGTTCCTGCGTCGCCAGAACGGCCAGGAAGCTGCCGTCGCGATGGAGCCTGGCGCCGCCGGGCAGCGGACCTTCGCGGACCGCAACCAGCTTCGCCCCGCGCGCCGCCGGCCGCACCACGCGCGCATGCAGCATGCCCGGCAGGCGCAGGTCCTGAAGGAAGCGCGGCGCGCCAAAAACCTTCTCGGGCAGGTCGAGCCTGGGCGCGGAGGTGCCGGCGATGCGGCGCTGATCCGCGCGCTTCGGCGTGGCCTCCGGCGTCGCCTCCACCGCCAGCAGATCGGCCCCGGCCAGCGACCAGTAGCTGCCGAGCACCCGCCCATCGGGCGCCACGAAGTCGCCGTCGCGGACCGCGATGTCCTCGCGGGATACGCCGCTGCGCTGGGCGATGACGCTGACAAAGATCCGGCGCGCCTCGGCGCAGGCCTGGCGGATCGCCATGCCGGATTCCTGGACCGAGAGGCTGCCGCTGGTCACCGCCTCATCCGGGCTGGTGGGCGTGGCCGCCGCCTGCACGCGGATGCGCGGCAGCGCCACATCCAGCTCCTCCGCCGCGATCTGGGCGAGCGCGGTCAGGATCCCCTGCCCCAGCTCCACCTTGCCCGGAGTCAGCAGCACCGCGCCTTCCGGCAGCAGGCGCAGCCATTGGTCGAGGCGCCGGTTCACCATCAGGCTGCCCGGCAGCTTCGGCCGGCCGTCATCGGGGCGCGGCCCGTGGAAGGCGAGGTTCATGCCGCCATCTCCTCCGCCGCACGCAGGATGGCCCGGATGATGCGGTTGTGGCTGCCGCAGCGGCAGAGATGCGGGTCGAGCGCGGCGCGGAGCTGATCCTCGCTGGGCCGCGGCGTTTCGCGCAGCAGCGCCAAGGCGCGGATCTGGATGCCCGAGAGGCAGAAGCCGCATTGCCCCGCCTGCAACTCCAGCAGCGCCCGCTGCAGCGGATGCGGCGCCTCGGCCGTGCCCAGCCCCTCGACCGTGGTGACGCGCCGCCCGGCCACGTCAGCCACCGGCAGCGTGCAGGCGTATCGAGGAAGATCGTCGACCAGCACCAGGCAGGCGCCGCATTGCTCCGCGCCGCAGCCGAAGCGGGTGCCGGACAGGCCGAGCGGCCCGCGCAGCGCCGCCAGCAACGGCGCCTCCGGCTCGATCGGCACGGCCACCGCCGTGCCGTTCAGCTGGAAGGTCGTGCTCAAGCGGGCGTCATCTTCGCCATGCGGATGAATTCCGCCTGCCGCGTGATATCGGCCCGCAGATAGGCGTCGAACTCCGTGATGGACATGGCCATGGGCTGCGCGCCGAGCCGGGCCTGCGCCTCCGCCGTCGCCGGCAGGGCCAGGATGCGGTTGACCTCGGTATTGATGCGCTGCCGCAGTTCCACGGGCGTCGCCGCCGGCGCCATCAGGCCGAGCCAGATGGAGGCCTCGTAGCCTGCCAGCGTCTCCGCCACCGCCGGCAGTTCCGGCATCAGCGGGCTGCGCGAGGGGCCCGTGGTGGCCAGGCCCCGCACGCGGCCACCCTCGATCTGCGGGCGCATGGTGGGGATGGCGTCGAACATGATGGGCACGGTGCCGGAGATGACGGCCGTGCGCGCCTCGTTGGAGCCGCGGAAGGGCACATGCGTCGCCGTGGCGCCGGCCATGGCCAGGAAGACCTCACCGGCCACGTGATAGGGCGTGCCGGGGCCGGAGGAGGCATAGTCGTACTTGCCGGGATTGGCGCGCAGCAGCGCGATCAGCTCCGGCAGGGTATTGGCGGGGATGGAGGGATGCACCGCCAGCACGTGATGCGCGATATTGATGGGGGCGACCGGCGCCAGGTCCCGCATCAGCACATAGGGGCGGTTCGGCAGCAGCGTCTCGTTCGCCGTATGGGTATTCGACATCAGCAGCAGCGTGTGGCCGTCCGGGGCGGACTTGGCCACGGCATCGGTGCCGATGGTGGCGCCGGCGCCCGGGCGGTTCTCGATCACGAAGGGCTGTCCGAAGGCCTGGGCGAGCGGCTCCGCCAGGAAGCGCGCCGCCACATCGGCGGACCCGCCGAGTCCGAAGGGCACCACGATCCGCACAGGCCGCGAGGGCCAGGCGGCCTGGGCCCGCGCGAGGTTTGGTGCGGCCAGCGCCGCGCCGCCGGCAGCCAGCAACAGCCTGCGTCCGATCATGTCTTCCCTCCCGTGCAATCGTTTGGAGGGAAGATTGCCCCTGGGCGCCGCCAGGGCAAGGGCCTGCTTCAGAACCGCGCCATGCGCCCCCGCACCCGGGCCAGGAAGGCGGCCCGCCGGGCGTCATCCGCACGGTTCATGTCATAGAGCGCGTGGTAGTCGATCGCCGCCCGGCCGGCGGTGATCAGCCGGAAATAGCGCGTGACGGCCTTGCGCGGCGGGTCGCCCGCCAGGATGGCGGTCCATCGCGGGCGGCCATAGGTGCTGATGCCGGCGATCTTGCGGATATGCAGCAGGTTCGGCCTGGCCACGCCGTCCTCCAGCCGGAAGGACACGCCGGGCAGCAGCACGCGGTCCATCCAGCCCTTCAGGATGGCGGGCAGGCCGAAGCACCAGGTGGGGAAGGACAGGACCAGCGCCTCCGCCTGCTCCAGCCGGCGGACGTAATCCTCGACCGGCGCGCGGTTGCCGGGGATCTCGTGGTAGCCGCGGCGCTCGGCGGCGGAGAGCACGGGGTTGAAGCCCTCCGCGTAGAGGTCGCACAGGTCGACGCTGTGCCCGGCCTGCCGAAGCCCCTCCCGCGCCGCATCGCGGATGGCGGCGTGAAAACTTTCCGCCAGCGGATGGGCATAGAGGTAGAGCACGCGCATCAGCCGGCGCCCGTGAGCACGGCGATATCCTCGGCCGGCAGCTCGATCGGCGTGCCGTTGCGGATCAGCTCCGCGAAGCCTTCGTTCGGCGCCATGAAGGTCAGGCAGTACAGCTTCTCCGCCGTGTCGTTGACCACGACATGCTCGACGCCGGGCCGCAGCACGAAGGCATCGCCAGGACCCACCGGCATCTCGACGCCGTCCGCAAAAGCCTTGCCCGAGCCCTTGAGGACGAAGAAGCACTCCTCCGCCACCTGGTGGGTATTGGGCGGCGTGCGGCCGCCGGGCGCAAAAATCTCCACCACCATGGTGAAGGAGACGCCATCCGCCACGGGGTCGAAGAGGCAGGCGAAGTAGTTCGTGTCATCGGGGGAGATGCGGAAGCCACGCAGATCGGCGGCGCGCCGGGCCAGGACGGGGACGGACATCATGGGCGCGATTCTCCATTGCGACGCTGCGGGCGATCATTGCATGACGCGTGCCAGGACCACACGGGTAGGCCCCCATGCGCGTGCTGATGATCTACTGCCATCCCCGCCCCGACAGTTTTGCGGCCGCGCTGCGCGATGCGGCGCGGCGGGCGCTGGAGGCGAAGGGGCATGAGGTGGAACTGCGCGACCTTTATGCGGAAGGCTTCAACCCCGCGCTGACCGCCGAGGAGCGCGGCCGCTACCATGCGGTGACGGACAACCTGGCCGGCGTGGAGGACCACGTCGCCAGCCTGCAGCGGGCCGATGCGCTGCTGCTGGTGCATCCCACCTGGTGGTACGGCATGCCCGCCATGCTGAAAGGCTGGTTCGATCGCGTCTGGGCGCCGGGCGTCGCCTTCAGGCTGGGCGACGGCGCGATCACGCCGCTGCTGACCCATATCCGCCGCATCGGCGTGATCACCACCTATGGGTCCCCGCGCTGGCTGCTCTGGTATATCGGCCACCCGGACCGCAAGCTGGTGAACCGCGGCATCCGCCGCCTCTGCGCCAAGGATTGCCGCACGGATTGGTACACGCTGACCCGCATGGACCACCGGTCGCGCGACGAATGCGCCGCCTTCCTGGCACGGGTCGAGCGGGAGATGGCGCGCTGGTAGGCACTCCGTTAGGCTCCGGCAACAACCGGCCCCACAAGCGGCCGGGCAGGAGGAGCCACCATGAGAACCCTTGCCTTCGCGCGGCGCGCCGCGCTGATGATCGGACTGGCGCTGGCCGCGGCACCCGCCCTGGCCGCCGATTTCCCGGCGCCACGCGACCATAGCTGGGTCGCGCGGGATTTCCGGTTCCATACCGGGGAGGTGATGCCGGAACTCCGCATCGGCTATACCACCGTCGGCGACCCCGGCGGCATCCCCGTGCTGGTGCTGCACGGCACCGCCGGCAATGCCCGCAACATGCTGGTGCAGAGTTTTGCGGGCCAGCTGTTCGGCGAGGGTCAGCCGCTGGATGCGCGGCGGCACTTCATCATCATTCCGGACGCCATCGGCACAGGGCGAAGCAGCAAGCCCTCTGACGGGCTGCGCGGCGCCTTTCCGCGCTACAACTACGACGACATGGTGGACGCCCAGCACCGGCTGGTGACGGAGGGGCTCGGCATTCCCCGTCTGCGGCTGGTGATCGGCAATTCCATGGGCGGCATGCATGCCTGGCTCTGGGGCACCAACTACCCCGAGGCGATGGACGCCATCGTGCCCATGGCCTCCCAGCCCACCGAGATGTCGTCGCGCAACTGGATGATGCGGCGGCTGCTGGTGGAAAGCGTGCGGCGCGACCCCGGCTATGCCAATGGCTTCTACACGCAGCAGCCGGCCTCGCTCGGCCTGGCGAATGTCGTCTACGCCACCGCCACCAATGGCGGCACGCTGAACCTGCAGAAGATCGCGCCGACGCGGGAGGCGGCGGACCGGCTGGTGGAGCAGCGCCTGGCCGCGCCGCCGCCGGCGGATGCCAATGATTTCGTCTATCAGTGGGATTCCTCGCGTGACTACAACCCGGCGCCGCGGCTGGAGCGCATCCGCGCGCAGGTGCTGGCGATCAATGCCGCGGATGACGAGCGCAATCCGCCGGAGACCGGGCTGATGCAGGCAGCGATGCAGCGCGTGGCGCATGGCCGGCTGCTCCTGATCCCGGCCAGCGCCGAGACGCTGGGCCATGGCACCACCAGCCAGGCCCGCTTCTGGGCGGAGGATCTGCGTGCCTTCCTGCGCAGCCTGGAATAGCCCGCCCTATTCCGCGACGCCCAGCGTGGCGTCCAGCTCCCGCCAATCGGGCGCGGTCGCGTCGAGCACGCGGCCGGCCCGCAGCACCACGCGGTCCGACTGCGGGCGGGAGAGCAGCTCTGTCATGAAGCGCGCGCCGTAGAGCACAAGGTCGGCGCTGGCGCCCGCGCGGATCGTGCCATGCTCCGCCGCGATGCCCATCGCCTCCGCCGGCCGCGCCGTGGCGGCGGCGGGCCAGCTCGCAAAGGGATGGTCGAGGTGGAGGATGCGGGCGGATTCCCGGAACACCTCGGTCATGTCGAGGTCGCCATAGGCGTAGAAGGGGTCGCGCGTATTGTCGGAGGCGACGGAGACGCGGATGCCGGCCGCCTGCATCTCATGCACCAGAGTCACGCCACGCCAGCGCGGCGTGCGGTTCGCGACGCGGTCCTGCAGGTACATGTTGCACATCGGCAGCACGACGATGTCGATGCCGGCCTCCGCCACGCGGGCGATCGTCTCCCGCGCAAAATCCTCCGGCTGGATCGAGAGCGAGCAGCAATGGCCGCACTGGATCTTTCCGCGAAAGCCGCGCTTCAGGGCGGTCAGCGCGATCTCGCGCAGGGCGCGCGCGCCGGATTCGCCGGATTCATCGACATGCAGGTCGAGATCGAGGCCGCGCGCCTCGGCGAGTAAGAAGAAGTGGTCCAGCTCAGCCTGGAAGGATTCGGGCAGTGCGTCGTGGATGCCGCCGGTGTGGCGGGTGACCATGCCGAGCACGCCGCCGGCTTCCGCCACGGTATCGGCCAGCGTCTCGCCATCCGGTCCGGCAAAGCGGTCGAGCGGGCAGATGGAGGACATCTGCAGGGCGATGCGCCCGGCCCAGGCCTCGCGCAGTTTTCGAAAAACGCGCCAGGTGGTCAGGCCATGCGGCAGGTAGGTGTCGAGATGGGTGCGGATGGCGACGGTGCCGTGCGCGTAGGCGCAGCGCAGCGCGAAATCCGCGCGGGCCTCGATATCGGCCTCGGACCAGGCGGCGCCGCGGTCGCCCATCACGGCGGTAATCGCGCCGGCGAAGTCGCCGGTCAGGTTGCGCGTGCGCGGCCAGATATGGCCCTTGTCGAGATGCGTATGCGCATCGACGAAGCCGGGCCAGACCTGACCGCCGCGCAGGTCGATGCCCGCCGGCGCGGTGCCGGGCGGGGCCAGCGCCGCGATGCGCCCGTGCGCGACCTGGATATCGAGGCGCAGCAGCCCATCCACATCCTGCGGCGCGTCGAACCCTTGCGTGAAGGCCGCATGCGCACGCGCGTTGCGCAGCCAGTAGCTGGGACCAATGGACGAAAACTCGGCCCTCATCGGCGTTCCTTCATCGCGCTCTCATGCCAGTGGCGCAGCGCCAGGTGGGAGATCAGGCTCATCGCCAGGAAAATCGCGATGCCGGTCAGCGACACCAGCACCAGCGCCGCAAACATCTTCGGGATCTGCAGCTGGTAGCCCGCCTCCAGGATGCGGTAGGCGAGGCCGGAGGCGCGGCCGCCGGTGCCGGCGACAAATTCCGCGACGATCGCGCCGATCAGCGCCAGCCCGCCCGAAATGCGCAACCCCGCGAGGAAATAGGGCATGGCCGTCGGCAGCCGCAGATGCCGCAGCACCTGCCAGCGGCTGGCGCGGTACAGGCGGAACAGATCCGTCAGGTTCTGGTCCGCACTGTTCAGGCCCAGCGTGGTGTTCGACAGGATCGGGAAGAAGGCGACGATCCAGGCGCAGATCAGCAGCGCGATGCGGATATCGTCCACCCAGATGATGATCAGCGGCGCGATCGCCACCACCGGCGTGACCTGCAGGATCACCGCATAGGGAAACAGCGACAGCTCGATGATCCGCGACTGCGCGAAGAGCACCGCCAGCGCCAGCCCCAGCACCGCGGCCACCGCCAGGGCGGCGAAGGTGATCTGCAGCGTGATGAGCAGCGAGACGGAGAGCGAGGGCCATTCGCGGATCAGCGTCTGGAACACCGCGACGGGCCCGGGCAGCAGATAGGGCGGAATCTCGTTGATCCGCACCAGGGCTTCCCAGCCGGCCAGCGCCAGCAGCCCGATCAGCGTCGGCGCCAGGATGCGCAGCCAGGCCTCGGTGGTCAGTCCGAAATGGCGCGGGGCGCGGTCCTGCAAGGGTGCGTCGGCGGCCTCGTTGGACGACAGGACGACGCTCATTCTTCCATGGCCCTGTGCAGTGCTTCGGAGATATGACGGCAATGCGCCGCGTAATCGGCAGAGGTCCGGAAGGCCTCGCCGCGCGGATGCGGCGCATCGACGCAGAGATCCTCCACCACCCGCCCGGGCCGTGCCGCCATCACCACCACGCGGCGGGAGAGGTAGACGCTCTCGAAGACCGAATGCGTGACGAAGACGGCGGTGAAGCGCTCCTGCTGCCACAAGGTCAGCAAATCGTTGTTCAGCTTGTGGCGAGTGATCTCGTCGAGGGCGGCGAAGGGCTCGTCCATCAGCAGCAGCCGCGGCTTGGTGGCCAGCGCGCGGGCGATGGAGACGCGCATCTTCATCCCGCCCGAGAGCGCGCGCGGATAGCTGTTCTCGAACCCCGCCAGCCCGACCGCGGCCAGGGCCTCGCGCGCGCGGCGTTCCGCCAGGTAGCGCGCCATGCCGGACAGCCGCATCGGCAGCATCACGTTGCGCAGGGCGGTCGCCCAGGGCATCAGCGTCGGCTCCTGGAAGACGAAGCCGATATCGCCGGTCTCGCCGCCGCCCGCCATCTCCACCCGGCCGGAGGAAGGCGGGATCAGCCCCGCCATCATCCGCAGCACGGTGGACTTGCCGCAGCCGGAGGGGCCGAGCAGCGAGACGAAATCCCCTCGCGTCACCGAAAGATCCACGCCGCGCACAGCCAGCGTGCCATTGGCATAGCGCTTGGTGACGCCTTCCAGCGAGATGACGGAGGCCGGCCCCTTCGGCTCCGTCACCGGCGCGATGGGCAGGGCCTCAGGCAAGGCCGACGCGCTTGTTCACGAATTCCAGACTATAGGCGCGCGCATAGTCGAGCCCCTGCGGATAGCGGCCGACATCGCGCATGCCCTCGTAGAAGGACTTCCACCGCGCATCCGTCATGGCGCCGATGCCGAGCTGCAGCGAATCGCCGGAATGCACGATGCCGGCCTCGTTCATCACGCGGATCGCATAGGCGATCTTGGCGTCGTCCATCTCGGGATTGTCGCGCTTGATGGCGGCGTTCGCGGCGCCGATGTCCTCGGCCTTCATATAGGCGGCCCAGCCCTCGATCGTCGCATTGACGAAGCGCTGCACCAGGTCCTTCTTCTCCGCCACCATGCGGCGGGAGACGTCGATGGTGGTCTGGTAGTTCTGGTAGCCGGCATCGGCGATCAGGAAGACCTTGGGCGTCGCGCCGGCCTGCTGCGCGGCGAAGGGCTCGGAGCTGATGAAGCCCTGCTGGATCGCCATGCGATCCGCCATGAAGGGGCCGACATTGAAGGTATAGGGCCGGATCTGCTCATCGGTGAAGCCGAACTTCGCCTGCAGGAAGGGCCAGTAGGTGACGCGGCCGGAGGCGCCGATCAGGATCGGGCGGCCCTTCATATCCTCGAAGGAATTGATGCCATTGCCCGCATGCGTCATCAGCACCTGCGGGTCCTTCTGCATGATGGCGCCGATGGTCAGGAAGGGCAGGTTTTCCCGCACATAGTTCAGCGCCTGGAAGCCGTTGGACATGATGAAGTCCACGCGGCCCGCGAGCAGCAGCTGCGCCGGGTTCTGCTGCGGCCCGCCCATGCGGATTTCGCAGTCGATGCCGTGGCGGCGATAGATGCCGGCGGCGACCGCCTGGTAGTAGCCGCCATGCTCGGCCTGGGCCCGCCAGTTGGTCTGGAAGGAGACCTTGTCCAGCGTCTGCGCCAGCGGCACCCGCGCGCCGGGCACCGCGGCCAGTGCCAGGCCGATGCCGCCCGTCAGCAGGGCGCGCCGTTCCATCCGATACCGTGTCCGCATCGTCGATCCCTCCTAGCCCTCGCGGCGGCCCCGTGCCGCAACCGATATTGTATCAAGTGCGGCAGGTCGCAGCGGCAAGGGGGCAAGGGCCGCCGGCCCGCGGGAGATGAGACCTGCGAGACGCTCATCCGCCCAAATCCTGCCCCTTCCGGCGCCTGATGCCTATTTCAAGTGCAATCTTGCCGCCCTGCCTGGCCCCGACGCCCAGCTTCAGGGCCCTCCCCCGCCCTGGCGCCGTGGCACCGGGTTTGCCAGACTGGGCGGGTGACAGACCCTCAGCCCCATCTTCGCCTCGACCGGTTGACCAAGCGCTACGGCGCCCATGCCGCGGTCGATGGCGTCTCGCTTTCCGTCGCGCGCGGCGAATGCATCGCTCTCCTCGGCCCCTCCGGCTGCGGCAAGACCACCACGCTGCGGCTGGTGGCCGGCTTCATCCTGCCGGATGAGGGGCATATCCTGCTGGACGGCAAGGCGATCGAGCGCGCGCCACCGCATCGCCGGCAGATCGGCATGGTCTTCCAGAACTACGCGCTGTTCCCGCACCTGACCGCCGCCGGCAATGTCGCCTTCGGCCTGGAGATGCGCAACGTGAACCGCGCCGAGCGCGACCGCCGCGTGACGGAGGCGCTGGCCATGGTGGGCCTGGCGCATCTGGCGGATCGCTACCCCGCGCGCATGTCCGGTGGCCAGCAGCAGCGCGTCGCCCTCGCGCGCGCCCTGGTGATCCGCCCGGAACTGCTGCTGCTGGACGAGCCGCTCTCCAACCTCGATGCCGGGCTGCGCGTGGAAATGCGGGAGGAGATCGCGCGCCTGCGCGACGCCGCCGGCATCACCACGCTGTTCGTGACGCATGACCAGGAGGAGGCGCTGGCGCTGGCCGACCGCGTGGCCGTGATGGATCGCGGCCGCATCGTGGAATGCGCCGCGCCGACGGAGCTGACGGAACGCCCGCGGCACCTCTTCACCGCGGGCTTCCTGGGCGCGCGCAGCGTGCTGGCTGGCCGCGCGGAGGATGGCGCCTTCCGGACGGAGGGTGGCGTCACCCTGCCGCTGCCGGCGGATGCCCCCGCCCGGCCCAGCCACCTGGTGCTGCGCGCCGCGCGCCTCGCGCTGCGGCCAGCTGAGAGCACCGACGCCTATCTGGCGCTGCCCGCGGTGGTGGAGGCGGCGACGCGCCTCGATGACAGCATCCATTACGAGGTCTCGGTCGGGCCGCATCGCCTGCGCGTGCACCGGCCGAGCCATGAGCCTGCCTTCCCGCCCGGTGCCGTCGTGACACTTGCCGCGCCGCCCGAGGCGATCGCCTGGATCGAAGACTTCAACGCCACGACCGGAGCCCTGCCATGACGACCGCCCTCACCCGCCGTGGCCTGCTGGCCACAGCCGCCCTCGCCGCGCCCGCCATCTGGGGCCGCGATGCCGTCGCGCAGATCCGCCGCGGCGATGAGCTGACGGTGGGCATCTGGGGCGGCGTGCAGGAACGCATCACGCGGCAGTATTGCGTGGAGCCGCTGGAGCGGCAGCACGGCGTGAAGATCAACTATATCCTGGGCGGCACGCCGGAACGCCGCGCGCGCGCCTATGCGGAGCGGGGCCGGCCCTCCTTCGACCTGCTCTATCTGAACATCTTCGAAAGCCGCCAGGCGGTGAAGGACGGCGTGACGCTCGCGCCTTCCGCCAATGTGCCGAATTTCGAGCATCTGTACCCGCTCGCGCGCATCGGCGGCTATGGCGTGGCCTTCAACCCCGTCACCATCGTCTATGACCGCCGGCGGGTTTCCGCGCCGATGACTTCCTGGAAGGATTTCTGGCGCGACGACCTGAAGGGCAAGGTGATCTGGCCGACCTATCCGGGCGCGCAGGGCACCGCCGGCCTGCTGATGGCGGCCAAGGTCTGGGGCGGGTCGGAGAACGACATCGACCCCGCCTTCCGCAAGATCGCGGAGCTGAAACCCTTCGCCGCGATCCAGGGCAGCCAGGACCAGCTCTATGGCATGTTCGACCAGCAGGTCGGCGCCGCCAGCGTCGAATTCGGCAGCTTCACGCGCACCTATGCGGAAAGCCGCAACCCGAACATCGTCATCGCCGAACCCAGCGAGGGCCAGGCGGTCGCCGCGAACTACGCCTGCATCACCGCGGGCACGCGCAACCAGGCGCTGGCGGAGGCCTTCGTCAATCTGCACCTCAGCCCGGAATGCCAGAAGGCCTATGCGGAGCAGACCTACTACAGCCCCACCATCCGCAACATCACCCTGCCGCCGGAGCTCGCCGCCAAGCTGGTGATGGGGGAGGAGGCGGTCTCCAAGCTGATCGACTTCGACTGGGATGTGGTGATCCGCAACCAGGCCCGCTGGTCCAGCCGCTTCACCCGCGAGATCGCGGGCTGAATTTTCCCAGGGCGCTTGGCTGATGCAGGATTCCCCCCGCGCGGGCTGGTTGGCCGCGCCCTATGTGCTGTGGTTGCTGGCGGCCTTCGCGGCGCCGCTGGGTGCGGTCGCGCTGCTTTCCGTGCAGGAGAGCAGCGAGATCTTCGCGCCCATCTCGCTCTGGCCCTCCGCCACCCAGTATCAGGAGGTACTGGGCGACCCCTTCT
This sequence comes from Falsiroseomonas sp., assembly GCF_051860665.1. GTDB lineage: Bacteria > Pseudomonadota > Alphaproteobacteria > Acetobacterales > Acetobacteraceae > Falsiroseomonas. Next base: position 78,216 of record NZ_JBHYDM010000012.1, read on the forward strand.
TCCTGCGGCTGCTGCTGAACACCGCGCTGCTGGGCTTCGCGGTGGCGGGCGCCTCCGCCCTGCTCGCCTATCCCCTGGCGCTCTGGCTGACGCGGCTTTCGCCGCGCGCGAAACCCTTCGGGTTTGCCATCATCCTGGTGCCGCTGCTGACCAATGTGGTGGTGCGTTCGCTCGGCATCATCCTTCTATTGGCGCCGCGCGGCGTCGTATCCAATGCCGTGCAGGCCCTGGGCTTTCCGCCGCTGAACCTGCTCTTCGGCTGGTTCGCCGTGGGGCTTTCGCTGGTGCAGGTTTTCCTGCCCTATATGGTCCTCGCGCTGTACGATGTTCTGGACGGGCAGGAGAAGCGGCTGGAGGAGGCGGCGGCCGGCCTCGGCGCCGGGCCGGCGCTGCGCTTCTGGCGGGTGATCTTTCCCCTCTCCCTGCCCGGGCTGCGCGGCGGGCTGACGCTGGTCTTCCTGATGGCCTCCACCGCCTATGTCTCCGCGACGCTCGTCGGCGGGCGCAAGGTGCAGGTCACCGGCATGGTGGTGCTGCGGGAGGGGATGGAGATCCTGAACTACCCGCTCGCCTCCGCGCTGGCCATGCTGATGCTGGCCACCTCAGTCCTCGTCACCTTCCTCTTCGCCCGCGGCATCGGCCGGCTGACACCCTGGGTGGATGCGCGGCCGCCGAGACGCTGGCCAGGCCTTCCGCCGAGGCTGCGTCGCGGCCTGGTGTCGGTGGCGGAGGCGCTGGCGCCCTTCGTCTCGCGCTTCCTGCTGCTGGCGGCGATCGCCATCCTGCTCTTCCCGCTGCTGCTGGTGGCTGTCGCCTCCGTCAACGACACGCCGCAGGCGACCGTCGCGCAATTCGCGGGCTTCACCTGGAAGTGGTATGCGGCGGTGCTGCAGAACGAGCGCTATCTCTCGGATGCCTGGACCAGCCTGCAGATCGCGATCTGCTGCGTCGTCATCTCCCTCGCCCTCGCCTTGCCCGCCGCCTTCGCGCTGGTGCGCGCCGGCTTCGCGGGGAAGGAAGCGGTGGGCGCCTTCCTGATGCTGCCGCTGGCCCTGCCCGGCATCGCCATCGGCCTCGGCATGCTGCGGCTGCTGCAATGGTTCAACCAGGTGCCGCCCTTCCTCGGCGTGCTGGCGGTGCATGTGGTGCTGGTCACGCCCTTCATGCTGGCGCTGCTGCGCGCCTCCGTGGCGCAGTTGGATCGCGGGCTGGAGGAAGCCGCCGGCGGGCTCGGCGCGACGCCATCGCGGGTCTTCCGCCGCGTCATCCTTCCGCAACTCGCGCCGGGCATCGCCGTCTCCTGCGTCATCGGCTTCCTGCTGTCCTTCGGCGAGGTCACCGTCACCGCCTTCCTCACCACCGCGCGGCTGCAGACCCTGCCGGTGCGCATCTATGCCGAGGCGACCTTCAGCCTGGAGAATACGGTGAACGCCATCTCCACCATCTTCATCCTGGTGACGGTGGCGCTGCTGATCCTGGTGAACCGGCTGATGCCGCTCGACCGCGTCTGGAAGCGTTAGCGCCCCGAAAAAAGATTGCGCCTCCTGTCGAAATGACTGAGGTCCGGGTGTCTTCGTCACAGCCAGGCCATTTCCGGCCCGGCGCGAAGGAGAGACCCCGATGCAGTTCATGATGCTGCTGACCGAGACCGCCACCGAATTCGCCCATCGCGACGACCCGGCCAAGGCCCCGGCCTATTGGGCGGGCTGGACCGCCTTCATCGGTGCCATGGCCCAGGCCGGCATCATCGTCCGGGGCGACGGGCTGCTGCCGCCCGCCACCGGCACCACGCTGCGCATCCGCGACGGCAAGCCCGTGGTGCAGGACGGGCCCTTCGCCGACAGCAAGGAACAGCTCGGCGGCTATTTCATCATCGAGGTGCCGGACCTCGACACCGCGCTGTCCTGGGCCGCCCGCGCCCCCTCCGCCACCTATGCGGCCGTGGAGATCCGGCCCCTGCTGCCGCCGATGCCCAGCGTCAGCGGGTGACGCCGGCGCAGCAGGCGGCCGAGCAGGCGGCCCGCGCCGCCTATGGCCGCCTGGTCGCGCGCCTCGCCGCCCGGTCCCGCGACATCGCCGGCGCCGAGGATGCGCTGGCCGAGGCCTTTGCTGCCGCGCTGCGCCACTGGCCGCAGCGCGGCGTGCCGGCCTCGCCCGAGGCCTGGCTGCTGACCGTGGCACGCAATGCCCAGCGCAATGCGGGCCGGCATCGGCGCGTGCGGGAGGCCGCGGTGCCTGAGCTGGAGCTGCGCCAGGCGGAGCTGGCGGCGCCTGGCGCGGACTGGCCGGATGAGCGCCTGAAGCTGCTCTTCGTCTGCGCACATCCCGCCATCGATCCCGGCATCCGCACGCCGCTGATGCTGCAGGTGGTGCTGGGGCTGGACGCCGCGCGCATCGCCAGCGCGCTGCTGCTGGCCCCCGCCGCCATGAGCCAGCGGCTGGTGCGGGCCAAGGCCAAGATCCGTGACGCCGGCCTGCGCTTCGAATTGCCGGAGCGCGAGGAGATGCCCGGCCGCCTGGGTGCGGTGGTGGAGGCCGTCTACGCCGCCTATGGCACCGGCTGGGAGGGCGCCGGCCCGCGCGGCCTGGCGGAGGAGGCAATGGCGCTCGGCCGGCTGCTGGTCGAGGCACTGCCGGGGGAGCCGGAGGCCAAGGGCCTGCTCGCCCTGATGCTCCATTGCGAGGCGCGTCGCGGTGCGCGGCGCGATGCCGAGGGGCGCTTCGTGCCGCTGGCCCGGCAGGATCCGCGCCGGTGGTCGCGCGACCTGATGGCGGAGGCGGAGCGGCTGCTGGTGGAAGGCGCCCGCGCCGGCCGCTTCGGCCGCTTCCTCTGCGAGGCCGCGATCCAATCCGTGCATGCGCAGCGCGCCGCGACGGGCCGCACGGACCATGCGGCACTGCGGCTGCTGTATGACCTTCTGGCGGAACAGGCGCCGAGCCTCGGCGTGCTGACGGCACGCGCGGCGGCGCTGCTGGAGGCGGGCGACATCCGGGCCGCGGAAGCGGCGCTGGCGGCGCTGCCGGCGGAACGCGTCGCCGCCTACCAGCCCTATTGGGCGACGCGGGCCGCGCTGCTGCGCTGCCAGGGTCGTGACGCGGAGGAAGCGGCGGCGCGGCAGCGGGCCATCGGGCTGACCGAGGATCCCGCCATCCGCGATTTTCTCAGGGACGGTTGACGCCAAGCCGCGCGGCGGCGCATGCTTTCCTCAAGAAGGACGACGTCCTGCAATGCGAGACACCCATCTCGCAGGACGAGGGAAGGAAGCGTGGTGCCGGATGATGTGCAGAGCGCGGGCCTGCGGCCCGTGACGGCGAGGACGGGCTATGCCCTGGCGGTCGATATCGGCGGCACCTTCACCGATGTGGTGCTGCGCCATGGCAATGGCCTCGCCTTCACCGACAAGACCCTGACCACCCACCAGAACCTGCTGGAGGGATTCTTCCGCGCGGTGGACCTGGCGCTGTCCCGCGCCGGCGTTGGCGCGGAGGCGGTGACGGAGGTGACGGTGCATGCCACCACCCTCGTCACCAACGCCGTCATCGAGCGCCGCGGCCCACCCACGGCCCTGCTCGCGACCGGGGGCTTTCGCGATGTCCTGCGCATCCGCAACGAGCATCGCTACGACATGTTCGACCCGCAGATCGAATTCCCCGATCCGCTGGTGCCGGATACGCTGGTCTTCACGCTGGATGAGCGCATGCTGGCCGATGGCAGCGTGGCGAAGCCGGTGGACGCCGCCGAGGCCGAGGCGGTGGCGCGCGACATGCAGGCCGCCGGCGTGCAGGCGGTGGGCATCTGCCTGCTGAATGCCTACCGAAACGGCGCGCATGAGCGGGCGGCGCGGGAGGCCATCCAGCGCGCCGCGCCGGGCATGGCGGTGACCCTCTCCTCCGAGGTCTCGCCGCAGATCCGCGAATATCCCCGCGCCTCCACCACGGTCATGAATGCCTATACCCAGCCGATCGTGGCGCCCTATCTGGAGGCGCTGTCGGCCGAACTGCGCCGCCGCGGTTTTCGCAATCGGCCGCTGATCATGCTGTCGAATGGCGGCGTGGTCGGCACGACCGTGGCCGGCGGCTTTCCCGTGCGCATGATCGAAAGCGGCCCCGCCGCGGGCGCGCTGGCCGCGGCGCATTTCGCCGAGGTGATGAGCTTCGAAAAACTGCTGTCCTTCGACATGGGCGGCACCACGGCCAAGGCCTGCCTGATCCTGGACCGGCGCCCGCTGGTGGCGGGCGAGTTCGAGGTGGATCGCCGCTATCGCTTCAAGCCCGGAAGCGGCTTTCCCATCACCATCCCGGCCGTCGACATGATCGAGATCGGCGCCGGCGGCGGCTCCATCGCGCGCATCGACAATCTCGGCCTGCTGAAGGTCGGGCCGCGCAGCGCGGGGTCGGAACCAGGCCCCGTCTGCTACGGCCGCGGCGGCACGCAGCCGACGGTGACGGATGCGGATGTGGTGCTAGGCCTGCTGGATACGGAACGCTTCCTGGGCGGGGACATGAAGCTGGACCGCGCGGGCGCGGAAGCCGCGCTGGGCGCCTTGGGCGAAAGGCTGGGCGTCGATGCGGTGGCCGCGGCGCGCGGTGTCTTCGAAGTGGTCTGCGAGCAGATGGCCGGCGCCGCCCGCGCCCATGCCACGGATCGCGGCCTGGATTGGCGCGGCCTGCCGATGCTGGCCTTCGGCGGCGCCGGCCCGGTGCATGCATGCCGCGTTGCGGAGCTTTTGGAATGCTCGCAGGTGGTCTTCCCGCCGATGGCGAGCGTGCTTTCGGCCTTCGGCACGCTGGTCTCCCCGGTGCGGCTGGACCTGGTGCGCTCCGCGCTCTCGCCACTGGCGACGCTGGACTGGGACGCGACGCGGGCGCTGGTCGAGTCCATGGCCGAGGAAGGCCGCGCCGCGCTGGCCGAGGCGGGCGTGAAAGCCACCGATGCCACACTGGAGCTCGCCGTCGATTGCCGTTATCGCGGCCAGCAGAACGAGGTGACGGCCGACCTGCCGCTCTCGGTGCTGGAGGCCGGCGATGCCGCCGCGCTGCGCCAGGCTTTCGAGGTCGCCTACCAGGCGCTCTACGGCATCACCCTGCCCGATGTGCCGGTGGAAGTCGTCACCTGGCGCCTCGCCGCGCGCGGCCCCATCCCGCAGGCGAGCCGCGCGCCCGCCGCCGGTGGCAGCACCGCCAGCCCGCGCACGCAGCGCCGCGTGGCGGTGGAGCCCGGCGTGCCGCTGGTGCCGGTCTATGACCGCGCGGCGCTCGCCGTGGGCCAGCGCATCGCCGGGCCTGTCATCATCGAGGAACGGGAAACCACGCTGGTGGTGCTGCGCGGCTGGGTGGCCAGCGTGCACCCCACCGGCGCCCTGGTCGCGGAGCGCGAGGCATGAGCAAGCTGGATGGCATCGCCCTGGAAATCCAGTGGTCGAACCTGATCGCCACCGTCACCGAACAGGCCCGCGCGCTGCAGCGCATCGCCTTCAGCCCGATCGTGCGCGAGGCCGGCGACCTCGCCACCGCGCTGTTTGACCGGCAGGGGCGGATGGTGGCGCAGGCCGTCACCGGCACGCCCGGCCATATCAACAGCCTCGCCGCCGCCGGCCAGCATTTTGTCCGCGAGTTTCCGCCGGATACGCTGCATCCCGGCGACGTTCTCATCACCAACGACCCCTGGCTCAGCGCGGGGCATTTCTTCGACATCACGGTGATGACGCCGGTCTTCCGGCGGGATCGCTGCATCGGCTTCTTCGGCAGCACCATCCACCACACGGATATCGGCGGCTATGGCGTCGGCGCCGGGGCGCGCGACGTGCATGAGGAGGGCCTGTGGATTCCACTGGCCAAGCTGTACGAGAAGGGCGTGCCGAACGCGCTGCTGCACAGCATCATCCGCCGCAATGTACGCACGCCGGAACACGTCTCGGGCGATCTCGCCGCGCAGGTCGCCGCGGGACGCGTCGGCGCGGAGCGGCTGAATGCGCTCTGCGACCGCACGGGGATGGACGACATCCAGGACCTCGCGGAAGCGATCCTCGACCGGTCGGAACAGGCAACGCGGGACAGCATCCGCAAGCTCGCCGCCGGCACCTATCACGGCGAGAGCATCTTCGATGTGCCCGGCGGCGCGAAGATCACGCTGAAGGCGGCGGTCACGGTGGATGTGGAAGCCGGCGACCTCATCATCGACTTCACCGGCAGCAGCCCGGAGGCGCCGATCGGCATCAACGTGGTGCTGAACTACACCGCCGCCTATGCCAATTTCGCCGTGCGCGCCTGCCTCGACCCCGACCTGCCCAACAATTTCGGCAGCCTGCTTCCCGTCAAGGTCGTGGCGCCGGAAGGCTGCATCGTGAACTGCCGCTACCCGGCCCCGGTGAATGCACGGCACGTCGTTGGCATGTATGTGCCGATGCCCGTGCTGAAGGCGCTGCACCAGGTGATGCCGGATCGCGTGCTGGCGGAGGGCTCCGGCGCGGTCTGGACCATCCAGATCCAGGGCAAGACGGAGGACGGCGCCAACTTCACCTCCTCCATGTTCAACTACTCCGGCGGCATGGGCGCGCGGCGGGACAAGCCGGGGCTGGACGCCACCTGCTACCCCACCGGAGTCGCCGCCGTGCCGGTGGAAGTGCTGGAAGCCGCCATGCCCATCGTCTTCACGCGCAAGGAGCTGCGCCACGGATCGGGCGGCGCCGGACGGCAGCGCGGCGGCGATGGCCAGTTCATCGGTTTTCGCATGCGCACCAGGGAACCCTGGCTGCTGAACGTGGTGGCCAGCCGCACGGATCTCGGGCCGGAGGGGCTGGAAGGTGGCGAGGGCGGCCAGCCCGGTCGCTTCCTGGTGAACGGCCAGCCCGTGAACAAGTCGCAGAAGATGGCGATGGCAGCTGATGACGACGTGATGATGGAAACGCCGGGCGGCGGGGGCTACGGTCCCCCCACCTGAGCGACAGAGTCAGGGAGGAAACAGACAAAAATGTTCGGACGACGCGCGCTGCTCGGCGGCGCCTCGGCGCTGGCCATGCCGGCCATTGCCACCGCACAGCCGCTGTTCACGCGGCCCGTGCGCTTCGTGCTCGGCTTCGCCGCGGGCGGCGCCGGCGACATCACGGTGCGGATGCTGACGCCGCATATGCAGGCCGAGATCGGCCAGCCCATCGTGGTGGACAACCGCCCCGGCGCCGGCGGGTTGATCAGCGGCGAGGCGGTGGCGCGCGCCGCACCCGATGGCCACACCATGTACCTGCTGACCACCAGCAACATGGCCGCCCCGGCCTTCTACCGCAGCATGCCCTTCGACGTGACGAAGGATTTCACGCCGGTCGGCCGCATGGTCTGGTACGATCACGTCATCGCCGTGAATCCGCGCCTGCCCGTCAACAGCCTGGCGGAGCTGATCGCCTATGCGAAGGCGCGGCCGGGCGCGCTGAACATCGGCTCCATCGCGGTGGGCAATGCGCAGCATCTCGGCGTCGAGCTGTTCCGCGCCATGGCGCAGGCGGAGATGACCACCGTCACCTTCCGCTCCTCGCCGGAGTTGATCCTGTCGCTGACCAATGGCGACGTGCAGGTCGCCGGCGAACTGCTCGCGCCGCTGATCCCGCATGTGCGGTCGGGGGCCGTAAAACTGCTGGCGGTGACGGCGCCGCGCCGCTTCCCGACGCTGCCCGATGTGCCGACCAGCGCTGAAAGCGGCCTGCCGGACTATATCGTGCGGTCCTGGAACGCCGTGGTCTTCCCCGCCAATACGCCACGGCCGCTGGTGGAGGCGATGAACCGCGCGATCCGCCGCGCGCTCGACGTGCCGGAAATCCGCAACCGGCTGATCGAGCTCGGCGGCCTGCCGGAGGCGAGCAGCCCGGAGGAGCTCGGCGCCATGATCCCCGCCGAGGTCGCCGCCTGGGGCCGCATGGCGCAGCTCGCGGGTGTCGAGAAGCAATGAGCGAGGCCGCACTCAAGCAGGACCTGCTGCACGCCTACCACATCCTCGATGCCGATGGTCAGGCGAGCGGCATCGCCGGCCATCTGACGGCGCGGCTGCCGGGCGCCGATCGCTTCTGGTCGCATCGCTGGGGCATCGGCTTCGACGAGGTGCGGGCGGAGGGGCTGATCGAGGCGGATTTCGACCTGCGCACCATCCGTGGCGAAGGCCAGGTGAATCCCACGCTGCATATCCACACGCGCATCTATCGCGCGCGGCCGGATGTCGCCTGCATCATCCACACCCATGGCAAGGCGGGCGTGGCGCTCGGCTGCGCCGGGATGACGCTGGAGACCATCACCCAGACCGGCGCGGTGTTCCATGACGACATCGCGCTGTTCGACGAATTCCACGGCATTGTGCTGGACACGAATGAGGGCGATGCCATCGCCGCAGCGCTCGGCGGCAAGCGCGGCTTGCTGCTCAAGAACCACGGCGCGCTGGTGGTGGGTGCCAATGTGGCAGAGGCCTGCATCGGCATGACGGTGCTGGAATGGGCGGCGGACGTGCAGCTGCGCGCCGCGGCCGCGGGCCCCTTGCAGCACCTGGACCCGGCGGCCGCCGCGCAATCAAAGCGCTTCCTGCTGGATGCAAAGAACCTCGGACTCCGCTGGGACTTCCTGAAACGCAAGATCGGCCGCAGCCGACCCTTCCTGGGAGACGCCACATGAAACGCCTGCTGCTCGCCAGCCTGATGGCCTTGGCGACGCTGCCCGCCCTCGCGCAGGACAACTTCCCGAACCGCCCGCTGCGCTGGGTGGTGGGTTTTGGCGCCGGCGGCGTCGGCGACATGACGGCGCGGCTGGTCGGCCAGAAACTGTCGGAGGGCCTGGGCCAGCCGGTGGTGATCGAGAACCGCCCCTCCGCCGGGGGCATCCTGGCGACGGAGACGGTGGCGCGCGCGGCGCCGGATGGGCATACGCTGCTGCTGGTGACGGCGACCGCCGCGACGGCGCCGCATCTGTTCCGGACCCTGCCCTATCACCCCATCGACGAATTCGAATTCGTCAGCCAGATCGCCTCCTTCCCGCAGATCATCGTCACCAGTGCGAATTCGCCCTATCGCAGCCTGCAGGACCTGATGACGGCGGCGCGCGCGCAGCCCGGCCGCGTGAACCTCGGCTCGGTCAGCGTCGGTACCGCGCTGCACCTCTCGCTCGCGCTGTTCCAGTCCATGGGGCAATTGCCGGTGGAGATCGTCACATATCGCACCACGGGCGAACTGCTGAACGCGACCGCCACCGGCGATATCGCCGGCGCGATGGAGGTGGCGGCAACGACGCTCGGGCAGATCTCCGGCGGCCGGCTGCGCGCGCTGGCCGTCACCTCCCCACGTCGCACTTCGGTGCTGCCGGATGTGCCGACGATCGCCGAAAGCGGGCTGCCGGACTACAACGTCGTCACCTGGAACGCGATGGCCGCGCCGCGCGGCACGCCGCGCCCGATCATCGACCGGCTGAATGCGGAGGTGCACCGCGTGCTGGCCCTGCAGGAGGTGCGCGACCGTCTGCTGCCCCTGGCGGTGGAACTCACGCCGACCACGCCGGAGGCGATGCGGCAGATGCTGGTGGAGGAAACGGCGCTCTGGGGCCGCGTGATCCGCGCCGCGAATATCGAGAGGCAATGATGCAGATCCCGACCATCGACTGGAACGCCATCCCCTGGACACCCGTGCGCGAGGGCGTCGAACGCAAGGGTTTTACTGGCAAAGGCGCGACGCTGGCCCTTCACCGGCTGATGCCGGGACATGAGCCGAAGCCCCATAGCCACCACTTCGAGCAGATCGTTTATATCCTGGCCGGCACCATCGACTTCCATATCGAGGGCACGGTGCATCGGCTGTCTGCCGGCGGGCTGCTGGTGGTGCCGCCGAATGCGCTGCATCACGGCGTGGTGGTGGGCGACGAGCCGGTACTGAACCTCGATGTCTTCACGCCGGCGCGGCCCGAATATGCCTGATCTCTCGATCCGCATCGGCGGCGTCACGCTGAACAATCCGGTCATCATCGGCTCGGGCGATCATGTCATGACCGCCGGCGGCCTCGCCGCCGCGCGGGCCACCGGCGCCGGCGCGGTGGTGGCGAAATCCATCAACGAGAGCGAGGCGGCGAAGCGCCAGCTGGATGGCAGCGACCATGTGCTGCTCGACAGCCGCTGGCGCCCCCTGCCCTGGGATTTCGCCCCGCCCGCCGATGCCATGCTCTTCGGCCGCTCCGGCCTGCAGCAGGCGGCCAGCGCCGACTGGATCGCGGAAGTCGCGGCACAGGACCGGATCGCGGCGGAGACCGGGCAATACGTCATCGGCTCGATCATCCTCGCAAATCTCGACGTCGCCTGCGACCTGGCGCGGCAGTACCAGGCGGCCGGCATCCGCATCCTGGAACTGAACATCGGCGCGCCGCATGGCGACGAGGCGGTGCCCGGCGCCATCATCCAGGAACGCGCGGCGAGCCGGGTGCGGGAGATCACGGCGCGGCTGCGCGCCGCCATCACCATCCCGCTCTGGATCAAGCTGACCGGGCAGAGCGAGGATGTGGCGGGCCTCGCCGCCGCCGCGCGGGACGGTGGCGCGGATGCCGTCATCGTCATGGGCCGCTTCATGGCGCTGGTGCCGGATGTGGAGACGCGCGCGCCGATGCTCGGCACGGCGGGCGCCATCGGCGGGCCCTGGTCGCTCGCGCTGACCTGCCGCTGGCTGGCGCAGGCGCGCAAGAAGCTCGGCCCGGATTTCCCGTTGCTCGGCACCAATGGCGCGCGGGATGGGCTGGACGTGGTGCGCTTCCTGCTGGCCGGCGCGCGGGCGGTGGAGATGACCAGCGCGGTGATGGCGGGCGGTTTTGCGGTCGCGCGGGATGCGGTCTCCGAGATCGCGCTGTATCTCGCCCGCACCGGCGGCCGCGTGGAGGACCTCATCGGCCTCGCGGCGGAGCGGCAGCTGGGCTACGGCGTGCAGCCCGATCGCCCCGGCTATTGGCGCGACTTCGTGCCGCCCGAGGCGCGCTGAGGTTCCGCGCCCAGCCGCGCGCTGATCTCGCCGGCGGCCTCCTGCAGCGCCGCCAGCATCGCCGCATCCGGCGGGTCCTGCACGAATTGCACGGACCCCACCAGGCCAAGCGAGCCCACCAGCACCTGGCCGGCCGCGAAGATCGGCGCGGCGAGCACATTGATGCCCAGCAGCGCCTCCTGCGGCGCCGTCTCCCAGCCGCGCGCGCGCACCGCCTCCAGCCGCGCCTGCAGTTTCGCGGGGTCGGTCAGGGAATGCGGCGTCAGCTTCTCCAGCGGGCCGGCCAGGCTGCGGGCGCGGGCCTCGGCGGGGCCGAAGGCCAGCATGATTCGCCCCTGCGCGGAGCAATGCGCCGGCGGGCGGTTGCCGGGCTGCACGCTGATCAGCACCTTGTTCGGCGCCTCCAGCGCATGGACCACCAGCGGGTCGCCGCCGGTCGGCACCGCCAGCAGCACGGATTGCCCGACCGCGTCGCGCAGCCGGTGCATGGCGGGTTCCGCCACGCGCTTCAGGTCGAATTGCTCGCCGGCTGCCTGGCCGATCTGGAACATGCGCCAGGTCAGGTGGTAGCGCTCCGTCGTCTCCTCCTGCGCCACCAGCCCGGCGAGGCGCAGCGTGACGAGGTGGCGATGCACGCGGCCCTTCGGCTCGCCCAGGTGGCGGGCCAGGTCGGAGACGCGCAGCGGCCCGCCGGCCAGCGCCATCGCCTCCAGCACCCGCACCGCCATCAGCACGGAACGGACGGCGGTGGTGCCCTCTTCCGTCGCATCCTCCCCGGATGTCGCTTTTGTTTGGCTTGTCATTCCGGCCAGCCTGCGGCCCAAGGGGGGCGCTGTCCATCCCCGGAGGAATCGCCATGGCCGGAACGCCCACCTATGCCACCCCGCCCGGCTTCCTGGGCGTCACGCGACAGGATGCGACAGGCGGGATCGGCATCGCCGGCATCCCGATGGATATCGGCACCACCAACCGCGCCGGCACGCGGGACGGGCCGCGGGCGATCCGGCAGGCCTCCCGCATGCTGGTGGATGGGGCGCATCCCGGCAGCTGGGTGGACCCCGCCAGGCTGCCGCTGGCCGATCTCGGCGATTTCGAACTGGCGCTGGGCGATATCCAGGGCAGCCTGGTGCTGATCGAGCAGCAGGCGGCGGGCCTCGACCATCTGGTGGCGCTGGGCGGCGAGCATGGCGTGACCCTGCCGCTGCTGCGGGCGCTGCGGAAGCGGCTGGGCGCGCCGCTCGGGCTGCTGGTCTTCGATGCGCATGTCGACACCTGGGCGGATAACTTCGGCCAGGCCTATGCGCATGGTTCCGTCTTCTACCACGCGATCAATGAGGGTCTGGTGGACCCGCGCCGGATGATCCAGCTCGGCATCCGGTCCCCGGTACAGCGCGAGGTCTGGGACTGGACGCTGGCGCAGGGCGTCACCGTGGTGACCGCGCAGGCCTTCCACGAGGGCGGGCCGCAGGCGGTCGCCGAGCAGGCGCGCCAGGTGCTGGGCACGGCGCCCGCCTACCTCTCCTTCGACATCGATGCGCTGGACCCCGCCTTCGCCCCCGGCACCGGCACGCCGGAGATCGGCGGCCTGGCCAGCTGGCAGGCCCAGGCGGTGCTGCGGCGCCTCGGTGGCGTGGATTTCCGGGGCATGGACGTGGTGGAGGTGGCGCCCGCCTATGACCATGGCGAGATCACCGCGCTGGCCGCGGCGAGCGTGGTCTGGGAGTATCTGTGCCGCGCGTGACTGAAAGCCTTCCGGCCAATTATGACAGTCACCGGCTTTCCCACCTGACATTTTTCAGAACGGCCAGAAAAAAACCTTGCATCCCGAGGACGCCGCCGCTATTTATCCGGCCGTGATGAGGCGCCGTTGCCTCGCCACGAAGACCCGACGCCATCGCACGTGCCGCGAGCCCCCGTCTTTCCGGGGCACAGCAACGACGGGACGCGTCCTTTGTTCAGCCGGCCCGGAAGGGCCGGAAGGTTCGAGGGAACCGCCTGTGTCGCCTGATCGCCGCCGCGCGAAGCCGGGATCTCCCCGCGTCTTTCCGCGTGACCGCGCCCGAAGCGCCGCATTCCGCACGTCCAGGCCCGAGGGTCTGAAGCGCCGGATCGCGCCGCTTCCGCCGCCCGCGTCCCGTTCCCCACCGCTGAGGTGGCGGGCGTGCCGTGCGCGGTGAACCAAGGGCGCGCGCCGATCATGCCCGGGTTCCCTCCTTCCCGCCGCCGCGCCCCCTTCACGGGATGAGCGCGGCGGCGGGCCAAATGCCCGTGCAGTCGCGCACACTCCGGCCTCAGGGAGCCTGCCATGACCGTCCTTCGCTTCCGCGGCGCCACCGCACCGCTCCGCCGCCCCGCCACCCCTGCCCTGCCGCGCGATGTGGCCGGCGTGGTCGCGGCGCTGCGGCCGGAGGACCCCCTGCACTGCCTGCGGCCGGCGACCATCAGCGCGGCCGGCGCCACCTTCGCGGCGGCTTTCCCGGGCACCACCATGTATGCGGTGAAGTGCAACCCGGACCCCACGGTGCTGCGCGCCCTCTGGGCCGGTGGCCTGCGGCACTTCGACTGCGCCTCCGCCGGCGAAGTGCGCCTGGTGCGCAGCCTGTTCCCGGACGCGGTCATCCACTTCATGCATCCGGTGAAGGCCCGCGGCGCCATCCGTGAGGCTTTCGGCCAGCATGGCGTCCGCGACTTCGTCCTGGATTCCGCGGCGGAACTGACAAAGATCCTGGAGGAGACGGGGGGTGAGGGGCTGAACCTCATCATCCGCCTCGGCCTGCCGAAGGGCAGCGCGGTCTATGACCTTTCCGGGAAATTCGGCGCGGAGCCGGCGGAGGCGGTGGCGCTGCTGCGCGCGGCACGCCCACATGCCGGCAAGCTCGGAGTGTCCTTCCATGTCGGCTCGCAATGCCTGGAGCCCGCCGCCTATGCCCGCGCCATCGCGCTGGCGGCTTCCGTGATCCGGGAAGCCGGCGTGGCGGTGGAGGTTCTGGATGTCGGCGGCGGCTTCCCGGTGGCCTATCCGGATGTCGTGCCGCCGCCGCTCTCCGCCTTCATGGACAGCATCGCCACGGCCTTCGCCGAGGCGGCGCTGCCGGGGGTGGAGCTCTGGGCGGAGCCGGGCCGGGCACTGGTGGCGGGCGGGGCTTCCATCGTCGTGCAGGTGCAGGCGCGGCGGGACGGGATGCTGTTCATCAATGACGGCGTCTATGGCGCGCTGTCCGATGCCGGCGTGCCGGGTTTTCGGTTCCCCGTGAAGCTGATCCGCCCCGGTTCGACCAGTGAGGCCGAGACGGTGCCCTTCAGCTTCTTCGGCCCTACCTGCGACACCGCGGACCGCATGGAAGGCCCCTTCCTGCTGCCGGCGGATGTGGCAGAAGGCGACTGGATCGAGATCGGCCAGCTCGGGGCCTATGGTGCCTGCCTGCGCACCGGCTTCAACGGCATGGACCGCGCCGGCGTGGTAGAGGTGGCGGACCTGCCGCTGCTCGAAACGCCGGGCTATGTGCAGGCCGTGCAAGCGGCCTGATGACCGGGGGGCGGCATCGCCGCCTCCCATTTGAAAAAACCTGAACGGAGTGCCTGGACGATGAAGCATGCAGAATTTTCGGGCCGCCTGGTCATGCTGGGCTTCGGCTCGATCGGCCAGGGCGTGCTGCCCCTGATCCTGCGGCACATCGACATCCCGGCCGAGCGCATCACCATCGTCACGGCCGAGACCCGTGGTGAGGAGGTGGCGGCCGAATACGGCATCCGCTTCATCCTGCAGGCCGCGACGCAGGAGAATTTTTCCGAACTGCTGTCGCCGCTGCTGGCGCCGGGCGACTTCCTGCTGAATCTCTCCGTCGACGTCTCCTCGGTCGAGCTGATGAAGCTGTGCCAGAAGCTGGACGTGCTCTATCTCGACACCGTCGTGGAACCCTGGGCCGGCGGCTACACCGACCCGTCGCTGACGCCCTCGCAGCGGTCGAACTACGCGATGCGGGAGGCGGCGATCGCGCTGCGCCCGCAATTCCTGGGCGGGCCGACCAGCATCACGGCGCATGGCGCGAACCCCGGCCTGGTCAGCCATTTCGTCAAGCAGGCGCTGCTCGACATCGCGCGCGACACGGGCGCGCCCATCGCCACGCCGCCACCGGCCAGCGATCGCACCGCCTGGGCGAAGATCGCCCACGATCTGGGCGTGAAGGTGATCCATATCGCGGAGCGTGACACGCAGGTGGCCGACCGCCCGAAGAAGCCGGGCGAATTCGTCAATACCTGGTCCGTCGACGGTTTCGTGGGCGAGGGTTGCCAGCCGGCGGAACTCGGCTGGGGCAGCCATGAGAAGGCGCTGCCGCCGGATGGCCATCGCCACGGCTTTGGCTGCGATGCCGCGATCTACCTGATGCGCCCCGGCGCCTCCACCCGCGTGCGCACATGGACGCCGCTGGAGGGGCCGATGCATGGCTTCCTCATCACCCACAACGAGAGCATCTCGCTGGCCGACTACTATACGCTGCGCGACGACTCCGGCGCCGTGCTCTACCGCCCCACCGCGCACTACGCCTACCACCCCTGCGACGATGCGGTGCTCTCGGTCCATGAACTCGCCGGCAAGAACTGGGAAATGCAGCCGGAGAAGCGGCTGATGACGGATGAGATCACGAAGGGCATGGATGAGCTCGGCGTGCTGCTGATGGGCCATGCCAAGGGCGCCTATTGGTACGGCTCCCGCCTGACCATCGAGGAAGCCCGCCGCGTCGCGCCGCACAACAACGCCACCTCGCTGCAGGTGACTGCGGCGGTGCTGGCCGGCGTGATCTGGGCCATCGAGAATCCGCGCCGGGGCGTGGTCGAATCGGATGAGATCGACCATGCCCGGGTGCTGGAAATCTGCGCGCCCTATCTCGGCGATGTGGTGGGCGAATATTCCGACTGGACCCCGCTCGCCGGCCGAGGCGTGCTGTTTCCGGAGGAAGTGGATAGCCAGGATCCGTGGCAGTTCCGGAACTTTCGCGTCACCTGAATTGGCGCGGCCCCTTCATCGGCGGCATGATGCCCGCCGATGGAGGATCTTGCGGCATGAAGCGGTTTCTTTTGGCGGGCGCGGCCTGCCTTGCCCTCGGCGGGGCGGCCCCGGACGAGGCCCAAGCGCAAACCTTGCGCATCGCCATGGCGGCGGAGCCCACTTCCGCCGATCCGCAGCAATATGCGGCGGCGCCCAACTCGACGCTCCACAACCACATCTTCGAATCCCTGGTGGAGGTGGATGCGCGGCTGAAGGCCGGCCCCGGCCTCGCCATCGGCTGGTCCCGCCGCGACGACCTCACCTGGGTCTTCGACCTCCGCCAGGGCGTGAAATTCCACAACGGCCAGGATTTCACCGCGGCCGATGTGGTGTTCTCGATGTGCCGCATCCTGAACAACGAAAGCGAGCTGGCCGTCTCCTACTCCTCCACCGTGCGCCGCTTCACGCGGGTGGAGGCGGAGGGGCCGCATCGCGTGGTGATCGGCACGCGGGAGCCGGAGCCGCTGCTGCCGGCGGACCTCGCCAGCCTGCGCATCATCCCGGCCAGCCTGGTGCCGGCGCGGCCCATCGCCTTCAGCGTGGCGGATAATTGCGCCGGCGCCGGGCAGCCCTGGCCGACGCTCGCGCAGTTCAACGACGGCTCCGCCGCCATCGGCACCGGCCCCTTCCGGATGCGCACATTCGGCCGCAGTGGCGTGACCGAACTCACCCGCTTCGACGGCTATTGGGGCGAGAAGCCGCATTGGCGCGAGGTGCGGCTGCAACCCGTCACCGCCGCCGGCCCGCGGCTGGCCGGCCTGCTCGCCGGCGATCATGACGTGGTGGAGGCGCCGGCCACCGGCGACCTGCCGCGCCTGCGCGCCAATGCCGCCATGCGCCTGGCCATCGCGCCCACAACGCGGCTGATCTTCCTGCAGTTCGACCAGCGCGAGCCGGCGCCCTTCGTGAATGGCGGCACGCCGCCCAATCCGCTGCGGGATGCGCGGGTGCGCCAGGCGCTGTCGCTCGCCATCGACCGGAATGCCATCGCCAGCCGGGTGATGGACGGCCTCGCCGTGCCCGCCGCGCAATTCCTGCCGGAGGGCATGTTCGGCACTATCCCCGGCCTGCCCGTGCTGCCCTACGACCCCACCCGCGCCCGCGCCCTGCTGGCGGAGGCCGGCTACGCCAACGGCTTCGCCCTGACGCTGCACGCCACCAACAACCGCTACGTCAACGATGCGCGCGTCATCCAGGCGATCGGCCAGTACCTGACCCGGATCGGCGTGCGGGCGGAGGTGGATGCCATGCCATCGAACGTCTTCTTCGGCCGCCGCGCGCGACGCGAATTCTCCGTCCCCATGGGCGGCTGGGCCGCGAGCGCGGAGGAGACGCTGCTGTTCTTCCGCACCTGGATGACCACCACGGACCGGGACCGCGGCCTCGGCGGCAGCAACTACGGCAACTGGTCCAACGCCGCCTTCGACGCCGCCGCCGTCACCGCCGTGACCACCATGGAGGATGCCGAGCGCGGCCGGCTGCTGCGGGAGGCCAGCCGCATCGCGCTGGAGGAAGTGCCGATCCTGCCGATCCACTTCGAAAGCGCCGTCTGGGCCTTTCGCCGCGGCCTGACCTATGCCGGGCGGATGGACCAGCAGACCCTGGCCCAGGAGGTCCACCCCGAATGACTCTTTCGCCACTTGCCCGGGCGTTTGCCGCCACCGGCCGCAGCGCCATTCCCTGGGCCGATGCGGAATGCGACCTGGCCCGGCCGCTGACCCTGCATGGCTATCGCCCCGCCAATCATCGCCCGGAAAACCCGGTGGTGATCGTGCAGCACGGCATGATGCGGAACGGCGACGACTACCGGGATTTCTGGATCCCCGCGGCCGACAGGCACGGCCTGCTGATCGTCGCCCCCACCTACGGCAAGCAGGCCTGGCCGGAGGCCGAGCACTACAATAACGGCCTGGTGCTGGACGATCTCGGCCAGCCGCGACCGCGCGAAAGCTGGGGCTACGCCATTCCGCAGCGCGTCTTCGCGGCCCTGCGCGCGGCCGGCGTCACGACGCGGGACAAGGCGCATTTGTTCGGCCATTCCGCCGGCGGCCAGTTCGGCCACCGCCTGATGTCGACGCAGCCGCATGACTGGCTGGAGGAAGCGACCATCGGCAATCCCGGCTGGTACACCCTGCCGACTCTGGAAAAGCCCTTTCCCGAAGGGATGGGCGGCATCGGGCTGGGGGACGCGGAGGTGGAGGCGCTGCTCGCCTTCCCCATGACCATCCTGGCCGGCGACCAGGATATCGAGACCGACGGCGCCTCCCTCCCCTCGCAGCCCGCGGCGCTGGCCCAGGGGCCGCATCGTTTTGCGCGCGCGCACACCTACCTGGCGGCCGGCCAGGCGGAGGCGGCGCGGCGCGGCGTGGCCTGCAACTGGAAGCTGGTGCCGGTGGCCGGCGTCGGCCATGACGGGCGGGCGATGTCCGCCGTCTGCGCCGCACTGTGGTTCGAGGGGCGGCTGATCTCGGCGGCGGAAGCCGGGGTCTCGTCGGAGAAGGTGGCCTGATCCGGTCACGTTGACGTCCGGCGGCGCAGCTTGTCATATCATACGATGACCTTGCCCCGCCGGACCCTTCACCCATGATGCGCCGCGACATCGGCATGGCGCCGCTGCGCCCTGCCGCCAATCTTACCGGCGCGCTGGTGCATCGCCTGGCGGAGGAGATCCGCTCCGGCCGCCTCGCCCCCGGTGCCCGCCTGCCCACCGAGCAGGATCTGATGCGGGAGGCCGGCGTCAGCCGCACGGTGGTGCGGGAGGCGGTGGCGGCGCTGCGGGCGGAGGGGCTGGTGGTGACCCGTCAGGGCGTCGGCGCCTTCGTCACCGAACGCCCCGGCGAGGGCATCTTCCGGCTGACGCCGAGCGAGGCCGAGGGGCTGCAACAGGTCATCCAGGTGCTGGAGCTGCGCCTGGCGCTGGAGGTGGAGGCCGCCGGCCTCGCCGCCGAGCGCCGCAGCCCGGCCGCGCTGGCCCTGATCGATGAGGCCGAGGCCACCTTCGACGCCGCGGTGGCCGCCGGCGGCGATGCGGCGGAGGCGGATTTCGCCCTGCACCGCGCCATCTTCCTCGCCACGGGAAACCCCCATTTCCTGCGCTTCCTGGAAGTGCTCGGCCGCCACGCCATTCCGCGTCGCGCGCTCGGCCTGGTGGAGCGCAGCGAGGCGGAGCGGAAGCAGTACCTGGCGCAGGTGCGCGGCGAGCACCGCGCGGTGGCCGAGGCGATCGCCGCCAGCGACCCGGAAGCCGCCCGCGCCGCCATGCGCCGGCACCTGGAGGCGGCGCGGGAGCGGTATCGGAAGCTGGCGGCGCAGGCGGCGGGGTAGCGCCTCACCGCCCCCAGGGCCGCTCCCGCCACAGCGCGCGATGCGTCGCATCCGCCTGCTGCAGGAAGGCGACATATTCGGCCGAGTTCAGATAGCGCAGCGGCTGGAAGGCGCGCTCGCTGCTGGCGCGGAAGGCCGGGTTGGCCAGCACCTTGTCGAGGGCCACGGAAATCCGCGCCACCACCTCGGCCGGGATGCCCTTCGGCCCACCCAGGCCGCGCAGCGACCCGCCGCGGATGTCGTAGCCGGCTTCCTTGAAGGTGGGCACATCGGGTGCCATCGGGTGGCGCGCATCCGACATCACGCCGAGCGTCCGCCAGGGCTGGCGCTGCGCGAAGGTCAGGCTCTCGCCGAGATTGGCGGTGGCCGCCGTGATCTCCCGCGTCATCAGCGCCTGCGCGCCGGGCGCCGTGCCGGCATAGGCCACCGGCTCGAACCGCACCCCGGCCGCCTGTTCCAGCAGCATGACACTGATGCTGCCGGCGGAGCCCGGCCCCTGGTCGCCGACCGTGATCCGCCCGGGCTCGCGCCGCGCCGCCTCCACCAGCTCCGCGATGCTGCGGATCGGGCTCTCGGGATGCACGGCGATGGTCGCCGGGTCGTCCACCACGCCGGCGATGAAGGTGAAACTGTCCAGCGACCAGCGCGGGCGGCGCTCGATCGGGATGGTGACGATGCCGGGCGTATTGATGATGCCGAGCGTATAGCCATCCGGCCGCGCATCGGCGATGGCGTTCAGCCCGATCTCGCCGCCCGCCCCGCCCCGGTTCTGCACCACCACGGGCTGGCCCATCTCCGTCTCCAGGTACTGGGCCATGACGCGGGCGGAGATATCCGTGCCGCCGCCGGCGGCGAAGGGCACGATGACGGTCAGCGGCCGGTCGGGCCAGGCGGCGCGCGCCAGGCGCGGCATGGCCAGCAGGCTGGCGCCCAGGGCAAGGCGACGGGTGAGGATCATGCGGCGGTCCTGTCTCATCGGGTCCAGCCGTGCGGGTCTTCCTCGCGCCGCCTCCCGCTCTGTGGCAGGTGTGCTGGGCGCCGTGGCCGCATACCACTTGCATTTCATTCTGCCCATCGCCGAAGGGACCCGCATCCATGACCCAGGAAAAACTCGTCGTCGCCCTTGCCGGCACGACCTATGACGTGGAGCGCCCCTGGGGCGTCCGCGGCACGCGTTTCGCGGGCGCCGTAGTCAGCGACGTGGCGGTGGACAGCCAGGGCAACGCCCATGTGCTGCTGCGCTACGAGCCCTATGCGCGGCAGGACGCGACGCCGGGCATCGTCGTCATCGCCCCCGATGGCGCGCTGCTGCGCGAGATGCCGCTGCCGGAGGTGAGCGACGGCCATGGCATCGCCATCGGTCCGCGCGACGAGATCCTGGTGACCGACCGCGACCGGCACGAGATCCGCGTCCTGGACGCCGCGGGCCGCACCCTGCTCTGCCTCGGCCGCCGCAACGGGCCGGGCGAGCCCTTCAGCCACCCGGCCGGCGCCGCCATCCACCCATCCGGCGACATCTTCGTGGCCGATGGCTACGGCCATTCCCTGGTGCATCGCTTCAGTGCCGAGGGAAGGCCGCTGCTGCGCTGGGGCGAGCCGGGCGAAGGGCCCGGCCAGTTCACCACGCCGCACGACCTCGCCTTCGGCCGCCAGGGCGAGGTCATCGTCTGCGACCGGGAGAACAACCGCATCCAGGCCTTCGACACCGAGGGCCGATTCCTCTGGCAGGCCGGCGACCTCTACCACCCCATGGGCATCGCCGTGGATGCCGAGGGCCGCATCCTGGTGACGGACCAGATTCCGCGCCTGTCCCTCTTCTCGCCCGAGGGGCGCCTGATCGGCCGCTGCCGCCCGGTGCTGAATGGCGGGCATGGGCTGGCGCTGGGCGCGGGGGGATGCATCCTGCTGGCGGAAATCGCCGAGAACTGGGTGACGCGGCTGCAGCCGCGCTGAATTGGGACCGCTCATGGACAATCCGCTGATCCGCCTGGCCGCGCATGCCGCAAGCTGGCGCGACCGCCCCCTGACGGCGGAGGTCGAACACCATGCCCGCCGCGCCCTGGTCGACTGGTTCGCCGCCCTGCTGCCCGGCTGCGCCCAGCCGCCGGCGACTCTGCTGGCCGGCGTGCTGGCGGACCAGCGCGGCACCGGCCGCGCGATCTGCTACGTGGACGGCCAGCCGGGCGCGCTGCGCCACGCGGCGCTGCTGAACGCGACGGCCAGCCACACCGTCGAATTCGACGACATCTTTCGGGATGCCGGCTACCACCCGGCCTGCCCGACCATTCCCGCCGCACTGGCCGCGGCGCAGGCCAGGGGCGGCGACATGGACCTGCTGCTGCGCGCCATCACCGCGGGCTACGAGGTGGGCTGCCGCATCGGCGTCGCGGTGCAGCCGAGCCATTACCGCTACTGGCACACCACCGGCACTGTCGGCACCTTTGGCGCGGCCGCCGCGGTGGGCGTGGTGCTGGGCCTGGATGAGACGCGCATGGCGCATGCGCTGGCCACCGCCGCCACCATGGCCGGCGGCCTGCAACAGGCTTTTCGCGGCGAGGGCATGAGCAAGCCGCTGCATCCGGGCCATGCGGCGGAGGCCGGCGCGCTGGCGGCTCTCGCGGCCTCCGCCGGCGTCACCGGCGCGCTGGACGTGCTGCACGGGCCGGTCGGATTCGCCGCGGCCACCAGCGAGGACAGCGGCAAATGGGACAAGGCGCTGGCGGGGCTGGACGAGACCTTCGCCATCACCGCCATGACCTTCAAGAACCATGGCTGCTGCGGCCATATCTTTGCCGGGCTCGATGGTCTCGCCACCCTGCAGGCGGCCCATGGCTTCACGGCCGAGGATGTGGCGGCCATCCATCTCGGCGGCTACTCGGCGACCAAGGATGTCTGCGACCGGCCGGTGGTGGAGACAGAGCAGCAGGCGCGCTTCTCCGCGCAATACTGCCTGGCCGCGCTGCTGGTGCTCGGCGGCGTGCGGATCGCGGCCTTCACGCAGGAGAACCTGACCAATCCACGCATCCGCGCCGTGATGCCGAAGGTCACCGTCAGCCTCGACCCGGCACTCGCCGCGGATTACCCCGCCCGCCGCGCCGCCAACCTGGAGGTGAGGCTGACGGATGGCCGCCTGCTGCGACACCACCAGCCGACCCGCAAGGGAGACCCCGACGCGCCGCTGAGCGAGGCGGAGCTGGATGCGAAGTTCCAGGAGCTAGCCCAGCCCATGGTGGGCCCCGACGCGGCTTCGGCGCTGCTGGCGCAGCTGCGGCAGGGCCGGGCGCTGCCGGGGACGGTGCCGCTCCTAGTGAATTAAACACGAAATACAATCGTGAATTGTGAGATGTTGCAATCCGCAATTCCACCACGTATTTACCGCCAGCCGGCGTGGGTTGCCGGCTGGGGATCCCGTCATGCCGCAGATCGCGCGCCGTCCGCTTCTCGCACTCGCCGCCGGCCTGCTCGCCGCGCCCCGCCTCGCCCGCGCCAGCGCCTGGCCGGACCGGCCGATCCGGCTGATCGTCCCGGTCGCGCCCGGCGGCAGCCAGGACATCGTCGCCCGCCATTCCGCCCGCGCCCTGACCGAAATCCTTGGCCAGCCGGTGCAGGTGGAGAACCTGGCCGGTGGCGGGTCCAATATCGGCTATGCGGCGGCGGCACGCGCGGCGGCGGATGGCAACACCTTGCTGGCCGGCGCCGATACCCTGTCCATCACCGGCGCGCTGACGCCGCGGCTGGGCTTCGATCCACTGGATTTCGCGGCCATCCACCGCACGGTGCGCGTGCCGCAGATCCTGGTGGTGCGGGCGGATGACCCGGCGCCGGATTTCGCCACCTGGTTCGCCGCCAGCCGGCGCCGGCCGCCCGCCATCGGCACGCCGGGCCACGGCCAGCTGGCGCATCTGCTGGTGGAGCAGCTGTCACGGGCCTCCGGCGGCGCCTGGACCCATGTGCCCTATCGCGGCGGCGCGCTGGCGGTGAACGACCTGATGGCCGGCCAGTTGCAGGGCGTGATGATCAATATCGGCGCGGTGACGGACCATGTGCGCGGCGGCCGCCTGAAGGCCCTGATGGTCAGCCCCGAGGCCCGCGCCGCCGCCCTGCCCGATGTGCCCACGCTGCGCGAACTGGGCTTTCCCGAGTTGACCGCCGTGGGCTGGCACGGGCTGCTCGCCCCCGCGGGCACGGATCCCGCGATCATCGCCCGGCTGAATGCCGCAAGCCGGGAGGCGGTGAAGCGGCCGGACCTGGCCGCCCGCCTGGCCGCCCTCGGCGTCGAGCCGACGGATGAGGCGCCGGAGGTGCTGCAGGCCGCGATCCGGGAGGATGCGGCGCGCTACGCCGAGATCATCCGCCGCTTCAACATCAGCGCCGCCTGAGCCTCACCCCGGGATGGGATAGCCCGCGGCCACCGCCGCCCGGTCCCATTCCAGCGTCCTGGCAAAATCCGCCTGCGTCACCGGCGCGAAGCCGGCGAGGCGCAACGCCGCCGCGTGTTCCGCGAACCAGGGGCGCGTGGCCGCGGTGGCGAAAGCCTGCCGCAGCCGCGCCACGGCCTCGGCCGGCAGGGCGGGGGCGGCGACGAAGGCCGGCATGGGCGCCAGCGCCGTGCTCTCCAGCACCCGGATGCCGGCGGTCATCTCCGGCCGGTAGCGCGCGATCAGCGCGTGCCAATAGGCATCGAGCGGTCCCACCTCAATCCGCCCCGCCAGCACCGCATCCAGCACGGCGCGCGCCGTAACCAGCTCGCCGACACTTTCGCGATACAGCGGCGCGCCATCCGCCCGGCGATGCGGCAGCAGGTGGTGGCGCAGCGCGTTGAAGCCGGAATGGGAATGCGCCACGGTCCAGCCGATGCGGTGCCCGAAGGTATCGGCCAGGCAGGTGAAGGGGCTGTCGGCCCGCACGATCAGGTCGGAGCGATAGGCGGCGCGGCCCTGCGCCCAGTCCAGCGCCGGGATGGGGGCCGCGATCGGCACCACATCGGCGATCCGCAGCGCGATCGGATAGCCGCACATCTGCACCAGGCCGAGGTCCGGGCGGCGCCACAGCACCTCCAGCGGCTGCGGCGCGGGATAGGGCTCGTAGTCCAGCGGCACCTCGGCTTCCGCCGCCACATGGGCGATCAGCGCCTGCCAGGCGGCCTCGGCCTCCGGCGCCACGGCATACATGCGGGCATTGGCGATGAAGCGCGTCATGCCTTGTCCAGCAGCTTGAGGCGCACCGGCAGCTGCTGCATCAGGGCGCGGCGGGCGGCAGGGGAAAGCTGCGTCCAGACGGCGATCTCGAGCGTCGTGCGGCCGCAGCCGCGGCACAGGCCGGTGGCCGTGTCGATCTCGCAGACCTTGTTGCAGGGGCTCTCGATCATCCGCGCGCCGCCGCGCGGCCGGCGCGCAGGCCGAGCGCGAAGGACTGCGCCAGCCCATTGCCCGGCACATAGCCGGCCGCACCCCGGCCCGAAATGCCGCAGGCCACGCCGCCGGCGGCAAAAAGGTTTGGAATCGCGCTGCCATCGGCGCGCAGCACCCGCGCATCCGCATCCACCCGCACGCCGCCCTGGGTATGCGCCAGGGCACCGGTGACCTCGGCCGCGTAGAAGGGGGCGACCAGCGGGTCCCAGCGGCGCCGGCCGAAGCCATCCGGCCCCGCCAGGCTTGCGGCCAGCGCCACCTCCGGCAGGCCGAAGCGCGCGGCAAGTTCGGCAAGATCGGCGCAGCGCGCGACAGCGCCGAGTTCCACCGCGCGCCGGAAGGGGCCGCCCGCCAGCGCCGCCTGCTGCGCCGCCTCCCCCCAGATCTCCACCGCCCTTCCCTCGGACTGTGCCAGCAGATGCGCCGTGAGTTCGGAGGGGCCGATATCCTCCGCCACGAAACGCTGCCCCAGCCGGTTCACCAGCACGGCCCCCAGCGCGGGCAGCGCGGCGCCGAAGCGCGGCCGCACGCCCGCGATCACATGCGGCGAGACATGCGGCTGGCCCTGATAGGCATCCATGCAGAGCAGCTCCGCCCCCAGCGCCGCCGCCCAGCCGATGCCGGCGCCATCGGCATGGCTGCCGCCGACATGCACCGCGCGCGCCGCTTCGGGGCAATGGCGCGCCACCAGCTCCGGCGCCCCGCCGAAGCCGCCGGTGGCCAGCACGATGGCGCCGGCGCCGATCTCGCCCGCGCTGGTCGAAACGCCCGCCGCCCGCAGCCCCGTCACCACCACGCCGTCACGAACAAGAATGCGGGGCTGGCGTGCGACGGCCTGACGCAGCAGCGCCTGCAATTCCGCGCCGCTCTCGGCCGGCGTCGCATGCAGCCGCGTCGCCGAATGGCCGGGCCAGCGCGACGCCGTGTGCAGATGGATCGGCAGCCCCGCCACATCGGCCAGGAAATCCACCGCCTCCGCCGCGCCCTGAGTCACCGCGGCCAGCAGCACCGCATCCACCGCCGAGCCGCTTTTCGCCCGTACATCGGCGGCGAATTGTTGCGGCGAATCCTGCTCCCCCGCTTCCGCCTGCCAGCGCGTGCCCGCCGCCGAGATCAACCCGCCGGAGACGGAGAGTGTGGTCGGCGCCGCCAGATCGCGTTCCAGCAGCGCCACGCGCGCGCCCTGATTCGCCGCCGCCAGCGCCGCCACCATGCCGGCCGCCCCGGCGCCGGCCACCACCACATCGAAGCTTTGCATGCCATCGGTATGGCGCGCAGGGCGCCGCCTGCCAATCCGCGGCTTGACAGGAGGGTCCACTCGGCTTGTCGTTGTATCCCAGTGGTCACAAAAGGTGCTCTCGATGCTCGCACGCCGCAGCCTGCTCGCCGCCGGTCTCGCCCTGCCGGCGCTCTCCGCGCGGGCGCAGACCTATCCGGACCGCCCGGTGCGCTGCGTGAACCCCTTCGCCGCCGGCTCCGCCGTGGATGTGGTGATCCGCCTGGTGGCGCAGGATCTGTCGGAGCGGATCGGCACCCAGTTCATCGTCGAGAACCGCACCGGCGCCTCCGGCAATATCGGCACGGAGGTCGTCGCCCGGTCCCGCGCCGATGGCTATACGCTGCTGGTCGGCTCGCCCGGCACCATGGGCATCAACCCCTTCCTGTTCCGCACCCTGCCCTACAAGGTCGAGGACTTCGTGGCGGTCAGCCACCTCGTCTCCTTCCCCCAGGTGATGGTGGTGAACCCCGCCAGCCCGATCCGCAGCCTGGCGGACCTGGTGCAGGCGGCGAAGGCGCGGCCCGGCGCGCTGAACTACGCGACCTCCGGCGCCGGATCGACCAGCCACCTGGCCTTCGAGCTGGTGCGCGCGGCGACCGGCATCGAGATGACGCATATCCCCTTCCGCGGCGGCTCGCCCGCCATCCAGGCGGTGATGCAGGGCGAGGTGCAGGTGGCGATCGAGGGCCTGCCCTCCCTGCCCGGCTTCCTCTCCGCCGGCCAGCTGCGCGCCATCGCCGTGACCTCCGGCGAACGGGCGGCGAAGCTGCCCGACGTGCCCTCGGTGGCGGAGACGGTGCCGGGCTTCGATGCCGCGGCCTGGGTGATCGTCTTCGCCCCCACCGGCACGCCGGCGCCCATTGTGCAGAAGCTGTCGGCGGAGATGCAGACCTCCCTCGCCCGGCCGCAGGTGCGGGAGCGGCTGCAGGAGCTGGGCGCCACCGTCATCGGCACGGATGCGGCAGCGACCACGGCCTTCCATGCGGCGGAGCTGCGCAAGTGGCAGCGCGCGGTGCAGCTTTCCGGCGCCAGCGTGGACTGAGGGGACTCGTCAGAGGCGGCCATCGGCGCCATCTCCCGCGCCAGCACAGGAGACCTCAAGATGCGCGCCGTGGCCTATACGAAAAGCCTGCCCTCCAGCGACCCGGACTGCCTGGTCGACGTCACCCTGCCCGACCCGGCGCCGCCCACCGGCCGTGACCTGCTGGTGGAGGTGCGCGCCATCTCCGTGAATCCGGTGGATGCGAAGGTGCGGATGCGCGCCGACCCCGGCGGCACGCCCAAGCTGCTGGGCTACGACGCCGCCGGCGTGGTGCGCGCCGTGGGGCCCGACGTCACGCTGTTCCGCCCCGGCGACGCGGTCTTCTACGCCGGCGACATCACCCGCCCCGGCACCAACGCGGAACTGCATCTGGTGGACGAGCGCATCGTCGGCCCAAAACCGGGAAAACTCTCTTTCGCTGAGGCCGCCGCCGTGCCGCTGACGGCCATCACGGCCTGGGAGGCGCTGTTCGACCGCCTGCGCATCCCGCGCGGCACCACGCCGCGGGAGGAGGCGGTGCTGATCATCGGCGGCGCCGGTGGCGTCGGCTCCATCGCCGTGCAGCTCGCACGCCAGCTGACGGGCCTGCGCGTGGTCGCCACCGCCAGCCGGAAGGAGACAATGGACTGGGCGCGGCAGATGGGCGCGCAGGACGTGCTGGACCATTCGGGCGACCTGGTGGCGCAGGCCAAGGCGCTGGGCGTGCCCGTCTCCGCCATCTTCGTCACCACGCATACCGAGGCGCATTGGGCCGCGATCTGCGAGATCATCGCGCCGCAGGGCGCCATCTGCCTGATCGACGACCCGAAGTCGCCGCCCGATATCCGCATGCTGAAGACCAAGGCGGCCTCGCTGCACTGGGAGCTGATGTTCGCCCGCCCGATGCACAAGACGCCGGACATGCAGGCCCAGCACGACCTGCTGGTGGAGGTCAGCCGCATGCTGGAGGCCGGCACGCTGCGCACCACCCTCGGCGAGCACTTTGGGGCGATCACCGCCGCCAACCTGCGCCGCGCCCATGCGGCGATCGAGAGCACGACCTCTCGCGGCAAGATCGTGCTGGAGGGTTTTCTGGAGGCCTGATCAGCCGTGCAGGTGGCAGGCGACACCGCCCTGGTTGTCGCCTGCCGCCGGCGTCCAGGCCGGCATCTGCGTGGAGCATTGCGGCATGGCGTGGATGCAGCGCGGGTGGAAGGGGCAGCCGGGCGGCGGATTCGCGGCGGAGGGGATTTCGCCGATGATGCGCGGCAGCACGCCGCGGCGTGACGGATCCGGAATCGGCGAGGCGTCGCGCAGCATCTGCGCATAGGGGTGCAGCGGCTCGGCCAGAACGCGGCCGGCCGGCCCCTCCTCGACGATGCGGCCGAGATACATCACGGCGACGCGGTCGCAGAACCAGCGCACGACGGAAAGATCATGGCTGACGAAGAGGAAGGACAGGCCGCGGCGCTTGCGCAGGTCCTGCATCAGCAGAAGCACCTGCGCCTGCACGGAGACATCGAGCGCGGAGACGGGCTCATCCGCCACGATCAGCTCCGGCTCCACCGTCAGCGCACGCGCGATGCCGATGCGCTGGCGCTGGCCGCCGCTGAATTCATGCGGGAAGCGATCCAGCGCCGCGGGCGGCAGGCCCACCTCCTCCAGAAGCGCGGCGGCGCGACGGCGCGCCTCCCGGCCCTCGGCCAGGCCATGCACGCGCATCGGCTCCATCAGCGCATCGCCGATGGACTGGCGCGGATCGAGCGAGGAATAGGGGTCCTGGAAGACGATCTGCATGCGCCGCCGCAGCGCCTTGAGCGCTGCACCCTTGGCGGCGAGGACATTCTCCCCCTTCCAGGTGACGGTGCCGGCATCCGGCTCGATCAGCCGCAGCAGCGCGCGCGCCGCCGTGGACTTGCCGCAGCCGGATTCGCCGACCAGGCCGAAAGCCTCGCCGGCCCTGATGGTGAAGGAGATGTCCTCCACCGCGCGCACGCGCACCGTGCGCGGCTTCGGGAAACCCTTCTTCGCCACGAAGTGTTTTCGCAGCCCATCAACAACGAGGACGGGCTCACTCATTGCGCAGCTTCGGGTCGGTCGCGTCGCGCAGGCCGTCGCCCACCATGTTCAGCCCCAATACCAATAGCAGGATGGCGAGGCCCGGAAACACGGCGAGCCAGGGCGCATCCAGGATGTTCTCGAAGCCGTCGCGGGTCATGCCGCCCCAGGTCGCCGTCGGCGGCTTCACGCCGAGGCCGATGAAGGAGAGCGAGGCCTCGACACGCACGGCGGTGGCGAGCCACAGCGTGCCCATCACCATCACCTCCGACAGAATGTTCGGCAGGATGTGGCGGAACAGCACGCGCGAATGGCTGAAGCCCAGCGCCCGGCCGGCCTCGACAAAGGCGCGTTCCTTCAGCGCCATGGTCGGCGCGCGGGCGACGCGGGCGAAGGGCGCGACCGCCGTCAGCGCGATGGCCACCACGAGGTTGATCAGCTCCGGCCCCAGCAGCGCCACGACGATCAATCCAAGGATCAGCGAGGGGAAGGACAGCAGCACGTCCATCACCTGCATCACGAAGAGGTCGAACTTGCCGCCGATATAGCCGGAGACCAGGCCGATGGCGCCGCCGATGATGGCGGCGGCGAAGATCGCACCGAGCGAGACGGTCAGCGAGATCTGCCCGCCCCACATCAGCCGCGAGAGAATGTCCCGGCCGAACTGGTCGGTGCCAAGCCAGAACTCCGCCGAGGGCGGCTGCAGCCGGTTGAAGATGTCCTGCTCCGCCGGGTCATAGGGCGCGAGCCAGGGCGCGAAGATCGCGGCCGCCATGATCAGCAGGCAGATCACCACGCCCACCGCCGTGGTCGGATTGCTGCGCGCCTTGGCCAGGGCGCGCTTCCAGCCCGCGGGCGCCGGCGGCGCGACGAGTTCGGAGGTGGTGCTCATTCCGCCTTCACCCGCGGGTCGATCACGCCATAGAGCAGGTCGGTGATGAGATTCACCACGACGATCAGGAAGCAGTAGATCACCATCAACCCCTGCAGCATCGTGTAGTCCCGCTGATTCAGCGCGCCGACGATGATTTTTCCTAATCCCGGCCGGTTGAAGACGATCTCGGTCAGCACGGAATTACCCAGCAGGATGCCGACATAGAGCCCCACCACGGTGACGATGGGGATGGAGGCGTTGCGCAGCCCATGCACCCAGACCACGCGCCGCCAGGGCACGCCCTTGGCGCGGGCGGTGCGGATATAGTCCTCACCCAGCGAGGCCAGCATGGCGCTGCGCGTCACCCGCGTGATGTAGGCCGCCATCACCAGGCCGAGCGCCACGGTCGGCAGCACCAGCTTGTGCAGCCGGTCGCCATAATCGCCGAGATCCGCACTGCCGATCACCGGAAACCAGCGCCAATGCAGCGCGAAGGCCAGCAGCAGAAAGATGCCGGAGACGAAGACCGGGAAGGACAGGCCGAGCAGCGACAGCACCCGCGCCGCCACATCCACCACGCCATTGCGATGCAGCGCCGCCCAGATGCCGACCGGCACGCCGATGACGATGCCGAAGACCATGGAGGCGAGCGTCAGGTCGATGGTATGCGGCAGCACCGCCGCGACCTCCGCCATGATGGACCGCCCGGTGACCATGGAGACGCCGAAATCGCCCATCAGCGCGCTGGTGATGAAGCTGAAATACTGCGCCCAGAGCGAGCGATCGAGCCCGAGCCGCGTGCGCAGCGCGGCCACCGCCTCCGGCGTCGCCTGGTCGCCCAGGATCACCAGCGCGGGATCGCCGGGCACGATGCGGACGATGATGAAGACCAGCGTCAGCACCGCGATCAGCGTCGGGATCGCGGCGAGCAGGCGGCGGAGGACGAAGCCGGTCATGGCACTGCCCCCACCCCAACCCTCCCCCGCAAGCGGGAGAGGGAGCAGTGCCGCTCTTCCCCCTCCCCCGCTTCGCGGGGGAGGGTCGGGGTGGGGGTTTCGTGCCTCACCGCAGCCGCGAGGCTTCGGTGATCAGCGGCCCCAGGCTCATCGAGCCTTTCAGCTCATAGCCATAGTCCAGGTTGTCCCGCCGCGCGAAGACCAGCAGCGTCTCGATCAGCGGCACGCCACAGACATTCTGCACCAGGATGCGCTGCGCCTCCGCCCAGAGGCGCTTCTGCTCCTCCACATCCGTGCTGACGCGCGCCGCGTCGATCTGGCTGTCCGCCTGGTCGCAATGCGAGAAATTCGTCACCGCCGTCGGCGTGCGCACGCGCGACCGGCCGTGGAAGAACTGCGTCAGGTAGATATCGGCCACCGGGAAGCGCGCGGCGGAGTAGTAGACCATCGGCGACAGGTCCTGGCGGATCTGCTGGTGGAAGGTCGCATGTTCCACCACCTGCAGGTCCAGCGTGATGCCGGCGCGGCGCAGCTGCTGCTGCACCACCTGCATCATGTTCAGCATCTCCGGCAGCTGCGTGTGGATGGCGCGGATGGTGATGCCGTTGGGGTGCCCGGCCTCGGCCAGCAGCGCGCGCGCCCGCGCCGGATCGGCCGGCAGCAGCCCGTTATCCGCGCTGAAGCCGAGATAGCCGCGCGGCACCAGCGACTGCCCCTCACGCGACACGTCCTGCCCGCGGAAGCGCACCAGCTCCGCCCGGTTCACTGCATGCGCCATCGCCTGGCGGATGCGGATATCGTTGAAGGGCGGCTGCTGCGTGTTGAGGTTGATGATGGCGAGCTCACCCGGCTCGAAAACATCCACCACCGTATTCGGCACCTGCCGCGTCCGGTTCACCCAGGTCTGATCGGCGCGTCCGTAGTTCAGATCCAGCTCGCGATTCTGGAAGGCGAGATCGCGCGAGGCGTCGGAGGGGATGAAGCGGTAGCTGATGCGGCCGATCTGCGGCGCGCCTCGGAAGTACTGCGCATGCGCCACCAGCTCCGCCGACTGGTTCGGCGTCACGCGGTCCAGCGCGAAGGGGCCGGTGCCGACCGGGTTGCGCACGAAGGTCTCGCCGCGCTGCTCCACCGCGCGCTTCGAGACGATGTAGCCGCCGGAATAGTTGGTGAGGATGCCGAGCACGCTCGGGATATTCTCGCGCAGCACGATGCGCACGGTGTGGCTGTCCACCGCCTCGATGCTCTCGATCGCGCGGTAGTCGGCGGCGAAGGCGCTGGTGGCGGCGGTGCCGGCCTTGCGCAGCGAGAAGACGACATCTTCCGCCGTCAGCTCGCCGAAGCCGCCATGGAACTGCACGCCGCGGCGCAGGTGGAAGGTCCAGGTCTTGCCGTCCGCGCTGCTCTCCCAGCGCTCGGCGAGATCCGGCTCGATCTCGGCCGGGTTGATCGAGCCGGGCTTGAAGCGCACCAGCCCGTTGAACATCCAGGCGACGACGACGCGATCGATGGTGGAGACCGCGAAATGCGGATCCAGTCGCCCGACATCCTGCGCCGCCATGCCGACGCGCAGCGTCTGGCCTTGCGCCAATGCGGCGCCATTGAGCCCGATGGCCGACGCCACGGCCAAGGCGCTGCCAAGCAGCGCCGCCCGAAGTCCCCGCATGAAATTATTCCCCGTTTGCCTTGCCGGGGAGCTTAGACCGCTATTTGCGCCGGCGTGAAGCGTCCGATCGCGAAGGCGTCCAGCGGGATATCGGTGGCGCCATCCATGACCAGTTCGGACAGCACCGCGCCGACGGCGGGGCCTGTCTGGAAGCCCTCGCCGCAGAAGCCGAAGGCATGCAGCAGGCCCGGCGTGGTGGCGGAGGGGCCTAGCACCGGGAAATGGTCCGGCAGCTCCCCATCCGTGCCGGTCCAGCTGCGTATGACCATCGCATCGGCCAGGCGCGGGATCACCGCGATGGCGCGCTGCATCGCACCAAAAGCCGCATCGGGGCGGGGCCGCGTATAGGTGATGCCGGCATCGCTCTCGCCCCGTCCGCCGCCGAAGATGACATTGCCGCGCGGGATCTGCCGCAGATAGAGATCGCCGCCGACGACGCCCAGGCTCTCGCGCAGGAAATAGGGCAGCGGCTCCGTCACCAGCATGTTCGGGTGCAGCTTCTCGATCGGCACCGGCTCACCGAAGCGCCGCGCGATCTCGCCGCCCCAGAAGCCGGCGCAGTTCAGCAGCCAGGGCGCGGTGAAGCGCTGGCCATTCGCCACCACCTCGAATTCCTGGCCGTCATGCGCGAGCGAGGTCACCGCATGATGCTCGCGGATATCCGCACCGGCCGCGCGCGCGGCACGCGCCAGCGCCGGCGCCAACAGGCGCGGATTGGCGCTGCCATCCTCCTCCATCAGGCTGCCGGCGATGACGATCTCGCTGAAATGCGGGTAGTGCTCGCGGATCGCGTTGCGGCCGATCATGCGCGGCTTCAGCCCATGCTCCGCCGCCAGCGTATTCCAGCGCAGCAGCTCCGCCTCATCCGCCGCGCTGCGCGCCAGCTTCAGATGGCCGCAGGGATCGAATTCCACATCCGCGCCGGTCAGTTCCGTGATGCGCGACCAGATCTCCCGCGACTTGCGGGCCAGCGGCAGGCCGGCCGGGTCACGCCCCTGCTGGCGCACGCCGCCGTAGTTCACGCCCGTGGCCTGGCCACCGACCAGGCCGCGCTCCAGCAGCACCACGCGCACGCCACGCTTCGCCAGGTGCAGCGCCGCGGAACAGCCCGCGCCGCCGCCACCGACGATCAGCACATCGGCCTGGATCATCCATCCACCTGTTGCAGCGGCACCGGCTTGACCGGCGGCTGGCCACGCAGCCGGCCGACTTCCGGCACCTCTACCTGCAGCTCCCGCGCCAGAACGGCGGCCGCCGGCGTGCCGCAGAGCCGGCCCTGGCAGCGCCCCATCCCGACGCGGGAGAAGGCCTTGGCGCGGTTCAGCTCCGGCGCATCGGCCGCGGCGGCACGGCGCAGCTCGCCCGCCGTGATCACCTCGCAGCGGCAGACGGAGGTGCTGTCCTCCATCCGGGCGGCGAGGCGCGCCGGATAGGGAAAGGCCTGTTCCAGCGCCGCACGGAAGCGGCGCTCGGTCCGCAGCCGGCCATCCAGGTGATGGCTCAGCGCCATGTCGGAGGGCAGATGCGCATCCGCCAGCAAGGCCAGCGCCGCACGCGCCCCGCTCAGCTCCGCCACATCCACCCCGCCGATGCCTGCGCCGTCGCCGGCGAGATAGACGCCCGCCACCGGCGAACGCCCGGCCGCATCCTTGCGCGGCACCCAGTTCTGCTGCGTGCCGTCATAGTCGAAGGGCACGCCAGCGAGATCGGCGAGCTGCGCCTCCGGCTTCAGCCCCCAGCCCATGGCGACGGCATCGCAGGGCGTGACATGTTCCTTCCAGGCCGCGTCGCGCCAGTGCACGGCGGTGACGCCGTTCACACCCTCGATCGCCAGCGGCGTGATATCCTCATAAAGCTTCACGCCGCGCAGCTTGAGCTGGGCATAGAGGCCCATGCCGCGCAGCAGCGTCGGGATGTTCCACAGCATGCCGGCGCCGAAGCGCGCCTTGGTGAGAAGGTCCGTGGTGTCCAGCACGGCGGCGGGCTTGGCGCCGGCCTTGGCATATTGCAGCGCCGTCAGCCACAGCAGCGGCCCGGTGCCGATCAGCACGGGGTTGGCGCCGACGCCCACGCCCTGCGACTTCAGCGCCACCTGCGCACCGCCGAGCGAGGTCACGCCCGGCAGCGTCCAGCCCGGCAGCGGCAGCACGCGGTCCATCGCGCCGGTGCAGAGGATCAGCGAGTCGTAATGCACCTCATCCTGCGCCGCGCCATTCGTCAGCGTATGCAGCACGCGGTCTTCCGGGCGGATGTTCCAGACCAGCGTATCCGGCCGCCAATCCGTGCGCGGCTTCAGCGCATCCAGCGTGGCATGCAGGCGCCTGGCGCGGCCGGCATCGGCGCCGTAGAGGGCGGAGGCACCGCGGCTGAAGCCGGCGGGTGGTCGCTGCGTGATCCGGCCGCCGCCATCCGCCGCCTCGTCGATCCAGACCGGCGTGACGCCGGCGCGGACCAGCTGTTCCACCGCGCGAATGCCGGCGGGGCCGGCGCCTACAACCACAACCTTCATCGCCTGATCACCTCGATACCGGGTTCGACCAATGTCGTGCAGGCACGGCGCACGCCCTTCCCCGCCACCACCAGCCAGCAATCCTGGCAGGCGCCCATCCAGCAGAAGCCGGCGCGGCCACCATCCCCGAATTCGCTGGTGCGGACATGGCCGAGACCGGCTGTCAGCATCGCCGTCAACAGCGTGTCGCCCTGCTTCGCAGCGACCTCCACGCCATCGACGGTGAAGATGAGGGCGGGGCGGTCCTGGTCAACCAGTCGCGTCGCCGTCACAACAGGGCCTCGAAACGACAATTCACCTTGAGCTCCCCCACCGAGGCGGTGTTGGGCAGGCGCAGCACCATCTCGACCAGCGCCGCCACGTCTTCCGGCCGGCTCATCGCCTCGCGCGGGAATTTGGCGGCCATGGTCATCTCGGTGGCGACGAAGCCGGGGCAGATGGCGGTGGCGCGGATGCCGTGTTCCCAGCCCAGGCGCCGCACTTCCTGAGTCAGCGCCACCACGGCGAACTTGCTCATGGCATAGCCGAGGTTCTCGTTTGCCACGCGCTTGCCGGAGAGTGACGAAAGATTCACCACCCGGCCCTCCCCGCTGGCGACCAGGTGCGGCCAGGCGGCGCGGATCACGCGCATCGGCGCCTTGACGTTCACCTGCCACATCGCGTCATGCGGCGTCTCATCGGCATCCAGCAGGCGCGCCACCGGATTGATGCCGGCGGCGTTCACCACCGCGTCGATGCGTCCGAAGCGGGCCATGGTGGCGGCCACCCAGGATTCGGCGCTGCCGGAATCCTCGGCATCCCAGCGATGCAGCATCAGGTCCGGCCCCGCCACCAGCTTGCCGGCGCTGCGGATGCCGGCGCTGATCAGCCAGCCGGAGCCATGCAGACGGCGCAACACCTCACGCCCGATCCCTCGGGACCCACCGGTGATCAGGGCCACGCGGCCCACCGGATCAAGCATGCGCCAATTCTCCCGTCGCGACATGGCAGCGCGCGGCATGGGCGGGTGCCACCTGCGCCAGCACCTGTTCCTGCTCGCAGCCCGCGCGCGCCAGGCCGCAGCGCGGCGCGAAGCGGCAGCCGGCGGGCATGGCATCCAGCGGCGGCACACGGCCGGGAATGGCCGAGAGCGCCTGGCCCGGCTGATCCAGCCGCGGAATCGCGGAGAACAGCGCCCGCGTATAGGGATGCTGCGGCTTCGCGAAAATCGCCTCGACCGGCCCCTGCTCGACGATCTCGCCGGCATACATCACCGCGACCCGGTCCGCGATCTGCGCCACCACGCCGAGGTTGTGGGTGATGAACAGCACCGCCATGCCGAAGCGCGCGCGCAGATCCGCCAACAGCCCCAGCACCTGTGCCTGGATGGTGACGTCCAGCGCCGTGGTCGGCTCATCCGCCAGCAGCACGGCGGGCTCGCAGGCCAGGGCGATCGCGATCATCACGCGCTGCCGCATGCCGCCCGAGAACTGGTGCGGATATTCGTCCAGCCGCTGCGCGGCGGAGGGAATCTTCACCTCCTCGAACAGCTCCTTCGCGCGGGCGCGGGCCGCCTTGCGGTCCATGCCACGATGAATCCGCAGGACCTCGGCCACCTGGTCGCCCACGGTCATCACCGGGTTCAGGCTGGTCATCGGTTCCTGGAAGATCATCGCCATGCGGTCGCCGCGCACGGATTCCAGCGCCTGGTCCGAAAGGCCCGCGAGGTCCCGCCCATCCAGCAGGATCTGCCCCGCCGCCACCCGGCCGAAGGGCGGCTGCACCAGCCCCATGACGGAAAGCGCGGTGACCGACTTGCCGCAACCACTTTCCCCCACCAGCGCGAGGGTCTCATTCGGCATCAGGGTCAGCGACAGGTCGCGCACGGCCGGGTGCCAGCGGCCGCCGATGCGGAATTCCGTGCGCAGGCCGCGCAATTCCAGGGCTGGTTTCGTCATCGCCCGGAAGCCTGCGCCAGCATGCGCCGCGCATCAAGCCGGAACGGTGAAGCGATCCTGGTGGAAGGCGGCCACCGGCAGGTTGGTGGCGCCGCGGGCCATCAGCTCCGCCACCGCGGCGCCGGCGGCGGGCGAGAGCTGGAAGCCGTGGCCGGAGAAGCCGAAGGAGTGGAACAGGCCGGGCAGGCTGCGGCTTTCGCCGATCACCGGCATGTCGTCCGGCGGCCGCGCCTCCGTCCCCGTCCAGCTGCGGACGATGCGGGCCCCGGCGACGCAGGGGAAGATCTCGGCCGCGATGCGGGCGGCATGGGCCAGGCTGCCGAAAAGGACGGTGGAGGTCTCGGCCGCCTTGTCGTTGCGGCCCTGGTGGCCGCCGCCGATCACCACCGTGCCGGCGGCGGTCTGCTTGAAGGAGAGCGCTCGGGCCGTGGCGCCCACGGTGGGGTCGACGAAGGGCGGCAGGCGCTCCGTCACGATCATCATGCTGGCCTTGGTGCCGCAGGGGATGGTCTCCCCGGCCAGCGCCGCGAGGTCGGGCGCCCAGGCGCCGGCGCAATTCGCCACGCGCTCCGCCTCGAATGTCTGGTGGTCGGTGGCGACGCGGATGGTGCCGTCGGCCGTGCGTTCCAGGCCGGTGACGGCGACGCCCTCATGGATCACGACGCCGGCCTGTTCGGCGGCGCGCCGAAACGCCATGACGGTGCGCATGGGGTCCGCCGAGCCGTCGTCCCGCGTGACGATGGCACCCACCACATGCGGGGAGACGGCGGGCAGCAGGCGCCGCACCTCGGCCTGGTCCACCACCTCCTCATGCGTCCAGCCGAGGGCGCGGACCTGCGCGACGCGGGCCTCGTTCTTCGCCATATCGGCGGCGCTCTCGGCCACCTTCACCTGGCCGGTGGCGCGGAAGCCGCAATCGTCGCCGACCAGGGCGGTGATGCCGTGCCACATCTCGGCGGCGATGACCGACAGCGCGATCTCCGGCAAGGCGCGCCCCAGGCGCCGCACGCCGCCCGCATTCACCCCGCTGGAATGCCGCCCGACATGGCGGCGTTCGAGCAGCGTGACCTGCCAGCCGGGGGTGCGGGCCAAGTGCAGGGCGGTGGAAAGGCCATGCAGCCCGCCGCCGATCACGAGGGCCTTTTTCATCGGCGGGGCCAAAAGCCCTCTCCCCCCGCTTGGGGGGAGAGGGTTGGGTGAGGGGGGCATCGCAACACAGAAAGCCGCTCAGCGACCTGCACATCCCCCTCACCCAACCCTCTCCCCCATAGGAAGTGGGGGAGAGGGCTTTTGCCCATCGCCTGCGCCGGCCTCATCCCGCCAGCGCCGCCAGCTCGCCCAGCGTCAGCGGCTTGGTCGGGAAGCGGGTGCGGAAGGGGTCGACCTCGCCGCCCGGCACCCCGCGCGCCGCCGCGATCACGCCATGCACCGCCGGGCCGCAGATGCGCCCCTGGCAGGGCCCCATGCCGGCGCGGGTGAAGGCCTTGGTCTGGTTGGCGCCGAGGCAGCCCAGCGCCACCGCCTGGCGCACCCGCCCGGCGGTCACCTCCTCGCAGCGGCAGAGGATCGTCTCGTCGGGGATGGCCGCCTCGGGCAGCGGCGGGAACATGGCGTCCAGGAACAGGCGCGGCGCCAGTTGCCGGTCGCGCAGCAGGCGCAGCGGGCCGGCGCGGCCGTCGCGCTCATCGGTGGTGATGCGGCCCAGCGCCCGCGCCGCCTCCAGCGCCGCGATGCGGCCGGAGAGCGCGGCCGCCCGCGCACCGCCGATGCCGCCCGAATCCCCCGCCACCATCACCCCCGGCACCGCCGTATTGCCCCAGAGATCGAGCCCCGGCCGCCA
Organism: Falsiroseomonas sp.; assembly: GCF_051860665.1. Classification (GTDB taxonomy): domain Bacteria; phylum Pseudomonadota; class Alphaproteobacteria; order Acetobacterales; family Acetobacteraceae; genus Falsiroseomonas. The sequence goes on from NZ_JBHYDM010000012.1 coordinate 117,117, forward strand.
GCAGCGCTGCACCGGGTCCCAGCCATGGGTGAGGCCGGCGATGGCGCGCGTCACCTGGGTATTCGGCACGACGCCGTCATGCAGCAGCAGCAGGTCCGCCGGATGCGCCACGCCATCCACCAGGATGCGCGCCAAGCGCCCCTCCCCTTCCGCGCGCAATTCGCGGGCCGGGATCACTTGCACCGCGCGCTTCACCCGCCGCTGCCACACAAGGCCGCGCCAGAGATATTCCGGCGCCTTCAGCGCCCGCAGCAGATGCGGCCGGGCGCGCTGCAGGCCGCCGGGTGGCGAGAGATCCACGATTCCCGCGATGGCACCGCCTTTCTCCAGCGCCTGCACCGCATAGAGCCAGAGCAGCGGCCCCTGCCCGGCCAGCCAGACCGCGCCTTCCGGCACCAGCCCGCCGGTCTTCAGCGCGATCTGCGCGGCGCCGACGCTCATCACCCCCGGCAGGGTCCAGCCCGGGATCGGCAGCGGGCGTTCGGTGGCGCCGGCGCAGAGGATCAGCCGCTCCGCCTGGATGGAGCGGGCCGCGCCGCCCTCGGACCAGAAGACCTTGCCCTCGGGCTCGACGGCCCAGAGGGTGGCGTTCGGGCGGTAGCTGGCGCCCGAGGCCCGGAAGGCCGCGGCCAGTTTCGCGCCGTCCTTGTCCTGGTCGTCCCTCGCTTCGCGCTTCTCAACAGCGCGATGCACCTGCCCGCCCGGCGCGGCATTCTCGTCCAGCACCAGCACCCGCATGCCATGCGCGCGCGCCTCGGTCGCTGCCGCCATGCCCGCGGGGCCGGCGCCCAGCACCAGCACATCCGTGGTCTCCGCCACTGGCGGCTTCGCGGCGCCCTCGGCGGTCCATTCGTCGGCGACGCTCATGCCGCGTCCTCCGCAAAGCCGCGCGCGCCGTGCTGCATCGAGGCGACCAGCCCGGGCGTCACCGGCACCAGGCAGGCCTGCACGTTCTGCGCGCCCGCCACCTGCACCAGGCAATCAAAGCAGGCGCCCATCAGACATAGCGGCCCGCGTGCCGCACCCGTCACCGGCGTTTCCCGGAACGTCGTGATGCCGGCAGCCAGCAGCGCCACGGCGAGACTCTCGCCCGCCCGCGCCGGCAGCTCCCGCCCCTCCCACCAGAATGTGCAGTCGGGGGGGTCAGTGCGACGAAACATGGGTCATTCCAACAAAGCGATCCGGATGCAGGTCGCGCGCATGTTCGGGCAGCACGCCGGCCAGCACCGCTTCCGCCAGCGGCCCCGCATGCACGGCGGCCAGCGTCACGCCCGAATGGCAGGTGGCGACGAAGCAGCCGGGATGGGTGGCGCTTTCCGCATAGGCGGGAAAGCCATCCGGCGTCATCGGCCGCAGCGCCGCCCAGCTGCGCACCATGCGCGCCTGCGACAGCACCGGCAGCACGCGCAAGGCACGCGCCGCCATGGTGGCCAGCGCCGCCGTGGTGGTGGCCGTCGCGAAACTGCCGTCATCCTCGCTGGTCACGCCGATCTGCACCGTGCCGTCGCCGGTCTGGCGGATGGCGCTGGCCGGCAGCGGCAGCAGCGGCGCCAGGCGCTCCGTGACGATGTTCTGGCCGCGCACCGGCCGCACCGGCACATCCAGCCCGACCATTTTGGCCAGCGGCGTCGTCTTCACGCCGGCGGCGACGACGATGCGCTGGGCCGTGACCTCGCTGCCATCCTCCCGCGTCACGCGATAGCCGCCGGCGATGGGCTCCACCGCCTGCACCGGCGCGCCCGGCAGATGCACCCCGCCCGCCGCGCGCAGGCCCGCCTGCAGCCCACGCAACAGCATCAGCGGATCGACATGGCCATCGGCCGGCTGGTAGCTGGCGCCCCGCACTTCCGGCCCCAGCGGGCAGCCCGGCATCAGCGCCTGCAGCTGCGCACGGTCCAGCATCTGCAGGCCTTCCTGGCCCTGGTTGTGCATGCGCTGCACGAAAAGCTGCCGCGCCCCGAATTCCGCATCGTCCAGGCAGAAGGTCAGCCCGCCCACCGCGCGATACTGCACGTCCCGCCCCGCCAGGGTGGAGGCCCGCTCCGCCAGCGCCGGCCACAGCGCCACGCTGCGCCGCGTCCAGGCCGCATAGGCCGGCATGCCGTCGCCTTTCGATTGCGACCAGACCAGGCCGAAATTGCCGCGCGCCGCGCGCAGCGCCACGTCGCCCTCGTCCAGCATGGCGACGCGCGCACCGCGTTCCGCGCAGCCAAAGCCAATGGCGGAGCCCACCATGCCGCCGCCGAGGATCGCGACGTCGAAGAGACCTGGGGATGACATGCTTGCGAGGGTGGCGCGGCCGGGCCCATCCTGCAAGCCGGGAAGGTTTCGGCCGCAAGGGCCGTCGGGAAGGACAGGACAAATGCGCAGCAGGCTGCTGGCCCTCGCCCTGGCGTTCGCGCTGCCCTCGGCCGTCATGGCCCAGACGCTGCGTGTCGGGCTGATCGCGCAGGACATGGGCACCACCGATCCGCATCGCGCCAGCGCGACGCAGGACAAGGCGCCGCTCGCCTGGGCCTATGACGGGCTGGTGCGCTTCCCGCCCGGCTCCGCCGATCCCGCGAAGCTGGAGCCCGACCTGGCGGAAAGCTTCGTGCGCAGCCCTGACGGCCTCAGCTTCACCTTCCGCCTGCGGCCCGGCATCCGCTTCCATGACGGCACGGCGATGGAGGCGGAGGATGTGGTCTTCTCCCTCCGCCGCGCCGCGGATCGCGCCCGCAGCGCCTTCTCCGGCGATTATGCGCCGGTCACGGCGATCGAGGTGCTGGACCCGATGACGGTGCGCGTGACGCTGCGCGAGGCGGTGGCCGGCGCGCTCGGGCTTTTCGCCAACTACCATGGCGGCATGATCGTCTCCCGCCGCGCCGATGCCGGCGGCCAGGCGCCCGGCACCGGCCCCTTCCGGCTGGAACGCGCCGGCGGCGGCGCGGCGCGGATGGTGGCGCATGACGCGCATTGGCGCGGCCGCCCGGCGATCCGCGCCATCGAACTGCGCTTCATCACCTCCGATGCCACGCGCGAACTCGCCTATACCGCCGGCGAGCTCGACCTGTTCATCGGCCGGCGGGAGCAGCGCTGGGTGGAGCGGATGCGCGCGCATCCGAATACGGTGGTGGAGGTCTTCTCGCCCGGCGAATTCCGCACCCTGCTGATCAGCAGCCGCAGCGCGCCGCTGAACGATGGCCGCGTGCGCCGCGCCGTGCAGCATGCCATCGATACGCATGCGATCGCGCGCTTCGTGGGCCTCGACGTGGCGACCCCCTGGGCCAGCCCGGTGCCGCCCGGCTATCTCGGCGCGACGGAGGATCTGCCGCGCTATCCGCACGACCTGGCGCGTGCGCGGGCCCTGCTGGCCCAGGCCGGGCACCCGAACGGCGTCACCATCCGTGCCGTCGTCTCCTCCAACTCCGCGCAATTGCCGATCATGGAAGTGGTGCAGGCGCAGCTGCGGCGCGCGAATATCCGCCTCGACATGGAGGTGGTGGAACATGCGACCTATCACGCGCGGATCCGCCAGGACCTGTCGCAGCTCACCTTCTACGGCGCCGCGCGCTATCCGGTGGCGGACAGCTACCTCGGCCAGTTCTACCATTCGCGCAGCGCGCCGGGGCAGCCCACCATGTCGCTGAACTTCGCCCATTGCAGCGCCGCCGATGCGGAGATCGATGCGGCGCGGGCGGAACCGGACGAGGCGCGACAGCTCGCCCTCTGGGCGACCGCGCAGCGCAAGGTGATGGAGGCCGGCTGCAGCCTGCCGCTCTTCGACCTGAAGCAGGTCTGGGTGCGCCGCGCCGGTCTCAGCCTGGGCTACCGGCTGGAAGGCTCGCTGAACCTCGGCCCCGCCATCACGGCGCAGACGCGGCTGGACTGACACCGACACGAAAAAGCCCGCCGCGGCCGAAGCCGGGCGGGCCATGGATCACCTGCCGGCCGAGGCCGGCAGATGGCCCGTCATCACGGCCAGATGACCTGGTCGATGCCGTGGATCACGCCGTTGCTGGCGACGATATCGGCCGCCACCACGCGCGCCGGCTGCGCCGCGACGTTCATGCCGGCGGCGCCGAAGCCGGCCACCTGCTGGCCGGGCGCCGGGTTGCGCAGCGTCACCGCGCCATTCGCCATGGCCAGCGCGATATCCGCGCCATTGCGCGTGGTCAGGCGGCGCTCGGCGCCGGTCAGCTCGGTGGAGCGGAAGGCACCCGGGACGACGTGGTAGTTGATCAGCGCGGCCAGGCGCTGGCGATCCACGCTCTCCTGGCTGCCGCCGGCGGAATTGGTGCCGGTGAGCTGCTGCAGCAGGTTCGCCGGGGCGCCCTGGAAGGCGGCGTCGATCGGCGCGAAGACCGTCATCGGCTGCGCGGCGCGGAAATTCTCCACCATGCCGGCGCGGGTGATCAGGTCCAGGAAGCGCGAAAAGCGCGTATCGCCGGCCATGGTATCGGCCAGGGTGCGGGTCGGCGGCACGGTCTGGGCGCGCAGGATGGCGGGGGCGGCCAGGGTGCCGGCGGCGACCATGGAGCCGATCGTCAGGAAGCCGCGGCGCGGCAGGCGGGTTTCGATCATGGGGGTTCTTCCTTTTCTGTGGCCCGCACAGCCGCGGCCTCGGGGGCGGCCTGGCATTGCGGTCGGGGGCAGAACGCCGCGGCCCCGAATTGGTTCAACGGCACCGAACCGGATCGGTCACCGCGCGCCAGGGGCGCCTGACTTGCACCTGCCATGGCTCCCTTCCGGCCCGATCCACCCTAGATAGGGAGGATGACCGAGCCTTCGCTGCTGTGGTTCCGCCACGACCTTCGCCTCTCCGACCACCCCGCCCTGCTCGCCGCCGTGGCCGGCGGCCGCCCGGTCCTGCCGGTCTTCGTGCTGGATGACGCGGCCGCGGGCCTGCATCGGCCCGGCGGCGCCGCCCGCTGGTGGCTGCGGGCCAGCCTGGCCGCGCTGGGCCGGGAGCTCGCCGCGCGCGGCGCGCCGCTGCTGCTGGCACGTGGCCGAGCGGAGACGGTTCTGCCGGCGCTCGCCGCGGCCATCGGCGCGGCGGCGGTGCATGCCGGCCGCGCCTATGAGCCCTGGGCCCGGGCGCAGAGCCAGCGGGTGCATGAGGCGCTGGCCGATGCCGGCCTTGGCCTGACCCTGCATACCACCGGATTGCTGCGGGAGCCGCATGGCTTCGGTTCCGGCAGCGGCAAGCCCTATGCGGTCTATACCCCCTTCGCCAAGGCGATGCTGGCCGCCGGTGAACCGCCGCCGCCCCGCCCGGCGCCGGATCGCCTGGCCGGGGTGCCGCATCCGCCGGGGGGCGAGACGCTGGAGGCGCTGGATCTCTATCCCGTGCCGGGGGAGCCGGATTGGGCGGCCGGCTTCGGCGCCAGCTGGCAGCCTGGGGAGGCCGGGGCCCAGGCCCGGCTCGCCCGCTTCACGCGCCAGGCCCTCGGCGCCTATGACCGGCAGCGCAACCTGCCGGGGGTCGATGGCTCGTCCGGCCTCTCGCCACATCTGCGCTGGGGGGAGGTCTCGCCCGGCCAGGTCTGGCATGCGGCGCGGGCCGCGCAGGCCGATGCGACGGGCACGGAGACCTTCCTGAAGGAGATCCTCTGGCGCGAGTTCTCGTACCATCTGCTCTGGCACCGCCCCGAAATGCCGCAGGCGCCGCTGCGGGCCGAATTCGCCCGCTTCCCCTGGCAGCCTGACGCCAGATTGCTGGAAGCCTGGCAGCAGGGGCGCACCGGCTATCCGGTGGTGGATGCCGGCATGCGCCAGCTGTGGCAGACGGGATGGATGCACAACCGCGTCCGCATGATCGCCGCCAGCCTGCTGGTGAAGCACCTGCTGCAGCCCTGGCAGGCGGGCGCCGCCTGGTTCTGGGACACGCTGGTGGATGCCGACCTCGCCTCCAACAGCGCCTCCTGGCAATGGGTGGCGGGCAGCGGCAGCGATGCCGCGCCCTATTTCCGCGTCTTCAACCCCATCCTGCAGGGCGAGAAATTCGACCCCGAGGGCCGCTACCTGCGCCGCTTCGTGCCGGAACTGGCGAAGCTGCCGCAGGCCTTCCTGCACAAGCCCTGGGAAGCGCCGGCCGAGGTGCTGGCGGCCGCGGGGGTGCGGCTGGGCCAGTCCTATCCGCGGCCGGTCGTGGCCCATGAGGCGGGCCGGGCCCGGGCGCTGGCAGCCTTCGCGGCGCTGCGCGCATGAGGGACCGTCCGGAGCATCTCTGGCGCGGTTTTGCGGGGCTGCGCGTGGTTGCCGATGTGCATGGCGACGCGGAAGCCTTCATTCATGCCATCGAGGGTGCGCTCGCGGCGGATATGTTCGTCCTCCAACTGGGCGACCTGACCGACCACGGGCCCGACAGCCCGGAGGTGCTGCGCCGCATCTTCGACCTGATCGATCGCGGCCAGGGGCTGTTCCTGCTCGGCAACCACGACCACAAGCTGCGCCGCGCCCTGACCGGCACACAGCTGCGCATCCAGCCGGAGGGGCTGGGCCGGACCCTGGCGCAGCTGGATGCGGCGCCGGATGGCGAGGCGCTGAAGGCGCGCGCAGTGGCGGAGATCGCCCGCGCCCCGGCCTGGATCCGCGATGGCGGGCGCATCTTCGTCCATGGCGGCTACCACCCGGGCATGCTGCATTCCGCGCCGCCGCCGGATGCCGGGACGCAGAAGGCGCAGGGGCTGGTGACGCGGGCGCTCTTCGGCCAGGTGACCGGGCGGATGCGGCAGGATGGCTTCCCGGACCGGGTGCATGACTGGGTGGACAAGATCCCGGCCGATGTGACCGTGGTCTGCGGCCATGACCGCCGCAGCCTGGATGGCCGCCCCTTCGTGGCGGAGGGCGCGCTCGGCGGCCGCTGCATTTTTCTCGATTGCGGCGCCGGCAAGGGCGGGCACCTGGCCTGGATCGACCTGCCAAGCTGGGCCTAGAACGGTCGTTGAGGGAGCACTGCCATGACCGACCTGCCCAGCACCGTCGAAATCCGCGAGGAAGGCCCGCGCGAGGGCTTCCAGATCGAGCCCGGGCCGATCCCGACCGCGCGCAAGGTGGCGCTGGTGGATGCGCTCTCCGCCACCGGGCTGCATCACATCCAGGTCTGTTCCTTCGTCTCGCCCAAGCTGGTGCCGGGCTGGGCGGATGCGGAGGCGGTGGTGGCGGGCTTCGCGCCGAAGCCGGGCGTGACCTACACGGCGCTGTGGTTCAACGCGGCCGGGCTCAACCGGGCGCTCGCCTTCAAGGACCGGCTGAAGGTGGAGGGCGCGGTCACCGTGGTGGCCAGCGAAGCCTTCTCGCTGAAGAACCTGAATCGCGACCGCGCCAAAAACCTCGAAGCGCAGCGCGCCAATGTGGCGGCGCATCTCGCGGCCGGCGTCGCGGTGTCGCGCATCAGCGTGCAGGCCGCCTTCGGCTGCAACTATTCGGGCGATGTGCCGCCCGAAAAGGTGGTGCAGGCGCTGGAGGATGCCTTCGCCATCGGCGCCGGGCAGGGCCTTTCGCTGCGCGAGGCGACGCTGGCCGATACCATGGGCTGGGCGACGCCGGCGCGGATCGAGCGGGTGCTGGGCGAGGTCCGCAGCCGCTGGCCGGATCTCTCCATCATCCTGCATCTGCACGACACGCGGGGCCTGGGCATCGCCAATGCCCATGCCGGGCTGCGGCTGGGCGTCTCCCGCTTCGACACCACGGTCGGCGGCCTCGGCGGCTGTCCCTTCGCGGGGCAGCCGGGCGCGCCGGGCAATATCGCGACGGAGGAGCTCGTCCTGCTCTGCGAGGAGATGGGCATCGCCACCGGCATCGACCTCGACGCGCTGGTCGAGGCCGGGCGGCTGGCGGAGGAGGTGGTGGGCCGCACCCTGCCCAGCACCATGCTCCGCAGCGGCACGCTGGCGCGGTTCCGCCAAGCCGCCTGACCTTCAAGCCCTCCCCCCTGCTTAGGGGGGAGGGTTGGGTGGGGGGCCGCCGCGCAGCCCGCCTCAGACCGCCGGCATCACCTGGCTCAACCGCCCGCCCATCCGCAGCGGCTCGATGCGGGTCGCAAGCCCGGTGGCGTCATCCGTTTCCAGGAATACCCCGCACACCGTCGCCTCGCCCTCGGCCGGGGCCAGCTTCTCGCCCGGCACCTTCTTCCAGAAGCGCAGCGCGGCGCCGCCCTTCTGCATGCCGATGACGCTGTCATAGTCGCCGCACATGCCGGCATCGGTCATGTAGCCGGTGCCACCGACCAGGATCTGGTGGTCCGCGCTCGGTGTATGGGTATGCGTGCCGACCACCAGCGAAACCTTGCCATCGAAGCTGTGGCCCATGGCGAGCTTTTCCGAACTGGCCTCGGCGTGGAAATCGACCAGGATCGCCTGCACCGTGCCGCCGGCGCCCATGCGATGCGCGGCGATGGCGGCCTGCACGCCCCGGAACGGATCGTCCAGCGCATCCATGAACAGCCGCCCCATGGCCTGCACCACCAGCGCCTTCCGGCCATCCGCCAGCACCGCGACGAAGGCCCCCTTCCCCGGCGTGCCCGGCGGATAGTTCAAGGGCCGGATCAGCCGCGGCTCCGTTTCGATGTACGAAAAAATCTCCTTGCGGTCCCAGGCGTGGTTGCCCAGCGTCAGCACATCGGCGCCGGCGGTGAACAAGGCACGCGCCATCTCCGGCGCCAGGCCGAAGCCGTGGCTGGCATTCTCGGCATTCACCACCACCAGGTCGAGCTTCAGCCGCTCCCGCAGCTGGGGAATGGCGGCACCGGCGGCATCGCGGCCGGAGCGGCCGACGAGGTCGCCGAGGAAGAGGATTCTCAAGCTTTCGCGGCTCCGCAGAAGATCACGCCCCGCTCCGTCGCGATGGCGTCGAGGGGCGCGTCGTCCACCCCCACGGGCACTTCGTCAACCTCCTGGGCGGCATAGGCCACGCCGATGGCGGTGGCGCCGGGCAGGATGGCCAGCGTCCGGTCGTAATAGCCGCCGCCATAGCCGAGGCGATGGCCGGCACGGTCGAAGGCCAGCAGGGGCACCAGCAGCCAGTCGGGCGTCAGCGGCGGCTGGTCCGCGCTGGGCTGGCTGGTGCCGAGCGGGCCGCGGGCGAGGGTGTCGCCGGGCTGCCAGGCGCGGAAGGCCAGCGGCTGGCCGCGCTTCGGCGTGACCGGCAGGGCGATGCGATGGCCGCGGGCGTGGAGGGCGTGCAGCAGCGGGCGGATGTCGATCTCGGCGCCCATCGGCCAGAAGCCGGCGACGGTGGCACCGGGGGGTGGCGGGCATTCGCGCAGGAGGTGGTCGGTCAGCGCGGCGCCCAGGGCGGGGTCGCAGGCGGCGCGGCGGGCGAGCGCGAGCTTGCGGGCTTCGGCCTTAAGGGCGGCGAGGAGATCGGGGCAGAGCATCATGCGGCTGGGTGAGCCCAGACGGCACGCCCCCCCCCACCCCGACCCTCCCCCCCTTCAGGGGAGAGGGGGAAGCAGGGCGCCCGGTGACATGAGCGGCAACCGCCGTGGAGAAGTGCGACCTGCGGCGCGCCCAGCAGGTGCGCAGGCCGGGCGCCCATGTGCGGGGCGCGAAGGCAAGGCCGCGGATGCGGCCGCCCGCCGTTTGAGGGTATGGCTGAGTGCGGAGCCACCATGGCCGTGGGCTTGATAACCCTCCTGAGACCTGCTGGTGCAGGTGGGAGCCAGATACTCGGACCACGGCCCGAACAGCGCCAGCCCCCGGAGGATGCTCATTGGCCCCGGGGGTTAAAGTGCCTCACCAACCGGGCAGCCCCGCCCCACCCACTTAGGGGCGGTCGAGGGTCTGGGCAATGCCCTCGATGCGATCGGCGATACGGGCCAGGCGCTCGGCCAGCTTCGGGTCGGGCTGCGGGGCGGCCATGTTCTGGCCGGCGCGGGCCTGGGACAGGGCCACCTTCAGGTCGTGCACCTCATCCGCCAGCAGCAGGGCGCCGAGCAGCAGCAGCCGGCTTTCGCCGAACTGGCCGCCCATCGCCTTGATGGAATTGACCCGCTTGTCCACCTCGCCGGCCAGGGCGACCAGATGCGCCTCCTGCCCATCCTCGCAGGATACGGGGTGGCTGTAGCCGCCGACGCGGACGGTGACCTGGCCCATCTATTGATCCTCTCCGAGCGCCGCGCGCAGCCGCGCAATCGTCTCGTCCAAACGGTCCGCGATGGCGGCGACGGCGGCGCGGGGCACGCCCTCGCCGGTCATCCCTTCGGCCAGGCCAGGGCGCGGCTGGGCGGCCGCCTGTGCGAGGCGTTCCACCGCCTCCTCGAGCCGCGCCAGGGCGCGGCTCGTCGGGTCGCCCGTCTCCGCACGCGTAGCTGACACCCGAAAGCCCCCAAACCGTTCGCAGCCCAGCCGCAGCGACTGCGCGCATGCGCCTTGTCGCCACCGGTTCCGGCATGCTCAACGCTTTGCATGCACGGCGCGGCGGGTCAACGGTGAGCGTGGTTCGGGGCGACTTCGACGCGCCGGCGGCGGGGGGATGGCCGCCGGCGATCACGATCCGATCAGCGGCGGAGCTGCGCTGGCTGGTCGGCGAGGTCGCGCCGGACCAGGTCCTGCTGCTCTCGGCACCCGGTGCCGCGGGCTTCCTGGGGCCGCAGGCCTGGCGCGCCCTGGCGGCGCTGGCGCCGGGCTTCGCCGATGCGCTCTGCTGCGGCGCGGCCGCCGGCGACGCCCTGGCGGCGCTGCGCGCCGGCTGCCGGCTGGTGGTGCTGGAGGGTGGTTGTGCGGCCCATGCCGCCCTGAGCCTGGCGGCCGCGGAAGTCGGGGCGCGGGTCCTGCCGGCGCGTCCGCCGGCGCTGGACCTGCAGACCCTGGACCTGCGGCGCCCCTTCGCCCGCGCAAAACTGAGCGAATGGCGCGCGAAAGCAGCCGCCCCGGCGCATGACACCCGCGCATCCCTGCGCTAAACGCAGGCATCCATTGCCGCCCGCCGAGAGGACTCGAAAAAATGCGCCTGACGCCGAAGGTCCAGGAAATCCTGTCCTGGTATGAGAGCGACAATCCCGGGACCAAGGCGAACCTCGCCCGCATCCTGATGGCCGGCAAGCTGGGCGGCACCGGCCGCATGGTGATCCTGCCGGTCGACCAGGGCTTCGAGCACGGCCCGGCCCGCAGCTTCGCCCCGAACCCCGCAGCCTACGACCCGCGCTACCTGTTCGAGCTGGCGCTGGAGGCGGGCCTCAACGCCTATGCCGCGCCGCTCGGCATGATCGAGGCGGGTGCGGCCACCTACGCCGGCAGCATCCCGACCATCCTGAAGGTGAACAGCAGCAACAGCCTGTCCACCACCAAGGACCAGGGCGTGACGGCCAGCGTGGGCGATGCGCTGCGGCTCGGCTGCTCGGCCATCGGCTTCACCATCTACCCCGGCTCCGAATACCAGTTCGAGATGATCGAGGAGCTCCGCGAGATGGCGGAGGAGGCGAAGTCCGTGGGCCTCGCCGTGGTGGTCTGGAGCTATCCGCGCGGCCCGATGCTGGACAAGGTGGGTGAGACGGCGCTCGATATCTGCGCCTATGCCGCGCATATGGCGGCGCTGACCGGCGCGCATATCATCAAGGTGAAGCCGCCGACCTCCGCCGTCAGCCTGGAGGCCGCGAAGAAGACCTACCAGGCGAGCCCGGTGGAGGACGACGCCGTGGCCCGCTTCAAGCACATCGTGCAGGCCTGCTTCGGCGGCCGCCGCCTGGTGGTCTTCTCGGGCGGCGAGGCCAAGGGCACCGAGGCGATCCTGGATGAGGTGCGCGCCATCCACGCCGCCGGCGGCAATGGCTCCATCATGGGCCGCAATGCCTTCCAGCGCTCCAAGGCCGATGCCCTGGCGCTGCTGGCCGCCATCATCAACGTCTACAAGCACTGAATTCTTGGGCACCGGGGCCTCGGCCCCGGGTCTTCGCCGCAGCCGGGTCCGTGAGGATCCGGCTGTTGGCGTTTCAGGACCTCATCGCGAAGGGGCGAGGCTGGCCATATAGGCGGCCAGGTTGTGCCGTTCCTCCGCCGAGAGGGTGAAGGGCGGCATGGCGGCGTGCGGGCGCTGCAGGAAGGCCTCGATGGCCTCCCGGCTCGGCCCGCCCTGCGCCAGCAGCACGAAGCTCGGCGTGCCGCTGCGGCGCGTGGGCTGCGCCGTCTCCGCCACGTCGTGGCAGCCGCCGCAGCGGTTGTCGGCGGTCCAGCGGCCGCGCGCCGCCTCCGCCTGCCCGCCGCGCAGGTTGTTGAAGGCCAGGATGCTGATCGCCAGCGCGGCGACGACCAGGCCGGCGATCAGGCCGATGCGCCGAGACTGGCCTTCGGCCGGTGGTGAACTGGACATGGGCAAAACCTCCGCGCGCCCGGGCGACCCGCCGCCGCTCGGAACGGTTCGGCAAGGATGGGCCCGGCCGGGCGCCGCGTCCGTGATCTGAATCAACCGGAAACTTCGGCGCGGGCCGAAGCCTTCCGTAAAGGAATGCGGCAGCCTGCGGCGCGTGGACCTTACGAACCTCGCCGTCATCGGCCTCGTCTTCCTGATCGCCGGCGCCGCCAAGGGGCTGATCGGCCTCGGCCTGCCGACCATCGCCATCGGCCTGCTGGCACTGGTCATGCCGCCGGCCGAGGCCGCGGGGCTGCTGCTGCTGCCCTCGCTGGTCACCAATATCCTGCAGGCCAGCGGCCCGGGCTGGCGCGTCCTGCTGCGCCGGCTCTGGCCCATGCTGCTGCTGCTGGTGCCCGGCACGCTGGCGGGAATCCGCCTGCTGACCGGCGGCGGGCCGCTGGCGCTGGGGCTGCTCGGCCTGGCGCTGGCCGCCTATGGCGGCTGGGGGCTCTTCGCGCCGCCCACCCACCTGTCCGCCCGGATGGAGCGGCTGAGCGCGGCGCCGATCGGGCTGGCCGGCGGGCTGGTGACGGGGGCGACAGGCGTCTTCGTCATGCCGGTGGTGCCCTGGCTCGGCGCGCTGGGGCTTTCGCGGGATGCGCTGGTGCAGGCGCTGGGCCTGTCCTTCCTGGTGGCGACGCTGGCGCTCGGCCTGGCGCTGGCCTGGCAGGGCAGCTTCACGCCGGTCTCGGCCGGGGCCTCGCTGCTGGCGCTGCCGCCGACGCTGGCGGGGCTGGCGCTGGGCAGCCGGCTGCGCGGGCTGATCCCGCCGCCGCTGTTCCGCCGCATCTTCTTCGGCAGCCTGCTGGCACTCGGCGCGCATCTCGCCATCAGGGGGCTTGCGTGAGGCCCCCGGCTGGCGCCACAGACCGGCCATGCCCGACCCCGACGCCTGCCGCCTCTACCTCATCACCCCGCCCGCCCTGCCGGACCTGCCCGGCTTCGCCGACAGCCTGGCGCGCGCGCTGGATGCCGGTGATGTCGCGGCCCTGCAGATCCGCCTGAAGGGCGCGCCGGATGAGGCGGTGCTGCGCGCGGCGGAGGCGCTGATCCCGGTGGCGCAGGCGCGCGACGTGGCGGTGCTGATGAACGACCGCATGGACCTGGCGAAGCGCGCCGGCTGCGACGGCGTGCATCTCGGCCAGGGCGATGGCGACCCGCTGGCCGCCCGCAAGCTGCTGGGGGCGGAGGCGATGATCGGCGTGACCTGCCATGCCTCCCGCCACCTGGCCATGGAGGCCGGCGAGGCGGGCGCCGACTACGTCGCCTTCGGCGCCTTCTTCCCCACGGGGACGAAGGAGACCGTGCACCAGGCGGACCCCGAGATCCTGGAATGGTGGTCCGAGATGTTCGAGCTGCCCTGCGTCGCCATCGGTGGCATCACGGCGGCGAACTGCCCGCCGCTGGTCCGGGCCGGCGCGGATTTTCTCGCCGTCGTCGGCGCGGTGTGGAGCCACCCCGAGGGCCCGGCCGCCGGCGTGCGGGCGATGAATGCGGCGATCGCCTCAGCCTGACTGTCTCATCTCAGCTGGGGGCAGCGGCCGCCAGACACCCCGGAAGGCCAGCGCCGCGGCGAGCCCGGCCAGTACGCCAAGCGGCAGCAGGAAGCCGATCCGGCCCGCCGCCGCCAGCTCCACGCTGCCCAGCAGCGCCCCGCCGCCGAGCGCACCCGCCAGCAGATGGCCCCGGCCCCGCTCCCAGCCCCGCACAACCAGCAGCAGGTGCAGCGGCAGGCCGCCGATCAGGGTCAGCAGCAGCACATAGGGCAGCACGACCAGCGGCACCGCCAGGCTGCGCAGCGCATCCGACAGCGCCGCCGCATTTAGCCTCGACTCGGCCGCCTCCGTCACCAGCCAGAACAGGATGAAGACCAGCAGCGGCGTGAAGGTGGCGGCCAGCGCCGCAGCCAGCACGCCGAGCGCGAGGCGCCAGCCGGACAGGCCGATGAAGCGTGCCGCCAGATCCCCTCGCAACGCTGGAAGGCCTCCCTCTCGATCGGCGGCAGACGACACCAGCCGGGCCGGCTTGACCAGCCGGTGCCTGGCTTGGCGGCGGGCACGAAAGGTTTAGCATTCGCAACGGACGGTCGATGCCGCCGGCCCAAGACCAGGAACCTCCAGGGAGACCACCCCGATGCTGCCCCGCCCCCTCGCCGCGCTGCTGGCGCTCGCCGCCCTGCCGACGCTGGCGCTCGCCCAGGACTATAATCGCCGGCCCTCCTTCGGCACGCTCAATCTCAGTGCCAATTTCGCGCCCGACCCCACCACGGTGGACGTCACCGCCGGCGGCAGCCTGCCGGCCGAGCGCCTGGGCGGTTCGCAATGCGTGGGCTCCATCGCCAATGCGCCGGATGTGCGGCTGAACTACCGCGCCGGCCAGGGGCTGCCGCTCTACCTCTCCGCCACCTCCCGCGCCGATGTCACGCTGGTGGTGAACCTTCCGGATGGCAGCTGGGCCTGCAACGACGATTTCCGCGGCACCAACCCCGGGATCGTCTTCGCCCGGCCGCAATCGGGCCAGTACGACATCTGGATCGGCCATTACGACCGCGGGTCCCGCGTGCCGGCCCAGCTGCGGATTTCCGAAGTGCCGCCGAACTGAGGCTGCCTTCCGCGCCGGCCACCCCACATGCCTGGGGAATGACCAAGGGGAGCCCGGCCGGCGCATGGACGAACTGACCTTCCACACCCGGCTGCACCGGCCCGGCTGCATCCTGGATGTGGGCGCGCATGACGGGCTGCTGACCCTGCCGCTCTCCCGCCTGCCCGGCGTCCGGCTGCTGGCCTTCGAGCCGCTGCCGAGCGCCTTTGCGCGACTGGAAGCGGCGATCAGGGCCGAATACGGCGCCATCCCGCCGCATATCGCGCTGCACCGGGAGGCGCTGGGCGCCGCGCCCGGCGGGCTCACCCTCTCCGTGCCCGTGCTGGATGGGGTGGCGCAGGAGCAATGGGCCTCCACGGCCAAGGACTATGCCGGCTTCGAATCGGTCACCGTGGACCGCCATGAGGTGCGGGTGACCACCATCGATGCGCTGGGCCTGGCCGACCTGGCGCATGTCAAGCTCGACGCCGAGGGGTTCGAGGAGGAGGTTCTGGCCGGCGCCCGCGCCACCCTCACCCGCTGCCGCCCCGTCCTCAGCCTGGAAGTGGAGGAGCGCCACCGCCCCGGCAGTACGCGGGACGTGCCGGCGCTGCTGGCGGGCCTCGGCTACGAGTGCTGGTTCACGCTGGACGGCGACTGGCACCCGCATGCCGCCTTCGATGCCGCGACCATGCAGCAGGCCTCGCCGGACCCGGCGGTGTTTGCGGCGAGCGACCCCTATGTCTTTACCTTCTTCGCCTGGCCGGCCGAACGATCCGCGGCCATCCAGGCGGCGCTGGCCTATGGGTGAGCCCGGCCCCGGTCCTCAGCTTGGCGGCCCCGCCGCATGGTGGCCATGCAGGATCCAGCCGTAGCTGCCGCTCGGGCGCGTCTGCTCCTCCCGCAACCGCACCGGCCGCTGGCCCTGGTAGCGGATCGAGATGGCGTCGAGGTTCAGGCGATCGTCCAGCGTCCGCTCATGCGCATGGTCCGCGGCCAGCGTCACGACGACGCCCTGCGCGGCCTCGGGGCATTTGATGGACCAGGTCTCGCCCGTGTCATCCTTCCAGATGCCGATGGCACGGGAGGAGTCGTGATGCCCCGTCTCATTCGCCCGGGTGACCAGGCCCAGGGAGGTGAGGGTGAGGATGGCGCTGCCCGGATCATCCGCGAGCGTCGTGGCATAGCGGGCGGACCAGCGGCCCGGAAGCTGCGGCCCGTCCATCAGCAGGGCGAAGACCAGGTTGGGACCCACCGCCTTCAGCGGCTCGTGGCAGGGTTCGATCCGCGCCAGATCCTCGCAGATCAGGGGCGCGAAGATCACCCTGTCCCGATAGACGATGAGGTCCACCTTGCGGGCCGGCACCTCCATCGCCTCCCACCAGGACAGGTTGGGATCCAGCGCGGAGGCCAGCCCATAGTCGCGGATCTGTGGCCCGGTCAGCCGCCAGCGGTGATGCTTGGCGCGGGAGAAGCTGCGCGCCAGCACCTTCCTGGCCGCGCCCCTTTCGACCACGTCGAAGGTCGTGGTCGCGACATAATTGCCCCGTCGCAGCTCCCCGCCATCCATGTTCTCGGACAGCCCGCAGACGAGGAAGTCGATGAGCGGCTCCGTCTCCTTCCCCTCCAGGAACCGCCGGGCCAGGGCCTCGACGAAGGCCTTGTGGGTGTCCAGGTCGAGCGCCAGCTCGGGCAGGACCAGGCCGTGGATACGGCCCGCATCGGCCGCCGCGGCCAGCACCATCTCCATCAGGAAGCCGGCGACCGTGCCGGCGCTGCCGCCCGGCGGTGGCCGCAGCCATTCCTGCCGCACCTCGAAATCGCCCCAGGGCCGCGCCAGCTCCGCCGCCGTGCGGCGGTCCTGGATCGTGCTGGCCGTGGGCTTCATCATGGTGCCCGCGGGCTTGAAGCAGGAGGGCCTGATCTGGAACGGGAAGGGCAGAAGCAGCAGGTTGAAGGTGCTTCCCGTCGCCTCCGCGGATCGGCCGATCTCGCGGTTCCAGATCACGTCCACGATGCCGGGCGCCGGCATGAGGGCGAGGTTGTGGGTCAGCGTGCGCATCGTGCAGCCGACCACCGGCGTGCGGCACTTCGGCAGGACGCGGGCCATATAGGGATTGGCGAAGACGGTCACGCTGTCATCCTGCAGCGAGGGCTCCATGCGCAGATGGGCGAAGCCACCCTGCGTCCTGAACTGCTTCTCGGCCTCGTCGCTCACCGGCGAGTCATCCAGGGCCATCATTCCTCGGATCAGCTTCTCGAAGGGGCTGCTGCCCTGGCTGTCGAGCGGATCGTAGCCCATGCCCAGCGCCGCCTCATCGGCGATCACGAGCAGGGCGATGGCGGGGCGCCACCAGTCCAGCGGCTTCTTCTGGGCCGGCCGGACGATGATGGGCATGGCATGGCATTGCAGCAGCGCGCGCCAGATCTTGCGGATATCCTCGATCGTCGCGCGAAGATCCTCCTCCGCCTGCGCCGCGCCAGCGGGGTCCAGCGCCGACTGCTCGATCCGCTTGGCGCCCAGGCGCCAGGCCCGGCCGAGTTCCTCCCACACCAGGACATCATCGCGCAGCAGCACCAGGTTCGGGTCGCCATGGCCGGCGACATCCTGCCCGCTGGGGCTCCGCTCCGGCATGATCCGGTGGTAGACGCCGCCGCGCTCGATGAGGAAGGCCGCGAGCGCGAAAAGGTCCGTGGGAAAGGCCGGCAGCTGGTACTTCGTGGCCAGGTCCGCCGGCACCTCTCCAGGCTGGGCGGTGGCGCCGGTGACGCCGACCGCGTCCCGCCCGTCCGGCGGCGGCTCGGTGCCGTTGGGAAACAGCGCCACCAGCGCGGCGCCCACCGTCATGGCCAGGAAGCCGGGCGAATTCGCCGGGGAGCTGGCGGCAGGCGGCATGGCTCACGACCCGATCGCTATCGTCCGGCTGCCAATCTTCGGCAGGAGATGCAGCGAGTCAAGATGTTTCGAAAATGCACAGAAATTGCCGCGTGGGATCGGAAAACGACCTGCCACGCGGGCCATATCATTTCGCAATAGTTATGTATACGCGATTTTCCTTGACAGCCGCAAGCCCTGCGCGTCAGATGTCCTGACAACGCGGCGTGTCAGGCGAATCATGGTATTCGACCACTGGTTGAATAGACCCCGTCGGTACCAGCACCGCTCACGAGCGCTCGGCACCAGGATGGCGCTGCCTGCAGCTGCGGCAAGACCGCGGTCATCCTCGGGCTTGTAAGATGCATCCCCCATTGCTGTCACGCGCGGAACGCGGCCCTCGACGGCTGGCGCCCTGCGTTGCGCGACACAATATCTCCCCTTCCAAAGGGGCCAGGCCGCCTTCCGGCGGCCGGCTTGAATGGTGGTATCGATGAGCTCCGCAGACGCCTGGCAGACGCGCTACTTCCGGATCACCCGTACCGAACCGGAAGAGGCTGCCGAGAGCACGCCTGACCCCCGCAGCTCGGCCTATCTCAATCTGATGAACGTGCCCGCCGAGCGCGTCATGGACGCCTTGCGCAACCGATTCGTCGATAACCGGGTGGTTGAGGCGCCCCGGCCCAGGTCCGACGCCGAAGCCACGGCGGAAGCTGCCGGGCAAGGCTGAGCCATCAGCCCGGCGGCCCCGCCAGCAGTTTTGGCGGCGCCGCCAGGACCTGCTGCGGCGCGCGCGGCAGGGCCGGCAGCCAGAGCACATCCTCGATATCGCGCGCACCGCTGGCCAGCATCGCCAGCCGGTCGAAGCCCAGCGCGATGCCGGAGGCGGGCGGCATGCCGGCTTCCAGGGCTGCGAGAAAATCCTCGTCCACGTCCCAGCCCGCCTCCCCCGTCTCCGCGCGGCGCTGCGCCACATCGCGTTCGAAGCGGGCGCGCTGTTCCACCGGGTCGGTCAGCTCCTCGAAGGCATTGGCGAGCTCCAGCCCCGCCGCGAAAAGCTCGAAGCGCAGCGCGACGCGGCCATCCCGCGGGTCCCGCCGGGCCAGCGCCGCCTGGGGGGTCGGCCAGTGGGTGAGGAAGGTGGGGCGGCCGCGGCCGATGGCAGGCTCGATATGGCGCATCACCAGGCGGAAGAAGCCGTCCTCCCAGCTATCCGTCTCCGGCATCTCCAGCCCAGCCTTGCGGGCTTTCGCGCGAAGGGCGGCGGCATCCCCCTCCCCGGTCTGCGCATTGACGGTCCCCAGGATATCGAGGCCCCGGCAGTGGCGGCCAAAAGCCTCGGCCATGGTCAGGCGTTCGAAGGGCAGCGCGAAATCGGCCGTCGCCTCCCCATGGCCCACGACACCGGGGCAGACGGAGCGCAGCAGCAGCTCCGTCTCCTCCATCAGCCCGGCCAGGCTGAGCCCCGGCGCATACCACTCCAGCATGGTGAATTCCGGGGCGTGGCGCGGGCTCGCCTCCCCATTCCGCCAGACGCGGGCGAGCTCGAAGACCTTGCCGGCGCCGCCCACCAGCAGCCGCTTCAGGGCCAGCTCCGGCGAGGTGCGCAGCCAGAGGGTGCTGTCCTGGCCGATGCCGAGATGCGGGCGGAATTCGGTCGCAAAGCCGCGCAGATGCACCTCCATCCCCGGCACGGGGACCAGGCAGGGGGTCTCGACCTCCAGATAGCCGCGCGACTGGAAGAAGCCGCGCACCGCGGCGGTGAGGGCCGCGCGCCGGCGCAGGAAGGGCAGCCGGGCGGCCAGGACATCGGGCGACCAGGGATGGCGGGGGGGGATGGGAGCCTCGGGCATGGGTGCACTCCCCCTTGTTGCTGCGCCGGGGTTGGGGTTTAGCAGCGCGGACCATGCCCCATCCCGCCGCCGCCCGAAACCATCCCCGCACCCTGCGCGATGCCGCCAGCCTGGCGGAGGCCGGGCTGCTGCGCCCGGAGGCCGATCTTTCGGGGATCGAGGCGGTGCAGGCGCGCTATGCCATCGCGGTGACGCCGGCCATGGCGGCGCTGATCGACCCGGCCGATCCGCGCGACCCGATCGCGGCGCAATACATCCCGGACCCGGCGGAGCTGCGGACGGCGGCGCATGAGATCGAGGATCCGACGGCGGATGCGCCCTTCACCCCGGTGCCCGGCGTGGTGCATCGCTACCCCGACCGCGCCCTGCTGAAGCCGCTGCTGGCCTGCCCGGTCTATTGCCGCTTCTGCTTCCGGCGGGAGGTGGTGGGGCCGGATGGCGGGCTGCTGACGACGGAACAGCTGGAAGCGGCGCTCGCCTGGTTCGCGCGCACGCCCGCGGTGCGGGAGGTGATTCTCACGGGCGGCGACCCGCTGATGCTGAGCCCGCGCCGCCTGTCCTGGCTGCTGGAGCGGCTTGCGGCCATTCCGCATATCGAGATTCTGCGGATCCATAGCCGCGTGCCGGTGGCCGATCCGGGGCGGGTGACTGCGGCGCTGGCTTCCGCGCTGACGGCTGAAAAGCCTCTGTATCTATGTGTCCACGCCAATCATGCGCGGGAGTTCACGGCGGAGGCCATGGCGGCGCTGCGGCGGCTGACCGGCGCGGGGGTGGTGCTGTTGGGGCAGAGCGTGCTGCTGCGGGGCGTGAATGATTCCGCCGCGGCCCTGGAAGACCTGTTCCGGGCGATGCTGCGCGGACGAGTGAAACCCTATTACCTGCACCAGCTGGACCCGGCGCCGGGCACCGCGCGCTTCGCGGTGCCGCCGGAGGAAGGGCGGGCGATCCTTTCGGAGTTGCGCTTCCGGGTGACGGGGCTGGCCTGGCCGACCTATGTGCAGGAAAGGCCCCATGGCGGGGGGAAGGCACCGATTGGGCCGAGCTTCAGCAATTTCAGCCCGAGCCCAAACCCGCTCCACAAAGACTTTGACGGAGTGAGATGAGGGGCGTAATTGCCAGATGCCTGGGGAAACCAAATGACCGAGCTTCTCCGCCTTGCTGACGTCTTCAAATCGGTCGGCCAACCGACCGTCACCTACGTCAAACGGGACAGCGGCAATCTTGAACGAAAACTGCGGCTCGCTCTTGCGCAGGCTGGCCAGCTGTGCCTTCTCACCGGACCCTCTAAAACCGGCAAAACAACGCTGTATCGAGAGGTGCTGGCTTCGAGAGGCGAAATTCCGCTGATCGTTCAGTGCGACCGGCACACTAAGCTAGAAGACGTTTGGCTACATGCCTTGGAAGGCATCGATTTTGAGCGAGCCGAATCGAGGCAGACTACGTCTTCTACAAAAGGCTCGGTCGAAGCTGAACTCTCGCTGCAACTGGGATGGGCATGGCTGGCAGAAAAGGCAGCGCGGATTAAAGGCACCATCACTGGGGAAAAGAGCGAGTCGGAGGTAAAGCGACGGATTTTGGCCAGCCCCGGACCAGACCTTCTTATTCCGGCACTCAAGCACACCAACTACGTGCTGGTTATTGAAGATTTTCATTATCTATCAGATGAAGTGAAGGTAGTACTTTTTCAACAATGGAAGAGATTTGTCGATAATGAGGTCTCTGTTCTTGTATTAGGAACCACTCATAGAGCCGTCGATATAGCTAACAGCAACCGAGATCTGGTTGGTCGAATTGCCCAGTTCGACGTAGGAAGCTGGGCAGTCGAAGATTTAGAGAAAATCATATCGCAAGGTTTCGACTACCTAAAAATTAAAATCACACCCCAGCTTAAGAATTTCATCGCCATGGAATCTGTGGGATTACCGCTTGTCACTCAGCAAATTTGCTTGGAAATGCTCATTTCGGAGCCCGCCGAATATATCGATGAAGTGCGAGGAAAGGCTATCGCTTTCGATCGCGCCACGATAGGTAGCAGCATGCACACAGTGGCAAAAAATCGTTTTACCCAGTTCGAGTCATATTATTCGACCCTTATCAAGGGTCCACGTGAGGGCGCAAGAAAGTACAAGACATATGAACTTGTTCTCGCATGCTTCACACTGGATCCCATTAAATTTTCGCTCAGCAGGATGGAAATTGATCAGCGGCTTGGGAAACTTAAGCTCGCAAACTCTGACATCCCACCGCAGGCATCCCTCAACTCCACACTAGGCGCGCTCAAAAAATTCCAAGAGCGCAGAGGATTCGAACTTCTTGAATGGCGCCCCGCAGAAGACATTCTTTACATCATTGAGCCGTCGTTTTTGTTCTATGTAAGATGGCGCACAACTAAGGGCGCCACCCAGAAGCAACTGGACCTGTTCGAGGTGCTTCTTTCAAGCACATCCGAGTGGCTAAATCTTGACCTAGCGAAACGAGTCACCGTGGACCATTTGCCTCCTAATAATAACGTCAAAAGCTTGCTTGGACGCAAATGGAAATCCTAGAATATAAAAGCAATTTTGCAGACACCACCATCTAAACTAGATGATTGCACCGGTCGAGCAAATGTCCGGCGTCAGCTATTGACCTATTAAGTGTTCGATCCTGGCCTATGGCCGCGCCGGCCACCTGGCCACCATCGCCTGCTGAAGGTTGCCCCTGGGCGCCCGCCGTTGTATCCGCGCCCCCTCACGACACCCCACCGCTCATTCAGGACGACGCAACGCCATGGCGAAGATGCAGGCCAACCAGATGCGTGCCGGCATGGTCATCGAGTTCGAGGGCCAGCGCTACACCATCATCCGCCAGAACATCATGATCCCGGGCAAGGGCAACGCGATCATCCAGGTGGACATGCGGAACATCAAGACCGGCGCCAAGAAGGACCAGCGCTGGCGCACCGCAGACACCGTCGAGCGGCTGCAGACCGAGGACAAGGAGTTCACCTACTCCTACGCCGAGGGCGACATGATCGTCCTGATGGACCCGGAGACCTATGAGCAGACGCAGGTGCCGAAGGACATCCTGGGTGAGCGCCTGCCCTTCCTGGTCGAGAACATGACCGTCGGCGTGCGCCTGATCGAGGGCGAGCCCGTCGCCATGACCCTGCCGGAGCAGGTGACCCTCGAAGTGGTCGAGGCTGATCCGGTGGTGAAGGGCCAGACGGCGACCAGCAGCTACAAGCCGGCCGTGCTGTCCAACGGCGTGAAGACCATGGTGCCGCCCTTCATCACGGTGGGCGAGAAGATCGTGGTGAAGACCGAGGACGGTTCCTACTACGAGCGCGCCAAGAGCTGAGTTCGAACACGCCTTTTCAGCGGGCAGCCCCCCTCACCCGCTTCGGCTAGACGCTGCGCGCCAAGCCTGCGCTGCCCTCCCCCCCCCAACGGGGGGAGAGGGTTGGGTAAGGGGGGCCTCGCCAGACCTGCTCATTCATTCCGGAATCGCTCCTCCCATGGCCGTCTCGCCCCGCCTCTCCCCCGCCATGTCGGTCCTCCAGGCCGCGATGCAGAAGGCCGCCCGCCGGCTGCTGCGCGACTTCGCGGATGTCGAATCCCTGCAGGTCACCGCCAAGGGCGCCGGCGATTTCGTCAGCCAGGCGGACCTCCGCGCCGAGCAGACGCTGCGCGAGGAACTGTCCCGCGCCCGGCCCGGCTGGGGCTTCCTGATGGAAGAATCCGGCCAGACGGGCAATGACGACTGGGAATGGCGCTGGGTGGTCGACCCGCTGGACGGCACCACCAACTTCCTGCACGGCATCCCGCACTGGGCGATCTCCGTCGGCGTCGAGAAGCGCACCGGGGAGAACACCTCCGAACTCATGGCCGGCTGCATCTACAACCCCGCCGGCAACGAGATGTTCTGGGCCGAGAAGGGCATGGGCGCCTATCTCAACGACAAGCGCCTGCGCGTCTCCGCCCGCCGCGACATGGGCAGCGCCCTCTTCGCCACCGGCATCCCCTTCGCCAAGATCACCCGCAAGGCCGAATTCAGCGCCACCCTCGCGCGCCTCATGCCGCAGGTGGCGGGCGTCCGCCGCTTCGGCGCCGCGGCGCTGGACCTCGCCTGGGTCGCCGCCGGCCGCTACGACGGCTTCTGGGAACTCGGCCTGAACAAGTGGGACATCGCGGCCGGCCTGGTCATCGTGAAGGAGGCCGGCGGCTTCCTCTCCGACCCCGCCGGCGGCGAAACCCATTACGAGACCGGCGACGTGGTCTGCGGCAACCAGGCGCTGCACCCGAAACTGCGGGAGGTGGTGGCGGAAGGCATCGCCGCCGCCCAGGCCCACCGCGCCGCCGCCGCCGGCTGACCCGCCCCCGCCGCCACCTGGCGGGGTCCGTGAGAAGATATTGAAACCAGGGCCAAAATCCGGATCGGATGATTCCCACCGCAGGACGATTGCTTTAGCCTCCGCGGCAGAATGATGCGCCGCGCCCTCCTCGCCACCCTGCTCCTGCCCTCCGCCAGCCCGATGGCGGCCGGCCCGGCACGGCCCGAAGGCCCGGCCGGCGCCGTGCGCCTCGGCTTCGCGCGCGGGGAGGCAAGGCTGGACGCCACCGCGCGCCAAACCATCGCCAGCCTCGCCCCGCACCTCGCCACCGTGACCCAGGGCCGCATCACCATCGAAGCCCAGGCCAGCGGCCCGGCCAACGACGCCTCCATCGCCCGCCGGCTGTCACTGGCCCGCGCCATGGCCGTGCGGGATGCCCTGGTGGCCGCCGGGGTGGAGCCCACCCGCATCGACCTCCGCGGCCTCGGCCTGCTGGACCCGCCCGCGGATGCCGCGGACATCCTCCCCCCGGGCACACCCCGGAACACGAGGTAGCCGCATGACCAACCCGACCGTCTTCCTCTGGCGCATGCTCGCCTTCCTTGCGGCGGTCGCGGTGCTGGTCGGGCTGCTGGCCGGCGAACTCACCACCGCCTTCGCCGCCAATCCCATGCTGAACGGCGTCATCGCCCTGGTGCTGCTGCTGGGCATCGCCTGGAACATCCGCCAGGTCCTCGTCCTCACCGCCGAGGTCGAATGGCTGGACGCCTTCCGCAACCCGATCCCCGGCGCCCCCTCCCGCAAGCCGCCGCGCCTGCTCGCCGCCATGGCCTCCATGCTCGCCGGCCGGCGCTCCGAACGCCTCTCGCTCTCGGCCATGGCGATGCGCAGCGTGCTGGACGGCATCTCCTCCCGCCTCGACGAAAGCCGCGAACTGTCCCGCTACGCCACGGGCCTGCTGATCTTCCTCGGCCTGCTCGGCACCTTCTGGGGGCTGCTGATGACCATCAGCGCCGTCTCCGACGTCATCGGCGGCATGTCCATCGGCTCCGGCGACATCAACGCCCTGTTCAACCAGCTGAAGACCGGCCTCGCCCAGCCACTCCGCGGCATGTCCATCGCCTTCTCCTCCTCCATGCTCGGCCTCGCCGGCGCGCTCGTCCTCGGCTTCCTCGACCTCACCGCCGGACAGGCGCAGAACCGCTTCTACTCCGAACTCGAGGACTGGCTGGCCGGCGCCACGCGCCTGTCCACCGGCGCCCTCGGCGGCGACGGCGAAGGCTCCATGCCCGCCTACGTCCAGGCGCTGCTCGAACAATCCGCCGAGAACATGGAAGAACTCCAGCGCGCCATCAGCCGCGGGGAGGAAGGCCGCGCCCAGGCCAGCCAGGCCCTGATGACGCTGACCGAACGCCTCTCCGTCCTCGCCGACCAGATGCGTGCCTCCCAGGTCCTGATGACCCGCATGGCCGAAAGCCAGGCCCAGCTCGCCCCCACCCTCGCCCGCCTGGCCGATACCAACGCCCAAGGCGCCCTCGACGACGCCTCCCGCAACCACATCCGCAACCAGGAACTCTACCTGGCCCGAATCCTGGAAGAAATGACCCAGGGCCGCATGCAAGCCACCACCGAAATCCGCAACGAAATCAAAATCCTCGCCCGCACCATCGCCGCCCTGGCGGAAGAACCGCCGCGATGAGGGGGGAGGTTGGCGCGGGTGGTTTGCAAGGAGGGCTCCGCCCTCCCTGCACCCTCCCGCGAAGGGGCAGTGGCCCCTTCGAACTCATGGATGAGGGGCAGGAGGGAGGAGGGGCCGGCGGTGCCGCTTCGTCCGCGCGCCCGCTGAGCCCCTCCTCCCTCCTGCCCCTTAACGGGATTCCAAAGGGACCACTGTCCCTTTGGCGGGGGTGCAGGGGGCAGCGCCCCCTGCAGACCACCCGAGCGACCTCAACCCTCTCCCCGCAGCGGTCCTAGCGCCATGGCGATGGGGGGGCGCAGGCGGCGGGGTGGGGGGGGGTTGGATGCTTGGCCGGGGTATGTGGATGCGTTGTCCACCTTGCTCATGGTCATCATCTTTGTGCTGTTGGTGTTTGTTCTGGGGCAGGGGTTTTTGTCGGTCGCCTTGTCGTCGCGGGACAGGGCTTTGGATCGGTTGAACCGGCAGGTCAGTGAGTTGTCGGAGTTGTTGTCGCTGGAGCGTGGCCAGGCGGAGGAGTTGCGCGCCTCGCTGGGGCGGGTGAGCGACGAGTTGCGGACGGCGATCGCGGCGCGGGATTCGGCCTTGGCGGGTTTGTCGGGGTTGCGGGAGGAGCGCGATCGGCTGGTCGGGGAGCGGGATGCGGCGCGGGGCGAGCGGTCCCGGCTTTCGGCCCGGCTGGCGGATCTGGAGTTGTCGGCGCGCGACGGTTCGGCGCGGATTGCGGAGCTGGAGGGGCGGCTGGCGGAGGCCCAGGCGCGGGCCGAGGCGGCGGGCGGGGATACCGCGCGCACGGTGCGCACGCTGACCGATGCGCAGCGCCTGCTGGCGGCGGAGCGTGCGGCGCTGGAGGCGGTGCGCCGGGACCTGGATGTGGCGCGGGGCGAGGTGCAGGCCTTGGGCCGGGATCTGGCCGGCGAGCGGGCGGCGCGTGGCACGGCGGAGCGTGGCCTGGCGGAGACGCAGGCCGCGCGGGTGGCGACGGAGCGGGAGCTGGCGGAGTTGCGGGCGCTGACGGCCCAGCAGCTGGAGGCAAGGCGGGCGGAGGCCGAGGGCCTGGCGCGGGAGCTGGCCTCGGCGCGGGCCAGCCTGCAGGCGGCGCAGCGGGATGTGCAGGGGCTGTCGCGAAGCCTGACGGCGGAGCGCGCGGCCAGCCAGGACGCGCAGCGTGAGGCGCAGGCGCTGGCTGCGCAGCTGGCCGAGGCGCGGGCGAGCCTGGAGGCGGCGCGGCGGGATGTCGCGGCGCTGCGGGCGGAGGCGGCGCGGCTGGACCAGACGGTGACGGCGGATCGCGCGACGATCCAGGCGCGGCTGTCCGACATCGCCCGGCTGACCACGCAGATCCAGGGGCTGGAGGCGCTGCGCGCGCAGCTGGAGCGCCAGGCGGAGCAGGCCCTGGCGCGGGCGGGGGATGAGGCGCAGCAGCGCGCCGCGGCGGATGCCGCGCGGCGGGAGGCGCTGGAGCTGCTGGGCCAGGCCAATGCACGCGCGGCGCAGGCGGAGCAGGGCCGCGCGGCGGCGACGCAACTGGCGACGGAGGCCGGGCGAAGGGCGGCGGAGGAGGAGCGTCGGCGCGCGGCGGCGGAGGCCCAGGCCGGCGAATATGGCAGGCTGTCCGAAAGCGCCCGCGTGCAGGTGGCGCTGCTGACCCGGCAGCTGGAGGCGCTGCGCAGCGAATTGTCCCGCGTGGCGGCCGCGCTGGATGCGGCGGAGGATGCGGGGCGCGACAAGGATGCGCAGATCGTGGCGCTCGGCCAGCGGTTGAACGTGGCCCTGGCGGCGCGGGTGGAGGAGCTGCAGCGCTATCGCTCCGACTTCTTCGGCCGGCTGCGCCAGGTGCTGGGCGATCGGCCGGAGGTGCGCATCGTTGGCGACCGCTTCGTCTTCCAGTCGGAGGTGCTCTTCCCGGTGGGCTCGGCGGAGATGTCGCCGGCCGGGCAGCAGCAGATCCGCGATATCGGCCAGGTGCTGCTGGACCTGGCCCGGCAGTTCCCGCGCGACCTGGGCTGGATCCTGCGCGTGGATGGCCATGCCGATCGCAGCCCGATCCGGGCCGGCGGGCGGTTTGCCAGCAACTGGGAATTGTCGGCGGCGCGGGCCATTGCGGTGGCGCGGCTGCTGATCGACAGCGGGTTGCCCGCCAATCGCGTCGCCGCGGTGGCCTTCGGCGATACCCAGCCGCTGGAGGATAGCGAGACGCCGGAGGCGCTGGCGCGCAACCGGCGGATCGAGCTGCGGCTGGAGCCGGCGCCGACGGGCAGCGCGGCGGCGCCGCGATGAGCCAGGTCCTTGGCACGGTCGTGGGCCTCGCCCGCTTCCCGGTGAAATCCATGGCCGGGGAGGCGCTGCCGGCGGCGGAGCTGCTCTGGACCGGGCTGCGGGGGGACCGGGAATACGGCTTCGTGCAGCAGGGCCATCATGGCCACTTCCCCTGGCTGACGGGGCGGGAGCTGCCCGACATCGTCCGCTATCGCCCGCGCTTCCTGCAGCCGGAGGATCCGCGGCGCTCGGCGGTGGAGGTGGTGGCGCCGGATGGCGCGGTCTTCGACCTGCGGGCGCCGGAGCTGGCGACGCGTCTCTCGGCGGACTCGGGCCGGGATTCCGCCCTGATCCATGTCGGCCGCGGGGTCTTCGATTCCATGCCGGTCTCCATCATCACCACGCGCAGCCTGGCGCGGCTCGATGCCGTGCATGGCGCGGCGCTGGATGCGCGGCGCTTCCGCATCAATATCCTGGTGGAGAGCGAGGCGCCGGACAGCGACTGGGCCGGCCAGGTGCTGGAATTCAGCGGCGGCGCCCGGCTGCTGCTGGCCGAGGGCGCGCCGCGCTGCGCCATGGTGACCATCTGCCCGGAGACCGCGGCGCGGGATGCGCGCGTGCTGCGCAGCGTGGCCCAGCATTTCGACAACCGCCTGGGCATGTATGCGGCGGCGGCGCGGCCGGGCATGATCCGGCTGGGCGACACGCTGCGCCTGCCCGCTTGATGTCCCCCTTCGCCCCGGGATGCACCCCATGACCCTGCATGTCGTCGACCACGCGCTGCTCACCCATCGCCTGGCGGAGCTGCGCGATGCCGCCACCCCCTCCCCCCGCTTCCGCCGGCTGCTGGCCGAGATCGGCGCCATCCTGACGCTGGAGGCCACGCGCGGCCTGCCCCGCCGCAGCGCGCGCATCACGACGCCGCTGATGGAGATGGATCACGAGGTTCTGGCGGCGCCGGAGCCGGTGCTGGTGGCGGTGCTGCGCGCCGGGCTCGGGCTGATGGAGGGCGGCATGCAGGTGCTGCCGGAGGCCCCCGTGGGCCATGTCGGCCTGGTGCGGGACGAGCATACGCTGAAGCCCAGCCAGTACATGCTTCGCATGCCGCCTGAGGTGCGCACCCGCGGCGCCATCCTGTTCGACCCCATGCTGGCCACCGGGGGCAGCGCGGTGGCCGCCGTGCAGCGGGTGAAGGAGGCCGGGGCGCCCAGCCTGCGCTTCGTCTGCGTGGTGGCGGCGCCGGAGGGTGTGGCGAAGCTTTCCGCCGCGCATCCGGATGTGCCGATCTACACGGCCTCGCTGGATGAGAAGCTGGACCATCGCGGCTTCATCGTCCCCGGCCTCGGCGATGCCGGGGATCGCTGCTTCGGTACGGTGGAGTAATGGCTCAGATCAGCCTGGCCTCGAAGGGCGGCTTGAGGTCGGGCGCATCGAATTCGACCACCCAGAGATCCGGGTCGCGTCGCACCTGGCGCTCGACATAGGCATCGGCGGTCGGGCCATCGACCGGTTCGGTGCCGGTGCCGCGCATCCAGGCCGGCCGGCCTTCCGCATCGCGCACCTGGGACAGCACCACCATCTGGTCGCGCGCCCGCAGCACGCACAAAATGCCGCCGCTGTCCGGGTCGCCCTTGCGCAGAACGGCGCCGGAGCGGCCGGCGATATCGGACAGCCGCAGGGCCATCGAAACCCAGATGCCTGCCTTGACCTTCGGATCCATGCCGCGAGTTTCGGCCCAGCCGAGGGGCGGCGCAAGGGTGCGCCCCGGTCGGGCGGCGCAGCGCGCATCTTGCGGAGCCGCCGCCGCCGCGCCATTGACGCGGCGGATGGAGAGATCGCGCATGGCGAAGCCTTCGGAAAAGAGCCCCCCGAGACCGCAGCCCGCCAAGGCCACGCCGCCGGCAGCCCTGACCGAGGGCCAGCGCGCCTATGAGGCGAAGCGCGCCGCCAAGGCCGGGATGAGCCTCGACAAGTGGCTCGCGGAGAAGGAGCGCCTGCGGCGCGCCGAGGAGGCCGCCGCCGCCCGGCTGGCCGAGGCCGAGAAGAAGGAGCCCGAGAAGAAGGGCTGGTTCGGCCGCATCCTGGACCGGGCGCACAAGCCGCTGAAGTAGGGGCGCCTCACAGCATCCGCAGCAGCGTGCCGTCGCGGCGGATGGCGTGGTGATAGACGGCGCCGCCGATATGGGCGGCGAGCAGCAGCGGGAAGGCCCAGCCCAGCAGGCTGTGGCCCCAATGCAGCACCCCGGCGAGGCCAGGCGCGGCTTCCATGAACTTCGGCAGGTCGATGAAGCCGAGGAAGGCGGTCTGCCCCTGCAACGGGAAGCCATAGGCATTGGTGGTCAGGAAGCCGAGCAGCGGCTGCAGGACCAGCGCCGCATAAAGCGCGTGATGCACCAGCGCCGCCGCGCGGCGCTGCGCCTCCGGCACATGCCCTGGCAGGGCCGGCGCCGGGCTGAGGGCACGCCAGCCGAGGCGCGCCAGGGCCAGCGCCAGGATCAGCAGGCCGAGGCTTTCATGCAGCGCATAGAAGGGCATCTTGGCGTCATCCTTCATGAAGCGGATGACCAGGCCAGTGGCCAAGGCCGCGAAAAGCAGCGGCACCGTCAGCCAGTGAAACCATTTTGACAGCGCCGAATACTGCCCGTCCGGATGCAGGGCATCCTGGCCCCGGATTGATGACCCGCCAGCCAGTTCCATCTGCCCGAAACCTCCCCTGCCCGCGGCCACTATGGCATGACGGGCCGGCCGCCATGGAAGCGAAACCGGGACAATGATCGCAGCCCATGCGGATTGGAGCATGGCGCCGGGCAAGCGCTGGATGGCGCTGGCCGAACGCCAGGGCGGCACCTGGCGGGCCAAGGCGCCACGCCTGGTGGGCGAGACGGCGCAACTGCTGCCCAGTTTGCTGGCCGGTGGAAGGCCGGTGGCGCTGGGCCTCGACCTGCCGCTCGGTGTGCCGCGGGATTGGGCCATGGGGCGGCCGGAGCCGGATTTTCCGACCTTCCTGGCCGGGCTGACGCGCGACCCGGAATTCTTCCGCGTCGCCGCGACGCTGGACGAGGTTTCCGCCGCAAAGCCGTTCTATCCGGCGCGGGGCATCAAGGGGATGACGCGGGCGGCGCATGCGGCGGCGCTCGGCCTGCCCGGTGCAACCTCCCTCTCCCGCCTCTGCGACCGGGCGACGGCGCTACGGCCAGCGGGCGCGCCGGTCTTCTGGACGCTGGGCGCCAACCAGTCCGGCAAGGCCGCCATCGCCGCCTGGCGCGACTGGATCGTCCCGGCGCTGGCCGCCGGCGCGCCGATCTCGCTCTGGCCCTTCGCCGGCCCGCTGCACGGGCTGCTGGCCCCGGGCCGCGCCGTGCTGGCCGAGGTCTATCCGGCGGAGGCGCTGCGCCAGCTCGGCCTGAAGCTGGCGGGCAGCAAGCGGGTGCAGGCGCCGCGGCGCGCGATGGCGGAGGCCTTGCGCGCGGCCATGGCGCGGCTCCGCATCGCGCCCTCCCCCGCACTGGCCACCGCCATCGCCGATGGCTTTGGCACCGATGCGGCGGGCGAGGACCGGCTGGACTGCGTGCTCGGCCTGCTGGCGCTCATCGCCGTGCTCGACGGCGCCCGGCCCGACCATATCCCGGACGATCCTTGGATCCGCCGCTGGGAGGGCTGGGTGCTGGGCCAGGCGGAGATGCCGCGTCAGGCGATGTCCGGATAAAGCCCCGCGGCCCGCGCTGCCTGTTTCACCATCGCCACCAGCAGGTCGAGCTGCGGCGTCGGCGTGTTCGTCAGCCGCGCCAGATGCAGCGGCGTGGCGAACAGGCTCTCGATCTCCATCGGCCGGCCGAGCTCGAGGTCCTGCAGGATGGAGGGCTTGTGCGCCATATTGGCCGCCGCCACGCGCTCCACATGCGAATCCGGCAGCGTGACGCCGAGGGCTGCGGCGATCGCCTGCCCCTCCTGC
This sequence comes from Falsiroseomonas sp., assembly GCF_051860665.1. GTDB lineage: Bacteria > Pseudomonadota > Alphaproteobacteria > Acetobacterales > Acetobacteraceae > Falsiroseomonas. The sequence continues at coordinate 148,974 of NZ_JBHYDM010000012.1, forward strand.
GCGCTGCGCCGCGCGGCGTCCCGCAGCAGCGGATCGGCAAAGCTGTCGCGCACGCCGCGGCGCGTCAGCACGCAGATCGGCCCATTGCCGAGATTGCCGAGCAGCTTGGCCCAGAGCTCCATGCGGATCTCGGGCGTGACCGGGGATGGCATGCCGCCCGCTTCCAGCACGGCGGAAATCGCCTTGGCGCGGTCGCTGATGCGGCCATCGGGTTCGCCGAGGATGACGCGGATATTGCCGTGTTCCGAATGCACGACGCCGGGTGAGACGACCTCGCTCGCCGAATAGACGACGCCGCCGATGGTGCGCGCGAGACCCACCGCCTTCTCCAGCGCGCCACCAGGATCCACGGCGGGCAGCCGCATGTCGCGATGCGGGCCTTCATGCCCGAGGAAATACCACCAGGGAATGCCGTTCATGACGAAGGCGACGGCGGTCTTCTCGCCCAGCAGCGGCGCGATGCCGGCCGCGACATCGGGCAGCGCCGGCGCCTTCACCGTGACGATCACCGCATCCTGCGGCCCGAGCTCGCGCGGATCGGCGCTCGCCTTCGGGCGGCTGTGATGCGTGCCGTCATGCGCCTGCACCGTCAGGCCATTCGCCTGGATCGCGGCGAGATGCGCACCGCGCGCGACGAGCGAGACCTCCGCCCCGCCGCGCGCGAGACGCCCGGCGATATGCCCGCCGATCGCGCCGGCGCCATAGACGCAGATCCTCATGCCAGGATCTCCAGCGTCGCGCGCGCCAGGGCCTGCACGCCGTTGCCGATGCAGCCTTCGTCCGGTTGATAGAAGGCATTGTGCAGCCGGTCGTCGCGCCCCGGCGCGCCGCTGCCGATGCGCAGATGGAAGGACGGCGCGCGCGCCGCGAACTCCGAAAAATCCTCGGAGCCCATGGAGGCCTCGCCCTCGTCGATCACCTCGCCGAATTGCGCGCGCACGGCGGCAAGCACGGGCGCCATGACGCGCTCCTCGTTCACCAGCGGCGGCACCATGCGCTGGTAGTCGAGCGCGCATTCCACGCGCATCGCCGTCTGCAGCCCTTCCGCCAGCCGGCGGATCGCGGCCTCCGCCGTATTGCGCGCAGCCTCGTGCAGCGTGCGCACCGTGCCTTTCAGATGCACGCGTTCGGGAATGATGTTGTAGGTGGTGCCGCCCTGGAAGGCGCCGATGGTGACGACGGCCGGGTGCAGCGGCTTCACCTCGCGGCTCACCACCGTCTGCACCTGGCCGACGAAGGCGCTGGCGGCGACGATGGGATCGACGGCGGCATAAGGGTGCGCCGCATGGCCGGACTTGCCGCGGATGACGAGGTCGAAGCGGTCGGAGGCGGCAAGGCAGGCGCCGCGTGCAAAACCGAAGCGGCCCACCGGCAGGTCGGGCTGGTTGTGGAAGCCGAGCGCGAGATCGATCCCCTCCGCCGCGCCATCGGCGATCATCGCGGCCGCGCCCTGCAGCACTTCCTCCGCCGGCTGGAAGATCAGCTGCACGCGGCCCGCCAGCATGGGCGCGAGATCCTTCAGGATCGAAGCAACGCCGAGCAGCGTCGCGGTGTGGATGTCATGCCCGCAGGCATGCATTTTCCCGTTGTTGCGGCTGGCGAAATCGAGACCCGTCTCCTCATGGATCGGCAGCGCGTCCATGTCGGCGCGAATCGCCAGCGTGGGGCCGGGACGCCCGCCGGCGATGGTGCCGACCACGCCGGTGCCGCCCACGCCGGTGCGATGCGGAATGCCAAGGCGCGCGAGTTCCGCAGCGACAATGCCCGCGGTGCGTGTCTCCTCGAAGGCCAGTTCGGGATGCGCGTGCAGGTCTCGCCGGATCGCGACCAGTCCTGGCGCGATTCGCGCGGCCTCGTCCCGGATCAGCCGCTCCGGATCATTGATGCGCATGCACCCTCGCTCCACGCAATTTTCGTCGCAACATGGTAGGTGAAGATGTCTTCATTACAAAGCACCCGGCTTGCCGGGTCCGGAAGCCTCGTGCCATAGGCTCGCCAACTTCAAGGGGGAACATCCATGACGGGACGTTTGACGCGCCGCGCCATTGCCACCGGCACCCTCGCCAGCGTGGCGCTGCTGGCCGCGCCGCGCCTGTCGCGCGCGCAGGGCTTCCCCTCCGGCCCCATCCGTCTTGTCGTTCCCTTCGCGCCCGGCGGCAGCACCGATCTTTCCGCCCGCCTGGTGGCCGATGGCCTCGCGCAGCGGCTCGGCGTGCCGGTGGTGGTGGAGAACCGGCCCGGCGCCGGTGCCACCACGGGCAGCCAGGCGGTGGCCGATGCCGCGCCCGATGGCCAGACCCTGGTGATGAGCAATATCGCCAGCCATGCCATCAGCCCCGCGCTCTACGGCAATCTGCGCTACGACCCGGTGCGGTCCTTCACCCATATCGCCATGGTCATCACCAACCCCTCCGTCTGGGTGGTGAATCCGCGCAGCGAGATCGCCAACCTGGCGGACCTGGTGCGCGCGGCGAAGGCGAAGCGGGGCGGGCTCGACATGGCCTCCTCCGGCGCCGGCTCCTCCAACCACCTGATGCTGGTGCGCTTCTGCGACCTCGCCGGCATTGAGCATACCCACATCCCCTTCCGCGGCGCCGGCCCGGCGATGACGGCGGTGATCGCGGGCCAGGTGCCGATGATGTCGGACAGCCTGCCCTCCGCCGCAGGCCATATCCGCCAGGGCAGCGTGCGCGCCATCGCCATCAGCAGCGCGGAGCGCCACCCGGCCTTCCCGGACGTGCCCACCTTCCGGGAGCAGGGCTTCGACCTGTCCAGCACCTCCTGGTTCGCGCTCTCCGGCCCCGCCGGCATGCCGCCGGCGGTGGTCGAGCGCCTGCACCGGGAGATCATGGCGGTGATCGCCACCCCCGAAAGCCGGCAGCGCTTCGCCGAGATGGGCGGCACGCCGGGCGACATGACCCCGGCCCAGTTCACCGCCTTCGTGGCGGAGGAGGTGGCCCGCTGGGCGCCGGTGGTGCGTGCTTCCGGTGCCACGGCCGGATGATGAACGTAATGTAATGTTTTAGGGGAATGTCCGGACATCCCGCTGTTGGCGAGGACGTCGCGGATGACTAGGGTTCGCAGGGACCAGGCCGCCGGCGAAAGCCGGCGGTTCGTCGTGTCCGGCGGATTTCGCACCCGATCGCCGGCCAGGGGCTGGTGGCGGGGCGGCCAAGGAGACGGTGCGGTGGCCCCAGGGCCGCGGCGCCAGGTTGACAAACAAGACTTGTCCCCGCGGCGGGGCGGGCAGCAACGAGGTGCGGATGAAGATCAACGCGAAAGACCTGGCGGCGGGGCTGGTACTCCTGGCTTTCGCCGTCGCGGGCCTGTGGCTCAACCTGGACCACACGCTGGGCACCGCACGCCGGATGGGCCCCGGCTATATGCCGATGCTGGCCTTCGGGCTGCTTCTGTTCCTCAGCGTGATCGTGCTGGGCATGGCGCTGTTCAGCGGCCCGGACCCGCTGGAGCGCTGGGCGTGGCGCGAACTGTTCCTGATCCTGGCCGCCATCTGCGTCTTCGGCCTGATCCTGGAGAAGGCCGGCCTGATCCTGACCCTGGCGGTGACCATCGGCATCTCAAGCTTCGCGGATCGAACGCACAAACCGCTCGGTGTGCTGGGGCTCGCCGCCTTCCTCGTCGCGCTATGCTGGCTGGTCTTCATCTACTGGCTGGATATCCGCATTCCGGTCTGGCCGACCTATTTCGCGCCCTGAGGGATAACGATCCATGGAAACCCTGCTCACGAACCTCGCCCTCGGGTTCAGCGTCGCCTTCAGCTTCGAGAACCTGATCTTCGCGCTGCTGGGCGCCTTCATCGGCACGGCGATCGGCGTGCTGCCGGGCATCGGCCCGGTGGCCACCATCTCGCTGCTGCTGCCGATCACCTTCGGCATGTCGCCGACCACCGCCATCATCATGCTCGCCGGCATCTACTACGGCGCGCAGTACGGCGGCTCGACCACCGCCATCCTGCTGAACCTGCCCGGTGAGGTCAGTTCGGTGGTGACGGTGATCGAGGGCTACAAGATGGCCCGCAACGGCCGCGCCGGCGCGGCGCTGGCCACCGCGGCGCTCGGCAGCTTCTTCGCCGGCTCCGTCGCCACCATCGTCGTCGCCGCCTCCGGCCCGCTGCTCACCTCCGTCGCCCTGTCCTTCGGCCCGGCCGACTACTTCTCCCTGATGTTCCTCGGCCTGGTCATCTCGGCGGTGCTGGCGCAGGGCTCCATCGTCAAGGGCATCGGCATGGTGGTGCTGGGCGTCGGCCTCGGCCTGGTCGGCACGGACGTGCAGACCGGCCAGCAGCGCTTCACCTTCGGCATTCCGGAACTCTCCGACGGCGTCGGCTTCGTCGCCATCGCCATGGGCATGTTCGGCATCGCCGAGATCATCCTGAACCTGGAGCGCCCGGAATCGCGCAACGTGCTGACCCACAAGGTCGGCAGCCTGTACCTGACGCGCGAGGAATTCAGCCGCGCCGTCCCCTCCGTGCTGCGCGGCACCGTGCTCGGCACCGTGCTCGGCATCCTGCCGGGCGGCGGCGCCTCCCTCGCCTCCTTCGGCTCCTACATGCTGGAGCGGAAGGTCTCGCGGAACCGCCACCTGTTCGGCACCGGTGCGATCGAGGGCGTGGCCGGCCCGGAGGCCGCGAACAACGCCTCCGCGCAGTCCAGCTTCATCCCGCTGCTGACGCTGGGCATCCCGGCGAATGCCGTGATGGCGCTGATGGTCGGCGCGCTGATCATCCAGGGCATCCAGCCGGGCCCCCGCATGGTGGAAGCCCAGCCGGACCTGTTCTGGGGCCTGATCTGCTCCATGTGGGTCGGCAACCTGATGCTGCTGGTCATCAACCTGCCGATGATCGGCATGTGGGTGAAGCTGCTGGAAGTGCCGTATCGCCACCTCTACCCGGCGATCATGGTGTTCTGCGCCATCGGCATCTACTCCATCAACAACAACGTCTTCGACGTCTACCTGATGGTGCTGTTCGGCCTCTTCGGCTACCTCTGCTCCAAGCTGAAGCTGGAAGGCGCGCCGCTGCTGATCGGCTTCGTGCTCGGCCCGATGATGGAGGAGCACCTCCGCCGCGCCATGCTGCTGTCCCGCGGCGATGTGATGGTCTTCATCGAGCGGCCGATCTCCGCCTCCATGCTCGGCATCGCCGCCATCGCGCTGCTGGCCATGCTGCTGCCCAACCTGCGGGCCGGCAAGGAAAAGGCCATGGCCGAGGGCGGCTGACGCCGCCGAAGCCACAGGATCCAGGAAGGGGCCGCTCCGCAAGGGGCGGCCCCTTTCGCTTGCGTGGCCCGCGACGCACCCTGGCGCGCGGAACCGCATGGAGTCGCCCGCATGGACCTGCAACTGGCCGGCAAGATCGCCCTCGTCACCGGCGCCTCCGCCGGCCTCGGCCGCAGCATCGCGCGCCTGCTGGCCGAGGAAGGCTGCAAGCTCGCCTTGCTCGCCCGGCGCATGAACCGGCTGGAGGACTCCGCCGCCACCCTGCCCGCCTCCGCCGAGGCGCTGCTGCTGGCCGAGGATGTGACCGACCCGACCGCCGCCGAACGCACGCGGGATGCCGTGCTCGCCCGCTTCGGCGGCTGCGACATCCTGGTGAACAATGCCGGCGGCAGCCGCCCGCAGACGGATCTGGGGCCGGAGGAGGTCTGGCAGGAATCGATGGAGATCAACTTCCACGCCGGCCGCCGCATGGCCCATGCGCTGATCCCGGCGATGCAGGCGGGAAAATTCGGCCGCATCGTGAACATCACCGGCAGCGACGAGCCGCATATCATCAACGCCGCCAATGCCCCGAACGGCGCCGTGCATATCTGGGCCAAGGCGCTGTCCCGCCAGCTCGGCCGGGACGGCATCACGGTGAACTGCGTGCCCCCCGGCCGCCTGCGGTCGGAGCAGATCGACGCCCGCATCCTGCCGAATGAGGCAGCCCGCCAGGAATGGGCGGCGAAGGAGGTGCCGGTCGGCTTCATCGGGGAGCCGGACGACCTCGGCGTGCTGGTGACCTTCCTGTGTTCTCCCCGCGCCCGCTACATCACCGGCCAGGTGGTGCATGTGGATGGCGGCACGCACCGCTTCAGCCACTGACCTGCAGAGGGCGCAGGGCAGGCCGGGCGCGGCGGGTGTAGAGTCCCGCCGGCTCCAGGATCACCCCGCATGTCCCATCCCACGCATATCCGCCGCACCATCGCCCGCGCCAAGCAGCGCCGGGGCAAGGCGCCGGTCCCGCTCCGCCTGGCTGACCGGCTGGCCGATGCGGTGGCCGCGCGCGTCGGGTCCTGGCGCTTCATCCTGATCCAGTCCGGGCTGCTGGCCGCCTGGATCCTGGCCAATGCGCTGATCGGGACCGAGGCCTGGGACCCCTACCCCTTCATCCTGCTCAACCTCGTCCTGTCCTTCCAGGCCGCCTATACCGCGCCCATCATCATGATGAGCCAGAACCGGCAGTCCGAGCTCGACCGCGACCGGTCGGTGGCCGACTACCAGGTGAACCTGCGCGCCGAGGCCGACATCACCCTGCTGCATGAGAAGGTGGACCTGCTGCGGGAACAGCAATTGGCCGAGATCACCGATATGCTGCGCCGTGCGCTGGAGCGGATCGACACGCTGGAAGCCAGGCGCCGGGAAGGAGAGCAGGGATGAGCCTGTTGCTGCGCGGATTGCTGGTCGCCGCCGGCGCCATCACCGCCCTTTTCGTGGCGCGCGATGCGCCGAATTTCGCGGTCATCGAGGGCATGGTCGCGGTGGTGATCATCGCCGCGATCGTGCTTGTGCTGGCCCTGACCCGGCGCAAATAGCGCCTCACCGGACCAGCGGCAGCAGCGAGGCCACCAGCAGCAGCGCCATGCCGATGTTGAAGCGCCGCAGCCAGCGGGGATCGGACAGCAGGTCGCGCAGCGCGACCCCCATGCCGGCCCAGAGAATCAGGCTCGGCAGCACGCCCAGCGCGACCGCCAGGCTGACCACCAGCACGGATAGCACCGGCGAATCGGGCTGGGTGTAGATCGCCATGGCGGTCACCGCGGCGAGCCAGGCCTTGGGGTTCATCCACTGGAATCCGGCCGATTCGAGGAAGCCGATCGGCCGCGCCGGCGCCTGCCCGGCGCCGCCCATGGCCCGTGCCGTGCCGATCCGCCAGGCCAGGCGCAGCAGCCATGCGGCGCCGGCCAGCTTCACCGCCAGCCCCAGCGCCGGCACCGCGGCCAGCAGCAGGCCGAGCCCGGCGCCCACCCCCAGCATCACCGTGCAGAGCCCGGCGCTGACGCCGAGAAGCTGCGGCAGCGTGCGCCGGAAGCCGAAATTGGCGCCCGAGGCCAGCAGCAGGAAATTGCTGGGACCCGGTCCCAGGGAGCTGATCACGGCAAACAGGCCGAGGGCGAGGATGGTCTCGATGGGCATGGCGGCACCTCCGCCCGCCTGATGCCGCAGGGGCGGCCGCGCCGGGGGTCCGGAATCCGGACCGCCGGTCAGGCGGGCGCCACCTCGGCGAAGGCATAGCGCGCGAACCAGCCGGGGAAGGCGCGTACCAGCCCGCGCGGCCCCTCCAGCGCCAGGCCCATGCGCTGCGCCGCGGCGAAGCTGGTATCGCCGCGCCACCAGGCGGCCAGCGCCGGCAGCGGCCCGTGCAGGCGCAGCGGCTCGGGGAAGCCCGGATTGCGGCGGCACAACGCCACCTCCCGCGCACCCAGCAGCAGGAAGCGCGGCGGGTGGCCGGCGAGGTCCAGGCGCAGCACCAGCGGCTGCGGCGGCAGGGCCTCCGGCCGCACGCGGCGCTGCATGTCGATCAGCACCGGCTCCAGGTCCAGATCCTCGGCCTGCGTGTCCCGCACCAGCCGGCGCTGGCCCCACTGCCCCAGGGCGGCGATCACCGGCGCCAGTTCCAGGCCGGATCCGGTCAGCGCATAGCCATCCGCCTGCCGCGCGACGCAACCCAGCGCCTGCAGCGCCTCCAGCCGCTCCGCCAGCATGGTGCGGGAGATGCGCGGGATGCCGCGGCGGATGTCGTTGAACCGCCGCGCGCCGGAGAGCAATTCCCGCACCACCAGCAGCGTCCAGCGGCCGCCCACCGCCTCATGCGCGCGCGCGACCGCGCAGAACTGTCCATGGCCCGCCATGGCTCGCTTCTAGGTGTTTGGTCCCGGGATGAGGTGGTGCGGGTTGATGGTGAAAGGCGACGAGTCTTTTGCCCATGCGTCGCAGATGGTCTGGAAGGGCGTACGCCATCGGAGCGCCTTGAGGTGCTTGGCGAAGTTATGCGCCCGGACGAATACCAGGACGTGCGCTTCGAGGGCGTCGAGGCCGGGATAGTGGAAGGCCTTGATGGTGGCGTCCTTGACGGTTCGATGCATCCGCTCCGCCTGGCCGTTGGTCCAGGGGTGGTAGGGCTTGGTGAGGCGGTGTTCGATGCCATGCTCGCGGCAGACGCGGTCGAAGCTGTGGCCGCGGAACTGGGCGGTCCAGCCGCCGCGGTTCCGCGGCGCGTCGGCGAAGGCGATGCCGTTGTCGGTGAGCACGACGCGAAGCCTGTAGGGGAAGGCGGCCAGGGCGCTTCGCAGGAACGCGGCGCCGGTGGCCATGTTCGACCGCTCATGG
>NZ_JBHYDM010000013.1:0-153328 GCF_051860665.1 Falsiroseomonas sp.
CACCGTCACCTCCGCCGATGGCACCGCCAGCCAGGCCATCACCGTCACCGTCACGGGTATCGACGCCGGGGCGACGATCAGCGGCAGCGCATCGGGCGCCCTGACCGAGGGCAGCACCGATACGATCTCCGGCGACCTCGACATCGCCGATGTCGACGCCGGCGAGGCGGTGTTCCGCACGCCCGCGTCGCTTGCCGGCACCTACGGCACCTTCGCGTTCGATGCCACGAGCGGTGCCTGGAGCTACGCCCTCGACAATACGCGCCCGGCGACCCAGGCCCTGAGTGACGGGCAGATCGTCACCGACAGCCTCACCGTCACCTCCGCCGACGGCACCGCCAGCCAGGCCATCACCGTCACGGTGACCGGCGCCAATGACGCCGCCAGCATCAGCGGCGATGCCTCGGGTACTGTCACTGAGGATTCAGGGATCGTGGTGTCCGGCACGCTGCAAGTCAGTGATGTCGATACAGGTGAAAACGTGTTCGCGACACCGGCGTCGCTGGCGGGCCTGTACGGGACGTTCACCTTTGATGCGACGACAGGCGCCTGGACCTACACGCTGGATAACACGCTGGCGGCGGTGCAGGCGCTGCAGATGGACGAGACGCTGACGGATGCGTTGACGGTCACCTCAGCTGACACTTCCGCCAGCCAGACGATCACGGTCACGATCACGGGTGCTGTCGATCGCGCTGTAATCGACCTGACGACGCTGACCGCCGCGCAAGGCTTCATCATCCAGGGCGACGCGCCGGGCGACTTCGCGGGCATCAGCGTCGCCTCGGCCGGCGACGTGAACGGCGACGGTTTCGCCGACATGATCGTCGGCGCCTACAATGGCGACGATGGCGGCAACCTGGCCGGCGAGGCCTATGTGGTCTTCGGCACGGCCAGCGGCTTCGGCGCGGTGGATGGCACCGGACGGCAGGTGATCGACCTGACGACGCTGACCGCTGCCCAGGGTTTCCTCATCCGGGGCGACCAGAACGTCCAAAAGGTGGGCGAGAGCGTATCCTCGGCGGGGGATATCAACGGCGATGGCTTCGCCGACCTGATCGTCGGTGCACCTCTCGGCAACGATGGCGGCGGCCTGGCCGGCGAGGCCTATGTGATCTTCGGCGCGGCTGGCGGCTTCGGCACGGCGGATGGCGCGGGGCGGCAGGTGATCGACCTGGCGAACCTGACCCCCGCGCAGGGCTTCATCATCCAGGGCGACGAGTCAGGGGACCAGGCTGGAATCAGTGTCTCCTCGGCCGGGGATGTGAATGGCGACGGCTTCGCCGACCTGATCGTCGGTGCGCGTACGGGCGACGATGGCGGCAACCTGGCCGGAGAGGCCTATGTGCTGTTCGGCGGCGCGGGCGGCTTCGGCACGGCGGATGGAACCGGGCGGAACGTGATCGACCTGACGGCGCTGAGCGCCGCGCAGGGCTTCATCATCCAGGGCGATGCGGCGAATGACTGGACAGGCACCAGCGTCTCCTCCGCCGGGGATGTGAACGGCGATGGCTTCGCCGACCTGGTGGTCGGCGCCTTCTATGGGGGCGATGGGGGCGCCCGCGCCGGCGAGGCCTATGTGCTCTTCGGTTCCGCCGGCGGCTTCGGCGTGGCCGATGGGGCCGGCCGGCAGGTGATCGACCTGACGACGCTGACCGCGGCGCAGGGCTTCATCATCCAGGGCGACGATGCGGGCGACCATGCGGGCACCAGCGTCTCCTCGGCTGGCGACGTGAATGGCGATGGCTTTGCCGATCTGATCATCGGCGCGCGCCAGGGTGACGATGGCGGCGCAGATGCTGGCGAGGCCTACGTGGTCTTCGGCTCCGCCGGCGGCTTCGGCACGGCCGATGGGGCCGGCCGGCAGGTGATCGACCTGACGACGCTGACCGCGGCGCAAGGCTTCATCATCCAGGGCGATGCGGAGCAGGACTGGGCAGGCTTCAGCGTCTCCTCTGCCGGGGATGTGAACGGCGATGGCTTCGACGATCTGATCGTCGGCGCGCGCTTCGGCGATGATGGCGGCGTCGATGCCGGCGAAGCCTATGTGCTGTTCGGCGGCGCGGGTGGCTTCGGCCAGGCCGATGCTACCGGTCGCCAGGTGATCGACCTGACGACGCTGAGCGCGGCGCAGGGCTTCATCATCCAGGGCGACGCGGCAGGTGACCGGGCAGGCGGCAGCGTCTCGGCAGCCGGCGACATCAACGGCGACGGTTTCGACGATCTCATCATCGGCGCTGCCTATGGCGACGACGGCGGCGATCGCGCCGGCGAAGGCTATGTGGTTTTCGGCGGCGCCTTCGGTGGCGGCTCCGCACCCGTGACGACGACGGGCACGGCGGCCGCGGAAATGCTGATCGGCGGCCGCGGCGACGATACGCTGACCGGCGGCGGCGGGCTGGACGTGCTGCGCGGTGGTGCCGGCGACGACCGGCTTGGCATCGCCGATGCGGCCTTCCGCAGCGTGGATGGCGGCAACGGCACGGATACGCTGGCCATCACCGGTTCGGGCGTCACGCTCGACCTGACGGCGACACCCATGCCGCGGATCGAGAGCATCGAGCGGATCGACCTGACGGGGTCGGGCGACAACACCCTGGTGCTGGATCGCCTCGCGGTGCTGAACCTGACGGAGCAGCGCAGCGCGGGCGTCACCATCCTGACGGTGGATGGCACGACCGGCGATGTGCTCCGCTTCGCCGAGATCGGCTGGACCAGTGCCGGCAGCATCGAGGTCGGCGGCGTGACCTATACGCGCTACCTCGCCGCCGATGGCAGCGCGGAGGTGCGCGTAGCCCAGGCGGTTGCGGTGCAGCAGGTCCTCGACCTCACGCCGCTGCCGGCCGGGCAGGGCTTCATCATCCAGGGCGCCGAGGCCTTCTCCGCCACCGGCATCAGCGTGGCCGCGGCGGGCGACGTGAATGGCGACGGCTTCGCCGATGTGATCGTCGGTGCGAACCAGGATGATTCGGGTGGCGAGGATGCCGGCGCGGCCTTCGTGGTCTTCGGCACGGGCGGCACCTTCGGCACGGCGGATGGCAGCGGGCGGCAGGTGGTGGACCTCGCGACGCTGACCGCGGCGCAGGGCTTCATGATCCAGGGTGACGCCATTCTGGATGGCGCGGGCATCAGCGTCCGAAGCGCCGGGGATGTGAATGGCGACGGCTTCGTGGATGTCATCCTCGGCGCCTCCTATGGCGATGATGGCGGCAGCAATGCGGGCGAGGCCTATGTGGTCTTCGGCACGGCCGGCGGCTTCGGCACGCCCGATGCCAATGGCCGGCCGGTGGTGGATCTCTCCAGCCTGGGCGGCGCGCAGGGCTTCATCATTCAGGGCGACCGGAATACCGACCGGGCCGGCCTCAGCGTCGCCTCCGCCGGGGATATCAACGGCGATGGCTACGCCGACCTGATCGTCAGCGCCCACCAGGGCGATGACGGCGGCACCAATGCCGGCGAGGCCTATGTCCTCTTCGGCGGAGCGGCCGGCTTCGGCACCGAGGTCGATGGCCGGCAGGTGATCGACCTCTCGACGCTGACGGCCCAGCAGGGCTTCATCATCCAGGGCAATGCGGCCACGCCGCAACTCAGCTTCAGCGTCGCCACCGCGGGCGACGTCAATGGCGACGGCTTCGCCGATATGATCGTCAGCTCCCGCGCCGGGGATGACGGATCCGGGGCTTCCGGCACCTCCTTCGTGGTCTTCGGCGGGGCGACGGGCTTCGGTGCCGATGTGGGTGGCCGGCAGGTGCTGGACCTGTCCACGCTGACCGCGGCGCAGGGCTTCCTGATCCAGGGCGACCAGGCGGGCGACCAGGCCGGCTTCAGCGTCGCTTCCGCTGGCGATGTGAATGGCGACGGCTTCGATGACCTGATCGTCGGCGCGCCCTATGGCGCCGATGGCGGCCCCAATGCCGGCGAGGCCTATGTGGTCTTCGGCAGCGGCTCCGGCTTCGGCACCACCGTGGCGGGGCGCCAGGTGATCGACCTGACGGAGCTGGGCGCGGCGCAGGGCTTCGTCATCCAGGGCCATGCCAGCTTCGACCAGGCGGCGGCGAGCGTCTCCGCCGCCGGCGACGTGAATGGCGATGGCTATGCCGACCTGATCGTCGGCACCCGGCAGGGAAGCCGTGGCGGCAGCCTGGCCGGCGAGGCCTATGTGATCTTCGGCGGGGCCACGGGCTTCGGCACCGCGGATGGCGCGGGGCGGCAGGTGGTGGACCTGACGACGCTGAGCGTCACGCAGGGCTTCGTCATCCAGGGCGATGCGCCGAACGACAGGGCCGGCAGCAGCGTCTCCGCCGCCGGCGACGTGAACGGCGATGGTTTTGATGACCTGATCGTCGGCGCCCCCCAGGGCGATGATGGCGGCTACGCCGCGGGCGAGGCCTATGTGATCCTCGGCGGGGCCTTCGGTGGCGCCGACACGCCGGTGACGACCACCGGCACCGCGGCGGCGGAGCGCCTCGTCGGCGGCATCGGCAACGATACGCTGGCCGGCGGCGGCGGGCTGGACGTGCTGCGCGGCGGCGCGGGGGATGACCGGCTGGGCATCGCGGATGCGGCCTTCCGCAGCGTGGATGGCGGCAATGGCACGGATACGTTGGCGATCACCGGTTCGGGCGTCACGCTCGACCTGACGACGACGCCGGCCCCGCGCATCGAGAGCATCGAGCGCATCGACTTGGCGGGCGCGGGCGACAATACGCTGGTGATCGACAGGCTGGCGGTGCTCGGCCTGACGGAACAGCGCAGCGCGGGCGTCACCATCCTGACGGTGGATGGCAATGCCGGCGATACGCTGCGCCTGACCGAATGGCAGTGGAGCGAGACGGGTACGCTGGTCGAGGGCGGCGTGACCTATCGCCGCGTGGTCTCGGCCGACGGTACGGCGGAGATCCGCGTGGCGCAGGACGTCACGCTGGAGATCCCGGGCGTGCCCGCGCCGGTGATCGACCTGACGACGCTGACCCCAGCGCAGGGCTTCATCATCCAGGGGGACGCGGCGGGTGACGAAGCGGGTTGGAGCGTCGCCTCGGCCGGCGATGTGAATGGCGACGGCTTCGCGGATCTGATCGTCGGCGCAAGGCTCGGCGACGATGGCGGACTCGATGCCAGCGAGGCCTATGTGGTGTTCGGCGGCGCGGGCGGCTTCGGCGTGCCGGATGGCAGCGGCCGCCGGGTCATCGACCTGACGACGCTGACCCCGGCGCAGGGCTTCATCATCCAGGGTGATGCAAGCCAGGACAGGGCCGGGATGAGTGTCTCCTCGGCCGGGGATGTGAACGGCGACGGCTTCGCGGACGTGCTTGTCGGCGCCCTGCAAGGCGATGATGGCGGCAACACGGCCGGCGAGGCCTATGTGGTCTTCGGCGGGTCGGGCAGCCTGGGCACGGTGGACGGCACCGGCCGCCAGGTAATCGACCTGACCAACCTGACCGCCGCACAGGGCTTCATCATCCAGGGCGACACGGCCTACGACTTCACGGGCGCCAGCGTGTCCACGGCGGGCGATGTGAATGGCGACGGCTTCGCGGACCTGATCGTCGGCGCCTCGGGGGGCGATGATGCCGGCAACGCCGCCGGCGAGGCCTATGTGCTGTTCGGCAGCTCCGCCGGCTTCGGCACGGTGGACGGCACCGGCCGGCAGGTGATCGACCTGACGACGCTGAGCCCCGCCCAGGGCTTCATCATCCAGGGCGATGCGGCGGGTGACCGTGTGGGTTCGAGCGTCGCCTCTGCCGGGGACCTCAATGGCGACGGCTTTGCCGACCTGATCGTCGGCGCGCCTTACGCCGATGCTGGCGGCATCTCTGCCGGCGCAGCCTATGTGGTGTTCGGCGGGTCGGGCGGCTTTGGCGCGGTCGACGGCACCGGCCGGCAGGTTCTGGATCTGAGCAACCTGACCGCCGCGCAGGGCTTCATCATCCAGGGCGATGTCGAGCAGGACTGGGCGGGCTGGAGCGTCTCGACGGCCGGCGATCTGAACGGCGATGGCTTCGCCGATGTGATCGTCGGGGCGCGCTATGGCGATGACGGCGGTAACGCGGCCGGCGAGGCCTATGTCCTGTTCGGTGCGGCCGGGGGTTTCGGCACGGCGGATGGTGCCGGACGGCAGGTGGTGGACCTGACGACGCTGAGCGCCGCGCAGGGCTTCATCATCCAGGGCGATGCCGCGGATGACCGGGCGGGCTGGAGCGTCTCGACGGCCGGGGATGTGAATGGCGACGGCTTCGACGACCTGATCGTCGGGGCTCCCCTCGGTGCCGACGCCGGCATCAATGCCGGCGAGGCCTATGTGGTGTTCGGCGGCGCGGGCGGCTTCGGCAGGACGGTGGTGACGGATGGGGTCTCCCGTCAGGTGGTGGACCTGACGACGCTGACCGCCGCGCAGGGCTTCATCATCCAGGGCGATGCGGCTTCCGATACGGCCGGGCGCGGCGTCTCCGCTGCGGGCGATCTGAATGGCGATGGCTTCGACGACCTGCTTGTCGGTGCGCCGGGCGGCAACGACGGTGGCAACGACGCGGGTGAGGCCTATGTGGTGTTCGGCGGCGCCTTCGGCGGCGGCTCCACGCCCGTGACCACCACCGGCACGGCGGCGGCGGAGATGCTGATCGGCGGGCGCGGCGATGACAGCCTCTCGGGCGGCGGCGGGCTGGACGTACTGCGCGGCGGCGCGGGGGATGACCGGCTGGGCATCGCGGATGCGGCCTTCCGCAGTGTGGATGGCGGCAATGGCACGGATACGCTGGCGATCACCGGTTCGGGCGTCACGCTCGATCTGACAGCGACGCCGATGCCGCGGATCGAGAGCATCGAGCGCATCGACCTGACCGGTTCGGGCAACAACACGCTGGTGCTCGACAGGCTCGCGGTGCTGGGGCTGACGGAACAGCGCAGCGCCGGCGTCACCATCCTGACGGTGGATGGCAATGCCGGCGATACGCTGCGCTTCACCGAGACGAGCTGGACCAATGCCGGCACCACGGTCGAGGGCGGCGTGACCTTTGCGCGCTATGTCTCCAGCGATGGCAGCGCGGAAGTCCGGGTGGCGGCCGCGGTGGCGGTGGAATTCCCGCGCCTGGCGATCGACCTGGCGACACTGAGCCCGTCGCAGGGCTTCCTCATCCTGGGCGACACGGACGGGGATTGGGCGGGCTACAGCGTGTCAGCCGCCGGGGATGTGAACGGAGACGGCTTCGCGGATCTCATCCTCGGCGCACCATGGGGCAACAGCAGTGGCAGCCTGACTGGTGAAGCCTATGTGGTGTTCGGGACGGCGGCTGGCTTCGGCACCGTGGACGGAAGCGGCCGCAGTGTGATCGACCTGACCGGGCTGACCCCCGCCCAGGGCTTCATCATCCAGGGTGACGGGGAGCGCGACGTCGCGGGCGTGAGCGTGGCCGCGGCCGGGGACGTCAATGGGGACGGCTTCGCCGACCTGATCGTCGGCGCCGCGGGCGGCACTGATGGCGGCCTGAACGCTGGCGAGGCCTATGTCCTGTTCGGCGGGGCGGGCGGCTTCGGCGTGGCCGACGGTGCCGGGCGGCGCGTGATCGACCTGACGACGCTGACCCCCGCGCAGGGCTTCGTCATCCAGGCTGACACGGCGGGTGACCAGTTGGGCTACAGCGTGTCTTCGGCCGGCGACGTCAACGGGGACGGCTTCGCCGATCTGGTCGTCGTCGCCCCTCTTGGCGATGATGGCGGGACCAGTGCCGGCGAGGCCTATGTGGTGTTTGGCACGGCCAGTGGCTTCGGTACCGTGGACGGCACCGGCCGGCATGTGCTCGACCTGACCAGCCTGACCCCCGCGCAGGGCTTCGTGATCCAGGGGGATGCGGCGGGCGACCTGGCGGGCCGCAGCGTGTCCTCGGCAGGCGACGTGAACGCGGACGGCTTCGATGACCTGATCGTCGGTGCTCGCAGTGGTGACGACGGCGGTGCCAATGCCGGCGAGGCCTATGTGGTGTTCGGCACGGCGGGCGGCTTCGGCACGGTGGACGCCACCGGCCGCAGCGTGCTCAACCTGACGACGCTGGGCGCCAGCCAGGGATTCATCGTTCGGAGCGGCACGGCGGAGGACAGAGCGGCGTTCAGTGTCGCCTCGGCCGGGGACATCAACGGCGATGGCCTTGATGACCTGATCATCGGCGCCCCATACGGCGACGACGGCGGTGCCAATGCCGGCGAGGCCTATGTGGTGTTCGGCACGGCCGGCGGCTTCGGTACGGTGGACGGCACGGGCCGCAGCGTGCTCGACCTCACGACGCTCACCCCGACGCAGGGCTTCGTCATCCAGGGCGACAGCGCCGGGGACCAGACGGGTTTCAGCGTGTCTTCGGCGGGCGACGTGAATGGCGATGGTTTCGCCGACCTGATCGTCGGCGCGCCGAACGGCGACGATGGCGGGAGCAATGCCGGCGAGGCCTATTTGGTCTTCGGCACGGCAAGCGGCTTCGGCACGGTGGATGCCACCGGCCGCCGCGTGCTCGACCTTTCACGGCTGTCGGTGGGTGAGGGCTTCATCATCCAGGGCGACGCGGCGGGTGACACGGCGGGGCGGAGTGTCTCGGCTGCCGGGGATGTGAATGGCGACGGCTTCGACGACCTCATCGTCGGGGCGCGCTATGGCGATGACGGCGGCTTCAATGCCGGCGAGGCCTATGTGCTGTTCGGCGGCGCCTTCGGGGGCGGCTCCGCGCCCGTGACCACGACAGGCACGGCGGCGGCGGAGATGCTGATCGGCGGTCGCGGCGAGGATACGCTGACCGGCGGCGGCGGGCTGGATGTGCTGCGCGGCGGCGCGGGCGACGATCGCCTCGGCATCGCGGATGCGGCGTTCCGCAGCGTGGATGGCGGCAATGGCACGGATACGCTGGCGATCACCGGCGCGGGCGTGACGCTCGACCTGACGACGACGCCAGCCCCGCAGATCGAGAGCGTGGAGCGCATCGACCTGACGGGCGCGGGCAACAACACGCTGGTGCTGGACCGCCTGGCGGTGCTCGGCCTGACCGAACAGCGCAGCGCGGGTGTCACCATCATCACGGTGGACGGCGATGCCGGCGATACGCTGCGCTTCACCGAGACGACATGGACCGACACGGGCAGCCTGGTCGAGGGTGGCGTAACCTATCGCCGCGTGGTCTCCGCCGATGGCAGCGCGGAGATCCGCGTGGCGCAGGCCGTGACGCTGGATATCCCGGTCGTCCCGGCGCCGGTCATCGACGTGGCCACGCTCACGCCCGCACAGGGATTCGTCATCCTGGGCGACAACAACAATGATCGCGCGGGCTTTGGCGTCTCCTCGGCCGGTGACGTGAACGGTGACGGCTTCGCAGACCTCATGGTTGGCGCACGGGACGGTGACGATGGCGGCAACTACGCCGGCGAGGCCTATGTGGTGTTCGGGGGCGCGGCCGGCTTCGGCACGCCGGACGGCGCCGGCCGCCAGGTGCTGGACCTGACGACCCTCAGCGCCACGCAGGGCTTCATCATCCAAGGTGACACGGCGTTCGACTTAGCTGGCGCGAGCGTCGCCATGGCCGGCGACGTCAATGGCGATGGCTTCGCCGACCTGATCGTCGGCGCGTGGTCTGGCGATGATGGCGGCCCGAATGCCGGCGAAGCCTATGTGGTATTCGGCTCGGCATCCGGCTTCGGCGCGCCGGACGGCGCCGGCCGCAACGTCATCGACCTGACCAATCTCGCCACCTCGCGGGGTTTCATCATCCAAGGAGACGAGGCCTACAACAGTGCCGGTTTCAGCGTCGCCTCCGCCGGTGACTTGAACGGCGACGGGTTTGGCGACCTGATCGTCGGTGCGGTTGGCATGGATGCAGGCGGCGCAACTGCCGGCGGAGCCTATGTGGTGTTCGGTACCGCCGGTGGGTTCGGTACGGTGGACGGCACCGGCCGCAGCGTGATCGACCTGACGACGCTGACAGCGGCGCAGGGCTTCATCATCCAGGGCGACACGGGCGGCGACAATGCGGGCACCAGCGTCTCGACGGCCGGGGATGTGAACGGCGACGGCTTCGCCGATCTGATCGTCGGGGCAATCGGGGGCTCCGACGGTGGAACCGGTGCCGGCGAGGCCTATGTGCTGTTCGGCGGTACGGGCGGATTCGGCACGGCGGACGGCATGGGCCGCAGCGTGATCGACCTGACGGCGCTGGCCCCGGCGCAAGGCTTCATCATCCAGGGCGACGCGGTGGGCGACCAGGCGGGCATCGGCGTGTCCTCGGCCGGCGATGTGAACGGCGACGGCTTCGGCGACATCATCGTCGGTGCGGTTGGCATGGATGCAGGCGGCGCCAATGCCGGCGGCGCCTATGTGGTGTTCGGCACGGCCGGTGGCTTCGGCACCTTGGACGGGACCGGACGCAGCGTGATCGACCTGACCACGCTGGGCGCTGCGCAGGGCTTCATCATCCAGGGCCGGGCCGTGAGTGACTTCACGGGCTTCAGCGTCTCCTCGGCCGGTGATGTGAACGGCGATGGCTTCGACGACATGATCGTCGGTTCGATTGGCAGCGATGAAGGCGGCAGTGCTGCTGGCGCAGCCTATGTGGTGTTCGGTACGGCGGGCGGCTTCGGCGCCTTGGACGACACGGGCCGGCGCGTGCTGGACCTGGACCGGTTCGCCGAGGGGCAGGGCTTCGTCATCCAGGGCGATGAGTTGAGCGACCAGCTGGGCTGGAGCGTCTCGACCGCCGGGGATGTGAATGGGGACGGCTTCGACGATCTGATTGTTGGGGCACCATTCGGCGACGCAGCCGGCTACAACGCCGGCGAGGCCTATGTGGTGTTCGGCGGCGCCTTCGGGGCTTCCTCCGCGCCTGTGACGACAACGGGCACGGCGGCGGCGGAAATGCTGGTCGGTGGCATCGGCAACGACACCCTCTCGGGCGGTGGCGGGCTGGATGTGCTGCGCGGCGGCGCGGGGGATGACCGGCTCGGCATTGCGGATGCCGGCTTCCGCAGCATCGATGGCGGCAATGGGACGGATACGCTGGCGATCACCGGCTCGGGCGTCACGCTCGACCTGACAGTGAACCCGATGCCGCGGATCGAGAGCATCGAGCGCATCGACCTGACGGGGTCGGGCGCCAATACGCTGGTGATCGACAGGCTCGCGGTGCTCGGCCTGACGGAAGCGCGGACGAACGGCGTCGCCATCGTCACGGTGGATGGCGATTCCGGCGATCTGCTGCGCTTCACCGAATCCAGTTGGACCGACCGTGGCGCGCTTGTCGAAGGCGCCACGACCTACAGGCGGTTCGTCTCCACCGACGGCAGCGCGGAACTCCGCGTCGCGGAGGCGGTCGCGGTCCAGGCTCCGCGCGCTTCCATCGACGTGGCGACGCTGACCCCCGCCCAGGGCTTCATCATCCTGCCCGATTCCTCCTTCGACCTTCTGGGCACGAGCGTTTCGGACGCTGGCGACGTGAACGGCGACGGCTTCGCCGATCTGATCATCGGGGCGATGGAGGACCGGGCCGCAGCGGGTGTGTCCGGCGCGGCCTATATCATCTTCGGCTCCAACACCGGCTTCGGGGTGCTGGGCACGGATGGCCGGCAGCGTGTCGATCTGGCGAATCTCGGTGCAGGCCAGGGCTTCGTCATCGTCGGGGATGACCTGAACGACGATCTCGGCGTCGGCGTATCCTCGGCTGGCGACATCAACGGCGATGGGCTTGCCGACCTGCTGGTCGGCAACTGGCAGGGCACTGGCGGCGGAGCAAGTGCCGGCGAGGCCTTCATCGTCTTCGGCAGCCAGGCCGGCTTCGGCGAGGTGGACGGCGCGGGGCGCCAGGTCATCGATGTCGCGACGCTGACCGAGGCGGAAGGCTTCGTCATCCAGGGCGACGCGATCTTCGACCTGCTGGGGCTCAGCGTCTCCTCTGCCGGCGATATCAACGGCGACGGCTTCGCGGATATGATCGTCGGCGCGCACCAGGGCGATGACGGGGGCACCAATGCGGGCGAGGCCTATGTCATCTTTGGGGGCGCGAGCGGGTTCGGCCAGGCCCTTGCCGGCCGGCGCGTGCTCGACCTCACGGCGCTGACCCCGGCGGAAGGCTTCATCATCCAGGGCGATCAAGCTGGCGATCTGACCGGCATCAGCGTTTCCACCGCCGGCGATGTCAACGGCGATGGCTTTGACGACCTGATCGTCGGGGCCAACGGAAGCAGCCAGGCCGACAGCTATGCGGGCACGTCCTATGTGCTGTTCGGATCCGCGGGCGGTTTCGGCCAGGTGGACGGCACGGGGCGGCAGGTGATCGATCTGGCGACGCTGACGGCGGCGCAGGGCTTCGTCATCCAGGGCGCCGCGGCGGACGACCGCACCGGCCGGAGCGTCTCCGCCGCCGGCGACGTGAATGGCGATGGCTTCGATGATGTCATCATCGGCGCGCCAAGCGCCTCGGCCGGCGGCCGCTATGCCGGCGAGGCCTATGTGGTGTTCGGCGCGGCCGGCGGCTTCGGCGCGGCCGATGCGTCCGGGCGGCAGGCGATCGACCTGGCGACGCTCGAAGCCTCCCAGGGCTTCGTCATCCGTGGCGACGCCCGTTTCAGCCAGGCGGGCCGCAGCCTCTCCTCGGCCGGTGATCTGAACGGGGACGGGTTCGACGATCTCCTCATCGGCATGTTGGATAACGGGGGCGGGTATGCGGGCCAGGCCGTCGTCATCTTCGGCCACGCAAGCGGCTTTGGCGTGGATATCGACGGGCGGCAGGTGATCGACCTGACGATGCTGAGCCCTGCCGAGGGCTTCTTCATCGAAGGTGCGCCCGCGGGCGCGCAGATTGGCAACGCCGTGTCCGTCGCCGGCGACGTGAACGGCGATGGCTTCGACGACCTCGTCGTCGGCGCGATCCGCAGCCCGGAGGTCGGCTATGCCGGCGGGGCCAGCTACGTCATCCTCGGCGGCGCCTTCGGCGGCGACTCCACGCCCGTGACGACGACAGGCACGGCGGCGGCGGAGATGCTGATCGGCGGGCGCGGCGACGATACGCTGACCGGCGGCGGTGGGCTGGACGTGCTGCGCGGCGGCGCGGGGGATGACCGCCTCGGCATCGCAAACGCCACCTTCCGCAGCGTGGATGGCGGGAACGGCACGGATACGCTGGCGATCACCGGCGCGAGCATCACGCTCGACCTGACGACGACGCCCGCTCCGCGCATCGAGAGCATCGAGCGCATCGACCTGACGGGCGCCGGCGACAACACGTTGGTGCTGGACCGCCTGGCGGTGCTCGGCCTGACGGAGCAGCGCAGCGCGGGCGTCACCATTGTCACGGTCGATGGCAATGCCGGCGACAGGCTGCGCCTGACCGAATGGCAGTGGAGCGAGGCGGGCAGCCTGGTGGAAGGCGGCGTGACCTATCGCCGCGTGGTCTCGGCCGATGGCAGCGCGGAGATCCGCGTGGCGCAGGCCGTGACGCTGGAGATCCCGGCCGAGCCCGGGCCGGTCATCGACCTGACGACGCTGACCCCGGCGCAGGGCTTCATCATCCAGGGCGATACACCGAATGACGAGGCGGGCCGGAGCGTCTCCTGGGCCGGGGATGTGAATGGCGACGGCTTCGCCGATGTGATCGTCGGGGCCTGGCATGGGGATGACGGCGGCGGCTTTGCGGGCGAAGCCTTGGTGATTTTCGGCGGCGCGGGGGGCTTCGGCGCGGCGGATGGTACCGGGCGGCAGGTGCTGGACCTGACGACGCTGAGCGCCGCGCAGGGCTTCATCATCCAGGGCATGCTCGGCGAACAGGCGGGCATCAGCGTCTCGGCGGCTGGCGACGTGAATGGCGACGGCTTCGCCGATCTGATCATCGGCGCAGACCGGAACGGGGACGGCGGCACCGGTGCGGGCGCCGCCTATGTGGTGTTTGGCGGCCAGGGCGGCCTCGGCACGGCGGTCGGCGGGCGACAGGTCGTGGATCTGGCCACACTGAGCGCGGCGCAGGGCTTCGTCATCCGGGGCGACACGGCCAACGACAGTGCAGGCTACAGCGTCTCGACGGCAGGCGACGTAAATGGCGATGGCTTCGCCGATCTGATCGTCGGCGCCTGGCGTGGGGATGACGGCGGCGATCGTGCCGGCGAGGCCTATGTGGTCTTCGGCGGCGCGGGGGGCTTCGGCACCTCGTTTGGCGGCCGGCAGGTTCTGGACCTGACCAACCTGACCGCCGCAGAGGGCTTCATCATCCAGGGCGATAGGCCCTACGACCGGGCAGGCGGCAGCGTCTCGGCGGCCGGTGATGTGAATGGCGACGGCTTTGCCGATCTGATCGTCGCGGCGCGATTTGGCGATGACGGCGGCATCGAGGCCGGTGAGGCCTATGTGGTGTTCGGCGGCGCGGGCGGCTTCGGCACCGCGGTCGGTGGGCGCCAGGTGATCGACCTGACGACGCTGACCGCCGCGCAGGGTTTCATCATCCAGGGCGACTCGACCAGCGACAGTGCGGGCTACAGCGTCTCGATGGCTGGCGATGTGAATGGCGATGGCTTTGCCGATCTGATCGTCGGGGCGCCCTTTGGCGATGATGGCGGCGACGCTGCCGGCGAAGCCTATGTGGTGTTTGGCAAGGCAGGGGGCTTCGGCACGGCGGTCGGCGGGCGCCAGGTGGTGGACCTGACCAACCTGGACGCCGCGCAGGGCTTCATCATCCAGGGCGACATCGACGGCGACAGCGCAGGCTGGAGCGTCTCGAGGGCCGGTGATGTGAATGGCGACGGCTTCGCCGACTTGATCGTCGGCGCGCCCTTTGGCGATGACGGCAGCAGCAGTGCCGGCGAGGCCTATGTGGTCTTCGGCGGTGCGGGCGGCTTCGGCACGGCGGTTGGCGGGCGCCAGGTGCTGGATGTGACCAGCCTGACCCCGGCGCAGGGCTTCACCATCCAGGGCGACGCGACCAGCGACTGGGCGGGCTACAGCGTTTCGGCGGCGGGCGACCTGAATGGCGATGGCTTCGACGACCTGATCGTCGGCGCGCCGCAAGGCGACGATGGCGGCAGCGATGCCGGCGAGGCCTATGTGGTGTTCGGCGGTGCCTTCGGCGGCGGCTCCACGCCGGTGACCACGACCGGCACGGCGGCGGCGGAGGTGCTGATCGGCGGCCGGGGCGACGACACGCTCGCGGGCGGTGGCGGGCTGGATGTGCTGCGCGGCGGGGCGGGGAATGATCGTCTCGGCGTGGCCGACAGCAGCTTCCGCAGCATCGATGGCGGGAATGGCACGGATACGCTGGCGATCACCGGCGCGGGCGTGACGCTCGACGTGACGGTCACGCCGATGCCGCGCATCGAGAGCGTCGAGCGCATCGACCTGACCGGCACCGGCGCCAACACGCTGGTGGTGGACAGGCTGGCGGTGCTCGGCCTGACGGAACAGCGCAGCAATGGCGTCGCCATCATCACGGTGGATGGCAATGCCGACGATACGCTGCGCTTCACCGAGACCAACTGGACCAATGCCGGCACCACCGTCGAGGGTGGCGTGAGCTATACGCGCTTGGTCGCCAATAGCGGCGGCGCGGAAATCCGCGTGGCGGCGGCGGTGACGGTGGAGGGGCTGACGGCGCCCGCGCCGGTGATCGACCTGACGACGCTCAATCCCGCGCAGGGCTTCATCATCCAGGGCGACGCTGCGCGCGACACTATGGGTTGGCGAGTCTCCTCGGCAGGCGACGTGAACGGCGACGGCTTCGCCGACCTCATCGTCGGCGCCGATCAGGGTGACGATGGCGGCTCCAGCGCTGGCGAGGCCTATGTGGTGTTTGGCGGGTCGGGCGGCTTCGGCGTGCCTGATGGCGCCGGCCGCCGGATCATCGACCTGACGACGCTGACGTCTGCACAGGGCTTCGTCATCCAGGGTGATGCCAGCGACGACAGGGCAGGCAGGAGCGTCTCGTCGGCCGGGGATGTGAACGGCGACGGCTTCGCCGACCTGATTGTCGGCGCATCGGGCGGCGACGATGCCGGCACCAATGCCGGCGAGGCCTATGTGCTGTTCGGCGGGGCGGGGGGCTTCGGCGCGCCGCTTGACGGACGGCAGGTGATCGACCTGACGACGCTGAGCCCGACGCAGGGTTTCATCATCCAAGGCGATGCGGCGGGAGACAATACGGGCTGGAGCGCGTCCACGGCCGGGGATGTGAATGGCGACGGCTTCGCCGACCTGATCGTTGGGGCGCTGTTTGGCGATGACGGCAGCATCGATGCCGGCGAGGCCTATGTGGTGTTCGGCGGGGCGGGGGGCTTCGGCGCCGCGGTTGGCGGGCGCCAGGTGCTGAACCTGGCCACGCTGATCCCGGCCCAGGGCTTCATCATCCAGGGTGACGCGGCGGAAGACAATGCTGGCTACAGCGTCTCCTCGGCCGGTGATGTGAACGGCGACGGTTTCGACGACCTGCTCGTCGGCGCGCCGAATGGCGACGACGGCGGCGTCGTTGCCGGCGAAGCCTATGTGGTGTTCGGCGGGGCGGGCGGCTTCGGCACGGCGGTAGACGGGCGTCAGGTGGTGGATCTGACCACGCTGTCCGCCACGCAGGGCTTCATCATCCAGGGCGCCGCGCCCAGTGACTATGCGGGCGTCAGCGTCTCCTCCGCCGGGGATGTGAACGGCGACGGCTTCGCCGATCTGATCGTCGGGGCAAGGGGTGCGGATGGTGGCGGCGCCGATGCCGGCGAGGCCTATGTGGTCTTCGGCGGCGCGGGCGGCTTCGGCACGGCGGATGGTGCCGGACGCCAGGTGGTGGATCTGGGCACGCTGAGCGCCGCGCAAGGCTTCGTCATCCAGGGTGAAGAGGCCGGCGACCGGGCGGGCTTGAACGTGTCCACGGCCGGGGATGTGAATGGCGACGGCTTTGCCGATCTGATCGTCGGGGCGCCGTTCAGAGGCGACGACGGAGTTTTCTCCGGCACCGCCTATGTGGTGTTTGGCGGCGCCGGCGGCTTCGGCACCTCGGTCGGCGGGCGCCAGGTTGTGGATTTGAGCAATCTGGGTGCCGCGCAAGGCTTCGTCATCCAGCACGATACGGCTGGTGACTCATTTGGCCGGAGCGTTTCCGCGGCCGGAGACGTGAACGGCGACGGCTTCGACGACCTGATCGTCGGCGCGCCGAACGGCGGCGATGGCGGCGCCGAGGCCGGCGAGGCCTATGTGCTGTTCGGCGGTGCCTTCGGCGGTGGCTCCACGCCGGTGACCACGACCGGCACGGCGGCGGCGGAAATGCTGATCGGCGGTCGCGGCGACGATACGCTGACCGGCAGCGGCGGGCTGGATGTGCTGCGCGGTGGCGCGGGGAATGACCGGCTGGGCATCGGCGATGCCGGCTTCCGCAGCGTCGATGGCGGTACGGGCACCGACACGCTGGCGATCACCGGCTCCGGCATCACGCTGGACCTCACCACCACCCCGGCGCCGCGGATCGAAAGCGTGGAGCGCATCGACCTGACCGGCACCGGCGCCAACACGCTGGTGGTGGACAGGCTGGCGGTGCTCGGCCTGACGGAACAGCGCAGCAACGGGGTCGCCATCATCACGGTGGACGGCAATGCCGGCGATACGCTGCGCTTCACCGAGACAAGCTGGACCAATGCCGGCAGCACCGTGGAGGGCGGCGTGACCTATACGCGCCTGGTCGCCAACGGCGGCGGCGCGGAAATCCGCGTGGCGGCGGCGGTGACGGTGGAGGGGCTGACGACGCCCGCGCCGGTGATCGACCTGACGACGCTGGGCGCCGCGCAGGGCTTCATCATCCAGGGCGATGCGGCGGGAGACGCCGCAGGTTGGAGTGTCTCCTCGGCTGGGGATGTGAATGGCGATGGCTTCGCGGACCTGATCGTGGGCGCTCGCTACGGTGACGATGGTGGCGCCGAGGCTGGCGAGGCCTATCTGGTGTTCGGCGGGGCGGGTGGCTTCGGCGCGCCGGACGGTACCGGCCGGCCTGTGCTGGACCTGACAACGCTCAGCGCCACCCAGGGCTTCATCATTCAGGGCGATGCGGCGGGAGACGCCGCAGGTTGGAGTGTCTCCTCGGCCGGAGATGTGAATGGCGACGGCTTCGCCGACCTCCTGGTCGGCGCCGCTGCCGGCAATGATGGCGGCCTCGACGCAGGTGAGGCCTATGTGGTGTTCGGCGGGGCAGGCGGCTTTGGCCTGGCGGACGGTGCAGGGCGGCAGGTGATCGACCTGACGGCGCTCAGCACCACGCAGGGCTTCATCATACAGGGTGACGCGGCAGGCGATTCGGCGGGCTACAGCGTGTCCTCGGCCGGGGATGTGAACGGCGATGGCTTCGCGGACGTTATGGTTGGCGCGCGCCATGGCGACGATGACGGCAGCAGGGCCGGCGAGGCCTATGTGCTGTTTGGTGGCGCCGGGGGCTTCGGCACGGCGGTTGGCGGGCGCCAGATGATCGACCTGACCGACCTGACCGCCGCGCAAGGCTTCATTATCCAGGGCGACACGGCCAACGACCGTGCCGGCTTCAGCGTCTCGACGGCCGGGGATGTGAATGGCGATGGCTTCGCCGACCTGATCGTGGGCGCGCCGACCGGTAGCGATGGCGGCACCTCAGCTGGCGAGGCCTATGTGGTGTTCGGCGGCGCGGGGGTCTTCGGCACGACGGTCGGCGGGCGTCAGGTGGTTGATTTGACCAACCTCACCGCTGCGCAGGGCTTCATCATCCAGGGCGACGGGGCCGGCGACTATGCGGGCTCGAGCGTCTCCTCGGCCGGGGATGTGAATGGCGATGGCTTCGCCGATTTGGTGGTCGGGGCTTGGGGTGGGGATGACGGCGGCACCGTTGCCGGCGAGGCCTATGTGGTGTTTGGCGGCGCGGGAGGCTTCGGCACCGCGGTTGGCGGGCGCCAGGTGATTGACCTGACCAACCTGACCGCCGCGCAGGGCTTCATCATCCAGGGTGACGGGGCCGGCGACTATGCGGGCTTCAGCGTCTCGACGGCTGGCGATGTGAATGGCGACGGCTTCGCCGATCTGATCGTTGGGGCGCGATTTGGCGATGACGGCGGCACCGTTGCCGGCGAGGCCCATGTGCTGTTCGGCGGTGCGGGGGGCTTCGGCACTGCGGTTGGCGGGCGCCAGGTGATCGACCTGACCAACCTGACCGCCGCGCAGGGCTTCATCATCCAGGGTGATACGGCCGACGACTCGGCGGGCTTCAACGTCTCGACGGCCGGCGACGTGAATGGCGACGGCTTCGATGACCTGATCGTCGGCGCGCCCTATGGCGACGACGGCGGCGACCGCGCCGGCGAGGGCTACGTCATCTTCGGCGGCGCCTTCGGTGCCTCCGCCACGCCGGTGACCACCACGGGCACGGCGGCGGCGGAGATGCTGATCGGCGGGACCGGCAACGATACCCTCTCGGGCGGCGGCGGGCTGGATGTGGTCCGCGGTGGCGCGGGGAACGATCGTCTCGGCGTGGCGGACAGCAGCTTCCGCAGCATCGATGGCGGCAACGGCACGGATACGCTGGCGATCAGCGGCGCGGGCGTGACGCTCGACCTCACGGTGACGCCGGCGCCGCGGATCGAAAGCGTGGAACGGATCGACCTGACCGGTACCGGCAACAACACGCTGGTGGTGGACAGGCTGGCGGTGCTCGGCCTGACGGAACAGCGCAGCAACGGGGTCGCCATCATCACGGTGGACGGCAATGCCGGCGATACGCTGCGCTTCACCGAGACGGCCTGGACCCGTGCGGGCACGGCGCTCGAAGGCGGCGTGACCTATACGCGCTACGTCTCCACGGATGGCAGCGCGGAAGTCCGCGTGGCGCTAGGGCTGACGGTTGACCTGCCATCCGGCCTTGCGCCGCTGTTCGACCTGACGACGCTGAGCCCTGCGCAGGGCTTCGTGATCCGTGGCAACAACGGGGGTGATTACGCGGGGTATAGCGTTTCCTCCGCCGGGGATGTGAACGGCGATGGCTTCGCCGACATGATCATCGGCGCCTATGGCTCCGAAAATGGCGTCGTCGCCGCCGGTGGCACGGGCCTGTCCTATGTGGTGTTCGGGGCGGATGGCTTCGGCGTCGACGACGGTACGGGACGCCGGCTCCTCGACCTCAGCACATTCTCCTCGGCCCAGGGCTTCGCGATCTGGGGTGACGTGACGGGCGAAGGCGCGGGCCGCAGCGTCTCCGCCGCCGGCGATGTGAATGGTGATGGCTTCGCCGACGTGATCGTCGGTGCGCTTGACACCCCCAATGGCGCTGCAGGCCGCGCCTACGTCATCTTCGGCGCGGCGAATGGCGCCGGCAGCATCGGTGCCGGCGGGTGGCTGACCGTCAACACGGCGACGCTTTCCGCCGCACAGGGCTTCGTCATCCAGGGTGAAAACGACCGCGATTCGGCGGGCATCAGCCTCTCCTCGGCCGGTGACATCAATGGCGATGGCTTCGCCGACCTGATCGTCGGTGCGCCCGGCGGCGACGATGGCGGTGACAGGGCCGGCGAGGCCTATGTCATCTTCGGCACGGCGGGCGGCTTCGGCGTGGCGGATGGTGCCGGTCGCCAGGTGATCGACCTTGCGACGCTGAGCCCCACGCAGGGCTTCATCATCCAGGGAGAGGATGACAACGACACGGCGGGACGCAGCGTCGCCTCGGCCGGTGATGTGAATGGGGATGGATTTGTCGATGTGATCGTCGGCGCGCCCACCAGCGCCAATGATGACCCCCTTATCTCAAGCCAGGCCGGCGAGGCCTATGTGATCTTCGGCGGCGCGTCGGGCTTCGGCGTGACGGACGGTACCGGCCGGAATGTCATCGACCTGGCAACGATGACGGCGGCGCAGGGCTTTATCATCCAGGGCGACGCCTATGGCGCCCAGGCGGGCTGGAGCCTTGACTCCGCTGGGGATGTCAACGGCGATGGCCTCGCCGATCTGATCATCGGCTTCCAGACTGACAGCGCGACCCGCTCCGCCTATGTCATCTTCGGTACGGTGGATGGCTTCGGCGTGGCCTATGGTGCCGGGCAGCGGGCGATCGACCTGAAGACATTCTCCGCCGCGCAGGGTTTCATCATCAAGAGCAGCATCGGGGCCGACCGCGCGGGCTCTGCCGTTTCCTCCGCCGGGGATGTGAATGGCGATGGGTTCGCCGACCTGATCGTCGGCGCGCGCTATGGCGACACGGGCGGTGTCAACGCCGGCGGGGCCTATGTGGTCTTCGGCACAGCGGGTGGATTCGGCGTGGAGGATGGGACGGGACGACGGGTGCTCGACCTGGCCTCGCTGACCGCCGGGCAGGGCTTCGTCATCCAGGGCGATGCGGCGGGGGATAGGGCGGGCCAGGCTGTCACCGGCGCAGGGGATCTGAACGGCGATGGCTTCGATGATGTGATCGTAGGTGCGCCCTTCGGCCGGGACGGCGGCCTCAATGCCGGCGAGGCCTACGTCATCTTCGGCGCGGCTTTCGGCGCCTCCGGCACGCCCGTGACCACCACCGGCACGGCGGCGGCGGAGATGCTGGTCGGCGCGACGGGCCATGACACGCTGACCGGCGGCGGCGGCGTGGATGTGTTCCGCGGTGGCGCCGGCGATGACCGGATCGTCGTCGCCGACAGCGCCTTCCGCAGCATCGATGGCGGCACCGGCACGGATATCTTCGTCTTCGGCGCCAGCGGCATGACGCTGGATACCACCGCCATCGCCAATACGCGGATCACGGGCATCGAGGGCTTCGACATGTCCGGCCAGGGCAACAATACCCTGGTGATCGGCGCCATGGACGTGATGCACTTCTCCGACGCGGGCCACGAGGCCTTCACCGGCAGCAGCGCCGTGCATCGCCTCGTGATCGAAGGCGATGCCGGCGATGTGCTGGATCTGCGGGACTTCGACCCCGATGGCGCCGGCGCCGCACCCAACCGCTTCTGGTCCGAAACCGCCAGCAACCGCACGCTGGCGAACGGGGCAGGCGGCACCTACGACACCTGGACGCTGTCCGATGGCACCAACACCCTGGCGGTGCTGGCGGTCAGCAACGACATCTTCGTGCTGTGAGCACGGTTCACGAAAGCAAGGCCATGACTGACGACCAGACCCCACCCGCCGAGGCGCCCGCCTTCGAGTTGACGACCTCCCGCCAGTTCGTCTCCTGGCTGGCGGAGACGGGCGCCAGCCTGGCGCTGTCCACCTACCAGTCCGGCAAGCTGATCCTGCTCGGCACGAACCGGGAGACGGGCAAGCTCTCCATCTTCGAACGCACGCTGGAACGCCCCATGGGCATTGCCGTGCAGGGCAGCCGGATGGCGGTGGCGGGGCTTTTCCAGGTCACCACCTTCGTCGATGCGGTGGAAGCCGGCGGCCCCACGGTGCAGGGCGGCTGGGATGCCGTCTATGTGCCGCAGACCGCGAATTTCACCGGCGACCTCGATGTGCATGACATGGCCTATGACGGCGATGGCCGCCTGGTCTTCGCCAATACGCTCTTCTCCTGCCTCGCCACGACCAGCGAGACGCATTCCTTCAAGCCGCTCTGGAAGCCCGCCTTCGTGGAGCGGCTGGCGGCGGAGGATCGCTGCCACCTGAACGGCTTGGCGATGAAGGATGGCCGCCCGGCGCATGTCACCGCCGTGGCGCGCAGCAATATCGCCGATGGCTGGCGCGAACATCGGCGCGATGGCGGCGTGGTGGTGGATGTGACGAGCGGCGCGGTGGTCTGCGAAGGGCTGTCCATGCCGCATTCGCCGCGCTGGCATGGGGATACGCTCTATGTGCTGAATTCGGGTGCCGGCGAATTCGGCCGCGTCGACCTGCAGACGGGCCGCTTCGTGCCGATGGCCTTCTGCCCGGGCTATCTGCGCGGCCTCGCCTTCCTCGGCAATCACGCGATCGTCGGGCTGTCGGAGCCGCGGGAGAACCGCACCTTCGCCGGTCTGCCGCTGCAGGAAAGGCTGGCGGCGGAAGGTGCCGCGCCGCGCTGCGGCCTCTATGTGATCGACCTCGCCAGCGGCGACATCGTGCATTGGATGCGCATCAGCGGCGTGGTGACCGAACTCTACGACGTGGCGGCGCTGCCCAAGGCACGGCCTTCGCTGATCGGCTTCCGCTCGGCGGAGATCCGCCGCGTCATCTCGGTGGAGGGATAGCGCGCGACCCGTTCTGGCGGCTTCCGCCAGAACGGATCCCGGGCCGGCCTCTCACACGCGCATCGGCATCAGCACGTACAGCGCCTCGGGCTTGGCGCTGTCGGCCACGATCGTCGGCGCGGAGCCGTCGGAGAAGCGGAACTCCACCATGTCGTCGATCTGGTCGGTGATGTCGTTCAGGTAGCGCGCCTGGAAGCCGATCTCGAGCGGACCGTGCTCGTAGGTCACCACATCGCCGTCCAGCTCCTCCTGCGCCTGGCCGAGCTCCGCGCTCGCGGCGGAGAGCAGCAGGTGGTTGCGGTCGATGGAGAGCTTCACGGGGCGCGACCGCTCGCTGCTGATGCCGGCGACGCGGCCCACGGCATTGGCGAAATCGCCCTTCTTCACCCGCAGGATCTTGTCGTTGCCGCGCGGGATCACGCGCTCGTATTCCGGGAAGGTGCCGTCGATCAGCTTCGAGGTCAGCTGCACCGCGCCGAGGGTGAAGCGGATCTTGGTGTCGGACAGGGCGACGGCGATCTCATCCGTCACCTCCTCCGCCAGCTTGCGCAGCTCGTTCACCGTCTTGCGGGGC
This sequence comes from Falsiroseomonas sp., assembly GCF_051860665.1. Classification (GTDB taxonomy): domain Bacteria; phylum Pseudomonadota; class Alphaproteobacteria; order Acetobacterales; family Acetobacteraceae; genus Falsiroseomonas. The sequence continues at coordinate 23,714 of NZ_JBHYDM010000013.1, forward strand.
ACGATCACGCCGGGCATGCCCTCCGCGCCATCCGGCAGGGCCTCCTCGACGCGGGCCAGGCGGTGCCCATCGGTGGCGACGGCCCGCAGCACCTTGGTGCCGCCGGACTCCGTGGCGTGGATATAGATGCCGTTCAGGTAGTAGCGCGTCTCCTCCGTGGAGATCGCGAACTTGGTGCGGTCGATCAGCTCCCGCAGCTGGCCCGCCGGCAGGGCGAAGCGGTGCGGCAGCTTGCCCTCGGTCATGGAGGGGAAATCCTCCACCGGCAGCACGGACAGTTTCGCGTCGAAGCGGCCGGCGCGCAGCGTCATCTGCGCATCGCCGCCGGGGTGGTCCAGCTCCAGCTTGGCGCTGTCCGGCAGCTTGCGGACCAGCTCGAACAGGGTGGCGGCCGGGGCCGTGGTGCGGCCGGCGCGGGCCACGGTCACGCCGGGCACATCCTCCACCACCGCGATTTCCATGTCCGTCGCGGTCAGCCGCAGCCCGCCCTCACGCGCTTCCAGCAGGACGTTGGCGAGGATCGGGATGGTGTTGCGCCGCTCCACCACGCTCTGCACATGCGCGAGCGCCTTGAGCAGCACCGCCCGGTCGACCGTGAACTTCATGACCTGGATTCCCGAAATCTGGCGGCGACAGGCCGACCGCTACCCGCACCGCGCGGGGGGCCAGTCTAACAGGCTGGAATCAGGCTTTGAAGGGCCGGACTTCCGTCCAATTCAACGCCGGAAGGAGGGGGCCCGGACCAGCAGGCACAGGATCTGGAACATGGCCTGGGCGCCGATCTGGGCGGTGGCGGTGCCGGCATCGTATTGCGGCGCCACCTCCACCACATCGCCGCCCACCACATCCAGCCCGGCCAGGCCGCGCAGCAGCTGCAGCACCTGCAGCGGGGTCAGGCCCCCCACCTCCGGCGTGCCGGTGCCGGGGGCGAAGCCCGGGTCCACCGCATCCACGTCGAAGGAGACATAGATCGGCCCCGTCGCCACCTTGCGGGCCAGCTCCAGCACCGCCGGGATGCCCATTTCCGCGAATTCGTGCATCTGGATCAGTGTCATGCCGCTGGCGGTCGAGAATTCCCAGAGGTAGCCGGCGCCGCCGCGGATGCCGATCTGGATGCTGCGCTCCGGGTCCAGCACGCCCTCCAGCACCGCCTGGCGGAAGGGGCCGCCATGGTGGAAGCGGGTGCCCTCGTATTCTCCGCCGGTATCCGCATGGGCGTCGATATGCACCATGCCGAGCGGCCGCCCCGCGCCCAGCGCCTTCAGGATCGGCAGGCTGATCGAATGGTCGCCGCCCGCCGCCACGGTGCGGATGCCCGCCGCCCGCAGCGCGCCAAAGTGGCTTTCGATATCGGCGTGGCAGGATTCGAGGGAGAAGCGCGACGCCATCGGCACGTCGCCGAGATCCGCCACCCGCGCCTCCGCCAGCGGCGCCATGTGCAGGGCCGGCTCATAGGGCCCGATCCGCTCCACGCCGCGGATCGCCCGCGGGCCCAGGCGCGCCCCGGCGCGGTTGGTCACGCCGAGGTCCATCGGCACGCCCACCAGCCCGATCTCGGGCGGGTTCGCAAAAGGGTCGGCCTGGAAGGGGGCGCCGCAGAAGGTGGCGATTCCGGAAAAGGGCCAGGCGCGGCGGTCACCCCGGAACTGGGTCTCGATGATGCGGCGGAACAGCGGGTCCTGTGTTTCGGACCCACCCGTCGCGGCGAAGCGCGCCCGCAGCGCCGCCAGCCTGTCCTCATCCATCCGCCGCCTCCCGCAAACGCGAAGCGCCCGGTCAGGGGGGTGACCGGGCGCCAACGCTCAAACTTCCGATCGGAATGGTCGGGCGAGCCGGCAGGGGAACCGGGCCTCGTCCGCCGGCGATAGTCGGCCGGCGCCTGCATGATAGCGCGGGGCGGGCCCCGGTTGCAAAAGACGTTTGCGGGAGCAGCCCCAGATTATGCCGCGCGCCGCAGATCCAGGCTGCAGTCCCTGGCGCAGCCTCAGGCTGCAAACTCTGGCGCAGCCTCAGGCTGCGATCCCTGGCGCAGCCTCAGGCTGCAGTCCCTGGCGCAGCCTCAGGCTGCGACGCGGCTGGCCTCCGGCCGCTGCCCGGCCGCCCAGGCCGCGGTGGCGGCGCCGAAAGCGGCAAAAATGGCGGCGGAGCGGGCATCCTGCTCCCAGTCATATTCCGGGTGCCATTGCACGCCGAGCACGAAGCCCGGCGCATCCGCCACGCGCACCGCCTCGATGGTGCCATCCGGCGCCCAGGCTTCCGCCACCAGCCGCGGCGCCAGGCGGCAGACACCCTGGTTGTGCAGCGAATTCACCGGCACCGCCTCCGCCCGGAAGGGCGCGCCGGCGCGGGTCCAGATGCGCGCCAACTGGCCATCGGGCGCGATCCGCACCGCATGCGCCTTGCCGGTGCGCACCCCCGGCAGCTTCTGGTCGGAGGGGGTGGAATGGTCCATCCGCCCCGGCAGGTCCTGGATCCGCTGGTCCAGCGATCCGCCGAGGGCCACGTTCAGCTCCTGGAAGCCGCGGCAGATCGCCAGCACCGGCAGGCCGGCCGCGATGGCCGCGCGGATCAGCGGCAGGGTGGTGGAATCCCGCTGCGGATCCTCCGGCGTGCCCTCCGCATGGGCGGGGCCATCATAGTAGTTGGGGTGCACATTGGACCGGCTGCCGGTCAGCATCAGCCCATCGAGGCGCGGCAGGATATCCGGCACCAGCGCCTCCCCGGCCGCGGGCAGCAGCACCGGCACGGCGCCGATCGGCCCCAGCGAGACCCGGATATAACTATCCGAGGCGGCATGGTTCGGCGTGCCGAACAGGCCAAAGGCTTTCACACAGCAGGAAATACCGACCATCGCGCGCATCGGCCAAACTTCACGCCGCCACATGGCAGGATCAAGACAATCTTTGGCCGAATGGATGCGCGTCGCACGCATGGCAGCCCGGCCCTGCCGCTTTTCGCGGCGCCCGACGCCCGCTTTGGCGGCGAAGCGCGGCGCCTTGCGGCGCCAGCGCGCATGGTTGCTGTTGCGCGCCGCACGCCAGGCCGCATGATGGGCGCATCAGGACGGAGACGGGGCATGCTGGGGCGTCGCGAGGTTTTGGCCGGTTTGGGGATGGCGGCGCTGGCCGCCGCGCCGGGGGCACGGGCCCAGGGGGCATGGCCGGACCGGCCGCTGCGCTGGATCGTGGGCTATCCGCCCGGCGGCGCATCGGATGCCTTCGCGCGGCTGATCGCAGCCCAGATGGGCCCGCGCCTCGGCCAGAATGTGGTGGTGGAGAACCGCCCCGGCGGCGGCGCCGTGCTGGCCAGCGAGATCGTCGCCCGCAGCCCGGCCGATGGCTATACCTGGATGCATGTCGACAACGGCATCCTGGTCTACAACCCGGCGCTCTATTCGCGCCTGCCCTACAATCCCGACCGCGATTTTTCGGGCGTCGGCTTCATCGGCCGCTTCCCGCTGTTCATCGTGGTGCGACCGGACCACCCGGTGCGGGATTTCGCCGGGCTGGTCGAGGCCTCGAAGTCGCGCGCGCCGACCTACGGCACCCCGGCCGTCGCCTCCCCGCACCACCTGGCGATGGAATTGGTCAAACGGCGCACCGGGCTGGCGGCGGAGCATGTGCCCTATCGCGGCGGCCCGGCGGCGATGCAGGACCTGCTGGCCGGCAATGTCGACGTGGTGGTGATCGACACCGCCACCGGCACCCCCTTCATCAAGGACAACCGCGTCCGCGCCCTGTGCGTGATGAGCGAGACGCGCAGCGCGCTGTTCCCGGATGTGCCGACGCTGCGCGAGCTCGGCCATGCGGAGGCGGTCGCCTATGGCTGGCAGGGCATGTCGGTGCCCGCCGGCACCCCCGCCCCCGTGGTCGATCGCCTGGCGCAGGAGATGGTGCGCGCCATGACCTCCGCCGATATCGCGCGGCGTCTGGCCGATCTCGGCATCGAATACCAGCCCTGGACCCCCGCGCAATTCGCCGAATTCGTGCAGCGCGAGAATGCCGTCTGGCGGCCGCTGATCCGGGAGCTGGGCATCCGCCTGGACGGCTGAGCAGGGCCGGGCCGGCGCGCGCAACGCCGGCTTAATCTTCCCGCGGCATACTGCGGTCTCGGCCCCGTGCCGCGCCGCCAGAAGGGCGAACCCGAAACCCGGGAGCCCTTCCTCATGCCCGCCACCTTCCCCTTCGCCCTTCTCGGCTTCCGCGCCCGCAGCCCGGTGCGCGACTTCCTGCGCGGCCTACGCCGCTGGCTGACCTATCGGCCGGAGCGGCGCTACCTCGGCGGCGGCGAGCGCAAGCCCTTCGCCGGCTGAGCCCAGCACGCCATCGGCCATCGGCAGCACAAGGTCGGCATGGCCGAGGGCGCAGCGCTCATGCGTCGCGGCCAGGATGGCGGGACCGCCCGGCGCCCGGCGGATGCCATCGAGCAGGGTGCAGATCTCCAGCGCGGTCGCCGGATCCAGGGCTGCGGTCGGCTCGTCCAGCAGCAGGATGCGGGGCGAGAGGCAGAGCAGCCGGGCGAGCGCCGCGCGCTGCCGCTGGCCGCCGGAGAGCCCCGCCGGATGCCGGTCCAGTGCCGCCGCCGGCACGCCGCAACGAGCCAGCGCGGCCAGGGCCAGCGCATCCCGCGCCGGTCCATCCGCGCCCAGCCCGTGCAGCGCCAGCGCCGCGCGGAATTGCGGCCGCAGCGCCAGCGCCGGGTTGAAGGCACGCGCCGTATCCTGCGGCAGCAGCAGCACCCGGCGATGCCAGGCCCGCCGCGCCGCGCCCGGCGGCGGCAGCGCCGCGCCATCCAGCGTAATCTCCCCCGCATCCGCCGCGCGCAGCCCGGCCAGCAGCCGCAGCAGCGAGGATTTGCCGCAGCCGGAGGGGCCGGACAGCGCCACCCAGGCACCTTCGGGCACCAACAGGCTCACCCCCGCCACGGCCGGCCGCGCCGCGCCGGGGTAGCGCAGGCTCAGGTTGCGGGCCCGCAGCATCAGGCGGCCGCGCCGAAGCGCAGCGCCGCCACCAGCTCCCGCCCCGCGCTGGAGGCCGGGCGATGCGCCAGCCGCGCGGCGGGCCCCTCCTCGGCGATGGCGCCGTCCTGCAGCACCAGCATGCGGTCGCACAAGGTGGTGGCGGCCGGCAGGTCGTGGGTGACCAGCACCAGCGCCATGCCCTGCGCGCGCCTGCGCTCCGCCAGCAGGCGCAGCAGCGCCGCACCGGTCGCCTCGTCCAGCGCGCTGGTCGGCTCATCCGCCACCAGCACGGCCGGGGATTGCGCCAGGCAGCAGGCGAGCGCCGCACGCTGCCCCTGGCCGCCCGAGAGGCGATGCGGGTGGCGCGCGGCGAATTCCGCCGGCAGGCCGACCTCCGCCAGGCAGGCCGCCACCGCGCCCGCATCCGCTGGCCGGCCGGCGGCGCGCAGCGTCTCCGCCACCTGGGTGCCGATGGTCAACTGCGGATGCAGCGCCGCGATCGCCTCCTGCGGCAGCCAGGCGACATGCCCCGAAAGGCCGCGCCGCCGCGCCCCCGCCACCGGCGCCGCGCCGCCCGGCCAGGCAAGGGTGCCGCCCAGCTCCGCGCCCGGCACCGGCAGCCCGGCCAGCATCCGGCCGAGCGTGGTCTTACCGCAGCCGGACCGCCCGACCACCGCCAGCGCCTCCGCCGGCGCCAGCTCCAGCGAGACGCCGCGCAGCGCCACCAGCCCGGGATAGGCGGCGGCGAGGTCGCGGGCCGAGAGGACGGAGGGCGTCACGCCTCGGCGCGCGTCGCGACGATCAGGTAGCGCTCGTGCTTCGGCGCCTCGGTCCAGAGCGCGGCGTCCATCAGCGGTACCACCTGCGGATTGGCAAAACCGGCCTCGATCAGCGGCGCGGCGAGCTGTTCGGCCGGGCGGCCGCCGAACAGCGGCAGGGCGCCGTGGATCGCGGCATATTCGTCGCGCGCCTGCATGTCCCACCAGGCGCCCTCCACCAGCGCCACCCGACCGCCGGGGCGCAGCAGGTCGCGCCAGGCGCGCAGGGCGCGGGCGGGGTCGGGCAGGGTCCAGAGCACATGCCGCTCCACCACCAGGTCGAATTTTTCTGAACCCAGGCCTGGCGCCTCGGCATCCGCCGCCAGGAAGGGCACGTCGAGGCCGCGCGCGGCGGCCTTGGGGCGGGCGAGGGCCAGCATCTCCTCCGCCAGGTCGATGCCGGTGGCGCGGTGGCCAGCCTCGGCCAGCAGCAGCGCCAGGAAGCCGGTGCCGCAGCCGACATCCAGAACATCCAGCGCCGGCGTGGCGGGGGCGAGCTGCGCCAGCACCGCCCGCCAGGCGGCATCCTGCGCCGGGTTCAGCAGGCCATGCGTCGGGCCGGCGTCGAAATCCGCGGCGCGGCGGTTCCAATGCGCGATGACCGCGGCCTTGGTGGGCTCAAGGGTGGTGTTGCTCATGATCCGCTCCGTCGGGTGGGATAGGGCATCAGGCCGAGATGGCCGCGCAGGCTGGCGGCCAGGGTGGAGGCCAGCAGCAGGCTGGCGGCGATGGCGCCGGCCGGCGCGGCAAGCAGCCAGGGCGCATCCAGGAACCAGTCCCGCGCCTCCGCCGCCATGCCGCCCCAGGAGGGGGCGGGCGGCGGCGCGCCGAGGCCGAGGAAGGCGAGCGTGGCCAGCAGCACCACCGCCGCCCGCAGTTTGACCAGCCCCAGCCAGAGCAGCGGTCCGGCGAGATTGGGCAGCACCTCCCGCGCCAGGATCGCCGTCGGCCCGAAGCCGATGGACCGCGCGCCCTCGACGAAGGGCTCGCCCAGCACGCGCCGCGCCTCGCCGCGCAGGATCCAGTGCAGATCGGCCCAGAGCACCAGCGCCACACACAGCACCTGCGCCCCGGCGCCGCGCCCGGCCAGCGCCAGCACCACCAGCGGCAGCCAGAGCGGCGGGAAGGAGAGCAGCGCCTGCGCCGTGCCGCAGAGCGCGCGGCCGGCCGGCCTGCCATCCAGCCAGGCGGCGGGCAGTGCGGTGGCCAGCGCCAGGGCCAGCCCGGCGCCAAGCCCGGCCAGTGCCAGGCCGAGGCTGGCCGGCGCCGCCGCCAGCAGCCGCGCCGCCACGTCCCGCCCCAGGGGGTCGGTGCCCAGCGGGTGTTCCAGGCTGGGCGGCAGCAGCCGGTGCGGCGAAAGCGCCAGCGGATCCGGCAGCAGCCAGGCGGCCAGCCCCGCCAGCAGCAGAAGGCCCAGCCAGGGCAGGGCCCGGATCACGCGATGCGCGCCGCGGTCGGGCGCGGATCCAGCGCCGCCTGCGCCGCCTCCGCGACGAAGCGGGCCACCAGGAAGCCGGTGCCGGCGGCCAGCATGGCGGCGCGCAGCAGCGGCAGGTCGCCATGCTGCAAGGCGAGCACCGCAAGCCTGCCGAGGCCCGGCAGGGCAAAGACCGTCTCCATCACCAGCGCCCCGCCCAGCAGATAGCCCGCCTGCAAGGCGCCGAAGCGCGCCAGCAGGGCCGAGGCCGGCAGCAGCCGGTAGGCAAGCAGGCGGCGCGTGGCGGAAAGGCCCCGCGCCTCGGCGAAAATCGCAAAAGGTTCGGTGGCGATGGCGCGCAGCCCGTCCTGCAGGATCAGCGCCAGCTTCACCGCGAGCGCACCGGCCAGCAGCGCCGCCGGCAGCAGCAGCGACCGGATTCCCGAAAAGCCTGCGGCCGGCACCCAGCCGAGGCCGACGGCAAACACCTCCACCGCCACCACCGCCACGACGAAGCCCGGCACCGCCAGCAGCAGCAGCGGCAGCCGCGCCAGGCGCGCCGGCAGCGCGGCCAGGGCGAGCCCCAGCGCGGCGCCGGCCGCGACGCCGACCGGCCAGGCAATCAGCGCCAGGCGCAGCGTCACCCCCAGCGCCTCCGCCACCGCTTCACCGGCCGGGCGGCGGAGCCAGGAGGAGGTGCCGAGATCGCCCCGGAACAGGTCCAGCAGTGGCCGCAGCAGCCGCTCCAGCCAGGGCGCATCCAGGCCAAGGGCGGCGCGCAGCGCGGCGCTGGCAGCGCTGTCGCCCTCCGGCCCGATCTGCCGGCTGACCGGATCGCCCAGCAGATCCGCCGCGACGCCGAGCACCAGCAGCGCGATCAGCAAGGCGATCGCGCCGCCGAGCAGGCTGCGCAGCGCGGCTGTCACGCGGCGCGCGGGCGCAGCGCCGCGAAGTCCAGCCTTCCATGCGCGGTGCGCGGCATCTCGACGCCGGCGGCCACGCCATAGGCGGCCTTGGGGAAGGCGAGGAAGCTGGCCGGCGCATCCGCCTTGGCCACCACCATCAGCGCTTCCGCCGCGCGCAGCCGGGCCGCCGCATCGCCCTCCGCCATATAGGCGGAGAGCAGCGCCGCCAGCCGCGCATCCGGCCGGTAGCCCATGCTGCCCTTGAGAAACCCGTTCTCGGCATAGAAGGCGGTGAAGGGGCGCACCGCGTCATGCGCGTGGTTGTCGAGCGCGGTCACCACGAACATCCGCCCGCGCTCCTGCGCCGCCAGGCGGCGCGCATCGAAGGCGGCGGCGATGCTCTCCAGCGGGTTGATGCGCACGGCAAAGCCGCCGCGCGCCATCTGCGCCTGCAGCACCTGGGCCGCCTGGATCTCGGCCGGGGGCGTGTCCAGCTCGACGGCCAGCGGCGTGGTGATCCCGGCCTCCCGCAGCAGGGCGCGGGCGCGGTCCGGGTCGTGGTCGGAGAGCGGGAAGGCTTGCGTGTAGCCGCCGAAGCCGGTGGGGACGACGCCGGTCGCGACATCGGCAAAATCGCCCCAGGTGGCCTCGGCCAGGGCCTTGCGGTCGATCGCGTGATGCACGGCCAGCCGCACCCGCGCATCGTCGAAGGGCGGGCGGAACCAGAAGGAAAGGTATTGCGTGCGCGCGCCGGGCTGCATCACCAGCCGCGCGCCACGCGCCACCCGGGCGGCCAGGCCCGGCGGGATATCGCCCGCGATCTGCGCCCCGCCGGAAAGCAGATCCGCCACGCGGGTCGAGGCTTCCGGCACCGCGCGCACGGTGATGCGGCCGAAGCCGGGGGCGGGCAGCGCCCAATGCGCGCCGGTCGCCTCCAGCTCCACCCGCTCCCCCGGCCGCCAGGCGGCCAGCTTCCAGGGGCCGGAGCCGATCGGGCGGGTGCGGAAGGGCGCATCGGGGGCCGCGAGCTGGGCGGCGGAAAGCACCGGCACGGCGCCCACGATCTGCGGCAGAAGGCCGGTCGGGACGGAGGTGTGCAGCAGCAGGGTGGTGTCGTCCGGTGCCTCCGCCCGCTGCATCGGCTGCACCTGCAGGCGCAGGCCGGACCGGTTGGCGGGGTCCAGCAGGAAGGCGAAGGTGGCCGCCGCATCGCGCGCCGTCAGACTGGTGCCGTCATGGAAGCGCGCATCGCCGCGGATGGTGAAGCGCCAGGTGGTGGGTGCCACGCGTTCCCAGGCGGTCGCCAGCGCCGGCACCAGGTGCCCCTCGGCATCGCGCTCGATCAGCGGGTCGAAGATCAGGCTGGTCGGGATGGTGAAGTCCAGGCTGCGCATCGGATCGATCGCCGAGAGGTCGCGGGTCTCGGAGAACTGGCTGACGGCGAGCGTGGCGGGGGCGCCCTGCGCCAGCGGATGCCGGGGCAGGGCCCCGGATGCGGCCAGGGCGAGCAGCAGGGACCGGCGGGACAGATGCATCGGGGGCCTCCAGGGCGCGGCTGGAGGACCTACTGCCCCTGCAACTCATTCGCAAATGAAAGCGCGGTTAGCTGGCGGCCGGCGCCAGATGGGTGATCGGCAGGCCCACCGCCTCCGCCACCAGGGTGCGGTGGCATTGGGCGGGGTCGGCTTCCAGGCAGAGCAGGCAGACGGGCTCGGCCCGCGCCTGGGCGGAGAGCGCGGCGAGTGCCGCCTGGCCCTCCGTCCCCGCCAGCTTCGCGCCGAAGATGCGGCGCATCTCGGCCGGGCGGCCGGCGCGCACGGCGGCGCGGCCTTCCGCCGGCGTGCCCAGCGCCGGCACATGCTGGTAGGCGATGCCGGCCTCGGCCAGCGCCGCCGAAAGCGCCCGCTTGGCGAAGCCCGGCTTTCGGCTATTCGCCAGCGCACGGACATCGACCAGCGTCGCGATGCCCTGGGCCTTGAGGGCGGCGATCAGCCGCGCCGGCGTCGCCTCCTCATAGCCGATGGTGAAGACGCGGCCCGTCATCCTACTTCGGCAGCGCCGCATGGGCGGCGAGGCAGGCGATATCGAGGATCTGGTTCACCCCCGCCTCCATGCCGACGATCTGCACCGGCGCCGACAGCCCCATCAGCAGCGGGCCGATGGTCTGGGCGGAGGTCAGCTTCGGCGCCGCCTTGGTCAGGATATGCGCGGCGTGCAGGCCGGGCATCACCAGCACATTGGCGGGGCCGGTCAGGCGGCAGAAGGGATAGAGCGCGGCGCGCAGGCCGGGGTCGAGTGCGACATCGGCGGCCATCTCGCCGTCGTATTCGAAATCCACCTCGCGCTGGTCCAGCAGCTTCACCGCATCCCGCACATTGCCCGGGATGCTGCCCTTGGGATCGCCGAAGGTGGAGAAGGCGAGGAAGGCGACGCGCGGCTCATGCCCCAGGCGGCGGGCGGCGGCCGCGGCCTTGGTGGCGATTTCTGCGAGTGTCGCGGCATCCGGCCGCTCATGGATGGCGGTATCCGCCACCAGCACGGTGCCCGATCGCCGCGCCAGCATCAGCGTCAGCCCGAACAGCACCGTGCCCGGCGCCGGGTCGATCGCCGTCAGCACGCCTTCCAGCGTCGCCGCATAACTGCGCGTGGCGCCGGTGACCATCGCATCCGCATCGCCCGCGGCCACCATGCAGGCAGCAAACACGTTGCGGTCCAGGTTCACCAGCCGCTGGCAGTCGCGCTGCAAGAAGCCCTCGCGCTGCTTCTTGGCATAGAGCCATTCGGCATAGGCGGTGTTGCGATCCGAGAGCCGCGCATTGTGGATCTCGATGCCCTCCGGCATGGCGATGCCGAGGCCGGCGACCACCGCATTCACCCGGTCCTCCCGCCCCACCAGCACCGGCGTGCCGTAGCCGGCATTGCGGAAGGCGATGGCGGCGCGGATCACGCGCTCCTCCTCGCCCTCGGCGAAGACCACGCGGCGCGGATTGGCCTGCACGCGCTCGGCGATCGCCTCCATCGCATGCGCGGTGGAATCCAGGCGCCCCGCCAGATCGCGGGCATAGCGGTGCAGGTCCATGATCGGCTTGCGCGCGACGCCGCTGTCCATCGCCGCCTTCGCCACGGCGGGCGGGATGCGGCTGATCAGGCGCGGGTCGAAGGCATTGGGGATGATATAGTCCGGGCCGAAGCGCAGCGCGCGGCCGGCACCGGCGCCCGCCACTTCCTCCGGCACATGCTCCCGCGCCAGCAGCGCCAGCGCATTGGCGGCGGCGACCTTCATCTGGTCGTTGATGGTGCTGGCGCGCACATCCAGCGCGCCGCGAAAGATGAAGGGGAAGCCGAGGACGTTGTTCACCTGGTTCGGATAGTCGCTGCGCCCGGTGGCGATGATGCAATCCGGCCGCACCGCGCGCGCCTCATCCGGCGTGATCTCAGGATCCGGGTTCGCCATGGCGAAGATGATCGGATGCGCCGCCATGGACCGCACCATTTCGGGCGTCACCGCGCCCTTGACGGAGAGGCCCATGAAGCAATCGGCACCCTCCATCGCCTGGGCGAGCGTGCGGCAATTCGTGTCGGCGGCATGCGCCGACTTCCACTGGTTCATGCCCTCCGTCCGGCCGCGATAGATGACGCCCTTGGTATCGGCCAGGATCACATGCTGCGGGTGGATGCCCATGGCCTTCACCAGCTCGGCGCAGGCCACCGCCGCGGCACCCGCGCCATTGATCACCAGCTTCACGCTTTTCAGATCACGGCCGGTCAGGTGGCAGGCGTTGATCAGGCCGGCGGCCGCGACGATGGCGGTGCCGTGCTGGTCGTCATGGAAGACCGGGATATCCATCAGCTCGCGCAGGCGCTGCTCGATGACGAAGCATTCGGGCGCCTTGATGTCTTCCAGGTTGATGCCGCCGAAGGACGGGCCGAGGTAGCGGACGGAATTGACGAAGGCGTCCACATCCTCCGTATCCAGGCAGAGGTCGATGGAATCCACATCGGCGAAGCGCTTGAACAGCGCGGCCTTGCCCTCCATCACCGGCTTGCTGGCCAGCGCGCCGAGATTGCCCAAGCCCAGCACCGCCGTGCCATTGCTGATGACGGCGACGAAATTGCCCTTGCTGGTATAGTCGTAGGCCAGCGCCGGGTTCTTGTGGATATGCAGGCAGGGCGCCGCCACGCCCGGGCTATAGGCCAGGGACAGGTCGCGCGCCGTGGTCAGCGGCTTGGTCAGCCGGATCTCCAGCTTGCCCGGCCGACCCTCGGCATGCATGGCCAGGGCTTCCTGGTCCGTGATGCGGGCGGTGCGGGTATCGGCCAGCGCCTCGCCCGGTGCCTTGCGCGCGTCATCCATGGATCGTGTCTTCCCCAAGCTCACCTTCCCCCTTCATCGCAGCCCCAGGCGGGCCTGGGAAGACGGCCGCTTCGCAGCTGCGTTGCCGGGCTTTCGGGGGTTAAGCAGTGGGCCCTTCGCAGCCGCGGCGCGGCGGTCTATCGAGGATGGGTGAGCGATCCGACCCCTCTCCCGCCCGACGAAGGCCTTGGCTATCCGCGCGCCGAAGGCGCGACGCCGGCCCTGGCGCAATGGTTCGTGGCCAAGGCCGCGCATCCGGATGCGCTGGTCTTCTTCCGCATGGGCGATTTCTTCGAGATGTTCTTCGGCGATGCCGAGGTGGCCTCCGCCGCGCTCGATATCGCGCTGTCCTTCCGCGGCGAGCATCGCGGCCAGCCGGTGCCGATGTGCGGCGTGCCGGTGCATGCCTGGGAGGCCTATCTCGCCCGCCTGATCCGCCAGGGCCATCGGGTTGCGATCTGCGACCAGATGGAAACGCCGGAGGAGGCGAAGAAGCGCAAGGCCCCCACCATCCGGCGCGAGGTGGTGCGCGTGGTGACCCCCGCCACCGTCACCGAGGACGGGTTGCTGGACGCCGCCCGCCCCGCCTGGCTGCTCGCCTTGGCCGAGGTGGAGGAGAATTTCGGCGCCGCCTGGGTCGATGTCTCGACCGGCGCCTTCGAGACCATGGCCCTGGCCCGCGCCGAACTCGGCGCCCTGCTGGCGCGGATCGAGCCGGTGGAGGCCTGCGCGCCGCGCGAGCTGGCGGAACTGCCCGACCTCGCCCAGCGCCTGCCCGGCCGCATCGCCGAACGCGCCCCGCCGCGCGACCCGGCCCGGTTGTTGCGCGAGGCCTTTGGCGTCGCGACGCTCGACGGTTTTGGTCGTTTCGCGCCCGCCGAGCTGGCGGCCGCGGCGCTCGCCTTGTCCTATGTCCGCGAAACCCAGGCCGGCGCCCTGCCGCGGCTGGACCCGCCGCGGCCGCAGGCGGGGGCTGCCGGCACGCTGGCGCTGGATGCCGCGACGCGGCGCAGCCTCGAGATCCTGCGCGACCAGCGCGGCGGGACCGAGGCCACGCTCTTCGCCGCCGTCGACCGCACCCTGACCGCGGCCGGCGCCCGCGAACTCGCCGCGCGCCTCTCCGCGCCCTTGGCCGAGGAAGCGGCGGTCTCCGCCCGCCACGACGCGGTGGCCTTCCTCCTGGGCGCGGAGGCGACCCGCATGGCGCTGCGCACCACGCTGAAGGGCGCGCCCGACATGGCCCGGGCGCTGGGTCGCCTGGCGCTGGACCGCTTCTTCCCGCGCGATCTTTCCGCACTCGCCAACGGTTTTTCGCGCGCTGAGCTGGCGGCGGATGCGCTGGCCGCCGCGCCGATCCCGCCGCCGCCGCTGATCGCGGCCGCCCAGGCCGCACTCCGCCTCGACCCCGCACTCGCCGCCGAATACGGCCGCGCGCTGAACACGGACAAGATGCCGGCGCGGCTGGAGGATGGCGGGGTGATCGCCGCCGGCTATGATGGGGAGCTGGATGCGCTGCGCCGCCTGCGCGACGGGGCGCGGGAGGCGGTGGCGGCGCTGCAGATGGACCTGGCCCAGGCCTGGGGTGTCGCCAGCCTGAAGATCCGCCACCACCAGCAATTCGGCTTTCTGGCCGAGCTGCCCGCCGCCGCGGGCCAGAAGCTGGTGCAGTCGCCACCCGTGGCCACGGGCCAGCCGCTGTCCCCGATCCTGCGCCAGACCATGGCGAATGCCATGCGCTTCACCTGCACCGCGCTGGCCGAGCTGGACCGCAAGGTGGCGGAGGCCGGAGAGCGGGCGGCGGCGCGCGAACGCGCCTGCATCGCCCATCTGAAGCGCCTGGCGCTGGAGCATGGCAGCGCGATTTCCGCCGCCGCCCGCGCGCTCGCGGAGCTCGACCTGCACGCCGCCAGCGCGCAGCTGGCCACCGAGGGCGGCTGGTGCCGGCCGGAGCTGACGGAGCGCGCGGAATTCTGCATCACCGCCGGCCGCCATCCGGTGGTGGAGGCGGTCCAGAAGCGTGCCCGCGGCCCGGCCTTCGTGCCGAATGATTGCGACCTGTCGCCGGGCCGCCGCCTGTGCCTGCTCACCGGCCCCAACATGGCCGGCAAGTCCACCTGGCTGCGCCAGAACGCCTTGATGGTCGTCCTTTGCCAGTCCGGCCTCTTCGTCCCGGCAAGCCGGGCCAGGATGGGGCTGGTGGACCGGCTGTTTTCCCGGGTCGGCGGCGGCGACGATATCGCCGGCGGGCGATCGACCTTCATGGTGGAGATGGCGGAGACGGCGGCCATCCTGAACCAGGCCACCGCCCGCAGCCTGGTCGTGCTGGACGAGGTCGGCCGCGGCACCGCGACCTGGGATGGCCTGGCCATCGCCTGGGCGGTGCTGGAGGCGCTGCACGACCGCATCCGCTGCCGCGCCATCTTTGCCAGCCATTTTCACGAACTGACGGCCCTCGCGGGACGCCTGCCGGAGGTGCAGCTGGCCCGCATGCAGGTGCGGGAATGGCGCGGGGAGGTGGTGTTCCAGCACCTGGTCGGTCCCGGCGCCAGCGAGCGGTCCTGGGGCGTGCATGTGGCCCGCCTGGCGGGCGTGCCGCGGCCGGTACTGAAGCGCGCGGCGGAAGTGCTGGGCGCGCTGGAAGCCCGCGCCCGCGCCGGCGGCCCCGATGCCTTGGCGGAGGAACTGCCGCTTTTCGCGGCCAGCCCCCCCGGCCCCGCGGCGCAGACGAGCCCCCTGCACGCGGAGCTTGCATCGCTCGACCCCGACGCCCTTTCCCCGCGCGAGGCGCAGGACGCGCTCTACCGCCTCAAGGCACTGGCCGAGCAAAAAAACGATTCGCCTGCGGAAGCTACCGCAGCGCAACACGAGAAGACTATTGTTGGGACGGGTGACACGGTAGTGTGACAGGAATGACCGCCAGCCTCGGCCAACCGCCCACCCCAGCGGCTGCTCTCGCCCTCCCGGCCGAATCGCCAGAGGTCCTGCCGGATCTCATCGCGGGGCTGGTCGAAGCCGGTCGCCCCGTCGACCGCGACATCGCCCTCGGCCTGCTGCGCCGCCAGCTCGGCCGCATCCAGGGCCGCGTGCAAAGGGCCTTCGAGGCGCATGACCTCTCGGGCCTCGGTGCCGCGCGCTGGCTGGCCGCGCTGACGGATGGCATCGTCGCCGCCATCCACAGCTATACGCTCGCGGCCTGCACCGATGCCGCGGGCGATACGGCGGCGGAGCCGCCCTTCGCGTTGATCGCCACCGGTGGCTATGGCCGCGGCGTGCTGGCGCCCTATTCCGACATCGACCTGCTCTTCCTGTCGGAAAAGCCGCTCGGCCCGCAGGGGCGGCGCTCGGTCGAATTCCTGCTCTACCTGCTCTGGGATCTCGGGCTGAAGGTGGGGCATGCCACCCGCACGCTCGCCGAATGCATCGAGGATGCGCGCGGCGACGTCACCATCCAGACCGCGCTGATCGATGCCCGCTACCTGGCCGGCGAGCGGCCGATCTTCGAGCGTTTCGACACCGCCTTCGTGGCCGCCCGCAAGGCCAGCGGCCTGGCCCCCTTCCTGGCAGCGAAGCGCGCCGAACGCACGGCGCGCCACGCCCGCTACGGCGAAAGCCCCTTCCTGGTGGAGCCCCATGTGAAGGAAGGTCGCGGCGGGCTGCGCGACCTGCAGACGCTGTATTGGCTGGCGCGCCATGCCTTCGGCGTGCAGCGCATGCCGGAACTGGTGGGCGCGGACAGCCCCGGGGGCGGCCTGCTGACGCCGCAGGAGGCGCGCGCCATCCGCCGCGCCTGGAATTTTTTGTGGACCGTCCGCTTCCATCTTCACTACGTCACCGGCCGCGCCGAGGAACGCCTGACCTTCGACCTGCAGCCCGTCGTGGGCGCCCGCATGGGATACACACGACATGGTGTGCAGGACGGCGTCGAGCGCTTCATGAAGCACCTGTTCCTGACGGCCCGCGACGTGGTGCGGCTGACCCGCCTGCTGGAACCGGCGCTGGAACGCGCGGCGCTGGGCCCGCCCGCCGTGCTGCCCGCCGGCGATGCCGCGCTCTCGCAAGCCGGGATGGCGCTGGCCGACGGGAAAGTGCTGTTCGCGCCGGACCGCAATATCGCCGCGGACCCCGCCATCATGCTGCGCCTGGTGCGCGCCGCGCGGGACCGGAACCTGGAGATCCACCCCCTCGCCCATCGCGCGCTGATCCGCAATGCGCGCTACGCCGTGCAGCTGCGCGACGACCCGCCCGCCAATGCCCTGTTCCTCGACCTGCTGACCGGCCGCGACCCGGCGCGCTTCATGCGCGTGCTGAACGAGGTGGGCTTCCTGTCCCGCTTCATGCCGGACTGGGCCCGCATCGTCGGCCTCATGCAGTTCGACACCTACCATGTCTTCACGGTGGAAGAGCACACGATCGAGGCGATCGGCGTGCTGGCCGCCCTGGAACGTGGCGAGCTGGGGGAGGTCGCGCCGGTCGCCTCCGAGCTGATCGGCCAGGTGCAGTCCCGCCGCGCGCTCTATGTCTCCGTCCTGCTGCATGACATCGCCAAGGGCCGCGGCGGCGATCATTCGGAACTCGGCGCGCAGATCGCGCTGGAGATCTGTCCCAAGCTCGGCCTTTCGCCAGAGGAGACGGAGACCGTCTCCTGGCTCGTGCTGAACCACCTGCTGATCAGCCAGACCGCCTTCAAGCGCGACATCGACGACCCCAAGACCATTCTGGATATTGCCGAGACCGTGCAGTCGCCGGAGCGGCTGCGGCTGCTGCTGGTGATGACGGTGGCGGATATGCGCGCGGTCGGGCCCAAGGTCTGGAACGGCTGGAAGGCGACGCTGCTGCGCGAACTGTACTGGCGCGTGGCGGAGGTGCTGGCCGGCGGGCTTTCGGTGCCGGAGCGTGACACCCGCGTGGCCCGCGCCCGCGCCGCCGCCGCGGCGCTGCTGACGCACCAGACCAAGGCCGAGACCGACCTGTTCCTCAGCCTCGGCTATCCCGGCTACTGGCTCTCCTTCGACCCCGAGACGCATGCCCGCCACGCGGAGATGATCCGCGAGGCCGAGGCCGACAATGCGCCGCTGACCGTCCGCACCCGGGTGATCGAGGCGCGCTCCGTCACCGAGGTCACCGTCTACTGCTCCGATCACCCCGGCCTGTTCAGCCGCATCGCCGGCGCGCTGGCGGTGGCGGGCGCCAGCATCGTGGATGCGCGCATCCACACCATGACCAATGGCATGGCGCTCGACACCTTCTGGGTGCAGGACGCCGCCGGCGGTGCCTTCGACGCGCCGCATCGCCTGGCACGGCTCGCCGTGCTGATCGAGCAGTCGCTCTCCGGCCGGCTGCGGCTGGAGGCGGAGATCGCCAAGGTGCGGCGCGAACCGGCGCGTCTGCGCGCTGTCACCATCCCGCCCCGCGTGGTGCTGGACAACCATGCCTCCAACACCCACACGGTGATCGAGGTGAATGGCCGCGACCGCCCCGGCCTGCTGCATGCGGTGACGGCGGCGATCAGCGGCCAGGGGCTGCAGATCGCCAGCGCCCATATCACCACCTATGGCGTGCGGGCGGTGGACGTCTTCTATGTGAAGGACGTCTTCGGGCTGAAGGTGGAGAATGAGCGCAAGCTGGCGGCGCTGCGCAGCGCGCTGCTGGTGGCGCTCGGCGCGCCCGACATTCCCGGCGATGGGTCCGTGCGGATCGTCTGATCCGGCCGGGCTCCACTTAACAGTTTCTTTCTCGGAACGGGCGCAGCAAGCTTCTTCCCGCAAGGAGGTTTCGCATGTTCCGACCCATCCCCGCCCTGCTCGCCCTGCTGCTGCTGGGCGCCTGCGCCCAGGCCACGGTCGCCCCCCTGGCCCCGCCCGCGCCCGGCCAGCCCGCGGCCGAACGGCTGCCGGCGCCGGCGCAGATCGTGGTGGAGCGCTTTGCCCTCCACCCCAGCCAGGTCACGCTGGACAGCGCGCCGCTGCTGCGCGCGCAGCGGGCGGTCAGCGGCGACGACCGCGCCGCCCGCCGCACGGCCGCGGAGGAAGCCGTGGCCGGTTTCCAGACCGCCCTGGTCGCCGCCCTGCGCGAGCGCGGTCTCGCCGCGGTGCCGGCCGCCGAGGCCAGCCCGGCCACGCCGCGGCTTCTGGTGCGCGGCCGGTTCAGCGCGCTGGAAGAAGGCAACCGCGCCCGCCGCACCGTGGTCGGCTTCGGCCTTGGCGCCAGCCGGGTGGCGGGGACCGCGATGCTGGCCTTCCAGGACAGCGCGACGACCGAGCCGCGCCAGGTGGACAGCTTCGCGCTGGATGCCGATAGCGGCCGCATGCCTGGCGGCGTGCTCGGCGCCGGGCGCGGCGCCGGCATGGTGGTGGCCGGCACCGCGATCCGGGGCGCGGCGGGGGAGGTGCGCGGCCCGCAGGAGATCGGCGCCCTGGCCCGCGGCACCGCGGACCGGATTGTTGCCTACGCGACAGCGCAGGGGTGGCGCTGATTCAGAACAGCTTCAGCTGACCGGTCGCGCCGCGCGGGGCCGACGCCGCGGGCAGGGCCGCGACGCAGTCCAGAAAGGCTTCGCCGGCCTGCCCGGCCGGCGGCACCGCGAAGGCGACATCGAGCTGCGGCGTCCGGAAGCTGCCCCCGGCCAGCGTGGCGCGCACCATCTCCAGCCCGGGCGCCTGTTCGAGCGACCGGCCGAAGGCCTGCGGTGCGACCGGCAGCCCCGGGAGCGACCATGCGCCCTGCGGGCCGGCGAACAGGATCTCCGCCGTCGAGGCCGGATCGAGCCTGGGGCCGTCCCGATCGAAGCGGCCCATGGCGAAGGCGACCCGCGCCGGCCGCACCACGAACTGCACCTTCCGCGCCGGCTGGCCGGCCTCCAGCACGCAGGTTCCATCGCCGCGGCGGGCCATCCAGCCATCCTCGGTAGCTTGCGCCGCGGCCTGCGGCGGCTCGGCCACCGCGGCGGGGCCCGGCGCGCCGCAGGCCGCAAGACCCAAGGCCGACACGGCCGCAAGGACCCGCCAGGGATGGCGGCAGGACAGGACCCTTGCCGGCGGCATGGGTCTACCCCTTCACCATCCCGATCGGCGCCACCTCCTCCGTCACCCCCGCCAGCACCTCCGCCACATGGCGCACCTGCACGGCGGAGCCTTCGCGGCCCAGCTTGCCCGCCATGTTCAGCAGGCAGCCCAGGTCGCCGGCCAGCAGCGTATCGGCGCCGGTCGCCGTCACGTCCTTGGTCTTGTCGCCCACCATGCGGGTCGAGATGTCCGGGTACTTCACGCAGAAGGTGCCGCCGAAACCGCAGCACAGCTCGCTGTCGCCCATTTCCCGCAATGCGAGGCCGGCGACCGTCCCCAGCAGCTGGCGCGGCTGCGCCTTCACGCCCAGTTCCCGCAGGCCGGAGCAGCTGTCGTGATAGGTGGCGATGCCGTCGAACTTCGCCGCCACCTGGGTCAGGCCGCGCACATCCACCAGGAAGGAGACCAGCTCATGCGTCTTCGCGGCCAGTGCCTCCGCCTTCCCGCGGTAATGCGGGTCGTCGGCGAACAGCCCCGGGAAATGGTGGCTGATCATGGCGGCGCAGGAGCCTGACGGCGCCACCACGTAATCGAACCGCAGGAATTCATCGACCACGGCACGGGCCAGATCCGTGGCCGTGGCGCGGTCGCCGGAATTATAGGCGGGCTGGCCGCAGCAGGTCTGCGCCTCCGGCACCACCACCTCGCACCCCGCCTGCTCCAGCAGCCTGATCGCCGCGAAGCCGACCGAGGGCCGGTACAGGTCCACCAGGCAGGTGACGAAGAGCGCGACGCGGGGGCGGGTCGGGGTCATCGGGGCAGCTTAGGACAGGGCCGGCGGCTGGGCGAGGCTGATCCAGAGCGGGTCCTTCAGCTTCTTGGCGATGAAGGCCGCATGGGCTTCCAGCTCCGCCTCGCTCGGGGTGATCGGCCGCGGCGTGCGGGCCACGGGGGCGACCACGATGCTGCCGGCCTGCACGGGGCGGGCGGCGCGGGCGGCCAGTTCGAGGCCCGGCTGCTTGCCGCCCATCAGCTCGAGATAGACCTCGGCCAGCAGCTTCACGTCGAGCAGCGCGTTGTGCGCCGTGCGCATGGAGTTATCGACGCCGAGGCGCCGGCACAGGCTGTCCAGGCTGTTCGGCAGGCCGGGATAGCGCCGCTTGGCCACCGCCAGGCTGTCCACCATCCGCGCGCGGTCCAGCCTCGGGTGGCCGGCGCGCACCAGCTCCGCGTCCAGGAAGCCGAAGTCGAAGGGCGCGTTATGCGCGATGATCTCGGAATCGCCGAGGAAATCCAGCAGCTTGCCGGCGATGTCGCGGAACAGCGGCTTGCCGCGCAGCATCTCGGCGGTCATGCCATGCACGCGCGTGGCTTCCTCCGGCACGTCGCGCTCCGGGTCCACCAGCTCGTGGAAGGTCGCGCCGGTCGGCATGAAGTTGAAGATCTCGATGGCCGCCACCTCGATCACCCGGTCGCCGGAGGCGGGGTCGAGGCCGGTGGTCTCCGTGTCCAGGACGATCTGGCGCATCAGCGGCGCATCCTTTCGACCAGCGCGCGGACCTGGCGCTGGGCATGGTGGCGGGACTGGCCGGTCTGGATGACCTCGTCGGCCATACGGCGCTTTCTCGAATCCGGCATCTGCCGGGCCAGGATGGCGGCAAGCCGCTCCGGCGTCATGCCACGCCGGCGCAGCACCCGGGCCCGCTGCACGGCGGCGGGGGCGGAGACCACCAGGACGACATCCACCCGGGCCTGGCCCCCGGTCTCCAGCAGCAGGGGAATGTCGAGCACGGCGAGCCGGGCGCCGCGCCGGCGGCAGGCCGCCAGGAAGGCGCGCTCCGCCCCGCGCACCAGCGGATGCATGATGCCCTCCAGCCGCTTCAGCGCCGCCGGGTCGCCGAGGACGCGGCTGCGCAGCGCCTCCCGGTTCACGCGGCCCTCGGCGGTGGTGCCGGGGAAGGCGGTCTCCACCGGGGCCACCGCGGCGCCGCCCGGCCCCTGCAGTGCATGCACGGCGGCATCCGCATCGAAGACCGGCACGCGCAGCCGCCGGAAGGTATTGGCGGCGGTGGACTTGCCCATTCCGATACTGCCGGTCAGGCCGATGATTTTCATGGCAGCAGGTCGGCAGCCACGAAGGCGCGCAGCGCGCCATCCACCGCCGGCGCCACGCCGAACCATTCGTGAAAACCGGGCCGCGCCTGGTGCAGCAGCATGCCGAGCCCATCCACCGCCCGCAGCCCGCGCGCCCGCGCGGCCGCCAGCAGCGGGGTTTCGAGCGGCACATAGACCAGGTCCGCCACGACAGCCGTCGGTGGCAGCGGGGCCAGGTCGAGGACCAGCGGCGGCTGGCCTTCCATGCCGAGGGAGGTGCCGTTCACCAGCAGGGCGGCGTCTTGCAGCCGCGGCCGGTCCGTCACCTCGATCGGGCCGCCCAGATCGCGCGCCAGCGCCTCCGCCCGCGCCGCGGTCCGGTTGGCCAGAACCAGTTTCGGGCAGCCGGCATCGAGCAGCGCCGCGGCGACCGAGCGCACCGCGCCACCGGCCCCCAGGATCACCGCCGGCCCATCGGCCGCCTGCCAGCCCGGCGCCTGCTCCCGCACCGATTCCACGAAGCCGTAGCCATCCGTGCTGCTTCCCTCGATCCGGCCGTCCTCGCGGAAGAACAGCGTATTGACCGACCCGGCGCGCCGGGCGGCGTCATCGACCGCATCGCAGAGGGCGAAGGCGGCCTCCTTGTGCGGGATGGTGACATTGGCCCCGGCGAAGCCGAGCTGGGCCAGGGCGCGGACGGCATCTGCAAAATGCTCGGGCCGGACCGGCAGGGGCAGGTAGGCGCCGTCGATGCCGTAGCGTTCCAGCCAGAAGCCATGCAGCCGCGGCGAGCGGGAATGCGCCACGGGCCAGCCCAGCACCCCGGCCTTGCGGGCCTTTCCGGAGAGGATGTTCATTCCGCTGAAGTGCCCCGCCGCCACCGCGCCGGTCAATGGCCGCCGCCCCCCTCTTTCAACCGGCGCCCGGCAGTGCCACAGGAGGGGCCACAACGGAGATCCCCGCATGGCGCGCAGCCTCAAGGTCGCGGTCCAGATGGACCCCATCGCCTCCATCAACATCGACGGCGACAGCACCTTCGCCATGATGCTGGAAGCCCAGTCCCGCGGCCATGCGCTGTGGCACTACCACGTGCGGGACCTGGCGCTGCTCGGCGGAAAGGTGCTCGCCCAGGCCCAGCCCGTGCAGGTGCGCCGGGTGAAGGGCGACCACTTCACCCTGGGCGCGACGGAGGAGCTGGATCTCGGCCAGGTGGATGTGGTGCTGATGCGCCAGGACCCGCCCTTCGACATGGCCTATATCACGGCCACCCATATCCTGGAGCATATCCACCCCAAGACCCTGGTGGTGAACGACCCGGCCAGCGTCCGCAACGCGCCGGAGAAGCTCTATGTGACGCATTTCCCGGAGCTGATGCCGGAAACCCTGGTCACCGCCGATGTCGGCCAGATCCGGAAGTTCCGCCAGAAGCACGGCGACATCATCATCAAGCCCCTGTTCGGCAATGGCGGCGCCGGCGTCTTCCACCTGCGCCCGGAGGACCCGAACATGAATTCCCTGGTGGAAATGTTCACCGAGCGGTCGCGGGAGCCGCTGGTGATCCAGAAATACGTCCCCGCGGTGCGCGAGGGGGACAAGCGCATCATCCTGGTGGACGGCGTCGCCATGGGCGCCATCAACCGCGTGCCGGCGGCCGGCGAGGCGCGGTCGAACATGCATGTCGGCGGCACGCCCCTGCCGACCAAGCTGACGGACCGGGAGAAGGAAATCTGCGCCGCCATCGGGCCGGAGCTGAAGGCGCGCGGCATGATCTTCGTGGGCATCGACGTGATCGGCGGCTATCTCACCGAGATCAACGTCACCAGCCCCACCGGCCTGCAGGAGATCGCCCGTTTCGACGGCATCCACCTGGAGCGCGCCCTGTGGGACGCGATCGAGGCCAAGGTCGCGGGCTGAACCAGCCCCTCTGGCACCAGTCCATCTGGCACCAGTCCATCTGGCACGAAAAAGGGCCCATCCTGGCGGATGAGCCCTTGCCGTCGGCGGCGCCTGGGGTCAGGCCCGCCGGCCGGCCACCGCCCGGTAGATCGCCAGCACGATGACCGCGCCGACCACCGCGCCGATGAAGCCCGCGCCCTCTCCGGCCCGGTACCAGCCGATCGCCTGGCCCAGCCAGGTCGCCACCACGGCGCCCAGGATGCCGAGCAGGATGGTGATGATGAAGCCACCCGGGTCGCGGCCGGGCATGAGGAATTTGGCCAGCGCACCGGCCAGGAAACCGATGATGATCGTCCAGATGAAACCCATGTCCCGTCGCTCCGCGTGATGCCGATGTAAGCGCGAAGGGCGCCTCGGGTTCCCTGGGATTGTCCTACCTTCGGCAGGTCAGACGCGGCCGCGCGCCGGCGCCCGGCGGGATCACCAGCCGGGCCCGCAGCCCCGGCGCGCAAAGCCCGGCCACCGCCTGTGGCGGCAGCGCTGCGTTGCCCTGCGCCACCCGCACCCGCTGGTGATAGGCGAGCCCGCGCCCAGGCTCCATCGAATGGTATTGCGCCACCGCCTCCGCCCAGCTCGCCGTGCGGCCGCGCAGCTCCCGCAGGAAGCGCACGGCATAGGCGACATTCGTGGGCGGGTGGAAGGCCTGCGCCAGCTCCGGAAAGGCCATGGGGTGGTAGTACAGGTTCACCTGCATGCAGCCGACATCGACGGAGCGCTGGCCGGCGGCGCGCAGCGCCTCCACCGTCGCCACCGCCTCCTCAGCCGTTTCGGGGAACAGGCTCTCGCCGCCGGCATTCAGCGCGAAGGGCCAGGGGGCGCTGCCACCGCCGGGGCGGGCGCGGCTGCTTTCGACGCGGGCGATGGCCAGCAGCAGGCCCTCGGGGATGCCGCTGCGCGCCTCCGCCGCCGCGATGGCGCGGGTGCAGGCGGTCCAGGCATTTTCGTCAGGGCTGGGCGCCTGGGCGGCGACCTGGCAGGACCAGGTGAGCAGCGCGGCAAGAAGGACGGGGCGCAGCATGCCACCACCTGCCTGCGCCCCGCCTCCGGCGTCAACCTTGCGAGGATGGCAATGCCGCGAGCAGCAGGGGCGGCGCGTGCTGGGTGAGGAAGAATTCCGGCTCCGGCGGCCCGACCAGCAGCAGCAGGCCCAGCCCGACCGCGGCGGTGGAGGCCAGCAGCAGCGCCACCAGGCGCCGCGCGCCCCGCACCGGCGCGACCAGCAGGGAGGAAAGCAGCCCCGCCCCGCCCGCCAGCAGCAGCGTGGCCGCGGTGAACACCGCCGTCATGCCCGCCCGCCCGTGCTGGTCGTCAGCCAGGTCCCCAGCAGCAGCGCCCAAAGCCCCGAAACCGGCTGTCCCGTCATCGCCCTTCTCCTCCGCCTCGGGGGCATCCAAGCGCCCTGTCGTAACCGCGGGATGGCGGGATCGTGTCGAAACCTTGCCGGTGGCGTCTCCGGCCCTTGTCTCCGGGCACCTGCGACATGAGCTTGTAAGGCCGGCAAGGTTGACCCGGCGCCCCGCCGGCAACTAGCCTGTTCCCTGAATATTCACGGTTTGGGACATGCCCCGATGGGTCCAATCACCAGGCCGCTGCGCCCCACCGGGGCGCCCGCGATGAGCCATTCCATCTCCTCCGTCCCGCTGCCGCCCGGGCTGGACGACCGCAGCGCCGCGATCTTCCGCGAGCTGGTGGAGACCTATGTGGCGACCGGGGAGCCTGTGGGCTCCCGCACCCTGTCGCGCCGACTGCCGCAGGCCCTGTCGCCTGCCACCATCCGCAATGTCATGGCGGATCTGGAGGATGCCGGGCTGCTGTTTGCCCCGCATACCTCCGCCGGCCGCCTGCCGACGGAGCGCGGGCTGCGGCTTTTCGTCGATGGCCTGCTGCAATTCGGCGCCCTGCCGGAGGAGGAGCGGGACGCCATCGCCGCCCGCTGCGCCGCCGGGGGCCGCAGCCTGCAGGAAACCCTGGGCGAGGCCAGCCAGATGCTCTCGGGCCTGGCCGGCGCCGCCGGGCTGGTGGTGGCGCCGAAGCGCGAGGCCCCGGTTCGGCACATCGAATTCGTCGCACTCGGCACCGGCCGCGCCCTGGTGGTGCTGGTGACGGCCGATGGCCAGGTGGAGAACCGCGTCATCGAGGTGCCGCTCGGCCTGCCGCCCTCCGCCCTGCAGCAGGCCAGCAACTACCTGAACGCCCGCCTGTCCGGCCGCACGCTGGAGGAGACGCGCGGCACGGTGGCGGAGGAGATCGCCGCCAACCGCACCGCGCTCGATGCCCTCACCCACCAGGTGATCGAGGCGGGCCTGGGCACTTGGTCCGGCGGCGCCGGCGGGTCGCTGATCCTGCGCGGACAGGCGAAATTGCTGCAGAACCTGGACCATGTGCAGCGGGTGCAGGAGATCCAGGCGCTGTTCGAGCGGCTGGAAGCGCAGGAGACCATGCTGCGCCTGCTGGACCTGGCCCAGCGCGGGGAGGGTGTGCAAATCTTCATCGGGGCCGAGAGCGGACTGTTCGACAATGCCGGCCTGTCGATGGTGGTCTCGCCCTTCCGCAACGGGGCGGAGCAGATCGTGGGCGCCATCGGCGTGATCGGGCCGACGCGGATCAACTACGGGCGGATCATCCCGGTGGTGGATTACACGGCACGGGTGATCGGGCGGCTGCTGGGGTGATTATTCTTTTCACGTAACCACCAGGTTCATGTCACCATCCCGGCGCGACGCTGCTTCCCTTGAGGAAGGTCTGCCGTGGATACGTCCCAGAGCCCGTCAATCCTTCGGCGCCTTGGCCTGACCGCCGCGGTGCTGACCGCGGTGATGTTGCTGCTCGAGGCCAGCGCGCCGGCGCGTGAGCCGGAACTGGACGCGGCGGAGGCCTGGAACCTCCAGATCAGCAAGCTGGGCATCACGCCGGTCTATCCACCGACGGAAGACCTGCATGTCGGCGATGTCTGGGCGCTGCTGATCCCGCCTGCCCTTTCGCGCGCAGCGGTCAGCCAGGAACCCCTCCTCACCCGCGCCATCCGCCTCGGGCACAGCGACCAGAGGGAAGCCATCCTGGCCAGCGCCCACCGCCGACCCGTCTTCGCGGAGGTCGCGACCGAGAATCCCGCGCTCCGGACCCCCCGGCTCGAACATTCCGACTTGCCGGAAAGCCAGCGGATTCCTCTTGCCCTGGTCGGCTTTCCCAGCGTCTCGCGCACCCTCCATGCCGAGAGGAGCGGACGCCTCTCAACGCTCATCGGCACCCTCTCAGGCAGCGCTTCACGATCGGTGGTCGAAGAGATCAGTGTCCCGGAGGCACATGGCTATGGGATCGAACCCCTGGCGGCTGCCACGGCGCTGCAGGCCTGGTGCAGGACCCGGCCCGGGCTGTGCCAGGAAGGTACCATCCGAACCCTGCTGTCCTTCGCGCTCGGGCGCGAGATGGTGACGCCCGAGGCGCGGGTGGAGCTGCTGATGGTCAGCTACGTCTTCGCGACCCGGCACATCCGGCTCACGCGCCATCGCAGCGACGACGGCCAGGCCGATCTGGAGACGAACCCAGACCAGGTCGCCGGGAACCAGGCCAAGATGAAGGTCATCCGGGCCAGTAGTTCAGGGGTGGAGGCGCAGAATGTCTTCCCGCGGCCCGTGGTCATCGGCTTCCGCAGCGTGACCTTCGCATTCGAAAGCCTTCCGCAGGGACGAAGCCGTTGAAGGCGCCAATCCTCACCTTGATGCTGCTTTGCAGCCTTGCGGCTCCCTGCCGGGCCCAGACGGCGCCCGCAGGCGCGCCGGCAGGCGGGTCCCCGCAACCTGGAACCACCCCCGGCGCAGCGGCTGCGCTTTCCTCGCGACCGCAGCCGGAAGAGTGCCAGCCGCCGCTCTGCTGGGACTTCCCCCCTGGCCTCGGCCCCGGTGGAGGCGTCAGATCCATGCGGCCATCGGGGAGCAGCGGCGGCGGCTTCGGCGTTCAGCAGCTGAGGCCAGGGGATCTGGGCATCCGGTCCTCCCCCGCGCCCACGATCCGGCCCTGACACCCGCCAAGGCTGCACGCGCCGGCTTTCCGCGCTATATCAGCGGGAAGCAGGAGAGCGCCCGTGGTCCACATCACCTCCCCCGCCTTCAAGGCGAATGCCGCCCGCGCTTTGGCCGATGCCGGGCTGCAGAAGGCGCTCGACCGCAGCAAGGGCACCTCGCACGGCAAGCGCGCCGCCGCCGTCGCCGCCCTGCCGGAATTCGAGCGGCTGCGGGAGATCGGCCGCGACATCAAGAACCACACCCTCGCCAATCTGGATTTTTATCTCGAGGCCTATGCGGCCCAGGTCGAGCGGGCCGGCGGCACCGTCCACTGGTGCTCCACGGCGGATGAAGCCCGCGCGGCGGTGCTGAAGATCTGCCGCGACAAGGGCGCTCGCACGGTCACCAAGGGCAAGTCGATGATCTCGGAGGAGCTCGGCATCAACGAGCACCTGGAGGCCCATGGCATCGAGCCGGTGGAAACCGACCTCGGCGAATACATTCTTCAAATACGCAAGGAGCCGCCGAGCCACATCATCGGTCCGGCCTTTCACCTGAATCGCGAAGACTGGGAGCAGACGTTCCGCGAGATCCACACGGAGCTGCCGAAGGACCGCGTCTTCCATGAGCGCAGCGACATCATGGCGGAGGCACGTACAAAACTGCGGTCGCGCTTCCTGGCCGCCGATGTCGGCATCACCGGCGCCAATTTCCTCATCGCCGAGACCGGCTCCTCCGTCATCGTCACCAACGAAGGCAATGGCGACCTGACGCAGACCCTGCCGCGCACGCACATCGTGCTGGCCAGCATCGAAAAAGTCGTGCCGACGCTGGAGGATGCGACCAGCCTGCTGCGCCTGCTCGCGCGCTCCGCCACCGGCCAGGATTTTTCCGTCTATACAACCTTCTCCACCGGCATCCGGCGCGAAGGCGACCTGGATGGGCCGGAGGACTATCATGTGGTCCTGATCGACAACGGCCGGTCCAATATGATCGGCACCGATTTCCAGGAGATGCTGCGCTGCATCCGCTGCGCCGCCTGCATGAACCACTGCCCGGTCTATGGCGTCACCGGCGGGCATGCCTATGGCTGGGTCTATCCCGGCCCCATGGGCAGCGTGCTGACGCCGACGCTGATCGGCATCGACAAGGCCGGCAACCTGCCCAACGCCAGCACCTTCTGCGGCAAATGCGAGAGCGTCTGCCCGGTGAAGATCCCGCTGCCGAAGCTGATGCGGCATTGGCGGGAACGGGAGTTCGAGCGGCATCTGACGCCGCAATCCGTCCGCTCCGGCCTCGGCCTCTGGGCCTGGTTCGCCAGGCGGCCCGCGGCCTACCGCCTGGCGACGAAGCTTGGCATCGGCGCGCTGGGCCTGCTCGGCCGCGGCAAGGGCGCCTTCAAGTCGCTGCCGCTGGCCGGCGGCTGGACCGCGGGGCGGGACCTGCCGGCGCCCGAACCGGGCGGCACCTTCATGGCCCGCTACAAGGCCCAGCAGCGGAGCGCCCGCCGATGACCCGCGACCAGATGCCCCCGGCGGGCGAGGAGGCGGAGCGCATCCACGGCTACCGCTTCCCGGACCAGCGCGCCCCCGCCCGCACCGCCCCGCGCCCCACCGGCACGCTGGAGGAAATCTACGCCCGCATCGATGCGGACACCCCCGCCGCCCGGCTGAACGAGGATCTGGACCGGATCGAGGACGCCCTGGCGAAACTGGAACAGGCGGTGCGTGAGGCCATGGAGGCCGAGCAGCCATGAGCAGGGACGCCATCCTGGGCGCCATCCGGCGCGGCCTGAAGCGCGGCCCGCTGCCGGCCGACCAGCAGGCCATGCTGGCCGGGCGCATCGCGACGCATCCGCGCCACCTGATCCCCGCCCGGTCCCGCCTGCCGCGCGCCGAGCAGATCGCGCTGTTCATCCGCAATGTCGAGAAGGAATTCGGCACGGTCGAGCGCGTGCCGGACCATGCCGCCATCCCCGCCGCCGTGGCGGACTACCTGGCCGCCCAGAACCTGCCGTCCCGCATCGTCATGGCGCCGCATCCCGACCTCACCGGCATCGACTGGTCCACCCGCCCGATGCTGGAGCGGGAGGCGCGCCGCGCCGAGGCCTCGGACGCCGTCTCGCTCCAGCATGCCTGGGCCGGCATCGCCGAGACCGGCACGCTGGTGCTGCCCTCCGCCGCCACCCGCCCCACCACGCTGAACCTGCTGCCCGACACGGAAATCGCCGTGCTGCGCGCCTCCGACGTGGTCGGCGCCTATGAGGAGGCCTGGGACCGGCTGCGGGCCGGGGCGCCGGATGCGCTGACCGGCGGCTTCATGCCGCGCAATATCATGCTGGTCACCGGCCCCTCCCGCTCCGCCGATATCGAGCAGACGCTGGAGCTCGGCGCGCATGGCCCGCGCCGCCTGCATATCCTGCTGGTGGAGGACGAGCCGGCGCCGCGGATGGAAAGCCCCGCCGAGGCGCGGGCGGAGGCCACCACCCAGCCGGGCGCCCCCGCCGCGCCAGGCGATTGAGACCGGCCATGCGCGAAAAGCGGCTGAACCAGGCCGATCTCGCGCTCTGGCGCGCCTTCACCGCGGAGATCCGGCCGCTCTTCGGCCATCAGCGCCCGCCGGCGCCGCCCGCGCCTGCGGCCGCACCGGCGCCGGAGCCGCCGGCCCAGCGCGCCATCGCGCCGGCTGCCCTAAAACCGGCCAAGCCGCTGCCACCTCCCGAGATCCGGGTGGGGGAGGTGCCGGGCGGCCTGGACCGCAAGCGCTGGCAGGCGCTGCGCCGCGGCGATATGCGGGCGGAGCGCACGCTGGACCTGCATGGGCGGCGGGTGGCGGAGGCGCATCTGGTTTTTCGCGCCTTCCTGCACCGCGCCGCGGCGGAGGGCGTGAGGACCGTGACGGTGGTGACCGGCAAAGGCCCGCAGCCGGAAGGCGGCATTTTGCAGCGCGAGCTGCCGCATTGGCTGAACGACCCCGACATGCGTCCCCTGGTGCTGGGCGCCGCGCATCCGCACCCGACCAATTCCGGCGCCGTGAACCTGCTGCTGCGCCGCCGCCGCACCAACGGGACCGCGAAACGGTGACCCCCTTCGGCGCCCGGCTGCGCATGCTGCGACGCCAGCGCCGGGTGACGCTGAAGGAGATGGCGACGCATCTCCAGGTCTCCTCCGCCTATCTCTCGGCGCTCGAGCACGGCCATCGCGGAAGGCCCTCGGCCGGGCTGGTGCACCAGGTGAACGAGTTCTTCGGCCTGATCTGGGACCAGGCGGAGGAATTGTCCGAGCTGGCGAAACTGTCCCATCCGCGCGTCACGCTGGACACGGCGGGGCTGACGCCGGAGGCGACGGCGCTGGCCAACCGGCTGGCGGAGGGCATCCACCGGCTGAGCCCCCAGACGGTGGCCGCCATGCACGGGCTTTTGGATCGGGAAGTGCCGGCGGGGGAGAAGCCGCGGCTGCGAAGGGCGGCGGGGCGGTAGCCTGCCCCCACCCCGACCCTCCCCTGCGAAGCGGGGGAGGGAGGGGCCCGCGAAGCGGGAGGGTGGGGGCAAGCGCCACCCTACCGCGCATGCCCCTCCCGCAGCAGCACCGTCAGCTGCCGGAAATCCAGCCCCTCCAGCAAATCATCGGCGCTCAGGCTGCTGCCCCACATCGCCTCCAGCACCGCCACCGCCGCCTGGGTCAGCGGCATGGCCACGCCCCGCGCCGCGGCCAGGCGCAGCCACAGCGCCAGGCCGTAGGTCACGCTGACCGCCAGATGCGCCGCATCCAGCCCGCGCAGCCCGGGCGTGGGCCGGGCAGCCGCCAGGGCGCGGGCCATCACCGGCAGCGGGCCCTGCGGCACGCCGCCGATGCGATGCAGCCCCGCGGCCAGGCTCGGCACCGCATGGCCATAGGCACCGGCCAGTTCCAGCCGCTCCGCATCCAGCCGCTCCGCCAGGCGGCAGATGGCGGGTGTCATGCGGCCGTGCTGGTCCCAATCCTCCCCGGCCTCGATGCGGGTGACATTGCCCAGGGCGAGGGCCGCCTGCAGCACCGGCTCATGCGCCGCCAGCGCCGCGCCCAGCGCATCGCCCAGCGGCACGAAGTCCATGCCGAACAGGTCCTGGCACAGGCGCGACAGCGGCGCGGCGGCGGCCGCGGGAATGCTGGCCAGCTCCACCCGCTCCGGCAGCGCCAGGATGCGCAGCTCATCCCCCGCCAGGCGTTCCGCCACCACCGGTGGCGTCGCCATGGCGCCGATGGGGGCGCGGCGGCCGGCGCGCGCCAGCAGCCGGTCCAGCAGCAGGGGGGCGAGGGAATGGCTGGGCGCCAGCAGCACCGGCACGCCCTCCGCCAGCATCGGCACGATCCGCCGCAGCACCGGCCCCAGCACATGCGGCGGGACGCTGACCAGCACGGCATCCGCCCCGGCCAGGGCGCGGGAGACATCGACGGCCACATCCACCCGCGCGGTGCCGGACAGCACGCCCTGCACCGCCAGGCTGCTGCCGATGCCATGCGTGCCGCCGCCACGCGGCGACCAGAGCGCCGCCTGATGCCCCCGGCTGACCGCGAGCGCCGCCGCCCCCGGCCCCACGGCACCCGCCCCCAGGACTGCCAGGCGCATGCGGGGTCAGGCCGGGTGGCGCGGCGCGGCGCGGCGCCGGCGGCGGGGCGGGAGGAGGATCATGAAGGGGACCTTAACAGAGGCTTGCGCGGTTCCGCACCCTGCCGTGACCCGCCGCGCCACACAACGCAGCCGTCACCCGCACCACCCCCGCAACAAAAGTTGCGGAGCGGGCGCGGTGTTCACGGGATGGTCGCGAAGCCTTCATTGCCCTGCCTTGGATCGCGGTCTTAATGCTTGTCCATGCAGGCCACCGCACGACTGACCGCCCCCGAGGTGCTGCGCCCGCGCAAGCCGCTGCGGCGCAAGCCCATCCAGTTCTCCGCCTCGGACCCGGAAGGGCTCTGGGGCGATGTGCTGGGCGTCCGGCCGCTCGGCGGTCGCTTCCGGGCGGTGCGGCGGCTTGTCTCGCTGCTGCTCTGGACGCTGGTCGCCATCCCCATCCAGGCCCTGCTGGTGGCGCTGCCGGGCCGCGGCCATATCGCCTTCGCCCGGGTCTATCACCGCACGCTCTGCGCCCTGATGGGCCTGCGCATACAGGTGGTGGGAGAGCCGGCGCGGCAGGGGCCCGTGCTCTTCGTCGCGAACCATTCCTCCTGGCTCGATGTGCTGGTGCTCGGCGCGACGCTGGAGGCGAGCTTCGTCGGCAAGTCGGAGATCGAGGGCTGGCCGCTGATCCGCACGGTCGCAAAACTCGGCCGCACCGTCTTCGTCAGTCGCAAGCGCACCGGCACGAAGGGGGAGGCGGATGCCATCCGCACGCGCCTCGCGGGCGGCGACAGCCTGATCCTGTTCCCGGAAGGCACCACCAGCGATGGCGGCCGCGTGCTGCCCTTCCGCAGCGCCTTCCTCTCGGTGGCCGACAGCGCCCGGCTGGTGCAGCCGGTCTCCGTGGTCTTCGACCGCCTCGGCGGCCTGCCGGCCTGCCGCCGCGACCGGCCACTCTTCGCCTGGTATGGCGATACCGACATCCTGACGCATTTCTGGCGCCTGGCGCGGCGCCCTGGCGGGCGGGCGACCATCATCCTGCATGCGCCGCTGGACGCCAGCGAATGGCCGGACCGCAAGGCGCTGACGGCGGCCTGCGCCGGGGTGGTGGCGGAATCCTGCGCCACGCTGCGGCAGAACCGCCCCGCCCAGCCGCTGCGCGCCCCCGCCCCGCCCCGGCCGCGCCCGGCCGAACGGCTGCCCGTTTGACGCATCGGGCGGCCCCCGCCTGCGCTTCCCGCTTGACCCGGCGCGGCGCCATCCCGCAGCCTGCCTTCGTGGTGCAAAAGACCTTCCCGGCCGCGGGCCGGAAGCGCCTCGCTTGACCCGGGCGCGCTGCCTGCGCAAATCCCCCGCTTCCCTCCGCCCGGCCCAGGGCGGGGCGGCGGAGTATGGCCCGGAATGAAGCCTGACAATCTGGACCGGCCTGGCCCCCCCAGGCGGTTGTTCATCCGCAGCTGGGGCTGCCAGATGAACGTCTATGACAGCGGCCGCATGGCCGATGTGCTGGCCCCGCTCGGCTATGCGCCGACCGAGACGCCCGAGGATGCGGATATGGTGGTGCTGAATACCTGCCATATCCGGGAGAAGGCGAGCGAGAAGCTGTTTTCCGAGCTCGGCCGGCTGCGCGTGCTGAAGCAGGCGAAGGAACAGTCGGGCCAGCGCATGATCCTGGCCGTCGCCGGCTGCGTCGCCCAGGCGGAAGGCGCCGAGATCACCGCCCGCGCCCCCTATGTCGACCTGGTGCTGGGCCCGCAGAGCTACCACCGGCTGCCCGAAATGGTGGCCCGCATCAGCCGCGCCACCGGCTCCGTCATCGAGACCGATTTTCCGGCCGAGCAGAAATTCGACTTCCTGCCGGATTCCACCACGCCCCAGGGCGTCACCGCCTTCCTCACCATCCAGGAAGGCTGCGACAAGTTCTGTTCCTTCTGCGTCGTGCCCTATACGCGCGGTGCCGAATATTCGCGCAGCGCCAGCGCCGTGCTGGCGGAGGCGAAGCGCCTGGTGGCCCAGGGCGCGCGGGAAATCGCCCTCCTCGGGCAGAATGTGAATGCCTGGCATGGGGAGGGGCTTTCGGGCGGCATCTGGTCGCTCGACCGGCTGCTGCTGGAACTGGCGGAAATCCCGGGCCTCGCCCGGCTGCGCTACACCACCAGCCATCCGCGCGACATGGACGATGCGCTGATCGCCGCCCATGGCCGCATCCCGCAGCTGATGCCCTTCCTGCACCTGCCGGTGCAATCGGGCTCGGACCGCATGCTCGCCGCCATGAACCGCGGCCACAAGGCGGATCTCTACCGTCGCATCGCCGACAAGCTGCGCGAGGCGCGGCCCGACATCGCGCTCTCCTCCGACTTCATCGCCGGCCATCCCGGCGAGTCCGAGGCGGACCACCAGGCCACCCTGAAGCTGATCCAGGATGTCGGCTTCGCCCTGGCCTATTCCTTCAAATACTCCGCCCGCCCCGGCACCCCGGCGGCGACCGCCGGGCTGCAGGTGGCGGAGGCGGAGAAGGATCGCCGCCTGCAGGAAATCCAGGCCCTGCTGCGGGAACAGCAGGATGCCTTCAACCGTTCCTGCGTGGGGCGCGTCTGCGAGGTCCTGGTCACCGGCGCCGGCCGGCATGAAGGCCAGTTCGCCGGCCGCTCGCCCTGGCTGCAGCCGGTGCATGGGCTTGGTTCGGCGGCCCTGACGGGCCAGATGGTGAAGGCCACCGTCACCGCCGCCCTGCCCAATTCGCTATCCGTCCGCCTCGAGGGGAATGAGGCGCTCGGTCCTCCGTCGCAAACGCCCCGTCAGGAGAAGGCCGCCGCTTGAACACACCCCCCGCCGCGCTCAGCCTCCGCCCCCCGCCGCGCCCCGCGCCACCGCGCGACAACAACACGCAGCGTGTCGTCACCATGCAGTTCGACGACAACCAGCTGCTGCCGCTGCTCTATGGCGAGCACGACCGCAACCTGGCGCGGATGGAAATCCGCCTGGGCGTGCGGCTCGGCAGCCGGGGCAACCGCCTCACCATCACCGGCACGCCGGAGCGTGCCGATGTGGCGGAAGCGGCGCTGATGGCGCTGTGGCGAAGACTGCAGAAGGGGGAGCCGGTGGGCAGCGCGGAGGTGGAGGCGGCGATGCGCATGGCGGAGGGGGTGCAGGACAGCGACCCCCGCCTGCCCCTGCAGGACCTGCCGGCGATCCGCACCCGCAAGGGCGCCATCGCGCCCCGCACCCCGGCCCAGGCCGCCTATATCGACGCGCTGGCGCGCAGCGAGATGGTCTTCGGCGTCGGCCCCGCCGGCACCGGCAAGACCTATCTGGCCGTCGCCCAGGGCGTGGCCCTGCTGCAGGCCGGCCGTGTCGATCGCATCGTGCTGTCCCGCCCCGCGGTGGAAGCCGGCGAGAAGCTGGGCTACCTGCCCGGCGACCTGAAGGAGAAGGTCGATCCCTATCTCCGTCCCCTCTACGACGCGCTGCACGACATGATGCCCGCGGAACAACTGACCCGCCGCATGGCGGCCGGGGAGATCGAGGTGGCGCCGCTCGCCTTCATGCGCGGCCGCACCCTCGCCCATTGCTACGCCATCCTGGACGAGGCCCAGAACACCACCGCGGCGCAAATGAAGATGTTCCTGACCCGGATGGGCGAGGGCAGCCGCATGGTCATCACCGGCGACCCCACCCAGGTGGACCTGCCGCCCGGCCAGCGGTCGGGCCTCGCCGAGGCGCTCTCGATCCTGGGAGGGGTGGAGGGCATCACCGTGGCGAGATTTGCCGAGGAGGATGTGGTAAGGCATCCCCTCGTGGCGCGGATCGTCGCCGCCTATGGGCGCATGGACCAGGCGGCGCGCGCGCGTGGATGAGTTGTTCGGCGAAGGCGGCCCCCCCAAGGGCCGCCGGCGCCGGGGGCAGTTGGAGAGCGATGGAACCGTTAAGTAGACGTCCCGACCCGGGCGCAAATGCCGGGGCCGGGATGCCGGGCGGGATTGCGGGCATTACCGTGGTCCTTGCCACCCAGGGATGGCGCGCCGCCGTGCACCGGCCGGAGGCGCTGGCCCGCCGTGCCGTGGCCGCGGCGCTGCGGGAGGCCGGTGCCGAAGGCGCCGTCACCGTGCTGCTGACCGATGATGCGGAGGTCAAGCGCCTCAACACCGGTCACCGCGACAAGGCCAAGCCGACCAATGTGCTGTCCTTTCCAGGCGGCATGCCGGGGCATCTGGGCGATATCGCCCTCGCCCTCGGCGTGGTGCGGCGCGAGGCGCGGGAGGCGGGGCGCCGCCCGGCCGATCACCTCGCGCATCTGGTGGCGCATGGCGCGCTGCACCTCGTGGGGCACGACCATCTGGAAGCCGGCGAGGCACGCCGCATGGAACAGGCGGAGGCGCGCGTGATGCGCCGCCTCGGCCGCCCCAACCCCTGGAAGGAGGGCCGGGGACGGCCAGCGACATGAGCGGCAACGGAGACCACGGCAGCCAGGCTTCCCCGATCGAGCGGCGCAACAGCCTGCTCTGGCGGATCCAGGGCCTGCTGCGCCGCCGCACCGCGGATACCGTCCGCGACCAGGTGGAGGAGCTGCTGGAGGGCCGGCAGGAGGAAGGCGCGCCGGACGACCCGGACCGCATCGGCGGCGGGCTCGACCTGAACGAGCGCGCCCTGCTCGGCAATGTTCTGCGCCTGCGGGACAAGGCCGCCTATGACGTGATGGTGCCGCGCGCCGATATCCTGGCCATGCCGGAGGACCTGACGCTGGACCAGGCCATCCGCCTGATCCAGCGCGAGGGCCATAGCCGCTTCCCGGTCTATCGCGAGAACCTCGATGACATCGTCGGCATGGTCCATATCAAGGATGTCTTCGCCGCGGTGGGGCGCGACCCCGAGAGCTTCTCGCTGAAGGCGATCCTGCGCCGGCCCTTGTTCGTCGTGCCGACCATCCCGGTGCTGGACATGCTGCTGCAGATGCGCGCGGCGCGGATCCACATGGCGCTGGTGGTGGACGAGTACGGCGGCATCGACGGGCTGGTGACCATCGAGGACCTGGTCGAGACCATCGTCGGCGATATCTCCGACGAACACGACGAGGTGGCGCCGGCCACGATCCAGGACCGCCCGGACGGCACGGTGGAGCTGGACGCCCGCACCACCGTCGAGGCCTTTGAACAAAAGTTCGGCGCGGTGCTGACGGAGGAGGAGCGCAGCGCGGATATCGACACGGTGGGCGGCCTGATTTTTACGCTCGCCGGCCGGGTCCCCGCGCGGGGCGAGCTGATCTCGCATCCTTCGGGCCTGGAATTCCGCGTGCTGGATGCCGACCCGCGCCGCATCCGCCGCCTGCGCGTGCGGCGGCCCGGTGCCGCGGGAGAGCCCGCGCGCCAGGCGGCGGAGTAGCGGGGCCCGGTCCTTCCCTCAGATAAGCCCTCTCCCCCTGACAGGGGGAGAGGGCCTCCGCACTCAATCCCCCGCGGCGACGCGGGCGGCCATCAGGTCGTTGACCGCCATCGGCGGCACCACCTTCTGGATGCGCGCGAAGGTCGCCAGCGCCTGACCGACCACCTGGTCCATGTTGTAGTAGCGATAGGTCGCCAGCCGCCCGACGAACCACGTATCCCGCTCCGCATCCGCCAGCGCCTCGTAGCGCTTGTACAGCGCCTGGTTCTCCGGCCGGGGGATCGGATAGTAGGGGTCGCCCTCGGCCGCCGGGAATTCATAGGTCACGCTGGTCTTCGGATGCACCTGGCCGGTCAGGTACTTGTATTCGGAGACCCGGGTGAAGGGCGTGGACTCCGCCGGGTGGTTCACCGTGCCGGTCGGCAGCGCCTGCGCCTGGTCCAGCGTCTCATGCTGGAAGCGCAGGCTGCGATAGGGCAGGCGCCCGAAGCGATGGCCGAAATACTCATCCACCGGCCCGGTCCAGATCACGCGCCGGAAGCTGAAGCGCTTGCGCGCCTCCGCGAAATCCACCCCGGTGCGGACGGTGATGTTCGGGTGGTTCAGCATCTTCGCGAACATCGCGGTGTAGCCGTCCCGCGGCATCGCCTGGAACCTGTCGGTGAAATAGCGGTCGTCGCGGTTGGTGCGGGTCGGCACCCGCGCGGTGACGGACTTGTCCAGCTCGCTGGGGTCCAGCGCCCATTGCTTGCGCGTGTAGCCGCGGAAGAACAGCTCGTACAATTCCCGGCCGACCTTGCCGACCACGACATCCTCGCTCGAGCGCACCACGTCCACCTGCTCGGCGCGTTCCGCGAACCAGGCTTCCAGCTGGTCCTCGGTCAGGTTCAGCCCGTAGAGCGTATTGATGGTGTCGAGGTTGATCGGCATCGGCACCTGCACCGTCTCGCCGGTGGTGGGGCTCACCACCTCGGCCAGCACGCGGTGCTCATAGGGGCGCCACTCGGTGAACTTCGACAGATGCGCGAAGACCGCCTCGCTATTGGTGTGGAAGATATGCGGGCCGTAGCGGTGGATCATCACCCCGGCGGCATCCAGGTGGTCA
The DNA here is from genome assembly GCF_051860665.1 of Falsiroseomonas sp. Classification (GTDB taxonomy): domain Bacteria; phylum Pseudomonadota; class Alphaproteobacteria; order Acetobacterales; family Acetobacteraceae; genus Falsiroseomonas. Next base: position 62,300 of record NZ_JBHYDM010000013.1, read on the forward strand.
TAGGCATTGCCGGCGATATGCTCGCGCCGGTCGATCACCAGCACGCGGTCGCCCCGTTCCGCCGCGAGGCGCTCCGCCAGGATGGAACCGGCAAAGCCGGCGCCGACGACGAGCCAATCAAACATGAGCCACCCCCGTTGCCATCGCGGCGGCGGGCACAGTGCCGGCCGCCGGTCGTCCGGACCGGCGGGCGAAGGCCTGTGCCTCCTCGCCGATCAGCGCCTGCATGCGGGACCAGGTCAGGTCCCAGGAATTCTGGGCGAGCTGCGCATCGACCCGCGCCAGGAAGGGCGCGCGCTTCTGGCGCAGCAGCCGGTCCGCCTGTTCGGCCAGCTCCGCCGCGCTGGTGACGATCTCGACCAGCCCCGCCTCGCCATAGTCGCGCACCACATCGACCACGGGCGTGGACAGCACCGGCAGGCCGGCGGCCAGGAATTCGGGGGTCTTGGTCGGGCTGATGAAGCGCGTGCTCTCATTCAGCGCGAAGGGCATGAAGCCCAGGTCCCAATGCGCCAGATAGGCCGGCAGGTCGGCGTAGCTGCGGCCGCCGAGCCAATGCAGGTTGGGCCCCTGCGGCAGGCTGGCCGGGTCGATCTTCACCACCGGCCCCAGCATCACCAGCTGCCAGTCGCGCCGCAGCGCGGCGAAGGCGGCCACCAGCTCCAGGTCCATCCGCTCATCGATCACGCCGAAGAAGCCCATGCGCGGGCGCGCGATGCCGGCCATGGACTCCGGCTCCGGCAGCCCGGTGCGGGCCTGGCCGAAATGCGCGGTGTCGATGGAGGAGGGGAAGCAATGCACCTCCGGGTGGCGGTCCTGCTTCGCCTCATAAAGGCTGCGGCCGCCGGTGAAGACCAGGTCCGCCCGCTCCAGCAGCCGGCGCTCCATCTCCAGCATGGCGGGCGGCGCGCCGCGGAAGGCGGACAGCTCGTCCATGCAGTCATAGACGGTGACATCCGGCTTCAGCTGGTCCGCAAAGCCCAGCGCCATCGGCGTATAGAACCAGGCAATCAGGGGTCGGCCAGCCCGTTCCTTCAGCAGGCCCTCCATCAGGTGCCGCTGCGCGGCCAGCGATGCCGCGCCATCGCAGCCGTGCGGCAGCACCGGCACCGCGCGCAGCACGCCACCCGGCTGGGGCGTCAGGTCCAGCCGCGCGGCGGGCACAGCATCGAAATGCGGCTCCTCGAAGAAGATCACCTCATGGTCGCGCGCGGCGCGCGTCATCAGGTGCTGCGGGCGCTGGAACACGAAATCCCACCGCAGATGGGAAAGGCACAGCAGCACGGGCCGGGCCTCGCCGCCGGGGCCTGTCGCGGGAGCAGCCATCGTCATCCTGGTCTCCTGTGACCAGCCTCCGGGCACGCATTGACGGCGTCGCGCGGCGTGGTTCGGCCGCTGCCCCGGACCTGCTGGATGTCCTGATGGCGGATCAACGCCCATGCGGCGCCGCAGTTCCTGCCATGGCCGGAACGGCCCATGCGCGTCGCCGGCGAAGCGGCAGCCTCGCCCCGGTCAGGCCCCGAGGCGGCGGCCGAGCCAGCGGCGCCAGGCCGGCGCCTCACGCTGCTGCAGCCGCGCCAACAGCCCGTCATGCAGCCCGGCCAGCGCCAGCCGCATGCGCCGTTCCGCCGCATGGGCCGCCTGCAGGTCCCGGCAGCGCGCCTCCAGCCGCGCCGCCTCGGCCTGCGCGGCCTCGGCCGCCTGGGCCGCCTCCGTCACCCGCGCCAGGCGCCGCAGATCCTCCTGCCGCAGCCGCGGGCCGGGCGGGAAGGCGATGCCATGCAGCCGGAACTGCCGATCGAGGTAGCTGCCCTCGGGCGGCGCCAGCCACTTGGGCAGGCCACCGCAGCGGAAAATCTCGTTCCACAGGTGCTGGAAACAGGCCCCCGCCGCCGCCGCCGCCACCTCCTCCCTCCGGCCGGGGTCGAAGACGGCGAAGGCCTGGGTGAAGTGCCAGGGATAGGCGATGCCATGCGCGGCGGCCTCGCCCAGCCGCCCCGCCTCCCGCAGCGAGGCCGTCAGCAGCCGCGGGCCGGAAGTGCCCCAGGGCCGGCCCGGCGCGAAGGCACCGCGCGCCGCCAGCATCGCCGGCAGCAGCGCATCCCCCGGCGGCAGCCGCAGGATGGCATTGCCGACCAGCGCGCGGTCCGGCCCCTCCCAGGCGAAGAAGCCGGGCCCCTCGGGCGGATCGGGCGCCAGGCAGAGCACATCGGTATCCACCCACCAGCCAGGCTCGCGCGCCAGCAGCGTGTAGCGGAACAGATTGGCGAAGCCCGCGATGCTGCCGCGGCCCAGCCCGCTTTCGTAGAAGAAGATGCGCTCCGGCGGCAGGATCCCGGCCGCATCGCGCCGCACGACGCCCGCCGGCACCGCCAGCTCCGCATCATAGGTGAACAGCTCGATCCGATGACCCTGCCGGACGAAGCTGGCCAGGCACAGCGCCTCATAGGGGCTCAGCGCACCCCCGTGCCAGAAACTGCGGAATAACGCCAAGCGCCGGTCCCCGTCCGTATCGGTGGGACCATGGTTCAAGCCGGTGGCAAGCTGAACCTACCCCGCCTTCACGAAGCCGTTCGCTTCCGGCAGGCCGGCAATCTCCCGGATCAGCTTGCGCCGCACGGCCTGGCCGAAATCGTTGAAATCCTCCGCCGCGATCATGAAGGCGCCCGGCCCGCCGATCACGCTCTCCCGGAAATAGATATCCAGCGGAATGGGCGGGCGACGACCGAAGGTCGGACGATCATTCAGGATCGGCAGGCCATTGATGGTGATGCCCTCGGCCACCGCGCGGTCGCGCGCCTCCTCCGCCGGCGGGCCACTGTTGTTCACCCCATCGCCGGAGACATCGATGACCCGGCGCGTCGGCTCGAAAGGGCAATCCTCCAGCGTGCGGCGGGAGAAATCGATGGCACCCGAAACCGAAGTCCAGGACAGCGAAGCCCGCGGCGCCTCCGCCAAGGCACTGGCCCAGACCTCCGCCTGCATCTGGCTGCCGATCCGGGTCCAGGGCAGCACCAGGCGCTGATACTCCAACCCGGCCCACTCCACATAAGCGACCGCGATGCCACCCATCATGCCACCGCGGATCGCCTCCATCAGGCGGGGATCCGTCATCGCGGTCCGATACCCCTCCCGCTGCAGCCGCGCCTCATCCTCATCGATCGAACGACTGACATCGACCGCCAGGACCAAGGCAACATCGACAGGCTCATTGGCCCGCGCCTGGCGGGAAGCAGGCAGAGCAGCCGCGGCACCCGCCGCGGCAAGAAGGGACCTGCGGCGCATCCGCGACCTCCCGCTGCATGACAAGCCACCATGCAACCGCACCGTGCCGCGCCGACACAAGCACGAAGATGCCGGGCTGATGTGGCGCGTGGCGACAGCAGGGGGGACGCTGTCCCCCCTGCACCCCCCTGCCAAGGGGCAGTGGCCCCTTGGAACCCTTTGATTCATGAACGGAAAGGGTGAGGGGCCGGCGGTTCCGCATGTTCGGCGGTCCCTCCAGCCCCTCACCCTTTCCGTTCAAGGTCCTGAGGTCCAGGAGGCCACTGCCTCCTGGCGGGGAGGGTGCAGGGAGGGGCAGCGCCCCTCCTTGCAAATCACCCCGCGCCCGCCCCCTCGTTCAGTGCCGCCGCCACGGTCGGTGCGAGCCCGGCGAATTCCGCGGCGCGTGGGCTGCGGGGGCGCCAGGCGAGGGCGAGGATGCGGCCGGGGGTGGCGGTGCCTTCCAGGGGGCGGGTGATGACGGGGCTGTTGCCCAGGATGCCGCCGTCGAGGGCGAGTTGCGGCAGCAGGGTGATGCCGAGGTTGCCGGCGACCATTTGGACGAGGGTGTGCAGGCTGGTGGCGGCGAAGCCTTCGTCGTTGTTCGTGCCGATGCCGCGGGGCAGGCCGCAGGCGGCTTCGGCGTGGGCGCGCAGGCAGTGGCCGTCTTCCAGCAGCATCAGGCGTTCGCCGGCCAGGGCTGAGATGGGCACCGAGTCGCGGCTGGCCAGGTGGTGGCCGCGCGGCAGGGCCAGGCGGAAGGGGTCCTGGGCCAGAGGCAGGGTTTCCATGGTGCCGGCGGCCGGCAGTGCGAGGAGGAGGAGGTCGAGTCGGCCGGCTTCCAGTCCGGCGACCAGGCGGTCCGTCAGGTCTTCGCGCAGCCAGAGGCGGAGCCGCGGATAGGCTTCCCGAAGGGCCGGCATCAGGCGCGGCAGCAGGAAGGGGCCGATGGTCGGGATGACGCCGAGGCGGAGGGGGCCGGAGAGCGGGTCGCGGGAGGTGGCGGCGGTTTCTGCCACGGCTTCGAGGGCGGCGAGTGCGGTGCGGGCGCGGGCGACGAGTTCGAGGCCGAGCGGGGTGAAGACCGGACGTTTCACCGCCGTGCCGCGTTCCAGCAGGCCGGCGGCGAGTTGCCGCTCGAGGGCGATCAGCCCGGCGGAGAGGGTGGATTGCGTGACCGCGCAGGCCGCCGCCGCGCGGCCGAAATGGCCGTGGTCGGCGAGTGCGACCAGGTAGCGGAGCTGTTGCGGGCTGGGGAGGAGCATGATCGATGAAACCGATTGAAACCTGGAAAACTATTCATTGGCACGCTTTGCTGCACTGCGCCATAGAGGCGCCGTGACGGCGAAAGCCTTAACAAGACCTGCGAAAACCTCCCCAGGAGTGCCCTGCATGCTGACCGTTGGCGACAAGTTCCCGGCTTTCAAGCTCACCGCCGTCAAGGGCGGCAAGGAGGGTCTGCTGGGCCCGGGCAAGTCCTTCACCGAGATCACCGAGACGACGGATGCCGGCAAGTGGAAGGTCGTGTTCTTCTGGCCGAAGGACTTCACCTTCATCTGCCCGACCGAGATCGCGGCCTTTGGCAAGCTGAACGGCGAGTTCGCGGATCGTGACACCGTGCTCTACGGCGCCTCGACCGACAGCGAGTTCGTGCACCTGAACTGGCGCGTCTACAACGAGGATATCCGCAACCTCGAGATCCCGATGCTCGCCGATACCAAGCGCGAGCTGTCCGAGGCGCTCGGCATCCTCGACAAGGCCGAGGGCGTGCCACTGCGTGCGACCTTCATCGTGGACCCGGAGGGCACGATCCAGTGGGCCGCCGTGAACGGCCTGAATGTCGGCCGCAACCCGCAGGAAGTGCTGCGCGTGCTCGACGCGCTGCAGACGGACGAGCTGTGCCCCTGCAACTGGGAGAAGGGCAAGGACGTCCTGAACCCGCAGCAGCTGTTCGAGAAGGCCGCCTGATTTCAAAGCCCTCTCCCCCCTGCGGGTGGAGAGGGCTTCCTCCCGCGGCTCGATGCATGCCCCTGATCTCCCGTGCTCGCACGGGCGATTTTGGATGCGCCAGAAATCAAGGTTCCTCCCCATGTCCCTCGAAGCCATCCGCGCCCGCCTTCCCGAATACGCCAAGGACCTGAAGCTGAACCTCGGCTCCCTGGCCTCCGAGCCGGTGCTGAACCAGCAGCAGCGTGCCGGCACCTTCGTCGCCTCCGCCATCGCCAGCCGCAATGCGGAGCTGACCGCCGCGATGGTCGCAGAATTCGGCGCGCAGTTGTCGCCGGAGGCGCTGACCGCCGCCAAAGCCGCGGCCGCCATCATGGGCATGAACAACGTCTACTACCGCTTCACCCATCTGGTGGGCGGTGACTATGCCACCATGCCGGCCAAGCTGCGCATGAACGTCATGGCGAAGCCGGGCGTCGAGAAGGTGGATTTCGAGCTCTGGTCGCTCGCCGTCTCCGCCATCAACGGCTGCGGCATGTGCATGGAAAGCCATGAGAAGATCGTGCTGCATGGCGGGCTGAGCAAGGAGCAGGTGCAGGCCGCGGTGCGCATCGCCGCCGTGGTGCATGCGACGGCCGCGACGCTGGATGCCGAGGATGCGGTGGCCGGCGAGCTGCGCGCCGCCGCCTGAGCCCCTACCAGGCTTAACCCCGCGCTAACGCCCCCCTGGTAGCCTGGCCAAGTGACTTGGCCTCGGGGGTTTCGCTGTGACCAGGATGGGACAGCGCCACGGTCGATTCGGCAGGCGCGCGGCATTGGCGGGTGCCGCAGGACTCGGTGCGGCAGCCTGGCTGCTGCACCAGGGCCGCACCCCTGAACAGGTGGGGGAGGCCCATCCGCCACCGTCCCACCTGGAATTCGCGGCGCAACGCCTGACCCTGGCGCTCGATCTGCGGTGGCAGGCGCATCTGGACGTGGCACGCAGCATCTCCGGCATCCTGGCCCGGCCCGGGCAGGATCCGGTCAGCCAATCCGCCGCGATGCGTCAGGTGATGAATGCGATCCAGGAGGCATTCTCCCCGGTGGTCTGGATGGGCGTCGCCCAGGCCCGTAGCGGCGCGGTGGTCAGCGCCACGCAGGGCATCCTCGAAGGCGCCGATGTCAGCCACCGTCCCTGGTTCGCCGCCGGGCTGCAGGGCCCCTATGCCGGTGACGTGCACGAGGCGGTTCTGCTGCAAAACGTGCTGCACGGCCCGGCGCAGCAGGAGCCCTTGCGGCTGGTCGACTATGCCTGCCCGCTGCGCGATGCTCAGGATTCGGTTGTGGCCGTGCTGGCCTCGCATCTGGACTGGAACTGGATCAAGGGCCTGGTCCGGCAATCGCTGCTGCCCAGGGGAAGGCATCTGGTCCTGCTGAGCCGGACCGGCAGCGTGCTCTTCGCCCAGGATGGCGCGCCGCTCGACGATCTGGACGCCCTGCCGCGGGCGCCGCTCCGCCAGGCGGCGGACGGGCCCTCCTTCGGCTGGAGCGTGATCGTCACCGGCACCGAGGCCGCGGTTTAGCCCTCCGACCCCTACCCGCCGTAGCCCGCGACGCGCGGCAGCCAGAGCGCGATCTCCGGGAAGGCGATCAGCATGGCGGTGCCGCCGGCCAGCATCAGCATATAGGGCAGGATCGAGCGGTTCACCTCCGCCAGCGGCGCGCCGGTGATGGCCTTGATCACCACCAGGTTCAGCGCCACGGGCGGGGAGATCAGCGCCATCTCCAGGCTCAGCGTCAGCAGGATGCCGTACCAGACCTTGTCGATGTCGAGCGTCGCCAGCAGCGGCAGGATGGCCGGCATGGTCAGCAGGATGATGGAAAAACTCTCCAGCACCAGGCCGAGCAGGAACAGCAGCACCATCATCGCGATGAGGAAGCCGGTGCGCGACAGGCCGAAATCCGCCACCAGTTGCGTCAGCTCCTGCGGCACGCGCAGCTTGGTCAGCATATAGCCGTAGATGGCGGCCCCCGCGATGATCAGCAGCAGCATGGCGGAGGTGCGCGTCGCCTCCTGCACCCCATGCACCAGGTCGCGCCAGGACAGCGTGCGGTAGATCAGCGCCGCGATCACCAGGGCATAGAGCGTGCCGGTGCCGGCGGCTTCCGTCGCCGTGAAGACGCCGAGATAGATGCCGCCGAGCACGAAGATCGGCAGGGACAGCGACCAGCCGGCACGGGCCAGTGCCAGGTGCACCGCCTCCGGCACCGGCTCATCCGCCGGCACCACGGCGCGGCCCTCGGTGATGAAGCAATAGGCGGCGAAGACCAGGGCCATCAGCAGGCCGGGGATCAGCCCCGCCAGGAACAGCGCGGCGACGGAGGTATCCGTGACATAGGCATAGAGCACCATCGGCGCCGAGGGCGGGATCAGGATGCCCAGCGTGCCGCCGCCCGCCACCACGCCGAAGGCGCCCTTCCGGGACATGCCGTAGCGCAGCATCTGCGGGATCGCGATCTTGCCGATGGTGAGCGCGGTGGCCACCGAGCTGCCGCTGATTGCGGCGAAGATGGTGCAAGCCACCACGGTGGCGATGCCGACGCCGCCACGCACGCCGCGCAGCAGCGCGAAGGCGGCGTTGTAGAGGTCATCCACGACCTTCCCGCGCACCATGATATGGGCCATCAGCATGAAGAGCGGGATGGCCACCAGCAGGTAGCCGTCCAGCTTGCCGATCACCATTTCCCCAAGTGCCGGGACGGCGCCTTCGACATAGAAAAGAACGCCGAGCGGCAGCAGGAACAGCGCCGCGAACATCGGCATGCCGAGCCAGAGCAGGACGATCAGCGCGCCCAGAAGCAGCAGGAAGGTCACGCCTGTTCTACTCCGCCCGGGCGAGCGGATCGCGCGGCAAGGTTTCGCTGTCGCCGTCCGGCAGGTATTCGGGCTCGACGCCCAGCAGCAGCAGCAGGGACTGGCAGGCGGCCACCAGCAGCAGCAGCGCGGCGCCCACCGGCATCAGCGCCTGGATCCACCAGGCGGGCACGCCCTCCAGGTCGGTCATCATGCCGACCATGCGGCTGAACTCCACCATCTCGATCCCCGCCTGCAGCAGCAGCGCGGCGACCAGGGCCACGGAGAGGGTGCCGACCAGATGCACCAGGCGCACCAGTCGCGGGCCCAGCCGTTCCCGCGCGATATCGACGCCGATATGCTCGAAGCGGCGCTGCGCCTCGGGCGAGGCCAGCATGACCACGCCCACCACCAGCCAGCCGGCCACCTTGTCCGTCCAGGGCACCGGCTGGCCGAGCAGGTAGCGCATGCCGACCGCATAGGCGATCAGCGCGACGCAGGACAGGGTCAGCACGCCGCCCAGCGCGCCGGCGCCGCGCACCACCCAGCCGACCGCGCGCTCCAGCCCCCGCATCAGGCGGCGGGGATGGCGCGCAGCAGCTCGACGGCGCGCGGGCCGCCGTCCGGCGCCATGCGGTTGAAGGCGGCGATGACCGGGGGCTGCATCGCCGCCTGCCAGGTCACGGCCTCCGCCGCCGTCTGCTCATGCACCGTCATGCCGCGCTCGCGCAGCGTGGTCAGGGCGGCGGTGGCGGTATCCTCGGTGATCTGGATCTGGTCCTGCTCGGCCTTGCGGGCCGCGGCCTCGATCGCCGTGCGATGCGCGGCATTCAGCCCGTTCCACCAGCGCGGATTCACATAGACATGGCTGATGACGGAGAAATAGGGCGCCACGGTGCCGAACTTCTGGATCTCATAGTAGCGGCGCGACACGGCGGCGGAGATGTCGGTCAGCCCCGCATCCAGCACGCCCGATTGCAGCGCCTGCGATACCTCCGGCCCCGGCATGGCCGACGGCGCGGCGCCGACGGCGGACAGCGCATGGTCGGTCAGCGCGTTCAGCCCGCGGATCTTCATGCCCTGGAAGTCCGCCAGGTTGATGATCGGCTTGCGGTTGGAGGTGAAGATGCTCTGCCGCGTGGTATAGAGCCACATCAGGTTGCGCACCGCGCGGCGCTCCAGCAGCCCTTCCATGAACTTCGCGGCCTCGCTGCCGGGGAAGCGGCGGATGCGCTCGATATCGGTGAACAGATAGGGCAGCGTCGGCGCGTTCATCTCGGGGATGGTGGTGCCCCATTGGAAGTTCACCGCCGCTGCGGCCTCGAAGGCGCCCCGCGCCACGCCGGGGAAGTTCTCATTGGCCTTGGCGAGCTGCTCCGCCGGGAAGACCTGCACCTCCACCTGGCCATTGCTGCGCGCCTTCACATCCTCGGCGAAGGCCGCCATCACCCGCGCATTGTGGTGCGAGGGCGGGAACTGGTGCGACAGGCGCATGGTGACGGCCGCCTGCGCCGCGGCGAGGCGCGGCAGCGCGGGCGTGGCGACGGCGGCGGCGAGCAGGTGGCGGCGGCGCATGGCGTGGGGTCCTCCGATGATTGGGCCGGACCATGAGGGCAGAGCCTCGCGCCGGTCAACCTTCCGGGAGGCGCCGACTGGCACCGAACCCAGCTTCTTTCAAGGGAAGGCCGCAGATCGGCCGGAGCATCCCGGAGCGGACCGGGAAAGACTGGATGGTGGGCGCGACAGGGATTGAACCTGTGACCCCCGCCGTGTCAAGGCGATGCTCTACCGCTGAGCTACGCGCCCATCCAGGGATGCGGGGAATAGCCAAGCGCGCGCCGGGGCGCAACCCCACCCGGGTGGATGAGGGGCATGGAAACCGGATGCGGGGATGACAATGCCGCCCCCTCTGTGGCTTGATCCTGCCACAGATGGACATGCCACTCCCCGCCACCGCCCTGCCCGCCGGGCCGCCAGCCGAGCTGCCACCCTTCCTGGTGGCGCGGCCGGAGCGGCAGAGCGTGCCGCTGGTCTTCGCCTCGCCGCATAGCGGCGCGCATTACAGCGCGGAATTCCTGGCCGAGGCGCGGCTGGACCCCACGGCGCTGCGCCGCAGCGAGGACAGTTTCGTCGACGAGCTTTTCGCCGCCGCCCCCGCGCATGGCGCACCACTGCTGACGGCGACCTTCCCGCGCGTCTTCTGCGATGCGAATCGGGAGCCCTGGGAGCTGGACCCCGGCATGTTCGACGGCCCCCTTCCCGCCTGGGTGAACAGCGCCAGCCCCCGCGTTGGTGCGGGCCTCGGCACCATCGCGCGCATCGTCGCCTCCGGCGAGACGGTCTATCGCCACAAGCTGGCCTTCGCCGAGGCCGAGGCGCGGATCCGGCACTACTGGCAGCCCTATCACACGGCCCTGGCAAGCCTGATCGCGGAAACGCGGGAGGCCTTCGGCTGCTGCCTGCTGATCGATTGCCATTCCATGCCGGCGCATCCGGCGCATGGCGCCAATCCGGCGGATTTCGTCCTCGGCGATGCGCATGGCACCGCCTGCGCGCCGCGTGCGCCGCGGCTGGTGGAGGAGACGCTGGGCGGCATGGGCTATCGCACCCGGCGCAACGACCCCTATGCCGGCGGCTATGTCACCCGCCACTATGGCCGGCCGCGGGAGGGTGTGCATGCGTTGCAGATCGAGGTGGCGCGCAGCCTCTATATGAACGAGGCGCGGGTGGAGCGGGCGCCGGGCATGCAGCCCCTGACGCGCGACCTGTCCCGGCTGATCGGCGTGCTGGCCCGGGCGGATTGGAGCGCGCTGCGCCCCTGAGCCCGCGCCCTGCACCTCGCCCGCACCGCCTGATGCCCCTGATGTCCTGGACGAAAAAAAAGGCGGTCCCGTGAGGGACCGCCGAGTTTAGGGAGGAAACGTCCAAGAAAGACAGACAACCCGGCAACGCCGTGTTGCTGCGATGCACAATCTAGAGCGGAGGAAGGGTTCCCGCAAGGGGGATTTTGCAGTGCAGCATAACCGGAATGTTGCAATGCAGCTATGCGCTGGGCGCGCATGATTAACCAACAGTCGGTTAAGAAGCGGCGGGCGCCGTCTCCGGAGCACTTCGCAGCCGATAGATCTCGACCGGACCGCGCTGCTCCGCCACTGTCGCGGCCAGCTCATAGCCTTCAGCCACCGCCGCCAGAACCTGCGCCGCCGCCGCCGGGCGCATGGTCTGCATCCAGGCGCGATCCACCACAATCACCCGCGGCCGCGCCGCCAGCACCCGCTCCAGCTCCGCATGGGTGCTGGTATCGGAGAGATCCTCGAAATAGCCGGTCAGGTGCGGCGGGAAGGGAAAGCGGGTGGCGATCCGCACGCCGGCGATGACATAGACGCTGGTGTGGTAGTTCGCGATGAAGGCGTCGCCCCCCGGCCCGGCCGCCGCCGCCACCGCCGCCGCCACCTCCCGCACCGGGTCGCGATGCATCAGGCCCGGGCCGCGTTCCAGCCGGCCCTGCATCTCCGGCACCCAGCCCTGCAGCGCCAGCACCAGCACCAGCCCGGCCAGCACCGGCCGCGCCAGGCCTGGGCGGGCCACCAGCCGCGCCAGGTGCCAGGCGCCGATCGCCGCCAGCAGGGACAGGGAGGGCAGCCATAGAAGAAAGTAGTGCTCGAAGAAGAAGCCAGGCCCCGCGATGGCCAGGCTTGCGGTGCCGAACCAGGCCACGGCCACCGCCGCCAGCAGCGCCATCATCCGGCGCGGCCGCCACAGCGCCAGCGCCACCAGGGCGGCCAGGAACATCAGGGTGAGCTGCACCGCCGCCGCGCCGATGCGCCGCGCGGCCTCGGCAGGGTCGATCCGCTCCATCGAGTAGCGGAAGGGTGCCAGGATGGAGCCGTCGAGGTAATCCGCCAGCCAGCCCTGCGCCCAATAGACCAGCAGGAAGGCCAGGAAGGGCGTGGCGCAGAGCGCGGCATAGGCCGCCGCCATGGCCAGCGCCCGCCGCCAGGGCAGCAGCCGCCGCCACAGGGCCGGGCCCAGCAGCACCGCAAAGGCCAGGCAGCCGGTCGGCACCGCCACCTGCTTCACCACCAGCGCCCAGCCCACCAGCAGCCCCATGGCGACCAGCGCGCCCCAGCCCGGCGCGCGCGGGTCGGGCCCCAGCGACCGCACCGCGCCCTGGATGGCAAGGGCCATGGCCGTGGTGACGAAGGGCGCGATCAGCAATTCGGTATTGGTGCAGAGCCCGCTGAGCAGCAGCGTATGCCCGGCATAGATGATGGCCGCCGCGGTGCCGACGCTGCGTGGCGCACCCGCCGCCCGCGCCGCGCCGAACAGCGCGCAGCCGGTGGCGATGACGCAGATCAGGCCGAGCAGCCGAACCGCCTCCACGGAGACGCCGAAGGCCAGGAAGGCCAGCGCGAACATCGCCGGCGCGCCGATCGGGTGCATGTCCCAGGCGGCAACCAGCGGCCAGCCGCCGTTCAGCCATTCGCGGGCCTGCACCATGTACAGCCCCTCATCCGTATCGACCACGGCGGGGACGAAGCTGGTCAGCCGCAGCAGCACCGCCGCGGCGACAATCAGCAGGATGCAGGCCGCATCCGCCCAGCGGGGCGGTTCGGTGCGGGTGGTGACGTAAAGGCTCTGGCCGTCCGGCATGGCATCTCACGCGGGCGTGAGGGGCCCGCGCGCCACCCATCCCAAAGGTGGCGCGCGGATGCAACCCGCTTTCGGCACCGATCTACCGCCGATGCATGGCTTTCCCCGGGCGACGCCGGGGCAGCCTGCCTAATTCTCCGGCTTGAAGCCGCTTTCCTGCACGATGGTCGCGTATTCCGCCCGCTCCCGCCGGATCAGGTCGGCAAAGGCCTGCGGGCTGGCGGAGACGGTGGGCAGGTATTCCAGCCGATCCAGCGCCGCCACCATCTCCGGCGTCCGCGCCACCTGGCCGATGGCGGCATGCAGCCCGTTGACGATGGCCGCCGGGGTATTGGCCGGCAGCAGCACACCGAACCACTCGTCCTTGGTGAGTGCGGGATGGCCGAGCTCGGCGAAGGTCGGCAGGTCCGGGTAGCGCGCATTGCGCTGGGGCGAGGAGATGGCGAGCATCCGCGCCCCGGTGCCGTGCTGCGGGGAAATATCGTTCAGCACGCCGATGAACAGCGGCAGCCGCCCGCCGACCAGGTCCTGCACCGCCGGCGCCGCGCCGCGATAGGGCACATGGGTCATCCGCGCGCCCACCGCCTTGCCCAGCATCTCGCCCAGGAAGTGTGGCGCGGAACCGGCGGCCGGCGAGGCGAAGGGCACCTCCCCCGGCTGCGCCTTCAGCCAGGTCACCAGCTCCGCAAAGGTCCTTGCCGGATGCGAGGCCGGGACGGCGGCGGCGAAGGGGAAGGAACAGACGGTGGAGACCGGGGTCAGGTCCGTCAGCGCGTCGTAGCGCACCTCCCGCGGGAAGACGTGCGGCTGCAGGGTGAGCATGGAGGCGGGGGTCTGCAGGTAGATGCTGCCATCGGCCTCGCCGGCCTTCACCGCCTCCACCGCGATGCGCCCGGCGGCGCCGACGCGGCCCTCCACGATGATATTGGGCGCGAAGAGGCCGCGCAGCTTGTCGGCATAGAGCCGCGCCACGACGTCCGACGACCCGCCGGCCGGGAAGCCGACGATGGCGCGGACCGGGCGGTTGATGGTCTGGGCGATGGCGGGGGCGGCCAGGCCGGTGAGGGCGGCGGCGCCGAGGCCCAATACGCCTCGGCGGGGAATGGTCAGGCTCATCTTGGTCTCTCCTCCTGCGGCGTCGTTGCGCCTCTTGTTGCGAACAATGCCCGGCTGCTGGCCGGGCACCAACGGATATTCAGCCGAAGGCCGCAATGACCTCCGGCGGGATGGTCACGCCGCGGATGCGCGCCGGGTCGTCCGGATGGCGGCCGGCCCAGACCCGGGTCTCGAAGCCCTCGACGGCCAGCGTGCCGTCCTGCCGCAGCAGGCGATGCGTGACGTCGAAGGAGGAGCGGCGGAAGGCGGTGACCTGCGTCTCCACCACCACCTCATCCCCGAAGGTGCAGGGGGTGGAGAATTTCGCGCGGGTGTCGACCATCGGGATGCCGATGACGCCATGCGCGGCGGCCCAGTCGCGCTGCGTCATGCCGAGGGCCTGCTGGAACAGGAAGGCGGTGCAGGCGTCGAAATAGGCGAAATAGCGCGGGTAGAAGACGATGCCGGCGGCATCGCAGTCGCCCCATTCGATGGTCAGGGCGCGACGGTTGACCAGGCTGGGCATCAGGCGGCCTCGATCAGCAGCGCGATGCCCTGCCCGCCGCCGATGCAGGCGGAGGCGATGCCGTAGCGGCCGCCGCGCAGGCGCAGCGCGCGGGCGCAGGTGACGGCCAGGCGGATGCCGGTGGCGGCCAGCGGATGGCCCAGCGCGATGGCGCCGCCATGCACGTTCAGCCTGTCCTCATCCAGGCCGAGTTCCCGCGCACAGGCCATCACCTGCGCGCCGAAGGCCTCGTTGATCTCGACCAGGTCGATCCGGTCCAGCGTGAGGCCGGTGCGGTCCAGCAAAGCGCGGATTGCCGGCACGGGACCGATTCCCATGATCTCCGGCGGGCAGCCCACCGCCGCCGCCGCGACCAGTCTCGCGAGCGGTTTGCCGGCCCGCGCATGGGCACCGTCGCAGACCAAAGCGGCGGCGGCGCCATCGACCACGGCGGAGGAATTGCCGCCGGTCTGCACCCCCCCGAAGGCCGGCCTGATCTTTGCGAGCGCCTCCACCGGCGAGGGGCGCGGGTGGGTATCGGCAGACAGTTCCGCCACCTTGCGTGGCAGGGTGATGCCGCGATCCCGCAAACCCTCGCGGGCAAAGGTCGTGCTGGTGACGGTCAGCACTTCCTCGTCGAAGAAGCCGGCCTCGCGTGCCGCCAGCGCACGCTCAAAGGAGCGCGCCGCATAGGCATCGACTTCGGCGCGCGAGATGGAATGACGCTTCGCGAGCTCCTCCGCCGTGCCGCCCATCGACAGGCCGCAGGCCGGATCGTCCAGCGCCTCCCACAGAAAATCCTTGAACTCCACGGGCGCGCCGAGGTCGAAGCCGGTGCGATGGGTGAAGGCGGCGATCGGGTTGCGGCTCATGCTTTCGGCGCCGACACACAGCGAAATGCCGGCGCCCTGCCGTTCCACGGCGGTCGCGCCCTGCACCAGCGCCTCGATCCCCGTGCCACACACCCGCTGCACCAGCAGCGCCGGCACCTCCATCCGCACGCCCGCATAGAGCCCGATATGGCGCGGCAGCATATAGGCATCGAAGCTCGCCTGGGCGACGGAGCCGGCGGCGACATGGCCGATGGCGGCGGGATCGATCCCCGCCTTGGCAATGGCGCCCCGCGCCGCCGCGATGCCCAGGTCGATCGGCGAGACCTTGGCCAGCACGCCGCCCAGATCGGCGAAGGGCGTGCGCGCGCCGGCCAGAAGCCAGGCGTCGCGCCATTCGGTGTGCAGGGCCGTCATGCCGTGATCTCCGCGAGGCACAAGATATCCGGCCCGGGCGGGTCGGCGTAGAGGCGTTCCACCAATGCCGCGCGCTGCGACAGCACGGCGCGCTGGTTGATCGAGCCCTTGTCGGTGATCTCGCCGGCATCGAGCGAAAGCGGCGCATCCAGCAGCACGGCGCGGGTGATGCGGTTGGAGCTGCCGGTGGCGGTCGCCGCCAGCCGCGCCAGCCCCGCCTCCAGCCGCGCCGGCAGATCCGTGACGCCGGCGCAGGCCTCGCGCTCCGGCAGCAGGATGGCGGCGAGCGCGTCCCGGTCCTGCCCGGCGATCACGGCATCCTTCACGTAAGGCGCCAGCGCCGCCACCAGCTTCGCGCGCAGCGGCCCGACGCTGACCCAGGTGCCGGTCGCCATCTTGAAGTCCTCGGTGATCCGCCCGTCGAAGCGAAACCCCTTGTGCAGGTCAGCGGGATCGAGCGGCACCAGCGCATCGCCGAACTTGTAGAAGCCCTCGTCATCGAAGGCGGCGGCGGTGGCCTGGGGGTTGCGCCAATAGCCCGGCGTGATGGAGGGGCCCTTCACCCGCGCCTCCATCTTGCCGGCGACGGGCGCCAGCTTCAGCGCGATGCCCGGCGCCGGCAGCCCGACGGCGCCAGACTCGGAAAACTCCTCGCGCACGATCAGGCAGAAGGGCGCGGTCTCGGTCGCGCCGAGGCCGGTGAACATCGGGATGCGCCGGCCGCGCTCGGCCAGCGCCAGGGCATCGAGCGCATCCCAGATGTGCTGCGGCAGGCCGGCGGCGGAGTAGAACATCATGTGGAGCTTCGCGAAGAAGCGCCGGCGCAGCGCCGCATCCTGCGTCAGGTGATGCACCAGCTCCTCGAATCCGCGCGGCACGTTGAAATGGATGCTGGTGGAGATCTCGGCCAGGTTGCGCAGCGTCTCGGCATAGCCGCCCGGCACCGGGCGCCCGTCATCCATGTAGAAGCTGCCGCCATTGTAGAGCGCCAGGCCGAAATTGTGGTTGCCGCCAAAGGTGTGGTGCCAGGGCAGCCAGTCCAGCAGCACCGGCGGTTCTTCGGCGACGAAGGGGAAGGCCTCGCGCAGCATCTGCTGGTTTGCGCACAGCATCCGATGCGTATTGACCACGCCCTTGGGCTGCCCCGTGGAGCCCGAGGTGAACAGGATCTTTGCCACGTCATCCGGCTGCACGGCGGCGGCGGCCTGGGCCACGGCCGCGGTCGGCGTGGTCGCCAGCAGGGCGGGCATGTCGGCGGCGGTCAGCACCTCGATGCCCTCCGGCACCGCCGCCGCCACGGCCTCGGCAAAGCGGCCCTTGTCATTGGCGAAGACGAGCCCCGGCGTCAGCAGCGCCAGGCAGTGCCGCAGCTTGGCAAAATCCCGCGCCAGCAGGGAATAGGCCGGGGAAACCGGCGCCACCGGCACGCCGACATGCAGCGCCGCCAGCGTCAGCATCGCCTGGTCCAGGCAATTGCCGGAGAGGAAGACCAGCGGCCGCTCCGCCGAAAGGCCGCGATCCAGCAGCGCCTGGCCCAGCGCCTGCACGCGGCGCCAGGCCTCGCCATAGCTGATCCGCAACCAGTCGCCGCCGCCCTGCCGCTGCGCGATCAGCGTGCGCTCCGGCGCCGCGGCGGCGAAATGCGCCAGCCGCTCCGTCATGCTGCGCGGATAGGCGCCGAGCTGCGGCACGGGCGTGACCAGCACGGCCCCATCGGGACGCTTGACGATCTGCACCGGGGCGGCGCCCATGGGCGGGCGGGCTGCGGACATCTCTTCCTCCCACGCCGCGCGGCTGCGAAGCCGCGGCGCTCGATTGTTATGTACCATAATAGTATGCTGCGCGGGCTCTTCCAAGCACTACCTGCAATCCTGTAAGCGACATCCATGGCCCTGCCCCGTCGCCTGCCCGCCGAACCGCGTCCGGCGGTGGAGCAAACCGACCTCGCACCGCTGGACGACAAGCTCGGCTTCTGGCTGCGCCTGGCGCAACAGGCCGGCTTCGATGCGCTGCAGCGCGGCCTCGGCCCGCTGGGGCTGACGCCGGGGCGGCTCGGCGTGCTGCTGCTGATCGAGGCGAATCCCGATATCCGCCAGGCGCTGCTGGCCGAGGCGCTGCGCATCAAGCCTTCCAACCTCACGGTGCTGCTGGCGGCGCTCGAACAGGAAGGGCTGATCCGCCGCGACGAGGAGGAGGGCAATCGCCGCGCCAACCGCCTGCGCCTGACCGCGGCGGGGCTGCGCCTGCTGCGCCAGGGCGAGGAAGCGGAGGCCGCCGCCGAGCGCCAATTGGCCGAAGCGCTGAGCCCGGCGGAGCGCCGCGCCCTGCTCACCGCGCTGCGCCGCATCGTTGGCGGCTGATCGCTTGCCGGCCGCCGGGCCGGACTCTACTGTTATGACACATAACAAATGAGGAACGCCGATGACCGAGGCACTGGTCAGCCTGGAGATTCGCGACTCGGTCGCCTGGATCGGCCTGAACCGCCCGGCCAAGCGCAACGCCATCAACGACGCATTGCTGGCGGCCCTGGATGCGGCCGTCGGCACGGCGCAGGCCTCGGCGCGGGCCATGGTGATCTTCGGCCAGGGCCCCTGCTTCTGCGCCGGCCTCGACCTCTCCGAGCACGGGGCGCGCAGCGCTGAGGCGGTGTTCCACCATTCCCGTTCCTGGCAAGCCACCTTCCGCCGCATCCGGACGGGGCGCATCCCGGCCATCGCGGCGATCCACGGCGCCTGCGTCGGCGGCGGGCTGGAACTGGCCGGCGCCTGCCATATCCGCGTGGCGGATGAGACGGCGATCTTCGCCCTGCCGGAGGGCTCGCGCGGCATTTTTGTTGGTGGCGGCGCCAGCGTGCATGTGGCGCGGCTGATCGGCACGGCACGGATGGCGGATATGATGCTGACCGGCCGCGCCCTGGATGCCGCCGCCGCCGAGCGCGCCGGGCTGGCGACCTATGTGACGGAGGCCGGCGGCGCGCTGGCCCAGGCCGCGACGCTGGCGGCGAAGGTCGCGCAGATGGCGCCGCTCACGGTGATGGGCGTGCTGCAGGCCCTGCCCCGCATCCAGGACATGGCGGAGGAGGACGGGCTTTTCGTCGAAAGCATGATGGCCGCCTTGGCGCAGACCGGGCCGGAGGCGCAGGCTGGCCTCGCCGCCTTCCTGGAGAAGCGGGCGGCCAGGCTGGGGGAGGGCTGACCATGAACCTTGCGAATGCATCCGCCGTCGTCACAGGCGGTGGTTCCGGCCTCGGCGCGGCGACGGCGGAGGCGCTGGCCAAGGCGGGCGCCAAGGTGGTGGTGGTCGATATCAACCGTGAGGCGGCCGAGGCCGTGGCCGCGCGCATCGGCGGCCTGGCCATCGCGGGCGACGTGGCGGAGGAAGCGCCCCTGGCCCAGGCGGTGGAAGCCGCCGCCGGCCTCGCCCCGCTGCGCCTCGCGGTGGCCTGCGCCGGCATCGCCCCGGCCGGCCGCGTCGCCGGCCGCCAGGGCCCGCACGACCTGGCGCTGTTCGAGCGGGTGATCCGCGTGAACCTGGTCGGCACCTTCAACCTGCTGCGCCTGGCCGCGGCGCGCATGACCACCAACGAGCCGCTCGCCGATGGCCAGCGCGGCCTGGTCGTCGCCACCGCCTCCATCGCCGCCTATGAGGGCCAGATCGGCCAATGCGCCTATGCCGCCTCCAAGGGCGGCGTGGTGGCGCTGACGCTGCCGGCAGCGCGGGAGCTTGCCCGCTTCGGCGTGCGGGTGGTGACCCTGGCGCCGGGCCTGTTCCATACCCCGCTGATGGACACGCTCACGCCGGAGGCGCGCGAGAGCCTGGGCAGGATGCCGCTGTTTCCGCCGCGGCTGGGCCAGCCCGAGGAATATGCGCGCATGGTGCTGGCGATTGCCGCAAACCCGCTGCTGAACGGGGAGACGATCCGCCTCGATGGCGCGCTGCGGCTGCCCCCGGCCTGAGCACCGCCGCGGTTCCGATCACGCTCCGCGGCGCAGGCCGGCGCGTCACCTTGCCGCCTTGATCGGCCTCTACCCCTGCGAGGGCGCATGCGCGCACCGGAACAGGAGGCTTGCCCATGGAGCCCGATCAAGCCGCGGCGATCGCCGCCCGAAATGCGGATCAGGTGGAGCGCGCCCGAAAGGCCGCGGCGCCGGAGGGCACGCTCGGCGACACCATCGTCCAGCTGGACAATCTGGGCACGGGGCTCGAGCTCGCGGGACGGCTGGGCGGCCTGGTGCTGGACGGGGTGAGGGCCGCCGGCCACTGCGTCGGCGCCGCCTGCGACGTCCTCGGCGCGATCGGCGACTGACCGCAACTTCGGCGGCGCCGGCCTTCCCTCAGGACGCGCGGCCCTGCTGCTCCAGCAGCGCCAGTTCCCGGGTCAGCTCCTCGACCCCGACCGGCTTGTGCAGGATGCGCAGCAGCGGATCGGCCGCCATGCGTTCGGCGAAGACCTTGTCCAGCCCATGCTCCACCTTGCCGGTCAGCAGGATCGTGGGCAGGCGCGTGAAGGCCGGCACGGCGCGGGCGGCATCGAGCAGCGCCAGCCCATCCATTCCCGCCATCTCGCAATCCGTCACCAGGAAGTCCGGCTCCTCCCCTGCCGCCAGCAGGGCCAGGGCGCCGGCGCCGCTGCTGGCCCGCACCACCGGATAACCCTCCTCGCCCAGGCTTTCGGCCAGGAAGTCGCGCACCAGCGCATCGTCATCCACCAGCAGCACACGGCGCCGCCGCGGTGCCGGCAGCGGCAGGGGCTGAACCTCCTCGCCGAGCTGGTCCGGTGTGGCGGCGGGCAGGCGGATGGTGACCGCGGTGCCGACGCCGGGGGCGCTCTCGATCTCCAGCGCGCCGCCCGATTGCTCGACGAAGCCGCGCGCCATGGCCAGGCCGAGGCCGGTGCCGGAGCCGACCGCCTTGGTGGAGAAGAATGGCTCCCCGGCGCGGGCCAGCACCTCGGCACTCATCCCTTCCCCGGTATCGCGCACCGTGAAGGTCACGCAGGGACCGTCCGCCAGCCCCAGGGCGGCGGCACGGTCCGGCGACAGCGTCTCGCTGCGCGCGCCGATGGTCAGGATGCCGCCGCGCGGCATGGCGTCGCGGGCATTGGTCGCCAGGTTCACCAGCACCGTCTCGAGCTGCCCCGGATCGGTCAGCAGCACGGGCAGCTGCGGCGCGACGTCGATCCTGATCTCGATATGGGTGCCGAGCGTATGCCAGAAGATCTCGCGCAGCCCGCCGAGCAGCCGGGCGGGATCCACCGGCTCCAGCCGCATCTCACCGCGCTTGGCGAAGGCCAGCAGGCGGCGGGTGACGGAGGCGCCGCGGCGCGTGGCTTCCTCCACCATCTGCGCCAGGTGGCGCACGGCCTCGGGGCTTTCCGCCCGCCGGCGGATCAGGCTCGCCCCGCTCTGCACGGCCTGCATGACATTGTTGAAGTCATGCGCCACGCCGCCGGCGAGCTGTCCCAGCGCGCGCAGCCGCTGATCCTGCGCCAGCTTCACATGCGCCGCCTCCCGCGCCGCCACCTCCTGGCGCACCCGCTCCTCCAGCAGCGTGTTCAGGCGCCGCAACTCCTCCGCCAGCCGGGCGCTGCGCTGCTGCTCATCGGCCAGCCGGGCCACGGCCGCGTTCATGCGGTGGATCACCAGGATGTCGATCAGGATGATCGAGATGAAGAAGACCAGGGCGATCCGGTCGGCGGTGGTCTTGAGGGCGAAGGAGCCATAGGGCTCGATGAAGAAGAACCAGGCGGCCAGGATGCTCAGCAGCCCGGTGAGCAGCCCCGGCCCCAGCCCGGCGAAATAGGTGGCCAGGAGCACGGCCGGGAAGAAGGTGAGGAAGGGGAAGCCGAGCGGCGGCAGGACCGGGGCGAGGGCGAAACGTCCGGCCAGCGCGACGGCGAAGAGGCCGACAGCGAGCAGACAGCCGCGGAGCGTGCCAAGGCCCACGAGCCTCGGAGAGCGCCACCAGTCACTGAGCGGAGGGCGTGACAATGGGCGCCTCATTGCGGCAAGCGAATGATTTCGCGCGGTCGCGCTGCATCCGTCTTAACGAGGCGCAGGGGTCGAATCAACAGAGCGCGAGCCCGACGCCGGGCCGCTTCGACCTGCCCGGGCACTTGTCCGGGGAAATGGTAGCGGCGAGCGGACTTGAACCGCTGACCCCGGCATTATGAGTGCCGTGCTCTAACCAGCTGAGCTACGCCGCCCCTGGGCGAAAGAGGCATGCCCCTTGGGCGGGCCGCGATTACGCCGCGGCCACCCGGCTGTCAATCTCGGCGGCGCGCAGGAAGCCACCGCCCAGCACCCGGTCGCCGTCATAGACCACGCAGGCCTGGCCGGCGGCGACGATGTTCGGCTCCTGCAGCGTCACGCGCATCACCTGCGCGGCGGCATCCCAGGCCACCAACGCGCCGCGCGGCGCCTCCCGCCCCCGCAGCTTCACCTGGACGGGACGCGGCGCCTGCGGCGGGGTCACCAGCCAGTTCACCTCGCCGGCCACCGCCTCGGTCCGGGCGAGGGCCGCGCGGGGCGCCACGACGATCCGTCGCCGCCCCGGCTCGATGGCATGGACAAAAAGCCGCTCGCCGGACCCGCCGCCGAGGCCGAGGCCCCGCCCCTGCCCCACCGTGTAACGCCCGATGCCCTGGTGCTGGCCGATCACCTGGCCGGAGAGGTCGACGATCTCCCCCGGCTCCGCCGTTTCGGGGCGCAGCTTCGCCACCAGCCGGTCGTAGCTGCCTTCCGGCACGAAGCAGATGTCCTGGCTGTCCGGCTTGGCGGCCACGGCGAGGCCCAGCCGCTCCGCCACCGCGCGCACCGCCGCCTTGTCCGGCATGTCGCCCAGCGGGAAGCGGCAGAAATCGAGCTGCGCGCGGGTCGTCGCGAAGAGGAAGTAAGACTGGTCCCGCACGGGGTCCGCCGCGCGGTGCAGCTCCGCGCCCTCCGGCCCCTCGACGCGGCGGGCATAGTGGCCGGTGGCCAGGGCCTCGCAGCCGAGGTCCTGGGCCAGCTCCACCAGGTCCTGGAACTTCACCGTCTGGTTGCAGCGGATGCAGGGGATGGGCGTCTCGCCGCGGGCATAGGTGGCGGCGAAATCGTCGATCACGGCGGCGCGGAAACGGCTTTCGCGGTCCAGCACGTAGTGCGCGATGCCGAGCGTCTCCGCCACGCGGCGGGCATCGTGGATGTCCTGGCCGGCGCAGCAGGCGCCCTTCTTCTGGATGGCGGCGCCGTGGTCATAGAGCTGCAGGGTGGCGCCCACCACCTCATGCCCCTGCTCCACCAGCAGCGCGGCGACGACGCTGCTGTCCACGCCGCCGGACATGGCCACCAGCACTCTCATGAAGCGGCGGCGTCCAGCCCCTGCTGCCAGAAGCGCTGCTCCAGTCGCGCCGCCTCGCCGAAGGTGGCGGCCAGCATGGGGAAGCGGGCGGCGCCGCCATGGCTCACGCCCAGCGCATCGATCCGCGCCGCGGCGGCACGAGCGAGCGACTGGTAGCCGTCGGAGCCATAGGCCTCGATCCAGCTCTGGTAGGGATTGCCCTCAACCTTCCGCGCCGGGTCGGCCAGGATGCGCAGCGCGACCTCGGCATAGCCCACGGTGCAGGGTGCCAGCGCCACCTCAAGGTCCAGGATGTCGCCGGCCAGGCCGCGGTCGATGACGTAGCGGGTGTAGCTGACCGTCTCCGCCGATTCCGGCGTGGCGCGGACCTTGCTCTCCGGGATGCCCCATTCGGCACAATAGGTCAGGTGCATGGTCGTCTCGGCCAGGATCGCCTGGATGGAGGCGGTCTTCTCCCGCATCGCTTCCAGGCTTTCGGCCTTGAAGACGGCCAGGGCCTTGGCGCGGGCGAACTGGATCAGGAAGAGGTAGTCCTGGATCAAAAAATCCTGGAAGGCGGCCAGCGGCAGGGTGCCGGCCGAAAGCTGCCGGCAGAAGTCATGCCAGGTATAGGCCTGCCAATCCGCCGCGCAGTCGGCGCGCAGGCGGCGGAACAGCCCGCCCTCGGCGCCGAAATCCTCCCAGGCCGACATGCTCAGCCGCCGGCGTTGCGCGTGCCGGCCGGCAGCTTCACCACCAGCCCGTCCAGCGCATCCGTCATGATGATCTGGCAGCCGAGCCGCGAGGTCTCCTGCAGGTCGAAGGCGAGGTCGAGCATATCCTCCTCATCCTCCGTCGCATCGGCCAGCTTGCCGTACCAGCCGGCATCGACCACCACATGGCAGGTGGAGCAGGCGAGCGAGCCCTCGCAGGCGCCCTCGATATCCACGCCGTGCTTGTGGGCAATCTCGAGCACCGAAAGGCCGAGCGGCGCCTCGACTTCCTTCCGGTTCCCGTCCCGCTCGATGAAGGTCATCTTCGGCATGTCAGCCTCTACTCCGCCGCGCTGGCCCTGGGGGTCTGGCCCGGGGCATCCCTGTTGTCCGAGGACTCCATGGCCCGGCGCCAGGCGGCGGCCAGGGCCGCGGCTGCTCGATCCACATCCAGGGGCGAGGTAAAGCGGCCCATGCCGATGCGCAAGGTCGCGCGTGCCTGTTCGGGCGGCAGGCCCAGCGCCTGCAGGACATAGGAGGGCTCGACCTCGGCCGAGGAACAGGCCGAGCCGGTGGAGACACACACCTCCGGTGCCGCTTCCATGATGGCCTGGGCGGTGACGCCGCCCGGGAAGCTCAGCGAGAGATTGCCGGCGACGCGCGCCGCCTGGCTGCCATTGACGAGAAGGCCCGGCACCGCGGCTTCCAGAGCGGTGCGAAAACGGTCCCGCTGCCCTGCGATGCGGCCGGCATCCAGCATCCCCTCCAGCGCCGCGATCCGGCAGGCCTCGCCGAAACCCACGATCAGCGGCGCCGGCAGGGTGCCGGAGCGCAGGCCGCGTTCCTGCCCGCCGCCGGAGAACAAGGGTGCCAGCCGCACCCGCGGCCGCCGGCGGACATAGAGCGCGCCGATCCCCTTGGGCCCGTAGATCTTGTGCGCCGAGAGCGACATCAGGTCGGCCTGGATCTCCGCCACATCCAGCGGAATCCGCCCCGCCGCCTGCGCCGCATCGGTATGGAACAGCGCCCCATGCGCCTTCGCCAGGGCGCCGATGGCAGCAAGATCCTGCACCACGCCGATCTCGTTGTTCACCGCCATGACTGAGACCAGCAGGGTCGGTTCCGCGGCCAAGGCCGCTTCCAGTTCGGACAGGTCCAGCAGCCCGTCCGGCCGCACCGGCAGGACCAGCGGCGCGAAACCCTCGGCAGCCAGGTCCCGCACGCTCTCCAGCACGCATTTGTGCTCGGTGGCGAGGGTGATGACGCGTCGGCGTTCGCTGCCCTGGACGGCGGCGAAGCGGGCGGCGCCCTTGATGGCCAGGTTGTTGGATTCCGTGGCGCCGGAGGTGAACAGGATCTCGTTCGGCTCGGCGCCGATCAGCTCGGCCACATGGCCGCGCGCCTCGGCCACCGCCGCCTCCGCCTCCCGCCCCATGCCGTGCTCGACGGAGCCGGGATTGGCGAAATTCTCCTCCCACCAGGGGCGCATGGCCGCCAGCACCCTGGGGTCGGCCGGGGTGGTGGCGTGGTTGTCGAGATAGATGGGGCGGTTGGGACGGGTCATGGCAGGTGTCACTTGGCCCCGACCGGCGCGCGGCGGGAGAGACGATTGCGCATGGCGGACCAGGCGTCGAGGAAACGCTCCGCCGCATCGGCGGGCGCATTCCAGGGCAGGGAGACGCGGATGCCGCCCTCCGCCTCCCCCATCGCCGCCAGGACGTGGCTGCGCCCGACCTTGCCGGAGGAGCAGGCGGCGCCCGCCGAGACCTGCACCCCCGCGAGGTCCAGCGCGATCACCTGGGTCTCCGCCGGGGCACCGGGCAGGATGAGAAGGCTGGTATTGGCAAGCCGCGGCGCGCCCGCGCCGGCCAGGCGCGCGCCCTGCGCCAGGCAGCTGGCCTCGATCGCATCGCGCAGCGCCGCCAGCCGCGCGGCCTGGGCAGGGTCCGCGGCCGCCGCCGCCGCGCCCATGCCGGCGATGGCGGGCAGCGCCTCCGTCCCTCCGCGCCTTCCGCGTTCCTGGCCGCCGCCGGCGATCAGCGGGGCGAGGGCCAGGCCTGGCCGCAGCAGCAGCGCCCCCGCCCCCTTCGGCCCGCCCAGCTTGTGGCCGGAGATCGCCAGGCTATCGGCACCGAGCCCGGCCAGGGAGAGCGGCACGCGCCCCGCCGCCTGCACCGCATCCACATGCAGCAGCGCGCCGCGCGCGCGGCAGAGCGCCACGGCCTCGGCCAGCGGATGCAGCACGCCGGTCTCGTTATTGGCGGCCATCAGGCAGACCAGCGCCGGCGGTCCCTCCAGCGCCGCCGCCAGGGCCGCGAGGTCGAGCCTGCCATCGGCCAGCACCGGCAGGACCGTGGCACCCGGCGCCGCGGCCAGCACGGCCGGATGCTCCGTCGCCCCCACCAGCAGCCGCCGCCCGGCGCCCAGCCCCTGGATGGCCAGCGCATTGGCCTCGGTCCCGCCGCCGGTGAAGACCACCTCGGCCGGGGCCGTGCCGAAACGCGCCGCCAGCTGGTCCCGCGCGCGTTCCAGCAGCTGCCGCGCCGCACGCCCGGCGGCATGGACGGAGGACGGATTGCCCGGCAGGTCGAGTGCCGCCAGCGCCGCCGCCCGCGCCTCCGGCCGCAGCGGCTCGCTGGCATTGGCATCGAGGTAGAGCGGCGCCATGGGCGCTAGGCCTCGCCCAGCTCCGACCCGTGCCCGGACAGGTCGAGCCCCGCCATCGGCGCCCCACCGTGGAGCGGCGCCACTTGCCCGCCGCAGAGCGGCGCCACGGCCCGGCCGGCGATGCGGCCGCAGACCACATCCTCCAGCGAGACGCCCACCAGGAACAGGTGGATCTGGTTGCCGAGCTCGGCCCAGAGGTCATGCGTCAGGCAGCGTTCCCCGGCCAGGCAGCCGGGCCCGCCCTCCTCGCATCGGGTCGCCTGGATCGGCTCATCCACCGCATCCACGATCGCGGCGATGGAAATCGCCCGCGCCGGCCGGGCCAGGCGGTAGCCGCCGCCCGGGCCGCGGGTGGAGGCGACCAGGCCGGCGCGGCGCAGGGGCCCGAAAAGCTGTTCGAGATAGGCGAGCGACAGGCGCTGCGCCTGGGCGATCTCCGCCAGGCTGACCTGCTGGCGCCCCGGCCGGCAGTCCTCCTGCGAATCGCCGGCGCGCGCCGCCAGTTCCACCATCGCCATCACCGCGTATCGCCCGCGGGTGGAAAGCCTCATCGCAGTCTCCCGTCCTGCGTGTTTCCCGCGACAAGGCCTGTCCGGGATCGCGCTGCAAAGGCACGAAGGTCCGGACATTTGGCCCATATTTGGCTGTCCAGACGCAGGAACATGCGGGCCATGCCGTGATTCCAATATGAAATCCGACCCTGCCTCCCCTATATTGGGCGGACCCCAGGGCTCGGGAACCTGCCCCGGGGTGTCTAAGGGCGCGGGCTGCCGCACCCATCAGAACCACGACCGAGGCCGGATGCCAGCGACCCCCGTCGCCTGCCCAAGGCTATTGTTCCCGACCGGCGCCGTCAACAATCGGCGCCTCGGGGACCGACAAGACGTTTCCCCCGGAAAGGGGGTCGTGGAACTGGCCGTGCCCCTGACGCGCCGCCGCCGCGGTGCGCTGGTTCCCCAAACGGCCGGGAGAGTGGCGCCCTGCGCTCGCCCCTCCCCGGCCATGGCCCATGGTCTTCGGCGCCCCCCCGGGCCCGTGGCACCTTGGGCCCAACATGGACTGGATCGATAGAACGATGCCTGAAGTCATGTTCG
This sequence comes from Falsiroseomonas sp., assembly GCF_051860665.1. Classification (GTDB taxonomy): domain Bacteria; phylum Pseudomonadota; class Alphaproteobacteria; order Acetobacterales; family Acetobacteraceae; genus Falsiroseomonas. Next base: position 89,638 of record NZ_JBHYDM010000013.1, read on the forward strand.
CCGGGCCGGATGGCCGGCTCGAGGGTCGCTACCACCACGCGAAGCAGGCGCATGCGCCGGTCGCGCTGATCCTGCACCCGCATCCGCTGCACGGCGGCACCATGAACAACCGGGTCGTTCACGCGCTGTACCAGCGCTTCCAGACCATGGGCTTCTCCACGCTCCGCTTCAATTTCCGCGGCGTCGGGCGCAGCCAGGGGCGCTACGATGGCGGCATCGGCGAGATCTCTGACGCCGCGGCGGCGCTGGACTTCCTGCAGGCGGTGAATCCCAATGCCTCCTCCCTCTGGGTCGCCGGCTATTCCTTCGGCGCCTATGTCGGCATGCAGCTGCTGATGCGCCGGCCGGAGATGGGCGGCTTCGTCAGCGTCTCGGCGCCGGCCAGCCACTACGACTTCGGCTTCCTCGCCCCCTGCCCCTGCAACGGGCTGATCCTGCATGGCTCGGATGACGAGCTGGTGCCGGAAGGCTCCGTGCGGAAGCTGGTGGACAAGCTGAACACGCAGAAGGGCATCCGCATCGACTACCGGGTGATGCCCGGCGCCGGCCATATCTATACCCCGCCCCAGGCGGAGCAGGTGGCCGATGCCTGCGAGGATCATGTGATGGGCATGCTCAATCGCAACCGCATGGCACTTGCGGCCGATTAGGCTGCTTCGCGTAGGGTGCTGATGCGCACCCTACGTCCAGTCCGCCTCGATTGCTCTAGCATTGCACGAAGGTTTTAGTTGCTCTATTGCATCGAGACGGACGCAGATCAAGGAAATGCGTAGTGGCAAAGCCTGACCCGCCGAAGGTTAAAAAGCCTGGGTTTCCTGTAGAAGCTGGTCGGGCTGCTACTAAGGGAGATATGGCCCGCGATGGCGCAGCGTCGCCGCCGGCATATCGACCGGTCACACCGATGCAGACGAAGCCGACGAGACCACCCAAGAAAGCTTGAGCTGGTGGACACCGCTCTTTCCAGATGGGAGCAGTTACTGCTCATCAGCGAATGTGCACAACGCTACCACTCTGTTCGTCGATCTTTTTTGAACCGCGCCGCTAAATTAGAGCCAGTTCTATCTTTGGTATTTGGTAGTGTCGCGTTCGCATCAATATTTGCAGAGTACAAGTGGATAACTGCGCTAAGCGCGCTCATCATAACCGCATACAGCGCAGCAAATCTTTCGTTTAGTTTTAGCTCATGCGCTTTAAAGCATGATGAAATGTTCAGGAATTGGGGGCGTTTTCGAGAGGATCTCCAGTCCATAGATAAATCAGATAATGATGCTGTCTCAAAGCTTGAACAAAGAACTGAGGAGCTTCATAGAGAGAGCCCGGATCAACTGACGCTGTTATCCGCAGTAATTGAGGATGAAGTGCGACTTGCTAGAGGCGATGAGCCGTTGCTAGACGTCCCGCCTTATAAGAAATTTCTCGCTCAGTTTTTTTCACTCAGTTGGCAAAGCTACCGAAGGTCCGGATAGGTAGGCGCCAACTCTGACAAACCGGCCGCAGCGAGGCGCTACAGCAGCGGCCCCACCAGCTTCCCGCCCGGCGTCGGCCCCGGCGCCCCCGTGGTGCCCGGGAAGGTCAGCGGCAGGCCGCGCCAGACGCGGGCGGCGAGCACGCCGAAGGCCTGGGCCTCCAGCGCATCCCCGTTCCAGCCCGCCACCTCCACCGCCCGCACCGGCTCGGCCAGCGCGGCACCCAGCGCCCGCATGATCGCCGGATTGCGCCGCCCACCGCCGGCCACCAGCCATTGCACCGGCGGTTCCGGGAAGTGGCGCGCGGCGGCGGCGACGCAGATGGCGGCGAAGGCCACCAGCGTCGCGGCGCCATCGGCCGGCGAGAGCGACGGCGCCCCGGCCTCCTTCAGCGCCCGGTCGAAATCCAGCCGGTCCAGGGACTTGGGCGGCGGCGCGGCGAGCCAGGGATGCGCCATCAGCGGCGCCAGCACCCCGCCATCCGCCTGGCCGGCCAGCGCCAGCCTTCCGTCGCGGTCATAGGCCTCCCCGGTCGCATGCCGGGCCCAGTCGTCCAGCGGGCCATTGGCCGGGCCGGTATCGAAGGCCACCAATTCCCCCTCGCGGCCGATCCAGGTGACATTGCCCACGCCCCCGAGGTTCAGGATGGCCAGCGGCTTCGGCAGCGTGCGCGCCATGGCCGCATGCACCACCGGCACCAGCGGCGCCCCCTGCCCGCCGGCGGCGACATCGGCCGAGCGGAAGTCGTAGGCGACCGTCATCCCCGTCTCCCGCGCCAGCCGCGCCGCATCGCCCACCTGCCAGGTGAAGCCCGCGGCATTGCTGCCCGGGCGCTGCGGCCGGTGCAGGATGGTCTGGCCGTGGAAGCCGACGATATCCGCCTCCCAGCCCAGGGCGCGCACCGCCTCGATATGCCGCTCCGTCAGCCGGTCCACGCAGCTGGCCAGGAAGGGGTCGTCGGGCTGGATCTCGGCGGCGCGATCCAGCAATTCGCGCAGATCGCGGCGCAGCGCCGGCGCATAGGGCAGCGTCAGCACCGGGCCGAGCCGGCCGATCGCCTCCCCATCCGTTTCCACCCATGCGGCATCCACCCCGTCGAGGGAGGTCCCGCTCATCAGACCGATAGTTCGCAGCATCCCCCCAACGTGCTACGCCGCCGGCACTTCCGGAAGCCCCACAGGACCACCCGACATCGCCATGACCGCCACCCAGGATTTCCTGCACGCCGCCCGCGAGCGCGGTTTCATCCACCAGGTGACGGATGCGGAGGGACTGGCCGCCCAGGGGCGGGTGACCGCCTATGTCGGCTTCGACTGCACGGCGGACAGCCTGCATGTCGGCCACCTGCTGTCCATCATGCTGCTGCGCCTGCTGCAGAAGACCGGCAACCGCCCGGTGGCGCTGATGGGCGGCGGCACGACCAAGATCGGCGACCCCTCCGGCAAGGACGAGGCGCGCCAGCTTCTGACCGACGAGATCATCGAGGCGAACAAGGCCGGCATCCGCCGCAGCTTCGACAATTTCCTCGATTTCGGCCCGGACCGCGCCGTGATGCTGGACAATGCCGAATGGCTGGACGGGCTGAAATACATCCCCTTCCTGCGCGAGGTCGGGCGGCATTTCAGCGTCAACCGCATGCTGACCATGGACAGCGTGCGGCTGCGGCTGGACCGCGACCAGCCGCTCAGCTTCCTCGAATTCAACTACATGCTGCTGCAGTCCTACGACTTTCTCGAACTGCACAGGCGCCTCGGCGTGACGCTGCAGATGGGCGGGTCGGACCAGTGGGGCAATATCATCATGGGCGCCGACCTGGTGCGCCGGCTGGCTGGCGCCGAGGCCTTCGGCCTGACCACGCCGCTGCTGACCACCGCCTCCGGCGCCAAGATGGGCAAGACGGCCTCGGGCGCCGTCTGGCTGAACCCGGATCGCCTCGCGCCCTATGACTACTGGCAGTTCTGGCGCAATGCGGAGGATGCCGATGTCGGCCGCTTCCTGGCGCTGTTCACCGACCTGCCGATGGGCGAGGTGCAGCGCCTGGCCGCGCTCGCCGGCGCCGAGATCAACGAGGCGAAGAAGGTGCTGGCGACCGAGGCCACCGCGCTGCTGCATGGCCGCGAAGCCGCCGAGACCGCGGCCGAGACCGCCCGCCGCGCCTTCGAACAGGGCGAGGCGGCCGAGACCCTGCCGAGCCTGGCGGCCACCCTGCCCGCCAGCATCGTGGACCTGCTGACGGAGGCAAAATTCGTCGCCAGCAAGGGCGAGGCCCGGCGGCTGATGGCGCAGGGCGGCATCCGCCTGAACGACGTCGCCGTGGCCGATCCGCAACAGATGCTGACCGCGGCGGATCTGCGCGACGGCGCCGCGAAACTTTCCCTCGGCCGAAAGCGTCACCTGCTGGTGCGGCCGGCGCGCTGATCCGGCCTCAATTCGCCGCCGCACGGCCATGAACACGCCGTGCCGCGCGCAGATCCTCCTCCGGTCCGCGCCGGCTGCGCGTGCGGGAGGGGTTTTTGCGCCAGGCGAGGCTTCCGCTTCCCGTCCGAGTTCCCGCCATCCCGGCGGTGCCGGAGGCCGTCTGCGGCGCGCTCGCCGCCATCGCCATCGGCATCGCGGTGATCGCCAGCGTCTATGGCTGGCAGATCCTGCCGCCCCGGAACACGGGGTGGATGCTGGAAGGCACCATCGGGCCTGACCCGGTGCAATACTGGCTCGGCTGGACCTATTTTGCCCGCGCCCCCTGGATGTGGCCGCCGGGGGCCAATCCCGACTGGGGGCTCGAGGTCGGCTCCGCCATCTTCTACTCGGATTCCATCCCCCTGCTGGCCTTCGCCTTCAAGGCGCTGCGACCGCTGGTGGAGGTGCCGCAATACTGGGGGATGTGGATCTTCGCCTGCGGCGCGCTGCACGGGCTGCTGGCCTGGCGGCTGATCGGGCTGGTCACGCCGGACCCGCTGGCGCGGCTGGCCGGCGCGGCGCTCTTCGTGCTGCAGCCGATCCTGCTGAACCGGCTGGGCGGCCATTTCGCGCTAGGCGGGCAGTTTCTGCTGCTGGGGGCGCTGTATCTGTGCCTGACCTCGGCCGGACCCTGGCGGCGGTTGGCGGAATGGGCCGCGCTGCTGCTCGCCGCCTCCCTCATCCATAGCTACCTGCTGCCGATGGTTGCGGGCTTCTGGGCGACCGATTGGCTGTCCCGCGCCATCGCGCCGGATCGCCGCAGGCCCGTCCTGGCGCTGGAGGCGGTGGCGGTGCCGGGGGCGGGCCTCGCCGGGCTCTGGGCCGCGGGGTTCTTCCTGCTCGGCGGCGGCCTGGGCGGCACCTGGGGCGGCTTCGGCGAAATGCAGCTGGATCTGCTGGCGCCCTTCGATCCCGGCCAATGGGGCCGCTTCCTGCCCCAATTGCCGCGCGCCGACCATCTGGAGGGGCAGGACAGCTATCTCGGCCTCGGCACGCTCCTGCTGATCGCCGCCGGCGGGCTTGCCTATGCCTGGCGACCCCGGCCGGGGCTCGGCCGGCGCTGGCCGCTGCTGGCGGGGCTGCTGGGAATGCTCGCCCTGGCCCTCACCCACCGCCTCTCCATCGGTGGGCAGGTGGTGGCGGAGCTGGATCTGCCGGAGCGGGTGGTGGCCCTGGCGGATGCGCTGCGCGCCTCCGTCCGCTTCTTCTGGCCACTGGCCTATGCGCTGATCCTGGGCGCCATCGCGGCGCTGGCCCATGCGCTGGGTGGGCGGCGCGCCGGGCTGGCGCTGGCCGCGCTGCTCGCGGTGCAGCTGGCGGACCTGGGGCCCGGATTCGACCGGCTGGCGGGCTTCTTCCGCCCGGCCCCGGTCACCGCCCCGCTGCGCCTGGCCGATCCCTTCTGGCAGCGCGCCACCGCGCGCTACGACCGCATCCGCCTCGCACCCACCGGTCTGCAGGCCCGGCATTGGGAGGAGGTGGCGGTGCTGGCGGCCACGCGCGGCCGGCCTACCGATGCCGTCTACCTAGCCCGCCTCGACCCCGACCGCGTCGCCGCGCTGAACGCCGCCACGCGGAGCCGCCTGGCGCGCGGCGCGCCGGAGCCCGGCAGCCTCTATGTGCTGGGTGACGAGGCCATGCTGGCCGCCGCGCGCGCCGGCCTGGACCCGGCGCGGGACCTGCTGGCGCGCTTCGACGGACTCTGGGTGCTGGCCCCCGGCTGGCTCGCGCCAGAGCTTACGGCGTCCCCTGCTGGCCGATCCCGAACAGCCCCCGCAGAAAACCCGGGGTCAGCGCCGCCAGGGGGTTGACGCTCACCTGCGGGTCATCGGCCGGGCCATTGATGCGGAAGGTGGCGGCGAACAGCCCGCCGCCGGCCTCGGGCGAGAACAGCCGGCCGAAGATCGGGATATTCCCCAGCAGCGAGTTGAAGAAATAGGCCGGCACGATGGTGCCGGACATGGCCAGCCTTTGTCGCCGCCGGTCCAGAGTGCCCGTCACCGTCACGCCGAGCGAGGCCGAGAAGGCCCGCGCCTCCCCCAGCGTCAGCACCTCCGGGGTCAGGCTGAAGGGGGCGACGAGGCGGGAGAAGCCGAGGCCGGGGCCGGAGACCGCCTCCACCAGCCCATAGAGCGTCATCGCCTGCAGCAGCTTGGCCACGCTGGGCGCGTCGCGCACCGCGAAATCCGTCATCTCCGCGCTGCCGGACAGCGGCGCGCCCGGCCGGTTGCTGGCATAGCTGGCGGTCACGGACAGCCGCCCGCCCTGCAGCTTGCGCAGCACGTCGAAACTGCCGAGCAGGGCGCCCGCATCCTCCGCCTCCAGCCGCAGCGACCGGCCGGCACCGGCGGGGGCGATCTGCGCCTCGAAGCGCCCGCGCGGCCCGGCCTGGCCGGCCAGGCTGCCGGCGCGCACCACGCCGAAGGAATCGACGCGGACCTGCGCCACCACGGCGGCCAGCTGCCGCCCGGCGCCGAGCAGCACCCGCTCGAACCGCGCATCGGCGGCGAAGGCGGGGCCGCGCTCGGCATCGCCCGCATCGGCGGCCGGCGTCTCATCCGCCAGGGCCCGGCGCAGGTCGAGCACCGGCCCGCGCAGGGTCAGCGCCCAGGGGCTGCCGGGGGCGAGCGGCGGGCGGGCCTCGCCGGTGAAGCGGCTCTCCTCCACCGCTCCCTCCGTCACCACCACCCGTTCCAGCCGCGTGCCGCGCGCGAAGCTGGCACTGCCGCGCAGCCGCAGCGCGGGGCCCTCGACCCGAAAGCTCTCGATCGCCTCCAGGTTCTCGCCGGCCAGCCGCAGCACCATCTCGCCACCCGCGTTCTGGCCGGGCGGCTTCACATAGGCCAGCGGGTCGATCATCAGCCGCGCCTCGCGCAGCTCCGCGCGGATATTGGCCCGGCCCTGGCCGTTGCGGCGGCGCTCCGTGCGGATATCGAGGCCGACCGGCCCCTCGATCACCTCGGGGAAGGCGAGGCCCAGCGCCACCAGATTCCGGGAATCGGTCTCCGCCCGCACCGTCTCCCGCATCACCACCTGGCTGGCGGGACCGTCCCGGAAGTCCATCTCGACCGTCAGCCGCGCGGCGATCTCGGCCAGCGTCGCGGTGCCGGTGGCGCGCAGGCCGTTATTGTCGACGGTGAGGTCCACCGTGCCACGTTCCAGCGGCCGGCCGAGCAGCACATCGGCCATCCGCACCTCCCGCAACCTGGCCTGGACGCGCAGCTGCAGCCGTTCCACCGGCAGGTCGGCCAGCAGGGGGAAGCTGAGAGTGAGGCGCCCCTCCATGCTGCCGCGCGGGTCCTTGATCGGCAGGGGGCGGCGCTCGAAGAGCTTCAGCCGGGGGTGCTGCACCACGGCCAGGGCATCCGGCACGGGGCCGGCCAGGTTGAAGACCATCTCGGCGGTCTCCTGCCCGCCCGGGGGCAGCAGGAAGCGGATGCTGCCGTCGCGCACCGTCACCGCGCCGCCGGATTGCCGGCCGCCGGTGACGCGCATGGCAATCTCCTCCAGGCCGAAGGTGACGCGGCCGGTGGCGCGTTCGGCGGGCGGGATGGGCCGCAGCCAATGCACGGTCGCATCCGCCACATCCAGCGTGCCGGCCAGGCCGGTCAGGCGGAAGTCGCCGAAATCCGGCCCGGCCTCGGCCTCGATCCGCCATTGCCCGTCGCGCGCCGTGCCCGCGGTCAGGTTCTGCACGATCCAGCTGCGCACATGGCCGGCGAGGTTCGCCGGCCAGTGGCGGGCGAGATCGGCCACCGGCACGGCATCCAGCCCGAGCGTCGCGCCGCCGCGCCAGCCGCCCTCGCCACGCCGGGCCTCCGCCGCCAGGGTCAGGCTCGGCGGCGCCGGGCCCTCCAGGAGCAGGCTGCCGCGCGGCACCGCCAGCCGTCCCGGCGCTGCCTCCAGCGCCAGGTCGAGCCGCGCCATGCCGATCCGCCGTCCCTCGCCCAGGTCCAGCGCGCCGGCGCCGGCCGAAAGCTCCGCCTGCATCGCATGGAAGCCGCCGCGGGCGTCGAAGCGCGCGGTCGCCGCGATCCGTGCCGTGGCATCCAGCCGGGACAGGGGCGCCAGGCCCGGCGCGGCGGCCGCCAGCAGCATCGGGCGCAGCTCCGGCAGGCTCAGCCGCAGCGCGACCTCGGCCGGGGTGCCGGCGGCGGCGCCCGCGGGGGGCTCGTTCACCTCCGCGCCGATGCGGATCGGCACCCGCTCCGCGCCCAGCAGCAGCGTGGCCTCCGCCTCGCCCAGCAGGCCGCCGCCCAGCCGGCGACGGAGCGTCACATCGGCGCCGTCCAGCACCCAGGTGGCGCCCAGCGCCGCATCCTCCACCACGATCCGGCCATCCAGGATGCGCAGCGATTCGAGCGCCGCCAGCGGCCTCTCCTCCGAGGCCGGGCGCATCAGGTCGACCAGCAGCTTTTCCGGATCCACATCGCCGGGCGCGGTGGGGTCGGCCTCCGTCGCATTGCCCAGCCGCAGCGTCACCTGGCCATCGGCCGCGCGGCGCAGCAGCAGGGAGGGGCGCTGCAATTCCAGCCGGCGCGGCGCGAGTTCGCCGCGCAGCAGCCAGGCGAGGGAGAGGCTGACCGCCGCATCGGGCAGGTCCATCCGCAGCGCGCCATCCGGGTCGCGCAGCTGCACCGCGGCCAGGTGCAGCTCCACCGGCGTGGAATGGCCCTGCCGCCAGCCCTGCCAGCGGATGCTGGCGCTTCCCACCGCCAGCCGGGTCTCCGGCAGGCTGCCATCCGGCCCGGGCTGGTTCACGCGTTCGGCGATCGCCTGCGCCAGGAAGGGCAGTTCGATCGGACCCTGGGACAGGCGCCAGGCGCCGAGGCCGGCGGCCAGCAGCACCACCAGCACCAGGCCGAGCAGCAGGTGCAGGAGGCGATGCGCCTCCCGCGCCACTTGACCGGCGGCTTGCCTCATCGCCACCCTGCCCACCGATGCCCAAGACCCGCGCGCCGGCCATGCCGGCACAGGCTCCGCTGCCCCCGGGCGGCCAGGACCCCGTCCCGCCCCCCCGCGCGGCCATGCCGGCCCGCGCCGCGACCCCCCTGCCCCGGCCGAATGACACGGAGGCCGCCGCCGCGCTGGTGGCGCGCTTCGCCGAACGCGGCAGCGCCGAGCGCGGCTTCGCCGGCACGGCGGAGGGTGCCGCCCTGCTCTCCGCGCTCGGCGGCCACAGCCCCTATCTCGCGGATCTCGCGCTGCGCGAATCGGCCACCCTGCTGCGGCTGCTGGAGCGCGGGCCGGATGCCGCCTTCGCCCTGGCGCTGGACCCGCTGGGCCGCGCCGATCCGGCGGCGACGCGACCCGGCGTGGCCAGCCTGCTGCGCCAGGCCAAGCGCCAGGCCGCCCTGATCGCGGCGGTGGCCGATATCATGGGGCTCTGGGCGCTGGACCGGGTGACGGGGGCGCTGTCGGACCTCGCCGATGCCTGCACCGACTACGCCTGCGCCCATCTGCTGCGGGAGGCACAGGCGCGCGGCGACCTGAAGCTGGCCGGCGGCGCCGCGCGCCACGACCCGCGCGCCACCTGCAGGGGCTCGGGCCTCGTGGTGCTCGGCATGGGCAAGCTGGGCGGGCGGGAGTTGAACTACTCCTCGGATATCGACCTCATGGTGCTGTATGACCCGGAGGCTGCAACCTACGACGCCGACCGGGCGGGCGCCATCTATGTCCGGCTCTCCCGCGACCTCGTGCGGCTGCTGGATGAGCGGACGGAGGATGGCTACTGCTTCCGCACCGACCTGCGCCTGCGGCCGGATCCGGCGGCAACCCCGCTGGCGGTGAGCCTGCCGGCGGCCATCATCTACTACGAGAGCATGGGCCAGAACTGGGAACGCGCCGCCATGATCAAGGCGCGGCCGGTGGCCGGCGACCGCGCCCTCGGCGAGCATTTCCTGCGGGAGATCCGGCCTTTCGTCTGGCGCCGGCACCTGGATTTCGCGGCGGTGGCCGATATCCATTCCATCAAGCGGCAGATCCACGCGCACAAGGGGCACAAGGGCGCGCATGCCGAGGTGCAGGTGGCGGGCCACGACGTGAAGCTCGGCCGCGGCGGCATCCGCGAGATCGAGTTCACCGTGCAGGTGCTGCAGCTGATCTGGGGCGGCCGCGACCCCGCCCTGCGCGACCCCACCACGCTTGGCGCCCTGGCCGCGCTGGCGGCGGCCGGCAAGATCGACCGCCGCGCCGCGGCGGATCTCGCCGATGCCTATGGATTCCTGCGCCAGGTGGAACATCGGCTGCAGATGGTGGCGGACCGGCAGACGCACAGGCTGCCGGAGGATGCGGCAGGGCTGGCCAATATCGCCTCCTTCCTCGGCTTCGACACGCCCGAGGCTTTTGCCCATGCCCTCACCGGCCACCTGACCCGGGTGGAGCGGCGCTATGCGGGGCTGTTCGAGACGGCGCCGGACCTCTCGGCGGCAGATGGCGTGCAGGGCGACCTGGTCTTCACGGGGGTGGAGGACGACCCGGCGACGCTGGCGACACTGCGCGGCCTGGGCTTCCAGAACCCGAGCGCGGTGGCCGCCACCGTGCGCGGCTGGCACCACGGCCGGGCGCGGGCCACCCGCAGCGAAAGGGCGCGGGAGCTGCTGACGGCGCTGATGCCCAGCCTGCTGGCGGCCTTGGCAAAACAGCCGCAGCCGGATGCCGCGCTGATGCGCTTCGACGCGGCCCTGGCGCGGATGAGCACGGGCGTGCAGGTGCTGTCCCTGCTGACCCGCAACCCGGCGCTGCTGGACCGGCTGGCCTTCGTTCTCGGCGCCGCGCCGCAGCTCGCGGACCATTTTGCCCGCAATGCCGCGGCGCTGGACGGGCTGCTGGCCGGCCATGCCGCGCCTGGCACCGACCCCGCCGCCTCCCTGCCCGCCCTGGTCAAGGATGCGCGCTTCCTGGAGGAGGCGCTGGAAGCCGCCCGGCGCCTGGTGACCGAGGGCAAATTCGAGATCGACGCGGCAGCGCTGGAAGGGCGGCTGGAGACGGACGAGGCCGGCCTCGCCCGCAGCGCGTTGGCCGATGCCGCGATCGGCGCGCTGATGCCCCGCATCGCCCAGGATTTCGCCCGGCGCCACGGCAAGGTGGCGGGCGGCGCGCTCGGCGTGGTGGCGCTGGGAAAGCTCGGCGGGCGGGACATGCTGCCGGGCTCCGACCTCGACCTGATCCTGGTCTATGACCACGCGCCCGATGCGCCGGAGAGCGCGGGCGGGGCGAAATCCCTCGCCCCCTCGCAGTACTTCGCGCGCCTGGCCAACCAGGTGGTGGGCGCCCTGACCGCGCCGGGGGCGGAGGGGCGGCTCTATGAGGTGGATATGCGGCTGCGGCCCTCCGGCTCGAAGGGCCCGGTCGCCGTCTCGCTCTCCGCCTTCGCCCGCTACCACGCGGAATCGGCCTGGACCTGGGAACGCATGGCGCTGACCCGCGCCCGCTTCGTCGCCGGCGCCCCGGCGCTGAAGCGGAAGGTGGAGGCGGCAATCCGCCAGGCGCAGACGCGCACCGCGGATGCCGCCCAGGTGCTGGCCGATGCGCGGGCCATGCGGGCGCGCATGCTGCGCGACCTGCCGGCGGATGGGCCCTGGGATGTGAAGCACATGCCGGGCGGGCTGGTGGAGGTGGAGTTCATCTCCCAGGCGCTGCAGGTGGCCCATGCCCATCGGCTGCCGGCCGTGATCTCCCCCACCACCCGGCTGGCGCTGGCGGCACTGGCCAAGGCGCGCATCCTGCCGGCGGAGGAGGCGGAGGCGCTGGTCGCCGCCGATCGCCTCTGGCGCGCCATCACCGCCCATCTGCGCCTGACCGTCGGCCGCTGGCCGGAGGAGACGCTGCCCGAGCCGGTGGCGCTCGCGCTGTTCTCGGCGACCGCCCGGCTGCTGCCGGGACCCGCGGTTGACCAACCGGCCTATCGCGCACAGATGCGCGAGGTCGCCGCCCGGGTGCGCGCCAGCTTCACCCGCCATGTCGGCAACCCCGAAACCGCCTGAAGGAGCCCCGACATGACCACCGCCACCGAAGGCGCCCCCGCGCCGGATTTCAGCATGCCGGCCTCCGGCGGCCGCTCCGTCAGCCTGGCGGAGCTGAAGGGCAAGCCCTTCCTGCTGTATTTCTATCCGAAAGCGGATACCCCCGGCTGCACCAAGCAGGCCTGCGGCATCCAGGAGGCGCTGCCCGCGCTCGGCAAGCTGGACCTCACGGTGATCGGCGTCTCGCCGGATGCGATGAAGCCGATCGAGAAATTCGCCCAGAAGTTCAACCTGACCTTCCCGCTGGCCTCGGATGCCGACCACAAGGTGGCGGAGGCCTATGGTGTCTGGGTCGAGAAGTCGATGTATGGGAAGACCTATATGGGCATGGAGCGGTCCAGCTTCCTGGTGGGCGCCGATGGGCGCATCGCCCGGATCTGGCGCAAGGTGAAGCCCGAGGCCCATGCCGCCCAGGTGCTGGAAGCCGCGAAGGAGCTATGATGGAGCAGCAGGCGGGACAGGGAGCCTCGGGGGCCGGGACGGAGGCCGCGAAGCCGGAGCCGAGGCTGAGCGCCGAGGCGGTGACCTGGGCCTTCCGCCTGCTGATCAGCCGCGATCCCTTCACCCAGGAGGAGGTGGAATCGCACCGGCACTGGCCCGACCTCGACACGCTGCGCCGCGTCTGCGCCGATACCTGGGAATTCCACGACTTCTTCGATAGTGCGCGGGAGGGCGTGCCGAGCTACGGCATGCCGATCTTCCTGATGCGCCCCTCCGCCGACCCGGCCTTTCCCTTCCGCTTCGCCCCGCCCAGCCTGGAAGACCCGGTGGGCCAGATGTGCACCGCCGCCCAGTTCGACGACCCGGCCTTCGCCGAGATCGTCGGCGCCATGGGCATGGCGCCCGTCCGGGGGCGGCGGAGCTGGGAGCAGGCCTGGATCGTCTCCCTGCTCGCCACCCATGGGATGGTCGCGCAGGGGCGGCGCGGGCTCGGCTTCGGCGTGGGGCGGGAACGCATCCCCTCCCTCCTCGCCTCCCGCGGCGTGAAGGTGCTGGCGAGCGACCGGCCGGCGGCGGAGCCCTCCCTGCATCCGGGTTCGGAGCGGACGGCGCTGTTCCATCCTGAGATCCTGCATCTGGAGGATTTCGAACAGCTGGTGGACTACCGGCCGATCGACATGCGGGACCTGCCCGCGGATCTCGACGGGCAGTTCGACTTCTGCTGGTCGGCCTCGGCGCTCGACCGGCTGGGCTCGGTGGAGGCGGCGACCGCCTTCCTGGAGGAGAGCCTGCGGGTGCTGAAGCCGGGCGGGCTTTCGGTGCATTGCTTCACCTTGAACATCAGCTCCGACACCGCCCTGCTGCGCCACCCGGAGCTGGTGGCGCTGCGGCGGCAGGACCTGGAGACGCTGGCGGCACGGATCCGGGCGCAGGGGCATGAGATGCTGCCGGTGAACCTGCATCCGGGGCTGGATCCGGAGGATGCCGAGGTCTCCAGCCGGCCGGATGCCCCGCCCCGGCCGAAGCAGCGGCATGGCGTCTCGGTGGTCACCAGCTTCGGCCTGGCGCTGCGCAAGGCGGGCTGAGGCCCCGGGCTCCGCTTCTGTTTCGCCGGGGCTTCCGGTAAAGCAGCGGGGCGCCCTGGCGCCGCGGCGCGATCGTCGCGCCGAAATCCCCGCTTCGGGGGCAGAAGCCCGGCCCAGACCGGTCCCCCTTCCCCTGTTACGCCCGATCGGAGGCTGCTTGCCGGATGATGCGTGATCTGATCTCCCTGCCCCGCCACCTGCTGCGCCTGCAGAAGCGGCTGGAGGAAACGGTCGCCTATTTCGCCGCCCGCACCCACCCGCTTCATTACACGCCCAGCGTCTATCTCGGCGACCATACCGCGCTGACCCTGCTGCAGGGCCGGCTGAAGATGTTCGTCGATACCCGCGGCAACGACATCGCCCCGCATCTGCTGATCGATGGCACCTGGGAGACGAACTACACCAGCCTCTATGAGAAGATGATCCGGCCGGGCGATACGGTGCTCGACCTCGGCGCGCATCTCGGCGTCTATGCGCTGCTCGGCGCGCTGGCCACCGGCCCGACCGGGCGGGTGGAGGCCTTCGAGCCGAACCCCCGCTTCGCCGCCCTGCTGGCGCGTTCGCTGGCGGTGAACGGCCTGTCGGACCATGCCCGGGTGAACAACATGGCGGTGGGCGCCGAGGAAGGCACGGCGGAGCTGCTGTTCTCCTGGGCCTGGGGCGGCGGCGGGCACCTGACGGTGACCCCCGGCCATGTGCCCGAGGGCGGCCAGACCCGGGCCTGCCGCGTGGTGGCGCTGGACGATCTCTTCCCCGACCCGGCCTTCACCGTGGATGTGGTGAAGATGGATGTGGAAGGCACGGAAACGCGCGCCGTGCGCGGCATGCGCGCGCTGCTCGCCCGTTCGCCGCGCGCCAAGATCATGTTCGAATTCGCGCCCGGCATGCTGGCGGCGCAGGGCAGCAGTGCCGCGGAACTGGTGGAGCAGTTCAGCGAATTGGGCTTCCAATTCTGGAACATTGCGCCTCGGTCGAAGCTGGAGGCGGTGTCGCCCGCCACGCTGGGCGGGATGACCGATGGCGTGCGCAATATCCTGGCATCGAGGTCGCTGCCCGACCTCGCCTGACAGCTTCCCGGCATGAGGACACGGCGGCCATGACGACCCCTTTCCCCGGCCAGCTGCCGGACCGCCGCCTGGCCGTCACCGCCGCCGTGCTGATGACCTGCGGCGTGCTCTGCGCGGCGCTCGCCATGGGCCTGCGGAATTCCTTCGGCCTGTTCCTGGCGCCGATGACGGAGGCGAATGTCTGGACCGCCTCCGGCTTCTCCTTCGCCATCGCCTTGCAGGTGCTGCTGAACGGCGCCAGCCAGCCGATCTGCGGCCAGTTGGCGGACCGCTATGGCGGCCGCGCGGTGGTGATGGGCGGCGCGGCGCTCTATGCCATCGGCATCCTGGGGATGCTGCTGGCCTCGGCGCTGGGGGTCTTCACCTTCTTCGCCGGGGTCGTGATGGGCGTCGCGGTCTCCGCCGCCGGGATGCCGATCATCATCGCGACGCTGACCCGGCTGCTGCCGGAATCGAAGCGCGGCCTGGCGGTGGGGCTGGGCACGGCCGGATCCTCCTTCGGCCAGTTCCTCGTGGTGCCGCTGGCGGGGCTGGGAATCGCCGGGCTGGGCTGGGAGATCACGCTGGCGCTGATGGCGGCGACCGCGCTGCTGATGATCCCCCTCGCCTGGCCACTGGCCGAGCCGCCGCGCCCGAAGGTGGCGCCGAAGGATGAGGAGACGGCGCGCCAGGCCCTGTCCCGTGCGCTGCGCACGCCGAGCTTCTGGTACCTGTTCTTCGGCTTCTTCGTCTGCGGGCTGCACATCTCCTTCCTCACCACCCACCTGCCCGGCTTCGTGCACTATTGCGGCCTGCCGGTGGCGGTCGGCGCCGGCGCCATCGGGCTGATCGGCCTGTTCAACGTGGCGGGATCGCTGGCGGCGGGCGAGCTGACGCAGCGGTGGAAGCGGCGGGAGCTGCTGGTGATCATCTATGCCGCGCGCGGCGTGCTGATCACGGGCTTCATGCTGGTGCCGAAGACGACCACCACGGTGATGATCTTCTCCGCCATCATGGGGCTGCTCTACCTGTCCACCGTGCCGCCGACGGTGGCGCTGGTGGCCCGCAACTTCGGCACGCGCTGGCTGGCGACGATTTTTGGGCTGGTCTTCCTGGGGCACCAGCTGGGCGGCTTCACGGGCGCCTTCATGGGCGGCGTGGTGCTGGACCTGACGGGGTCCTACGACATGATGTGGTGGATCGGGGTGGGCGCCTCCGCCTTTGCGGCGCTGGTGCATCTGCCGGTGAAGGATCCGGGGGTGCCGCGGGTGGCGGGGGCGGCGGCGTAGGTTGATGTTTCAAGCGGTTCGGAAGGTCTTTAGAGGGCGGTGAACTGACTTACGCAGGTGCGGGTCCATTCCCTTGACAGCAAGGTTGGCGAAGCTGGGCGTGTGTTGTGCAAAGATGACCCGAGCTTAGCACCCGACGAATTTCAGTTATCTCCCGACGACTAGCGAGGACCAACGCGGATGAAGGGTCACGTAGAACGGCGGACGGTCCTCTCGGTGAGCGTCGCCACTCTGCTCGCTGGCTGCGAGTCGATGACAATGGACCGCGAGATGCGGCCTGGCTTCGCGTTTGGCGTTAATCCGGCGCTTGGCGCTATAGTGGGCTCGATCGAGACGTTTGGCCCATGGGCGTACGGCGGAGACATAGCGTACGTTCAGATGCTCGCCGCCGACGTCATGGAGGAGGATGGCAGGGCCCGACCCGGCGTTAACCTTGTCATTAGCGGACCTAACGACACGCCCGACGGACGCATCTTCCGGGCGCCCACCGCTTTGGGGGGATACGACTTTGAGACCCCGGAACGAACGCCGGTCCGGCTGTTTGCAGCGGTGCTCCCAGAGCGTGACTACCTGTTCACCGGGTTCGGCTACCAGCAGTTTGGGCTCCGCAATATCGGCTTTACACGCGTGCCCCAGCTTCGGGTCCGCCCGAAGGCGGGGACCGTGACCTACGTCGGCAACCTTGCCTTCGCACCGCATTTCGACACTCGCGTCCGCGCAATCGCGTTGCGTGACCAGTCGGAACGCGACGTGCCGCGGCTTCGCCAGCAGTTCGATTGGCTGCAGGGGCGCCGGATCGACGTCGTCATCCCGGACGCACCCGGCTGGCCCCGGCAGCCCGTCGTCCCTCCGGCCTGAGGCGACTGCCCGTGGCTTACCCTAAGCTTTCGAGGCGAGGCGCACTCGGTTCCATCGCACTGCTGTCAGTGCTGGGCGCCTGCGCGCATCGCCCTTCCTTCGAAGTTGTGCCGGGCCAGCCGCTCGCATTAGGTCCCAATGAAGGACTGCTTGGCCTAATCGTGCGCCGTCCGACAGAAGCCGGCTGCACCGACAGCTTCCGCCCGATCTACGCCATTGCCGCGGAGATGGAGAGCCGTCCGCGCTTGCTGCAGATCCCGGACGCAGACGATTCGTGGCAAGCCGATCCACAACGGCCAAACACGCTTATGAAGGCGGTTGCGCTTCGACTGCCCGCCGGACGGCACGCGTTCGTCGCCTACTCCTTCGTGTCTGGGAATACTGCGCTGAACGTCGCTGTCACGCCTTGGGTGTTCGAGATCACAGCTGGGCGACTGACGTATATCGGCGGCATCGGCATGCGGCCGCGATGGAGCCGTTTGCTCTACTGCGAGGCTCGGTCAGGCCGCCATTTCGTATTCTTCGAAAAAGAGACCGATATCCCTCTGCTTCGCACGACCTTCCCAGATCTTGATGTGGTTGAGCTGCTCGACCGAGCTCAGCTTCCATCCGGGTGGCCAACAAGGCCCTCGGAACTGCCGCAGTTTGCCGACGGTGGGTGAGTTCAGCGTGATAAGTCAGCGGGCCGACAAGAAGTCCGTTTTGGGTCGAATCGAGACATTGCCGACTCCCCCGGCCCAGACAGGCTAAGGGCCATGAACAACACCCCGCCACCACGCCCCCCGCCCCGATAGCCCCCGCCCCCCTCCCCGCGCTATGCTCCCGCCAAATGACGATGGAGCGCGGCATGCGACGGTGGATCCTGGTGGCGGCGGCAGCGATGGCTTTGGGGGGAAGCGCGGGCGCGCAGCAGGGGGGCGATCCGCCGCATGCCTGGGTCTTCGGCTCCTGGACCGGCGGCATCTATCCGCCCGGGGAGACCAGCGGGCCCCGCTGCACCGGCCAGCCGGCCGTGATCTTCACCAAGGATGTGGTTCTGCGCGCCTCGGTCTTCGACGTCGCCTATCGCCAGCGCATCATCGAGACGGTGGCCACCAGCCCCGATGTGCTGGAATTCCGCTTCGTCCCGGCCGCCGGCCCCACCGGCCCCATGGCCTCCCGCATGCCGGCCGATATCGGCTTCGGCTGCGCCACCGGGCCCAATACGCTGCGGGTGGAACGGCGCGGGCCGAATGAGATCGCCTTCCCGAACTGCACCGAATTCCCCTCCCCGCTGCAGCGCTGCGTCGGCAACTAGCCGGCCCATGCGCATCGCGCTGATCCACGCCCTGCGACATTCCCCGCCGCCGATCGAGGCCGCCTTCGCCGAAGCCTGGCCCGGGGCGCGGCTGATGAACCTGCTGGATGACAGTCTCTCGGCCGACCTGGCGCGCGATGGTGCGCTGACGCCGGCGATGACGGAGCGCTTCCTCACCCTCGGCCGCTACGCCCGCGGCACCGGGGCGGATGGCGTGCTCTTCTCCTGCTCCGCCTTCGGCCCCTGCATCGAGGCGGTGGCGGCGGACCTCGCCCCCATCCCCGTGCTCAAGCCGAACGAGGCCGCGATCGAGGAGGCGGTGGCAATCGGCCGCCGCATCGGCCTGCTGGCCACCTTCCCCGGCACGCTTTCCTCCATGCCGCCGGAATTTCCACCCGGCGTGCAGGTGGTGCCCTGCCTGGCGGAGGGCGCGCTGGCGGCGCTGGATGCCGGCGACACCGCAGCGCATGACCGGCTGGCGGCGGAGGCGGCGCGCCAGCTTTCCGGCTGCGACGTGATCCTGCTCGGCCAGTTCAGCCTGGCGCGGGCGGCCCAGGCGGTGGCCGCCGCCACGGGACGTCCGGTGGTGACGACGCCGGGGAGTGCGGTGCGGCGGCTGCGGTCGCTTCTGGGGGCATAACCGCCGCGCCTGCGTAGCGCTCCAGCGCCTCGATCCGCTTCTCGATCGGCGGGTGGGTGGCGAACCAGGCGGGGCCGAGGCTGTTCGCGCCGTCATGCAGCAGCAGGGCGCGCACCTGGCTGGGCAGCCCCTCCATCGCCTCCTGCCCCGCCAGTTTTCGCAGCGCGCTCGCCATGGCGTCCGGGTCCGCCGTCATCTCCACCGCGCCGGCATCCGCCAGGTATTCGCGGTTGCGCGACAGCGCCATGCGCAGCGCGATGGACAGCAGCCAGGCCAGCGCCGCGATGGCCAGCGCCAGCACCACCAGCAGCGCGGCACCGCCCCTGCCCTTGCCGTTGCCGCTGCCGCCGGTCGGCAGCCGCCGCATCCGGCCGAGCCGCAGGCCACGCCACATCAGCTCCCCCACCATGGAGATTACGCCGGCAAACACCGCCGCCACCACGCCGAGCCGCGCATCGCCGTTGCGGATATGGGTCAGCTCATGCGCCAGCACCGCGCGCAGCTCCCGCGGCCCCAGCGCCTGCAGCAGCCCGCGCGTCACCGTCACCGCGCCCTGGTCGCGCTTGAGGCCGGAGGCGAAGGCATTGCGCGCCGGCGTCTCGATCACGGCCAGCCGCGGCATCCGCATGCCGCGGCTGATGGCCAGTTCCTCGACCATGGCCCAGAGCGCCGGCTCCTGCACCCGCGTCACCGGCCGGGCGCCGGAGAGCAGGTCCAGGATCCACTGGTTGGAAAACCAGGCGATGGCGAACCAGATGGCCGAGATCAGCAGGGCGATGGGGATGGCGACCGGCAGCAGCGCCACCGAATCCCGCAGCCCCTGGCCGAAGTCATCGGTGCCGGTGGCCGCCAGCAGCAGCGCCACGGCCCAGGTGACCAGCGCCAGCAGCACGGGAAAGCCGGCCAGCAGCAGCAGCGACCGCAGGCCGGTGTTCCAGATATGCGTCCGCAGGCCATGCGTCGGCAGCATGGCGCCGCCCCCGGCTCAGAATTTCACCTGCGGCGCGTTCCGGGTGGCCGCCCGCTCCGCCTCATCCAGCTCGAAGAAGCCGCGCGGGCCGAAGCCCAGGGAGCCGGCGAAGAACACCGCCGGGATCGACTGGATCGAGGCGTTGTATTCCGCGACGCTGTTGTTGAAGAAGCGCCGTGCGGCCGCCAGCGTATTCTCCACGTTCGCAAGCTCGCTCTGCAGCGCCAGGAAATTGGTATTGGCCTTCAGCTCCGGATAGGCCTCGGACAGCGCGAAAAGCCGGCCGAGCGCCGCGCCAAGCTGGCCTTCCGCCGCGCTCGCCTGTTCCGGCCCCTGGGCGCGCACCGCGGAATTGCGCGCGGCGATCACCGCCTCCAGCGTGCCGCTTTCATGCGCGGCATAGCCCTTCACCGTCTCCACCAGGTTGGGGATCAGGTCGTGGCGCTGCTTCAGCTGCACCTCGATATCCGCCCAGGCCTGGCCCACCGCCTGCCGCAGCGAGACCAGCCGGTTGTAGATGACGACCAGCCACAGCAGCAGCAGGACGACGAGGCCAAGCAGCAGCCATTCCATGCGGTCGATTCCCTTGAACGGCCGGGATGCTACGCGGCCGAGGCGCGCTCCGAAAGGATGGCATCGGCCCGCTTGAAGGCATCCGCCATGCGGCTCGCCGGCAGGGCGCCGCTGAACAGCAGGTGGCCGTCCAGCAGGAAGGAGGGCACGCCCGAGATGCCGGCACTGCGCGCCGCCGCATCCTCCGCCAGCACCGCGTCCCGATAGGCATCGCCGGCCAGCATGGCGGCCACCGCGTCGCGGTCCAGGCCCGCCTCGCCGGCCAGTTCCACCAGGATGGCGTGGTCGCCCACGTCGCGGCCCTCCTGGAAATAGCCGCGGAACACCGCCTCGATCATCGCATCCTGCAGCCCCTGGGCATGCGCCATGCGCACCACCCGGTGGGAGGCGACGGAATTCGGCGTGCGCTGCATCAGGTCGTGCCGGAACAGCAGGCCGACATTGCGCCCGGCCTCCGCCAGATTGGCATCCAGCTCCTTGCCCCGCGCCTCGGATCCGAACTTCTGGGTCCGGTAGACGGAGCGCACCATGCCTTCCTCCGGCATGTCGGGATTCAGCTGGAAGGGGCGCCAGCGGACATTGAAACGCAGGCCCTCCCCGGCCAGGGTCGCCAGCGCCCGATCCAGGTTCCGCTTGCCGATCCAGCACCAGGGGCAGACCGAATCCGAGATCACATCCAGGTTTCGCATCGTGGTCATGGCCAGGCTCCTCCGGCGTCTCCCCGATCTGTTGCCCATCCGGGGCCCGGGGTGCAACCGGCCTGGCCGGGAATTCAGTCGGCGTTAATCACCGGCGGCGCAGACTTGCATCCCCAGGGATGCTCCCGGACCGCGAAAACCCGGACCCCGCGCGCCGCGCCGAGGACCCGCCGTGTCGATCGCCGCCACCTCCAGCACCGCCGGTTCCACCGCCGCGGGCGCGCGCCAGCTGGCGACGCTGCTGGCCAGCATGAGCACGGGCCAGATCGCCATGCTGCAGCCGGAGGTCTTCGGGCGGCTGCCGGGCCTCGCGCTCTCCGGCCTGGCCACGACCCAGGTCGAGACGCTGGCGACGACGCAATTGGCCGCGCTGAAGTCGGCGCAGCTGGCCGGGCTGGCCAGCACGCAGCTGGCGAGCCTGGCGGGCAGCCAAGTGGCGGCGCTGTCCACCACGGCCCTGGCCGGGCTGACCGGCACCCAGGCCGGCGGCCTTTCCGCCGGCTTCGCGCAAAGCCTGGCCGCAACCCAGATCGCCGCCTTCTCCGCCGCCGCCATCGCGGGCCTCGGCACGGACCGGCTGGCGGCACTGGCGACCACCCAGACCGCGGCGCTGACCCGCAACCAGATGCTGGCGCTGAAGGGCACGCAGGTGGCGGCGCTGTCCACGGCAACCATCGCCGCGCTGGCCAGCACGCAGCTCTCGGGCCTGTCCACCGCCGGCATCGCGGCGCTGGGCACGGCGCAGGTCGCGGCGCTGTCCGGCAGCCAGATCGGCTCGCTCAGCCGCGCCCAGGTGGCGGCCTTCGGTGCGGCGCAGATCGGCGCGCTGGCGCCGACGCAGCTCGCCGCGCTCGGCACGCAGCAGATCGCCAGCTTCTCGGGGGCGGAGGTGGCGGCGCTCTCCTCCACCGCGCTGGCCGCGCTGTCGACGGACCAGATCGGCGGCCTCGGCGCCGCCCAGGTCAAGGCGATCCAGCCGGACCGGCTGGCGGCGCTGAGCACCGGCCAGGTCGCCGCCATCTCCGCCGCCGCCGTGGCGGTGCTCACCCTCGGCCAGGTGCAGGCGCTGGCCACCACCCAGGCGGGCGCGCTGACGACGACGCAGATCCGCGCGCTCGGCAGCAGCCAAGCCAAGGCCTTGACCTCCATGCAGGTCGCCGCGCTCTCCACCACCCAGCTGGCGGCGCTGACGCCGGCGGCGCTGGCCGGCATCGACGGCGCCGATTTCGATGCCCTGGCGAGCAGCCAGATCGCCGCCCTCTCCACCACGCAGGTCGCCGCGTTGAAGCCGGCACAGGTGGCGGCCATGGGCACGGCGACGCTGGCGGCGCTGGATACGGCGCAATTCGCCGCCCTGTCGCGCAGCGCCGTCTCGGGGCTCACCACGGCGCAGCTCTCGGCCCTCGGCACGACGGGCCTTGCGGCGCTGAGCACGGCCCAGGTCTCCGGCCTCGGCACGGCCCAGGCGGCGGCGCTGACGGCGACCGACCTTGGTGCCCTGGCCAGCACGCAGCTGGCTGCCCTGGCGCGCACCGCGGTGGCGGCCCTGGCCACCACCGCGCTGGCGGCCCTGGGCACCGGCAGCCTGGCGGCGCTGGGCACCGGGCAGGTGGCGGCGCTGGGCAGCGGGCAATTGGCCGCCCTGTCGACGCAAAGCCTTGCCAGCCTCGCCACCACCCAGGTCGCGGCGCTGTCGCGCACCGCGGTGGCCGGGCTGGCGACGACGCAGCTGGCCGCGCTCGGCACGGCGCAGCTGGCCGCCATGGGCAGCGCGCAGCTCGGCGGGCTGACCAGCACGCAGCTGGCCGGGCTGGCGGCGACGCAGGTGGCGGCGCTGTCCAGCGCCCAGGTAGCGGGCCTTGCCCCCACCGCGCTGGCCGGGCTTTCGGGCGCGCCGATGCAGGGGCTGAATGTCGCCGGGCTCAGCGTGCTGCAGATCATGGGCCTGGGCAGCGCCCAGCTCAGTGCGATGAGCACCAGCCAGGTGGCGGCCTTGTCCAGCACCCAGGTGGCGGGGCTGGATCGCTACCAGGTGCAGGCGCTGCCGGATGGCATGATGGCCGCCCTCGGCACCGCCCAGGTCGGCGCGCTGAGTGCCGGCGGCATGCTGGGGCTGGAGGCCACGGACCTCACGGCGCTTTCCACCGGCCAGGCGGCGGCGCTGAAGCGGAACCAGGTGGCGGCGCTGTCCAGCACCCAGGCGGGGCTGCTGGCGGCGACGCAGCTGGCGGCGCTGACCACGACCGGCATCGCCGGACTCAGTTCGGTCCAGGCCGCGGCACTCGGCAGCACGGCCCTTTCGGCGCTGGGCACGACAAGCTGGGCGGCGCTGTCCAGCGCGGCGATCGGCGGGCTGGCGGCCACGGCGATCCAGGGCATCGGCAGCGGCGGGCTGGCGGCGCTGGGCACGGCGCAGGTGGCGGCACTCGGCACCGCGCAGCTGATGGCGGCGACCAGCAGCCAGCTTTCGGCGCTGAGCACGACGCAGCTCGGCGCCCTCTCCGCCAGCCAGATCGGGCCGCTGGACGGCGCGCAACTGGCGGGGCTGGCAACAACGCAACTGGCCGCCCTGGCGCCCGCATCGCTGTCCAGCCTGGGCACCACGGCGGCCGCGAGCCTGGCGACGACACAGGTGGCGGCGCTGGGCAGCGCGCAGATCGCCGCGCTGTCCTCCACCGCGCTGGGGGCGCTGGCCAGCACGCAGCTGGCGGCCCTCGGCAGCAGCCAGGCGGCGGCGCTGGGTTCGGCGCAGATCGCGGCACTGGGCAGCAGCCAGGTGGCGGCGCTGGCGACCACGCAGCTGGCGGCGCTGAGCACGGCCGGCATCGCGGGCCTCCGGGTCGGCGCGCTGGACGGGACGCAATGGGGCGCGCTGGCCACCGGGCAGGTCGCGGCGCTGGGCTCGGCGCAGATCGCCGCCGTCTCCTCCGCGCAGGTGGCGGCGCTGGCCAGCACGCAGTTGCAGGCGCTGTCCGCCGCCGGCATGGCGGGACTTGCGCCGCAGGGACTTTCGACCGCGCAGATCGGGCTGTTCGGCACGGCGCAGGCGGCGGCGCTGGGCTCAGCCCAGGTCGCGGCGCTGGCCAGTACGCAGCTGGCGGCGCTGGCCTCCACGCAATTCGCCGCCCTGGCGCCGGCGGCGATCGCCGGGCTGGACCTGGCGCAGGCGGCGGACCGGCTGCCGGCGCTGACCGCCACCCAGGCGGGCGGGTTGACCGCGAACCAGGTGGCGGGGCTTTCCTCCACCAGCCTGGCCGGGCTGGCGGATACGCAGATCGCGGGCCTCTCCGCCGCGGCGCTCGGCGGGATGACCACGGCGCAGATGGATGCGCTCGGCACGCGCATCGGGCTGCTCGGCACGGCGCAGGTTTCGGGGCTGGGCGCGGCGCAGGTGGCGGCGCTGTCCACCACCACCATCGCGGCGCTCAGCGCGGGCCAGGTCGGCAACCTGTCCTTCGCCGGCACCAGCGGCCTCGCCACGACGCAGATCGCCGCGCTGGGCACGGCGCAGGTGGCGGCGCTGCGCGGGCAGCAGTTCCTCGCACTCGGCACCAGCCAGGTGGCGGCACTGGCCACGACGCAGCTGGCGGCGCTGACCGGCACGCAGGTGCGGGCCATGTCGCCCGCCCAGCTCGGCGCGCTGGACAGCGCCCAGGTGCAGGCGCTGGGTCCCGCCGCCATCGGCGCGCTGGATGCCGAGCAGATCGAGGCCTTCGCCCCGGCCGATGTGGCCGCCATCGAGCCGGACGAGTTCCTGGGGCTGGCGACGGAGGCCGTGCAGGCCCTGTCCTCGGACCAGATCGCGGCGGTGACCACGGCGCAGCTCGCCGCCATGCGGGCGCGGCAGATCGAGGCCTTCAGCCGCAGCCAGCTCTATGAGATGACGCCGAGCCAGCTCACCGCGCTCTACGGCTGACCCCAGGCCAGGGCCGCACGGCGCAGCCGGGCCGGCACCTCGGCCAGCACCTCCGCCCCCGCATTGGCGAAGGCGAGGCGCAGGTGGCGCTGCTGGCCGGGGCCGAAGAAGGGGCCGGGCAGGCTCATCAGCCCCAGCTCCGCGGCCAGCCAGGCGGCGGCTTCCTCCGCATCCGGTGCGCCTTCCGGCAGCCGCAGATAGGCGAAATAGGTGCCGAGGGCGTCCAGCCGCCAGCCGGGCAGCTGGCCGACGCCGACGCGGAACAGCGCGGCGCGATCGGCCATCAGCGCCCGGTTGCCCGCGCGCCAGCCGGCCAGCGCCGGCACCGCCCAGGCCAGCGCCGCCTGGGCCGGGCGCGCCGGGCAGATCTGCCAGGTGTCCAGCGCCTTGGCCAATTCCGTCCGGAACGCCGGGCCGGCGGCCACCGCGCCGAGCCGATGCCCCGGCACGCAATAGGCCTTGGAAAACGAATAGAGATGCACCAGCCCGTCGCGCCAGGCCGCGTCGGTGAAAAGCCGGTGCGGCGGGGACTGCGCCTCGGTGAGAAAGTCCCGGTAGGTCTCGTCCAGCACCAGGGCCACGCCACGGGCGCGGCAGATGCGAAAAAATTCGGCGATGAGCTCGGGCGGGTAGACGGCGCCGGTCGGGTTGTTCGGCGTGACCAGGACCAGGGCGCGCACGGGAGTCGCATCCATCAGCGCGGCGGCCTCGGCGGGGTCCGGCACGAAGCCGGCCTCGGCGCGCGTCGGCAGCGGCACGGGGTGCACCCCGCGCATGGTCAGCGCCATCTGGTGGTTGAAATACCAGGGGGTGGGCAGCATCACCGCCTCCCCGGGCGCGGCCAGCACCGCCATGGTCATGGCGAAGGCCAGGTTGCAGCCGGCGGTGATGGCGATGTCGGAGGTGGCGATCTCCGCGCCGTAGAAGCCGGCCATGTCGGCGGCCAGGGCCGCGCGCAGCGGAGCATCGCCCTCGATCGGGCCATAGCCGGCGCAGGCGGTGCTGCCCGCAGCCTCCGCCAGCCGGGCCAGCAATTCGGGCGGCGGCGGATAGCCCGGCACCGCCTGGGTCAGGTCCAGCGCCGGCCCGGCGGCGCCCTGGTAGCGCGCGGCCCAGGCGCGGGCGGCGGGGATCGGGGGATGGGCGGTGGCGCGCAGGGTGGCGGAGAGCATCATTGTCCCAAACTGCCGCCCAGCGCCGCCTCCGGCAATGGATCCTCGATCAACGGCCGGCCCGTGACATGGCGCCAATGATGCCAGAAGAGCCGCGCCGCGAGGCCGCGCCAGGGCTGCCAGGCCAGGGCGATCTCGGCCAGCTGCTTCGGCTTCGGCCGCTCCGCCAGCCGCTTCAGATGCGCCACGCTGGCGGCCAGCGCGATATCGCCACTGGGGAAGATATCCGGCCGGTCATGGGCGAAAAGCAGATGCACCTCCGCCGTCCAGCGGCCGAGGCCGCGGATGGCGGAGAGATGCGCCACCGCTTCCTCATCCCCCATCGCATCCAGCGCATCCAGCCGCAGCGCGCCATCGAGGCAGGCAGCGGCCAGGGCGCGCGCATGCGCCGCCTTGGGCCGGGACAGGCCGCCGGTGCCACACAGCGTCGCATCGTCCATCGCGACCAGGGTCGCGGGCTCCAGCGCGCCGGGAATCGCCGAAAGCCGCCGCCAGATGGCGCCGGCGGCCTGGTTCGAGATCTGCTGGCCGCAGATGGTCCGCAGCAGGCCGGCGAGGCCGGGGGGCCGCGACCGCCATGGCAGCGGGCCGGCGGCAGACTCGATCGCCGCCAGGTCTGGATCCGCCGCCACCAGGGCGCCGATCGCCGGGCGCACCCAGGCCGGCGGTTCGGGAAAATTCGGCGGCGGGGACGCAGGAGAAAGGGCCATCCCCGCCGCCAGTACAATACGCCAGCCCGGGCTGGGAGGGGGGAAGTCCCATGGCGGAGTGCGGCCATGGCCGGGATGGCGCCTTGCCCTTCGCCAGATGTGCCCTGGCCGTTACCTGGTAAGGGTCCGAAGCGTCAGGAAATGCAACGCTCGGTAACCGCCACCCCCGCCGTCACTTGCCGCAACACGGGGGCGGCTTTGGCCCTAGGGGCTTGCCGGGGGCGCGCTATGTTACCGCCATGGACGCCACAGCCCCCCACATCCTCGTCGTCGACGACGACCGCGAAATCCGCGAGCTCCTGGGAAAATTCCTGGAGAAGCAGTCCTTCCGCGTGACCGCGGCGCGGGATGCGCGGGAGGCGCGGAAACTCTGGCCGCTCGGCCGCTACCACCTGGTGGTGCTGGACCTGATGATGCCGGGCGAATCGGGCCTCGACCTCGCGCGCTGGCTGCGCACCCAGTCCGAGGTGCCGATCGTCATGCTGACCGCGATGGGGGAGGAGACGGACCGCATCGTCGGCCTCGAACTCGGCGCCGATGACTACGTCGCAAAACCCTTCAACCCGCGGGAGCTGCTGGCCCGCATCCGCGCCGTGCTGCGCCGGGCGACCGCCGATAGCAGCACTGGCCCTTCGCAGGAGCCGCCGGCCAAGGTGCTGCGCTTTGCCGGCTGGGTGCTGGAGCCGACGCGGCGCCGCCTGCTGAACCCGCAGGGCGCCGAAGTGCCGCTGACGGGCGGCGAATACGAATTGCTGATGGTGCTGGTGGAGCGGCCGAACCGCGTGCTGACGCGGGACATGCTGATGGACCTGCTGCGCGGCCGCCAGGCCGGGCCCTTCGACCGCGCCATCGATGTCGCCGTCTCCCGCCTCCGCCGCAAGCTGGAGGATGACGGGCGCAATCCGCAGGTGATCAAGACCGTGCGCGGCGGCGGCTATGTGCTCTCGGCCACGGTCGAGCGCGGTTGAGGATGCGCGACTGGAAGGTGTGGCGGGCGCTGCGGTGGCTATGGCCCTGCAGCCTGGCCGGGCGCACGGCGCTGGTGCTGATCACCGGCCTGATCCTGGTGCAGGTGGCGGGGCTGACCATCCATGCGCTGGACCGCGTGGACCTGCAGCGCTTCCAGCATGCGCGGGAGATCTCCCAGCGCGCCGCCGGCGCCTGGCGCAGCCTGCTGCCGCTGCCGCCGGAGCGCCGGCGCGCGGTGCTGGAGGATCTGGACATGCCGCCGGGCCTGCGGATCACGCTGGACGAGGTGGCGCTGGCCCAGCCGGGCTTCCCGCCGCCGCCGCCAGGGTTGATCAGCCTGCTGCGCCTGGACCAGATGCGCTTCGCCCCGCCCCGCCTGCGGCCGCGGGAGGTGGTGATCGCCAGCCATGGCCATCCCGGGCGGCTGATGGTCAGCCTGCGCTTTCCCGACCAGGGCTGGCTGAACCTGCGGCTGGAAATGCCGCCGCCGCGGCCCTGGCATTCCTTCACCTTCCTGATCGCCTTCGTGCTGATGACCCTGGCCGCCGTGGCGCTCACCCTCTGGGCGGTGCGTCGGCTGACCCGGCCGGTCGGCGCGCTGGCGCAGGCGGCGGACCGGCTGGGCCGCGACGTGAACGCGCCGCCCCTGCCCGAGACCGGCCCGGCCGAGGTCGCGACCGCCGCCCGCGCCTTCAACACCATGGCCGAGCGCATCCGCCGCTTCGTCGGCGACCGCACCCAGATGCTGGCCGCCATCGGCCATGACCTGAAGACGCCGATCACCCGGCTGAAGCTGCGCGCCGAATTCCTGGAGGATGACGAGCAGCGCCGGAAGATGCTGGCGGACCTGGATGAGATGGAGGCGATGATCGCCGCCACGCTCGCCTTCGCGCGGGATGATTCGACGCGCGAACCCTCGGTGCCGGTCGATCTCGCGGCACTCTGCCGCACCGTGACGGATGAGGCGGCGGATGCCAGCCCGGACTATGCCGAACTCATCACCTATATCGGGCCGGAACACCTGACGGTGGCGGCGCGGCCGGGGTCGCTGAAGCGGGCGCTGGCCAATCTGGTGGGCAATGCCGTGGCCTATGGCGGCTCCGCCACCCTGCGGCTGCAATCGCCGCTGGGCGGGGTGGTGCGGATCGCGGTGGAGGATGACGGGCCGGGCGTGCCGGAGCGGGAGCTGGAGAATGTCTTCCAGCCCTTCCACCGGCTGGAGGAAAGCCGCAACCGGGAGACCGGCGGCACCGGCCTCGGCCTGCCGATCGCGCGCAATATCTTCCGCGCGCATGGCGGCGACGTGGTGCTGCGCAACCGCCCGACCGGCGGGCTGTCCGCCCTGGCGACGCTGCCGGTGTGAGGCCTACGGCCCGAACAGGGCCAGCGCCACCTCGCCCGCCGCCAGGCTGGCGCTGAGCGCGATCAGCGACCAGCGCATCGCCTCCCGCCAGGCCGGCTCCCGCAGCGCGGGCCGGGCGAGCACGCGGGGGCGCGGCGGGATGCAGAGCTCGGCGGGGATATCGCGGGCGATACCGGCCGGGTGGCGGAAGTCGAGGGCGATGCTGCTCATGGGCCCATGGGAACATAAACAGAACATGCACACAAGCGGAATCATTCATGTTCTGTTCAGGGTCCTGCCCCGGCTTCGCCACGCCAGGGCCGCAGGCGCGCCGCCAGCCCCTCCCCTTGTCGAAGCGCCGCCATGCCGTGAACATGGCGGCAGCAAGGGAGCGCCATATGTCCGCATCTGATGGATCCCCGCTCGGCCGCCGCCTTCTGGTGCTGCGCCTGGCCGCGGCGAGTGGCGGCGCGGCGGTGCCGGGGGCGGCCGCGCGGGCGCAGGGCGCGAAGTCCGGCGGCGGCGGCGTGCCCGACAGCAAGAGCGGCAGCGCCCCGCCCGGGCGCAGCGGGCTGACCGATAGCGACCCGTCCGATCCCCCCGGCCAGGGCCGGGGCGGCAGCCGACCGCGCAGCGGCACGAGCGACAGCGATCCGACCGATCCGCCGGGCCAGGGCCGGGGCGGCAGCCGGCCGCGCAGCGGCGTGACGGATAGCGACCCGACCGATCCGCCCGGCGCCGGCCGCGGCGGCAGAGGAACACCCTCCGCGCCCAGCGACAGCGATCCCTCCGACCCGCCCGGCCAGGGCCGTGGCGGCAGCCGGCCGCGCACCGGCGTGACGGACAGCGACCCGAACGACCCGCCCGGCGCGGGGCGCGGTGGCAATCCTTCGCCCCGCAAGGGCGCGGATGGCCCGACGGACAGCGACCCCTCCGACCCGCCCGGCCGCGGCCGCGGCAATGCGCCCGAGACCAAGCGGACCTGAGACGGGCCTCAGCCGATCCGGATGCCGCGCCCGGCGAAGAAGCGGTCGAAATCCTCGGGCGCCAGGCGCACATCCTCCTGGCTGGCGGGGCTGTCGCCGGAGGGGTTGTGGAAGCGCAGCCGGCCCGCCGCATCCGTGCCGAAGACCAGCACCAGATGCCCGCCCCTGCCGGGTGCCGGCCCTTCGGGCCAGCGGATGGCGGGATGGACGGAGGCGATGGTCAGCCCCTGCCCCGCCAGATCCCTCGCCTGCTGGTCCAGCAGGATGCGGGACGCGATGCCCTGACCGGCCAGCCAGGCCACGGCGCCGGCATAGATCAGGCCGCGGATGGTGCCATCCGCCGCCTCCACATAGCCGCCCGCCGCCTGCACTTCGCGGCGAATGGCATGGATGGGCGGCACCGGCCGGCCAAGCGCGCCCAGCACCATCTGCAGGCAGGCGCAGCCGCAGAGATGGCCGGCCCAGCGGGCATAATCCGCGGGGTCGGCCGCCCCGCTGCCGGCCCAGGCGGGGTCCGTCGCCGGATCACGGCCGGCGAGGAAGGCCGCGACCAGGTCGCGGCTTTCCCACTGGGCGCGATAGGGGATCAGGCGGCGTCGTTCAGGTGGCAGGCGCTGCGCTGGCCGGGCGCGACCTCCCGCAGCTTCGGCACCTCGACCCGGCAGCGATCGAAGGCATGCGGGCAGCGCGGATGGAAGTGGCAGCCCGGCGGCGGGTTCAGCGGCGAGGGGATCTCCCCCTTCACCGTCGCGAAGGCGCGCTTGCGGTTGCCGATGCGCGGCACGCTGGCCAGCAGCGACTGGGTATAGGGGTGGTTGGCGCTGGCGAAGACGCGCTCCGTCGGTGCTTCCTCCACCACGCGGCCGAGATACATGATGACCACGCGGTCGCTGAGATGCTCCACCACGCCCAGGTCGTGGCTGATGAAGAGGTAGGTGAGATCGAGATCCCGCCGCAGTTTCATGAAGAGATTCAGGATCTGCGCCTGGATCGAGACATCGAGCGCCGCCACCGCCTCGTCGCAGACGATGAATTCGGGCGCCACGGCCAGGGCGCGGGCAATGCCGATGCGCTGCCGCTGGCCGCCGGAGAACTGGTGCGGGTAGCGGCGCTTGAAGGCGGGGTCGAGGCCGGCGCGGCGCATCTGCTCATCGACATAGGTGTCGAAGTTCGCGCGGGTGGTCAGGCCGTGGACCAGCGGCGCCTCGCCGACGATGTCCGCCACCCGCATGCGCGGATTGAGGCTGGCATAGGGATCCTGGAAGATCATCTGCCGGCGCAACTTGCCGATCTTGGCCGCCTCGCCCTGCATGGCGGAGACGTCCTGGCCGTTCCACAGCACCTGGCCCTCGGATTGCGGCAGGATGCCGGCCACGATGCGGCCGAGCGTCGACTTGCCGCAGCCGGATTCGCCGACCAGCCCCACCACCTCGCCCTTGCGGACGCGGAGGTCGACATGGTCGACGGCATGCACCACTTCCTCCCGCACATCGGCGCCGAGCTTGCGGGCGAGCTTGGCCGCGATGTCGAGCTTCTTGGCGAAGCGGCGCGAGACCTGCCGCAGCTCGACCATCGGCGTTTCGGTCTCGGTGAAGACGCGCGGCGCCTCCGCCTGCGTCTGGCTCTGCATCTGGGACTGGCTCATGCCGCTTCCACCTCCTCGAGATGCGGGTGGTGGCAACGGGCGAGGCGTTCGGGCAGCCAGGGGTGCAGTTCGGGCATCACGATGCAATCGGCGGCCGCGCGCGGGCAGCGGGCGCGGAAGGAACAGCCTTCCGGCAGGTTGAGGAGGGAGGGCGTCATGCCCGGGATCTGCCGCAGCGGCTCACCGCGCTTGTTGCGGGACGGCACGCTGCCGATCAGCCCATGGGTATAGGGGTGCAGCGGCTTGTCCAGCACCTCCCCCACATCGCCGAATTCGACGACGCGGCCGGCATACATGACGGCGATATCGTCGGCGAGGCCGGCGACCACGGAGAGGTCATGCGTGATCCAGAGCATCGCCGTGCCGGTCGTGGCGCACAGCTTCTGCACCTCGGCCAGGATCTGGCCCTGGATCGTCACGTCGAGCGCGGTGGTGGGCTCGTCGGCCACGATCAGGTCGGGGCGGTGCAGCAGGGCGATGGCAATCGCCACGCGCTGGCGCATGCCGCCGGAGAACTGGTGCGGATAGGACTTCAGCCGCTCCTCCGGCGAAGGGATGCCGACCATGCCCAGCGCATCGCGCGCCCGGGCGCGGGCCTCGGCTTCCGACACCTTCTCATGCGCCTGCACCGTCTCGATCATCTGCGTGTCGATGCGGAGCACCGGGTTCAGCGTCATCATCGGGTCCTGGAAGATCATGGCGATGCGGTTGCCCCGCAGATGCCGCATCTCCTCCTCCGACAGCTGCGCCAGGTCCCTGCCCTGGAACAGGATGGACCCGCCGACGATGCGGCCCGGCGCATCCACCAGCTTCATGATGGAGAAGCCGGTGACGGTCTTGCCGGAGCCGCTCTCGCCCACCAGCCCCAGCACCTTGCCGCGGCCGATGGTGAAGGAGACGTCGTCCACCGCGCGCACGACGCCGGCGCGGGTGAAGAAGTGGGTCTGGAGGTTTCGCACCTCCAGCGTGGGCGCAGCGTTGTTCATCAAGTCGGACGCCTTACTTCTGCAGCCGCGGGTTCAGCACGTCGCGCAGCTGGTCGCCGACCAGGTTGATGGCGACGATGGTCACCAGCAGCGCGATGCCGGGGTAGAAGGAAATCCAGTATTTCCCCGACAGCATGTATTCGTAGCCATTGGCGATCAGCAGCCCGAGCGAAGGCTCGGTGATCGGCACGCCGAGGCCGAGGAAGGACAGCGTCGCCTCCAGCGCGATGGCGCGCGCCACCTGCATGGTGCCGATGACGATCAGCGGCGGCAGGCAGTTCGGCAGCAGGTGCCGGAACAGGATGCGGTATTTTGGGAGTGCCAGGCACTCGGCGGCCTCGATGTATTCGCGCCTACGCTCCACCAGCGCGGTGCCGCGCACGGTGCGGGCGTAATAGGCCCATTCCACCACCACGATGGCGATGACGACGTTGGTGACCGACTTGCCAAGGAACGCCAGAATCATCAGCGCGACGAGGATCGACGGGAAGGACAGCTGCAGGTCGACGATGCGCATGATCAGGCTGTCGGTCTTGCCGCCGGCATAGGCCGCGGCGAGGCCGAGCGAGGCGCCGACCATGCAGGCGATGAAGGCGGAGCCGGCGCCGACGGTCAGCGAGATGCGCAGCCCGTACATGATGCCGGACAGCATGTCCCGCCCCTGGTCGTCGGTGCCGAGCCAGTAGGTGGTGGCGCCGTCGCCGGACTGCGAACCGGGCTCCAGCCGCCCATCCATGATGTCCAGCACCGCCAGGTCGTAGGGATTCTGCGGCGAGATGAAGGGTGCGAGGATCGCCACCAGGATGATGGCGGTGATCACGATCAGCCCGCCCACCGCGAGCTTCGATTCGAAGAATTCCGAGACGAAGCGCTGGAAGGGCGTCTCGACCTTCGCTTCCTTGGGGGCAGCCCCCTGGCCGACAACGGCGCTCATGGCGTGGCCCCCTTCACTTGCTGTCCAACCGCACACGCGGGTCGAGCACCGAATACATCAGGTCGACGACGAGATTGATGGTGATGAACATCAGCACGATGATCATGAGATAGGCGACGATCACCGGGCGATCGAGCACGTTGATGCTGTCAATGATCAGCTTGCCCATGCCGGGCCAGGCGAAGATGCTTTCGGTGACGACCGAGAAGGCGATGGTGCTGCCGAATTCCAGGCCGGTGACGGTGACGACCGGGATGAGGATGTTCTTGAAGACATGCACGAAGGTCACGCGGAAGGGGCTGAGTCCCTTGGCGCGCGCGAACTTCACGTAGTCCATCAGCATCGTCTCCCGCACCCCGGCGCGGGTCAGGCGGATGACCAGGCTGATCTTGAACAGCGCGAGGTTGAGCGCCGGCATCACCAGATGCGCCAGGCCATCCGCGGTCAGGAAGGACCAGCGCAGGCCGAGCAATTCCCGCGTCTCGCCGCGCCCGGTGGAGGGCAGCCAGCCAAGCTGCACGGCGAAGACCATGATCAGCATCAGCCCGACCCAGAAAGTGGGCAGGGAGAAGCCGAGGATGGAGCCGGCCATGATGGTCTTGGAGCCCAGGCTGTTCGGCTTCAGCCCGGCATAGAGGCCGAGCGGCAGGCCGATGAGGATGGCGCCGAAGGTCGCCGCCAGGGCCAGTTCCAGCGTCGCCGGCATGCGCTGCAGGATCAGCTGCAGCGCCGGCTCGTTGAAGACGAAGGACCGGCCGAGGTCGCCCTGCACCGCCTTGCCGAGGAAGACCAGGTATTGCTGCCAGAGCGGCAGGTCGAGGCCGAGCGCCGCCACCGCGCGTTCCCGCTCGAACTGGTCGGCATCCGGGCTGATCAGGATCTCGACCGGGTCGCCGATGGCGAAGACGCCGATGAAGACGATGATCGACATCGCCAGCACGACGCCGGCGGCCTGGATCAGCCGCCGCAGCAGATAGACACTCATGCCTCAGTCCTTCCGGGCCCTCGCGGCCGCGTCAGCGCGCCGCCGGGCGCACATCCTGCGCCCGGGTCAGTTCATCGACCCGCGGCGAATGGGTCAGGCCGCGACGCATCGCCCAGATATTCGTCTGGATATGCAGCGGGATCACCGCCACCTGCTCCGCCGCGATGCGCTGGGCGCGGATCAGCATCTGCTCCCGCTTCGACTCGTCCAGCTCCACCAGCGCCTGGGTCAGGATGCCATCGACCTCCGCATTGGAATAGCGGCCGCGGTTCGAAGCGCCCCAGCCCCGCTCGCGCGAGACGGTGGCCAGGATATTGCGCAGCGGGTGGCTGCCATCCGGGTTGGAGCCCCAGCCGATCAGATGCGCGGAATATTCGGCCCGGCCGGCGCGGCCGACGAAGGTGGCCCAGGTCTGCGCCTCCACCGCCGTGCGCACGCCGATGCGCGTCCACATCTGGCCGACTGCCTGGGCGATGCGGCTGTCATTGATGTAGCGGTCGTTCGGGCTGTTCAGCGTGATGCGGAAGCCGTTCGGATAGCCGGCCTCGGCCAGCAGGCGGCGCGCCTGGTCCGGATCGTATTCCGGCGCGGCCACATCCGGCACATGGCTGAAGGTGCCCGGCGGCAGGAACTGCCCGGAGGGGGTGGCCGCCCCTTCCATCACCCGCTCCGCGATCGCCTTGCGGTCGATGGCGATGGAGAGCGCGCGGCGCACGCGCACATCCTGCAGCGGGTTGCGGCCCAGCGGGCGGCCGTCATTGTCCGTGATGAAGGGCGAATTCTCATTCGCCTGGCGCAGGTGATCGAGGCCCAGGAAGACCAGCCGCAGGCCCACCGTCTCCGACAGCGCCATGTTCTGGTCGCGCCGCAGCCGCGCCAGGTCGCTGGTCGGCACCTGGTCGATGAAGTCGAGGTCGCCGGAGAGCAGCGAGGCGGTGCGCGTCGCGTCATTGGTGATCATGCGGTAGTTCACCCGCGCGAAGGCCGGGCGGTCGCCCCAATAGGCGTCGTTGCGCTCGAACTCGATGCGGTCGCCGCTGCGATGCGCCACCACGCGCCAGGGGCCGGTGCCGATCGCGGCGCGGCCGGCGTTGAAATCCTCCGTCGTCGCATTGGCATGCGTCTCCGCATCCAGGATGCGGACATTGGTCATGTCGAGCGGCAGCAGCGGATAGGGCTCGGCGGTGTGGAAGCGGAGGGTCAGCGGGTCCACCACCTCCATCCGCACGATCGGCCGCGCATAGGCGGCGTAGGAGGAGGGGCTGTTCGGCACATTCGGCAGGCGCTGGATGGTGAAGACCACATCCTCCGCCGTGAAGGCATTGCCGTTGTGGAAGCGCACATTCGGCCGCAGCTTGAATTCCCAGGTGGTGGGACCCACGGCGCGCCAGCTTTCGGCCAGGCCCGGGATATTGCGCGCGGCCGCGTCCGTATTCACCAGCTTGTCGAAGATCATGTCGCTGACGGCGTTGTTCGGCGACAACTGGTGGTAGTGCGGATCCAGCGAGGTGACCGGCGAGCCGACGCCCATGTTCAGCGTCTGCGTCTGTCCCTGGGCCAGCACCTGCCCCACCGGCAGGCCCGCGGCCATCAGCGACACAGCCGCAACGGCGGCACCCCGGATGCTGTTGCGCATCACTCTCTCCTCAATGAAGACTTCCCCGAAGCGCGTTGTGTAGCAGCCTGCCCCTCATGCGGCTAGGCTAACGTCCCGTTCATGTCTTCCGGGAGACCATTCGCATGATTTTCGTTCGCCTCCCCCTCGCCCAGGCCCTCCTTGCCACCACACTGCTGGCCGCACCCGCCTTCGCCCCCGTGGCCTTCGCCCAGGACCGCAACCTCACCATCGGCATCGGCGGCTCGCCCACCTCGCTCGACCCGCATTTCTACAACGCCTCGCCCAATATCAGCCTGACCATGCACCTGTTCGACCGGCTGACGGAGCAGGACGCGCAGGCGCGCATCCAGCCGGCGCTGGCCGAAAGCTGGCGCGCCGTGTCCGAGACCATGTGGGAATTCAAGCTGCGCGCGGGCGTGAAGTGGCATGACGGGCGGGACTTCACCGCCGATGACGTGGCCTTCACCATCAGCCGCGCACCGAACGTGCCGAACAGCCCGGGCGGCTTCGGTGGCTTCGTCCGCGCCATCACCCGCGTCGAGGTGGTGGATCCGCTGACCATCCGCTTGCACACGGCAGCCGCCCATCCGCTGCTGCCGACGGAACTCGCCTCGATCCAGATCATCTCCCGCCATGTCGGCGAGGGTGCGGGGACGGAGGACTACAATGCCGGCCGCGCCGCCATCGGCACCGGCCCCTATCGCCTGGTCTCCTACCGCCCCGGCGACCGCACCGAATTCGCCCGCAACGAGGCCTATTGGCGCGGTGCGGAACCCTGGTCGCGCGTCTCCTACCGCTTCGTCGCCAATGACGCGGCGCGCACCGCCGGCATCCTGGCCGGCGATCTCGACGTGATCGACCAGGTGCCCTCCACCGACATCGCCCGGCTGAAGCGCGACAGCCGGCTGACGGTCTCGGAGATCCCGAGCCTGCGGCTGATCTACCTGATGACCGACTTCTCCCGCCCCGACAGCGCGCCGGTAATGGTCAGCGACAGCGAGGGCCGGCCGCTGGAGCGCAACCCGATGCTGGATGCGCGGGTGCGCCGGGCGCTGTCCATCGCCATCGACCGCCAGGCGCTGGCCGACCGCGTGATGGAGGGCACGGCGACGCCCACCGGCCAGTGGCTGCCGCCCGGCTCATATTCCTACAACCCGGCGGTGGAAGTGCCGCGCCACGACCCGGACGGCGCCCGCCGCCTGCTGGCCGAGGCCGGCTTCCCGAACGGCTTCCGGCTGACGCTCGCCACGCCGAACGACCGCTACCCGAATGATTCGCGCACCGCCCAGGCGGTGGCGCAGATGTGGAGCCGGATCGGCGTGCGCACCCAGGTCGAGGCGCTGCCCTGGACCACCTATGCCTCGCGCAATTCGCGCCAGGAATTCAACGCCCGCCTGGCCGGCTGGGGCAGCGTGACCGGGGAGGCCAGCTACATGCTGGTGAATATCTTCGGCACCTATAACCGCGAACGCCGCACCGGCGCCTCCAACAACTCCCGCTACTCCAACCCGACGCTGGATGCGCTGACGGCGCGCGCCGCCGGCACGCTGGACGATGCGGAACGCGAGAAGCTGCTGCAGGAGGCGGTGGCCATGGTGGACCGCGAGACGGCGATGATCCCGCTGTTCCAGCTGGTGAATTTCTGGGCCACCCGCCGCGGCATCACCTACGAGCCGCGGATGGACGAGCGGACGGTCGCGATGGGCGCGCGGCCGCAGTAAGGCGACCTCGCCGACGCTGAACGGCCTAGGCAAGGCGCGCCGCGGCGGCGCAGCCTTGCCGGGCCGGGTGACCCCGGCAGCCCCGCAAAAGGGGCCCAGCAAACGGAGGGAACCCGAGATGAAATCCGAACGCCGTCAGCTGCTGCGCGGCCTCGGCAGCGCCGCCCTGCTCGCCGCCAGCCCCGCCCTCGCCCAGGCGCCGCAGGGTCGCTACCCCGATCCCGCCGTCGAGGTGCTCGACCCGTCCTTCAACCGCTACCGCCTGGTGCTGGCCGCCGTGGAACGCCTGGCGACGGGCTTCCGCTGGAGCGAGGGGCCGGTCTGGTTCGGCGACCAGCGCTGCCTGATCTGGTCCGATATCCCGAACAACCGGCTGATGCGCTGGCATGAGGTGGATGGCCGCGTCGATGTTTTTCGCGAGCCGGCCAACAACCCCAATGGCAATACCCGCGACCGCCAGGGCCGCCTGATCACCTGCGAGCACCTGACCCGCCGCGTGACCCGCACCGAGCTGGACGGCCGCATCACCGTGCTGGCGGACCGCTTCGACGGCAAGCCGCTGAACAGCCCGAACGACGTGGTGGTGAAGTCGGATGGCAGCATCTGGTTCACCGACCCGCCCTTCGGCGTGCTGGGCTTCTACGAGGGCGAGATGGCGCGGCCGGAACTGCCGACGAATATCTACCGGATCGACGGGACCAGCGGGCAGATCACGCTCGCCAGCGGCGATGTCGGCCGCCCCAATGGCCTCGCCTTCTCCCCGGATGAGCGCATCCTCTATGTGGTGGAGGCCGCAGCCAGCCCGCGCGTGATCCGCGCCTTCGACGTGGGCGAGGGCGGCCGCCTGTCCAACAACCGCATCTTCTTCCAGTGCAAGGACGGCGAGACGCCGGATGGCTTCCGCCTGGATGTGGATGGCAACCTGTGGTGCGGCTGGGGCATGGGCACGCCGGAGCTGGATGGCGTGCGCGTCATCAGCAAGGAGGGCGTGCCGATCGGCCATATCCACCTGCCGGAGCGCTGCGCCAACCTGACCTTCGGCGGGCGGCACCGGAACCGGCTGTTCATGCCGGCCAGCCGGTCGCTCTACAGCCTCTACGTCAATACCCAGGGCATCGCCTACGGCTGAGCATCCTGGCGGAGGGGGCCTACTCCTCCTCCGCCTCGGCCACCGGCAGGATCGCGGTCTCCTTGGGCGAGGCGAGCGCCAGGATGGTCTCGGTGCGCGCCACGCCGGGCTGGCCGCGCACGGCCTGGGAGACGAAGGTCTCGAGCCCCGCGATATCGGCGAGCCGCAGCTTCAGCAGGTAGCACCAGGCGCCGGTAACGGTATGGCATTCCAGCACCGCCTCATGCTGCTTCATGGCGGCGACGAAGCCGGCATCGCCATCGCCCGGATGCATGGCGACGAAGACGAAGGCCAGCAGCGGGCAGCCGGCGGCGACGGGGTCGAGGTCGATCCGCCAGCCGCGGATCACCTCCCGCTCCTCCAGCCGCTTCACCCGCTCCGCGGTGGCAGAGACGGAGAGGCCGGCGACCTTGGAGAGCTCGGCGAGGCCGGCCGCGCCATTCTCCTGCAGCGCGACGACGAGGTTCCGGTCGATTTCATCCATGACGGCAATCTAGCGCAGTCACACCAAAAAACGAAACGGCGGGCTCGCGCCCGCCGCATTTTTTCCGGCCGATCGAATGGATCGCCTTAGATGTAGTGCTCGGCCAGCGGGCGGAAGCCGTTGAAGGCCTGGCTCGCATAGGTCGTCACATAGGCGCCGGTCGAGAGCAGCTGCACCTGGTCGCCGGCGTCGAGCGCCATGGGCAGGCGGTAGTTCGACTTCTCGTAGAGCGTGTCGGTGCTGTCGCAGGTCGGGCCGGCGATGGTCACCGGGCCTTCCTCGCTGCCGTCATGCGGCGTCTGGAAGGCGTAGCGGATGGACTCACCCTCGGTCTCCGCCAGGCCACCGAAGCGGCCGATGTCGAGATAGACCCAGCGCACGGGGTCGTCCTCCGACTTGCGGGAGACCAGTACGACCTCGGAGGAGACCACGCCGGCATCGCCCACCATGAAGCGGCCCGGCTCGATCACCATCTCCGGCAGCGCATTGCCGAAATGCTCGGTCATGGCGCCCATGATGGCGTCGCCGAAGGCATCGATCTCCGGCACCTCGGCCCGGTAGCGCACCGGGTAGCCGCCGCCCAGGTTGACCATGCGCAGGTTGATGCCGGCATCCTTCAGGTCGGTGAAGATCATCGCCACACGGGCGATCGCCGCCTCATAGGCGCCGGTCTGGGTCTGCTGGCTGCCGACATGGAAGGAGATGCCATAGGGGTCCAGGCCCCATTCGGCCGCCTTCACCATCAGCTCCTTCGCCATCGCGGCCTCGCAGCCGAACTTGCGCGAGAGCGGCCATTCGGCGCCCTTGTTCTCCACCAGGATGCGGCAATAGACCCGCGCGCCGGGGGCGGAGCGGGCGAGCTTGCGCAGCTCCGGCTCGCTGTCGAAGGCGAACATGGTCACGCCCGCGGCGAAGGCGGCCTTGATGGCGCTCTCCTTCTTCACCGTATTGCCGAAGGAGATGTCGGCCGGGCGCGCGCCGGCCTCCAGGCAGGCCTGGATCTCTTCCCAGGAGGCCGCGTCGAAGGAGGAGCCGAGCGCGGAAAGCCGGTCGAGGATAGGCGCGGCCGGATTGGCCTTCACCGCGTAGTAGACGCGCGCCAGCGGCAGGGCGGCCTTCAGCCGGCTGTAGTTCTGCGCAACGCGATCCACATCCAGCACCAGGCACGGCGTGGCGGGCGCGTGGTCGCGCAGATACGAAGCGATTTTCGGGTTCATCGCGCCCGTACTCCCCTGCAGACAGTGGAGACTGCCCCTGCGGGGCTGCCCCTAGATTGACGAAACGGTCGAACGAACCAGCGACCAAGTGAAACCGGCGGATCGCTCCGCCGGGGTTGCCAGAACGCCTGACGTCGTTGCGTTAACCTTGCGCCGCGGTGGCAACCCCGATCATGCGGGCTGCTCCGTGGGCCTGGGGCCTTCGGCACGTGCGTACTTGCGTCTGCGGCGCATATAGGCGCGGCGGCCCCGGGGGGAAAGCGGAAATTCGCCCCCTGGCCGTTTTTTTTCCGCGGGCGGCGTTAAAGCGCCGGAAACCGCCATGGTGCCCCCCGGGGAGGGCCGGGATGGCTCCGGAAAAACCCTCAAGGTCCAGGCGAATCCGCCTGAATCGTGTTCTGCCGCCGCCGGACCGCGGCTTGTGGCGCGGTAGCGGGCCGCTTTAGGATTCGTAAACAATCCTCCGAGGTCGCCTCCATGCCGGTCCCTTCTTCGCCCACCCTTGCCGGCGGGTCGCGTACCGCCCGGGCCGGGGGCACACTTCTGCTTGCGCTGCTGCTGGGGCTCGGCGGCTGCGCGCAGATGGAACAGGCGCAGCGGGACAGGCTGAAGGTCGACGCCGCCAGCATGAGGACCAGCGGGCCGCCCAAGGATGTGCGGGAGGTGGTGCAGGGCGCGCTCCGCCGGCATCTGTCCCGGCCTGACAGCTTCGTCGATGGCCTGATCGGCCCGCCGATGCGGGGCAGCCAGAACATGGTCCTGGTCCGGAACGGCCAGGTGGTCGAGTCCACGCGGCGCACCACCGCGGTCGGCTGGGTGGTCTGCACCCGCTACGGCGCGCGATCCCTCTTCGGGAGTGAGTTCCGCGAGAGCACGGCCGTGCTCATCAGCGCCCAGGGCGAGGTCACCGCCATCGAGCCCAATGCCGCGCAATGCGTCCGGATGCCGGCCGAGATGATGGAGCCGCTGACCCTATAGGCGGCCTGGTCGCCGCCTCAGCGGATCAGCCCCGTGACCGGGCTGGAGGGATCTGCCGCCGGCGAGCGCGGCATGCGCCCGGCCAGGAAGGCGTCCCGCCCCGCCTCCACCGCCGCCTTCATGGCGCGTGCCATGCGCACCGGGTCCCGCGCATGGGCGATGGCGGAATTCAGCAGAACCGCGTCGCAGCCCAGCTCCATGGCCAGCGCGGCGTCAGACGCCGTGCCAATGCCGGCATCGACCAGCACCGGGACCTTCGCCTGGGCGATGATCGCCTTGATCATGAAGGGATTGGCCACGCCGAGCCCGCTGCCGATCGGCGCGCCGAGGGGCATGATGGCGACGCAGCCCATCTCCTCCAGCCGCTTCGCCGCCACAGGGTCGTCGGCGCAATAGACCATCACCTCGAAACCATCGGCGATCAGCGCGGCGGCGGCCTCGAAGGTGGCCTGCATGTCCGGGTAGAGGAAGGGTGGCGGGCCCAGCACCTCCAGCTTCACCAGGTTCCAGCCCCCCGCCTCCCGCGCCAGGCGCAGGGTGCGCACCGCATCCATGGCGGTGAAGCAGCCGGCGGTATTGGGCAGGTAGGTGTAGCGGTCGGGCGGGACGAAGTCCTGCAGCATGGGCTGCGAGGCATCGGACAGGTTCACCCGCCGCACCGCGACGGTGACCATCTCGGCGCCCGAGGCCTCGATCGCCGCCTTGGTCTCCGGCAGGTCCTTGTAGCGGCCGGTGCCGACCACGAGGCGGGAGCGGAAGCGGCGGCCGGCGACGGTCCAGCCCTCATCGGCCAGCCGGTCCTCGGCCTGCATCACCTGGTCCATCTCAGCCACCCCCGATGAAGTGCACGATCTCCAGCCGGTCGCCGGCGGCGAGCGGCGTGCTGGCCCAGGCGGAACGCGGCACGATCTCCAGGTTGCGCTCGACCGCCACCTTGGGCGCGGCCAGGCCGATCAGCGCCAGCAGCTCCGCCACGGAAGCGCCCTGCGGCACCTGCCGGCTTTCCCCATTCACCTCGATTGCGATCTGCGCCGTCATCATCTGCCCCGCCATGGCTCGAAGATGGCGGCCGGCGGGCCCGTGAACAAGACGCGGCCGGCGCAAGGCTGCCATCGCGGCCGGTGCTGCGGCTTGCCCCTGCGGAGCGGAGCGTGCTAGCCCGGCCCGCCTGCGAAACCCAGGGACTCTTTCGTGAACCCCCCGCTGATCGTCGTCCTGAACGGCCCCAACCTGAACCTGCTCGGCACCCGCCAGCCGGAGATCTATGGCGCGGCGACGCTCGACGATGTCGAGGCGCTCTGCGCCGAGACGGCGGAGCAGCTGGGGCTGGCGATCGATTTCCGCCAGACCAATGGCGAGGGTGAGCTCATCACCTGGGTCCAGGAATGCCGCGGCCGCGCCGCCGGCATCATCATCAACCCGGCCGGCTACAGCCATACCTCCATCGCCCTGATGGATGCGCTGAAGGCGACGGACCTGCCGATCGTCGAGGTCCATATCTCGAACATCCATCGCCGGGAGGAATTCCGGCATCTCAGCTATGTGTCCAAGGCGGCCACGGGCGTCATCGCAGGCCTCGGCATCGGCGGCTATGCGCTGGCGCTGCAGGCGATTGCCGACCTGGTGGCCGAAGAAGGAGAGCCCTGATGTCGGGCGTGCAATTCGACGCGGCGGCGATTCGCGAACTCGCCAAGATCCTGCGGGAGACCGATCTCACCGAGATCGAGCTGGTGGAGAAGGACAGCCGCATCCGCGTGGCGCGGCAGATCACCGTGACCCAGGTGGCGCATCTGCCGGCCGCCGGGGCGGCCCCCGCCGCCGCACCCGTGGCCGCCGCGGTGGCGGCGGCGCCGGAGGCGGTCTCGGATGCGGCGCATCCGGGCCTCGTCACCTCCCCCATGGTGGGTGTGGCCTATCTCTCGCCGGAACCCGGCGCGGCCGCCTTCGTCACGGTCGGCGCCAAGGTCAGCCAGGGCCAGACCCTGATGCTGATCGAGGCCATGAAGACCTTCAACCAGATCCGTG
Source organism: Falsiroseomonas sp. (assembly GCF_051860665.1). Classification (GTDB taxonomy): domain Bacteria; phylum Pseudomonadota; class Alphaproteobacteria; order Acetobacterales; family Acetobacteraceae; genus Falsiroseomonas. Next base: position 133,299 of record NZ_JBHYDM010000013.1, read on the forward strand.
CCCCGCGCGCCGGCACCGTCACCCGCATCCTGGTCGAGGGCGGATCGCCGGTGGAATACGGCGAGCCGCTGATGATCATCGAATGACGGCGCCAGCCGTCAGCCGCCTGATGACCGGCGGGCCGCAGGCCCAGAGGTCGTTCAACGCATGCGTTGAACCAGCCGGCGTCCGCAAGCCGCGCAGCGGCGGAAGGACACTGTAATGTTCAAGAAGGTTCTCATCGCGAACCGCGGCGAGATCGCGCTGCGGGTGCATCGCGCCTGCCAGGAAATGGGCATCCGCACCGTCGCCGTGCATTCCACCGCGGACAATACCGCGATGCATGTGCGGCTGGCGGATGAGAGCGTCTGCATCGGCCCGCCCTCGGCCCGCGACAGCTACCTGAACATGGCGGCGATCCTCTCCGCGGCCGCGATCACCGGCGCGGAGGCGATCCACCCGGGCTACGGCTTCCTGTCCGAGAACGCGAATTTCGCCGAGATGGTGGAAGCGCATGGCCTGGCCTTCATCGGCCCGACCGCCGCGCATATCCGCATGATGGGCGACAAGATCGCGGCCAAGGACGCGATGCGCTCCCTCGGCGTGCCGCTGGTGCCCGGCTCCGCCGGCGCGCTGGAGAGCCTGGAGGAGGCGCGCGCGGTCGCCGAGGAGATCAAGTACCCGGTGCTGATCAAGGCCGCCGCCGGCGGTGGCGGGCGCGGCATGAAGGTGGCGCGCAGCGCCGATGAGCTGGAGGAAGCCTGGCGCGTCGCGCGCACGGAATCCAAGGCCGCCTTCGGCGATGACAGCGTCTATATGGAGAAGTACCTGGACCGCCCGCGGCATATCGAGCTGCAGGTCCTGGCCGATACCCACGGCAATGTCGTGCATTTCGGCGAGCGTGACTGTTCGCTGCAGCGCCGCCACCAGAAGCTGGTGGAGGAGGCCGGCAGCCCGGTGCTGACGGCGGATGAGCGCGATGCACTCGGCGCGCAGGTCACCAAGGGCCTGCGCCAGCTCGGCTACCGCAATGCCGGCACGCTGGAATTCCTCTGGCAGGATGGCCAGTTCGCCTTCATCGAGATGAACACCCGCCTGCAGGTGGAACATCCGGTGACGGAAATGGTCTGCGGCGTGGACCTGGTGAAGGAGCAGCTGCGCGTCGCGGCCGGGGAGAAGCTGGGCTATGCCCAGGAGGATATCCGCTTCTCCGGCCATGCCATCGAATGCCGCATCACCGCGGAGGATCCCGAGACCTTCGTGCCCAATCCGGGCAAGGTGGAGATGTACCACGCGCCGGGCGGCCTCGGGGTGCGCGTCGATAGCGCGCTCTATTCCGGCTATACCGTGCCGCCCAACTACGACAGCCTGGTGGCCAAGCTGGTGGTGCATGGCCAGACCCGGGCCGAGGCGATCGCCCGACTGAAGCGGGCACTGGCCGAGATGGTGATCTCCGGCATCCGCACCACGCTGCCGCTGCACCAGCGGATCGTGGCCGATCCGGAATTCCAGGCCGGCGACTATACGATCCACTGGCTCGAGAAGTTCGTCGCCCGGCAGGGATGACCTGCGGCCGCCCTCTCCCCCATGGGGGAGAGGGCCCTTCCACGCGAAGCGTCGCGAAACAGGCCGCCCTCGCGAAGCCGCATTGCATGGCCCATACTGCCCGCGTGAGCCGGCGCCAGTTCGAGATCACCCCTGACCTGATGCTCCGCGCCTATCGCGCGGGGCTGTTCCCCATGGCCGAGACCCGGCGCGGGGACCGGCTCTATTGGCTGGATCCCGAATTGCGCGGCGTGCTGCCGCTGGACCGGTTCCACCTGCCGCGCCGGCTGCGCCGCACCGTCCTCTCCGGCCCCTATACCATCACCACCAACCGGGATTTCCAGGGCGTCATCGCCGCCTGCGCCGCCCCCGGCGAGGGGCGGGAGGACACCTGGATCAATCCGGAGATCGAGCGCCTGTTCGGCACGCTGCACCGCATGGGCCATGCCCATTCGGTGGAGGCCTGGATGCCCGGCGAGGGCGGGCCGGTGCTGGCGGGCGGCCTCTATGGCGTGGCGCTCGGCGGCGCCTTCTTCGGCGAGAGCATGTTTTCGCGCGCGCGGGATGCGTCCAAGGTGGCGCTGGTGCATCTGGTGGCACGGCTGCGCCTGTTCGGCTTCACCCTGCTGGATGCGCAGTTCCAGACCGCCCACCTGGCGCAATTCGGCTGCCACGAGGTGCCGCGCCAGGCCTATAAGCGCCTGCTCTCGGAGGCGGTGGAGGAGCCGGCGCGCTGGCGCGACGCGCCAGACCCCGCCGCGCTGCAGGCCGAAATCCTCAGGCTGGGGTCCTGAGGCGCGGCCCGGCTACTGCGCCCGGCACTCCAGGATGCGGATGTCATAGACCGGGTGCTGCAGCATGTTCACGCCCGGCGCCTCGGCGAACATCCAGCCGCGGAAGACGGGGTTGGCCCCCTCCGCCGCCCGGCTGTCGCTGATCTCCATCCAGGCCGCGGCATCCGGCACCTCATCCGCCGGGCGCGCATGGCAGGCGCGCACATTGATGGTCAGGCTGCCGAAGCGTTCCGGCTGGTTCAGCGTGGCGCGCAGCACGGTGATCCGCGCCGTCACCTTGTCCAGCGCCTGCAGCACCGCGACGCGGCGCGGCACCCATTCCTGCGCCGAGGCGGGGGTCGCGAGCGGCGCGGCCAGCAGGGCCAGCGCCAGGGCCAGGGCCAGGCGCCTCATGGCCGCTTCGGGCTCGGCAGGGCGGCGACCAGCTCGGCCAGCACCTGGCGCATCGCCGTCTCATCCACACCCATCAGGACGGCATCCTCGAAGGCATCGCGCAGCACCTGCGCGGCCTCCCGGTGGTTCTCGGCCAGCACCCGCAACTTCTCGCGGCAGGACAGCGGCGCGCCATCCGCGCCGGGCCAGCTGGCCGGCGGGTCGAGGCTCATGGCCGGGCCGGGGCCTGGCCGCCCGCGGGCGCTGCCGGGGCCTGCTCGCCGCGGTTCGGCTGGCCCTCGGTCATCGAGAAGATGAAGCGCCCCAGCAGGCTTTCCAGGCTGATGGCGGATTGGGTGATGGTGATCTCCCCGCCCTCGGCCAGGATGCGGTCGGACCCGCCCGGCACCAGGGAGACGAAGCGCCCACCCAGCAGGCCTTCGCTCGCGATCTCGGCGGAGCTGTCGGAGGGCATGCGCAGCCCCGAATCGATGCGCAGCGTGAGGACGGCAAGGAAGGTCTGCGGATCGATCCGCTGGTCCACGACGCTGCCCACCTTCACCCCGGCGACGCGCACATCGGCGCCCGGCGCCAGCCCGTCGATGCGGTCGAACTTCGCCGTCAGCGTCAGCGCCGGGCCGGAGAAGCTGCTGCGGCCGCTATTGGTGACGGCATAGGCCAGGAAGCTGCAGGCCACCAGCAGCACCACCGCGCCGGCCAGGACCTCGGTAATCGAGCGACCCTTCATCGAGACTGTTCCTGATCCTGCTGCGGAAGGCCGGCCGCCGGAGGCCTCAAGAACCGGGGGTCCAGGCCTCGTAGTCGCCGGTGGTCACCGGGCGGCGGCCGCCGGAATAGTCGTGGCCCGCCGGGTGCCAGGCCAGCGCGGTGCCGGTCGGGTTCGGACGGTGCTCCACCATCCAGGGATGGCGCTTGTCCTCGGGCAGCGGGGCCGGGGTGGTGTGGTGCAGCCAGCCATGCCATTCCGGCGGCACCTTGGTGGCATCCGCCGCGCCGGCGAAGAGCACCCAGCGCCGCTTCCGGCCATAGGCCAGGAAGTCCTTGCGGGACTCGTGATAGGTATTGCCGAAGCGGTCCGTCCCGATCTTGCGACCGGACAGGGCGGTGGTCAGGCGCATCATCAGCGACATCTGCGGTCCTTGGTCACGGCCACGGGAAGAGGCCGCCCCGATGATCTGTGGGAAGGCCCAGTTTCGCACAACCGGCCGCTGCGCGCAAAATCCTGTGTTGTCCACAGGATGTTGCGTCGGCGGGCAGATTCACCCACCAGATGCGCTTCCCCGCGGGCCGCGCGGCCTCTAGGCTTCCGGCATGACGACATTCGCCGGAACGCTGTGGGACCAGGTCGGGCTGTGGCGGCTGCGCGCCGCGCCGGAGCCCGATGCGACGCCCCGACCCGTCGCCCTGCCCGTTTCCTGGGACGAATCCGCGGCGGAAGCGCTGGCGGCGCTGGCCCCCGGCGCCGGCCCGGTGGTCTTCCCCAAGCTGGCCGAGGCCTGGATCAGCCGCCTGGCGCTGCGTGGGCGGGAGCTCGGGCTGCTCGCCGATGCCGCGGCGCAGGATGGTTTTTCCGAAGCCCTGCGGGCGCTGCTGCTGGCCCGGCGCGGCGCCCCCGGCGCCAGCATCTGGCGCAATGAGGCGCGCGGCGCCGCCCGCTTCGTGCTGAACCTGCCCGCCTTCCTGGAGGCCGATGGCAGCTTCGACACCCAGGGCTATGCCGCTTCCGTGGCGCTGGCGGTGCGCGCGCTGGATATCGCGACGGGCGCCAAGGCGCCAAGGCTTTCGGTCGGCTTCGCCGATCTCGCCGGCCTGCTGGCCGGGCTCGGCCTGCGCTATGGCAGTGCGGAGGGGCGCGCCGTGGGGGCTGCCATCGCCGCCCTGACCCGCGGCGCGGCGGAGGCCGAGTCGGGCCGGATCGGGGAGCGGCTGGGGGCGCGGGAGCCGCTGGCGCTTTTCGCCCCCGCCCCGCCCGGCGCCACCGTGGTGCCCGGCCTGGCGGAGGCCGCGCGGGCCGCACTGGATGCCGCCGCCGGCAGCCTCGGCCTGCGCCACCAGTCGCTGGTCGCGCTTTCGGCGCCCGATTGCGTGGAGGCGCTGCTGGGCGCGGAGACGGGCGGCCTGGCGCCGGCCGCCGGCGCCACGCGCCTGTCGCTGGATCGCCAGGGCTGGGTGGCGGAGGTGCCGACCCATGCCGCGCTGCGCATCGGACGCGCGGCGGCGGAGGCCTTGCTGGCCCCGGTGCCGGATGCCGAATGGATCGGCATGGCCCAGGCGCTCGCCCCCTTCCTGCATATGCCGCCGCCGATGCCGGTGGCGGAGGCCGCCCCGGCCCGTGCCGCGCCGCCGCTGCCCGAGCGCCCCGCCGCCCTGCCGCTGCGGCCGGCCGGCGCCGTCTGGCGGGTTTCGGTGGGCGGCCACAAGGTGGTGCTGCGCACGGCGGAGGACCAGCAGGGGCGCCTGTCCGAGGTGACCATCGCCCTGACGAAGGAATCGGCGGCCTATCGCAGTCTGATGGATGCCATGCTGCAGGCGGTCTCGATCGGGCTGGCCGCCGGCGTGCCGCTGGACAGTTTTGTCGAGGCCTATGCCTATACCCGCTTCGGCCCCTCCGGGACCGTGGAGGGCGACCCGGCCATTCGCCGCGCCACCTCGGTGCTCGACTGGGCCTTCCGGCGGCTGGCGCTGGACTATATCGGGCGGCGCGACCTGGCCGATCCCTCCGAGGAGGATTGCGCGCCGGATGCCACGGGGCATGCGGGGGAACAGCTGCCGCTGCTGCCGATGGACCTGCCCTCCACCCCGGCGCCGCGGGTGCGGCGGCGGCAGTTGAAGCTGGTGGGGTAGAGGGGGCGCGGCGGAAGCCCCCACCCCGACCCTCCCCCGCTGCGCAGGGGAGGGAGAATCTCGTGCTTCCATCCCCCGCCTGCGGGGGCGGGTCAGGGTGGGGGCACCAACCCGCGACCACCCAATTCCCATCCGAAGGACCCAACCATGCCCGGCACCGTCGAAGCCAACCTGCAAAAACTCGGCATCGCCCTGCCGCAGGCGCCCGCCCCGGTGGCCAACTACATCGGCTTCAACCAGGTCGGGAACCTTCTGCTCGTCTCCGGCCAGATCCCGCTGGTCGAGGGCAGGATCAGCACCACGGGCAAGCTCGGCGCCGGCGTCTCCATCGAGGAAGGCCAGGCCGCCGCGCGGATCTGCTTCATCAACCTGGTGGCGCAGGTGAAGGCGGCGGTGGGCGACCTGGACCGGGTGAAGCGCGTGGTGCGCCTCGGCGGCTTCATCGCCTGCGAGCCCTCCTTCACGCAGCATGCGCTGGTGATGAACGGCGCCTCCGACATGGCGGTGGCGGTCTTCGGGGAGGCCGGGCGGCATGCGCGCAGCACCATCGGCGTCCCCTCCCTTCCCGGCGATGCCGCGGTCGAGGTCGAGGGCATGTTCGAGATCGGCTGAGGCATTGTGGCCGGCCGGGCGCGCCCAATTTTGAACGGCATGCCCGAGCTCAGCCTGACCCTGCACCGCGCCATCGCGGAGATCCCGCCGCTGGACTGGGATGCCTGCGCGGGGCCGCAGAATCCCTTCGTCAGCCATGCCTTCCTCCTCGCCTTGGAGGAATCGGGCAGCACCGGCGGGCGCAGCGGCTGGCTGCCGCAGCATGCGGCGCTGCGCGACGGATCGGGCCGCCTGCTGGCCTGCGCGCCCTGCTATGCCAAGGCGCATAGCCAGGGCGAATATGTCTTCGACCATGGCTGGGCCGATGCCTTCGAGCGTGCCGGCGGCCGCTACTATCCGAAGCTGCAGGTGGCCGCGCCCTTCAGCCCCGTCCCCGGCCCGCGGCTGCTGGTGCGGCCCGATTCCGGCATCGGGGTGGAGGCACTGGCGCAGGGGCTGGTGCAGGCCTGCGGGCAGCTCGATCTTTCGTCGGTTCACTGCACCTTCTGCACGCCGGCGGAGTGGGAAGCGCTGGGCGAGGCCGGCTGGCTTCAGCGCATCGGCACCCAGTTCCATTGGTCCAATGCCGGCTATGCGAGCTTCGATGATTTCCTGGCCGCGCTCTCCAGCCGCAAGCGCAAGCAGATCCGGCGCGAGCGACGCGATGCGGAGCAGTCAGGCTTCGTGCTGAAGACGCTGCGGGGTCACGAGATCACGCCGCGGCACTGGGAGGCCTTTCATCGGTTCTACCTCTCCACCGCCGACAAGAAGTGGGGCCGCAGCGCCTATTTGAAAAAAGCCTTCTGGCCGCTGCTGGGGGAGCGACTCGGCGACAAGGTCGTGCTGATGGTGGCGGAGCAGGAGGGCGAGCCGGTGGCCGGCGCGCTGAACCTGCTGGGCAGCGATGCGCTCTATGGCCGCAACTGGGGCTGCCTGGTGGAGGCGCCCTTCCTGCATTTCGAGCTCTGCTACTACCGCGCCATCGACTTCGCCATCGCGCACAAGCTGCCCCGAGTCGAGGCCGGCGCCCAGGGCGAGCACAAGATCCAGCGCGGCTACCTGCCCGTGCCGACCTATTCCGCGCATTGGATCCAGCATCCCGGTCTGCGCGCCGCGGTGGCGGATTTTCTGGATCGCGAACGCCCGGCCATGCTGGGGGAGATCGAGGCGCTGCACGAGCTTTCGCCCTTCAAGCGGGAGGGCGAGGCCTAGCGTGCTGGCCGCCTATGCGCAGCTTGCGGCGTCCATGGCGCTGGTCGGCGCCAATGTCGGCGTGGCGAAGCTGCTTGCGGCGTCCCTGCCGATTCCGATGATCGCGGGGCTGCGCTGCGCCCTCGCCGTGGCGGTGCTGTTTCCGTTGGCGCGCGCCCTAGAAGGCCGCGTGCGGCTGGATCGCCGCAGCCTTTGGTACCTGGCCTGGCAGGCGGCCTTCGGCACGGTGATCTACAATGCCGGGCTGCTCGCCGGGCTGCGGCTGACCACGGCGCTGGAGGCCGGGATGGTGCTGGCCACCCTGCCCGCGGTGATCGCCATCGGCAGCGCGGTCTGGCTGCGCGAGACGCTGCCGCCCCGGCAATGGGCGGCGGTCGCGCTGGCCGCCTTCGGCATGGGCGCCATCACCCTGGCCCGCACGGCGGCCGATGGCCATGGCAGCCTGTTGGGCAATCTGCTGGTCTTCGGCGGCGTCTGCGGGGAGGCGATGTATGTGCTGCTGGCCAAGCGCATCGCCGGCCGCGTGCCGGTGGTGACAGCCAGCCTGTATATGCAGGGATTTTCCGTGCTGCTGCTGCTGCCCTTCTGCCTGCCGGTGCTGGGCAGCGCCATGGCGCTGGCGGACCCGGCGGTGGCGGGGCTGCTGGTCTTCCACAGCCTGACCACCAGCGTCATCTGCCTGCTGCTGTGGTATGCGGGCATGAAGCGCGCGCCCGCCGGCATCGCGGGCATTTTCACGGCGTTTCTGCCCGCGACGGCGGCGCTGGTGGCGGTGGGATTCTTGGGCGAGTCCTTCTCGGCCGTGCATGCGGCAGGATTCGTGCTCCTGACGGGCAGCATGCTGCTCGCCACCTGGCCATCGCGGAGGCGAAACGTCTAGGCTGCCCGGATGCGCGCTTGGTTCGCCTGCACCGGTTCTGAATTGCTGGCCCTGGCGCCAGAGGCTGTGGCGGCTTCGCTGGCCGCCAGCCAGATGTCGCGCCGCCTGTCCGGCGAGCCGGCGCAGCTGCGCGCCTGGAGTGAGCAAGTGCGCCTGCTGCAGCATTGCTTGCAGGAGGTCCGTGGCGAGGCCTGGACCATCGCACTGGAATTCGACCTGCTGCGCCTGGAAAAACGCATCGACGCCGTGCTGCTGACCGGCAGCGCCATTCTGGTGCTGGAATTCAAGGTCGGCGCCACCGCTGTCGCCAATGCCGACCGCGCCCAGGTTTCCGACTACGCGCAGGACCTTTTCGATTTTCACGCGGCCAGCCGGCGGCATCCGATCCAACCGATCGTCGTGGCCACCCACTGCGCCAGCCCCGCACCCTTCCAGATGCCGCTGCCCGTCGCCGGCGTGCTGCCGGTGGCGGAGGCGAATGCCACCACCCTGCCCGGCCTGCTCGCCGCGCTGCGCGATGCGCTGCCGGTGACCACGCCGCTGGATGGCCTGGCCTGGCTGACCGCGCCCTATCGTCCGGTGCCCAGCATCATCGAGGCCGCGGCCACCCTCTTCGCCCGCAACAGCGTGGCGGAGATCGCGGCGGCCCGCGCCGATGCCGCGAATCTCACACGCACCACCGCCGCCATCGGATCCGCGCTGGATGCGGCGAAGGCGGCCGGAGAACGCGTGGTGGTTTTCGTCACCGGCATCCCCGGCGCGGGCAAGACGCTCTGCGGGCTGAACGTCGTCTTCGGCGAACAGCGCCGCGCCGGCAGCGCCTTCCTCACCGGCAATAGCCCGCTGGTGGCGGTATTACGGGAGGCGTTGGCCTGCAACCGCGCCGGCATCGACCTGGCACGCGGCCCAAGCGCCGATCCCGAACGCCGCCGCCTGGCCCCACGCCTGCGCCAGGCGCGGCACGAGGCGATGCAGGCGCTGCAGAACGTGCATCGCTTCCTGGCCGACAATGCCGCGCGAACCGTGCCGCCGGCCGAACGCATGATCGTCTTCGACGAGGCGCAGCGCGCCTGGGACGCGGCGCAGGCCATGCGCGACACGCAGCGCCGCATCAGCACGCTCAGCATGAGCGAGCCCGCCCATGCGCTGGAGATCATGGGGCGCCACGAGGGTTTCGCCGCCATCGTCGCGCTGATCGGCAATGGGCAGGAGATCAATACCGGCGAGGCCGGTCTGCGCGAATGGGGCGCGGTGATCGCGGCGACGCCCGGCTGGCGCGCTGTCGCCGCGCCGCGGGTGCTGGATGCCATGGAGCCGGCGCAGCGCCTGGCGGAAGGAAACCCGCCCTGGCTGAGGCTGGATCCGGCGCTCGATCTCACCGTCTCCCTGCGCAGCGTGCGGTCGGAGGCGGCGGCGCTCTGGGTGGATGCCCTTCTGCGCGGCGATGCGGCCGCGGCAGCCGCGGTGGCGCGCGCGGCGCCGGAGGGGCTGCCCTTCCTGCTGACCCGCTCCCTCGCTGAAGCGCGCCGCGCGCTGCGGCAGCTGACGCCCGGCCTGCGCCGCGCCGGTTTCGTGCGCTCCTCCGGTGCCAGGCGGCTGCGGGCAGAGGGGTTCGATGCGCAGCTGATGGGCACGGAGGAGCCGGTCGCCTGGTTCCTGGAACGCTGGCCGGATATCCGCGCCTCGGATGCGCTGGAGGTGGCCGCGACTGAATATGCCTGCCAGGGGCTGGAGTTGGACACGGTGGGCCTGGCCTGGGGCGGTGATTTCCTGCGGCAGGGCAATGCCTGGGTGGCGCGCAGTTTTGCCGGAAGCGCCTGGCAGCGCGCGGCAAAGGACCAGGATTTTGTCCGCAACACCTATCGCGTGCTGCTGACCCGGGCGCGCTACGAGACGGTGATCTGGGTGCCGCCAGGCAGCCGGCGCGACGACGCCTTCTACGATGCCACGCGCGATGCGGCGGAGATGGATGCGGTGGCGGATTTTCTCGAAGCCTGCGGCGCCCGTCCCTTGCCCGAGGCCGGCCCGGCGCCGCAGGACACCGCTGCATCCCTGCTGCTATAGCGCGTGCCATGCGCCGCATCCTGCCCCTGCTCTTCCTGCTGCTCGCCACGCCGCTGGCCGCGGCCGAGCTGAAACTCGCCACCTGGAACATCGCCTGGCTGACGCTGCGGCCGGCCAGCGACCCGGCCCTGCCGCGCAACCTCGAGGCCCGGACGCCCGAGGATTTTCGGCTGCTGCGCGGCTATGCCAACCGCCTGGCGGCCGATGTCGTGGCGCTGCAGGAAATCGATGGCGAGGCCGCCGCCGCGCGCGTCTTCGACCCCGCCCAGTGGACCATCCACCTGACCGATGAGGAGGATGTGCAGCGTCCCGGCTTCGCCATCCGCCGCGGCCTGCGCGTGACGCCGCAGCCCGATCTGCGCGCGCTGGACCTGATCCCGCGCGCCCGCTTCAGCCTGCGCCGCGGTGCCGATATCCTGGTGGAGGCGCCGGGCGGCGCCCGGCTGCGGCTGCTCTCGGTGCATCTGGATGCCGGCTGCCGCGAGGAGTCCTTCGGCCGCGACTCCAGCCGGGACTGCCAGCAGCTGGAACGCCAGGCACGCATCCTGGCCGAATGGGCCGAGGCGCGGCAGCGGGAGGGGGTGGCCTTCGCCATCCTCGGCGACTTCAACCGCCGCATGGGCGAGCAGGACGACTTCCTGGCGATCCTGGAGGAGGCCGCGCCGCTGACCCGCGCGACGCAGGGCCTCTCCTCCCCCTGCTGGGCGGATAGCCGCGGCGGGCGGCCCTTCATCAGCCACATCCTGCTGGGCAGCGCGGCGCGGGATTGGCTGGTGCCGCGCAGCCTGGCGGTGATGGTCTATGCGGAGCGGGAGCGGCGCTATCGCCAGGCGCTGTCGGACCATTGCCCGGTCAGTGTCCGCCTGCGGCTCCCCTGATCCGCGCCGCCGTGCCAGGATGGCCGGCATGCGAAAATTTGCCCGGATCACGCTTCCCCTCGCCGGGCTGAACTTCGTCAACCAGGCGTCGCGCACCATGATCGCGACGCTGGGGCCCCTGCTGGCACTGGAATTCGCGCTTTCGGCCAGCGAGCTCGGGCTGCTCGCCGCCATGTTCTTCGCGGCCTATGCGGCGGCGCAGCTGCCGGTGGGGCTGGCGATCGACTTGTGGGGGTCGCGCCGGGTGCAGACGGTGCTGGGGCTGGTGGCGGCCAGCGGCTTCCTGATCTGCGCCCTGGCCGCCGGGCCCTGGTGGCTCGCCTTCGGGCGGGTGGTGACGGGCATCGGCATCTCGGCCGGGCTGATCGCCATGCTGAAGGTGAATACCCAGTGGTATCCGCGCGATCGAGTCGCCGGGATGACGGGGCTCGGCGTGCTGGTCGGCTCGCTCGGCAGCATCACGGCCACGGTGCCGGTGGCGCTGCTGGTGCCGGCCATCGGCTGGCGCGGCATCTTCGTGCTGCTGGCGCTGATGTCGCTGGCTGTTTCCGCCTGGATCTGGGCCTCGGTGCCGGAACGGGGGCCGGGTGCTGCGCCACCGCCGCGGCGCAGCCTGGCGGCCGAGGTGGCGGAATTCGGCCGCATCTTCCGCCACCCCGCCTTCCGGCGCTTCGGCCCCTCCGTCGCGCTGCTCTCCGCGCTGAACTTCACCTATCAGGGGCTCTGGGCCGGCCCCTGGCTGCGCGACGTGGCGGGGCTGGCGGAGGCGCCGCGCGCGCTGCTGCTGCTGTGCTATGCGGCGGGGCTGATGGCAGGCAGCGTCGGCACCGGCCAGGCGGCCTCCCTCCTGCAACGCCGCGGCGGGCATCCGATGCTGGTGCCCTGGCTGGCCATGGGCGGCATCGTCCTGATGCAGTTGCTGCTGATTCAGCAGCCGGTCGGCAACCTGGCGGTGCTTGGCGCGATCTGGTTCCTCTTCGCCCTGTTCAGCTCCGCGGGGCCCGCCGGCTATGCCGCCATCGGGCAGCGCTTCGGGGCGGAGCTGGCGGGGCGGGTGGCGACCGCCATCAACGTCACCATGTTGGTGCTGGTCTTCGGGCTGCAGAACGCCATCGGCTGGATCCTGGACCTCTGGCCCCGGACGGCGGCCGGCGGCTGGGATGCGGCGGGCTATGGCTGGGCGCTGGGCCTGACCGTGGCGCTGCAGCTTGTGGCAGCCCTCGGCATGCTGCGGCCCGAGAGGGGATGAGCGCGCAGGTATGGAAAAGCGGATCGAATCGGTGCTCTCCCGCTTCCGGGTGGAAAACGGCGAGCAATTCCGGCTGAAGGACCACAAGCCGGACGAGATGGCCGGCCTCGACATCAAGAAGTCGGAGGCGCCGGCCCTGCTGCAGCGGGGCGTGGACTACCTGGCCGCGCAGCAGGACATGCTCTACGCGCAGGATCGCTGGTCCGTGCTCTGCATCTTCCAGGCGATGGACGCCGCCGGGAAGGATGGCGCCATCAAGCATGTCTTCTCCGGCGTGAACCCGCAGGGCTGCCACGTGGTGTCCTTCAAGGCGCCCAACGCCACCGAGCTCGACCACGATTTTCTCTGGCGTCACACCACCGCCCTGCCCTCCCGCGGCCAGATCGGCATCCACAACCGGTCCTGGTACGAGGAGGTGCTGGTGGCGCGGGTGCATCCGGCGGTGCTGGAAGGCCAGAAGCTGCCACCCCGGCTGCGGACGGAGCGGATCTGGGAGGAACGGCTGGAGGATATCGCGGCCTATGAGCGCTATCTCGGCCGGCAGGGCACGGTCGTGCTGAAGTTCTTCCTCAACATCAGCCCGGAGGAACAGCGGCAGCGCTTTCTCAAGCGCATCGAGGAGCCGGAGAAGAACTGGAAGTTCAACGCGGGCGACGTCTCCGAACGCCGCCACTGGGACGACTACCAGGCGGCCTATGAGGCGGCGATCCGCGCCACCGCCACGCCGGAGGCGCCCTGGTACGTGGTGCCGGCGGATCGCAAGTGGTTCACCCGCCTGGTCGTCGTCGCCGCCATCGGCCGGGCCCTGGAGCAGCTGGACCTGCACTACCCGGTGGTGACGGCGGAGGAGTGCCGGGCGCTGATCCAGGCCGGCGAGGAGCTTTCCGGCTGATCCGCCGTCGCGCGCTTGCCGGCCTGGCGCTGGCCGGGCCGGCCCTGGCGGCCTGCTCGCCCCTCGATCTCGCCAATCTCGCAACGCCGCGGCGCGGCACCATGCTGCGGGAGGGGCTGCGCTATGGCCCCCTGCCCCGCCACCGCCTGGACCTGACCCTGCCGCCCATGCCCGTGGCCGAGACGCCGCTGGTGGTCTTCATCCATGGCGGCGGCTGGGAGGAGGGCAGCCGCGCGCAATACGCCTTCCTCGGGCGGCGCCTGGCTTCGCTCGGCATGGCGGTGGCGGTGCCGGACTACCGGCTGTGGCCGGAGGCGCGCTGGCCCGATTTCATCGAAGATGCGGCCCTGGCCGTGGCATGGCTGCGCAGCGCGCCGGATGTGCCGCGGGGGCCTCTTTTCGTCATGGGCCATTCCGCCGGCGGCTTCATCGCCGCCGCCCTGGCGCTGGACCCGCGCTGGCTGGAGGCGGCCGGCCTGCCCGGCGGGCGCGGCGCGCTGACCGGCGCCATGCTGCTGGCCGCGCCGATTTCCTGGCAGCCGAACTACGAGCCCGTCACCAGCATTTTTGCGAATGCCCCCGGCGGGCGGATCGAGGCGGCGCCCGACCCGGCCATGCTCGCCGGCGCGCCACCGATGCTGCTGCTGCACGGGGAGGCGGATGTGGTGGTGGGCGCGCTGCATGCGCGCCAGCTGGCGGCCGGGCTGGAAGCCGCCGGGCGGCCGGTGCGGCTGCGGCTGTATCCGGGCGTCGGCCATGTCGGCATCATGACCGACTTCGTGCCGGGCGCCGGACTGCTTGGGCTGAGCGATGCGCCGGTGGTGGCGGAGGTGCGGGATTTCGTGCGGGCGCGGGTGGTGGGCGGCTGAGGGGGCGGTTCAGCCTGGGCCGAGTGGTCCGAAGGCCTCTCCGTGGGCGATGCCATCGCGCCGGTCCTCCTGCCGAACCGGCTCCGCCACATCCTCCCTGGGCATCACATCGGCGGTGAGGCCCAAGGCAGCGCGGGCGGCACGGACGGCGTCCGGAAGCTGGGCCCCGCTGGCGCCGACAACCGCAATGTCCGCGTCGCTGCCGCGCCGGGCAGTGCCCCGCGCCATCGAACCGAAGACCAGGTCGTGCAAGGCCCACCCGCGCGGCGCCTTGAGCGCGCGCAGGCTGGTGAAGCTGGCGCGCCTGAAGCGCGCCCTACCCCTGCCCGGTCCCGTCCATCGCATCCAGCACATGCAGCGAATAGGTCAGCGCCGCGCCGGCGTTCAGCGCGATGGCGACGCCCAGCGCCTCGGCGATCTCCGCCTTGGTCGCGCCAGCGGCCTTGGCCTTGCGGACATGGGCATCGATGCAGCCCTGGCAGCGGGTGGTGACGGCCACGGCGAGGGCGATGAATTCGCGCGTCTTGGCGTCGATGTGCTGGGTGGTGGAGGCGCCGCGGTTCAGCGCCCCGAAACCCTTCATCAGCTCCGGATGCAGCGTGCCGAGTTCCTTGCCGCGCTCCCGCAGCCCGGCGCTGTAGCCATCCCAATCCTCGATCCGCGTATCCGTCGTCATCGCCTCATCCCCCTTCGCAAAAAGAAAGGTGCCCCCCTTTCCAGGAGACACCTTCCCAACCTTGACCGCGGCAGCGTCCCAAAAATTACTCGGCGGTTTCGGGTTCTTTTTCGGCCTCGCCGTCGCCGCTGTCCTCGGGCTTCGGCAGGGCGGGCGGGGCGGCTTCGAAATAGTCGAAGACCAGCGCGCCGTCCTTCAGCCCCACCTTGACCGATCCGCCCTTCACCAGCTTGCCGAAGAGCAGTTCCTCCGCCAGCGGCTTCTTCACCACTTCCTGGATCACGCGCCCCAGCGGCCGCGCGCCATAAAGCGGGTCGTAGCCGCGTTCGGAGAGCCATTCGCGTGCGGCGGAGGACAGTTCGATGGTCACGTTGCGGTCGGCGAGTTGCGCCTCCAGCTGCATGACGAACTTGTCCACCACCCGGGCGACGATTTCCGGCGTCAGGCCGGAGAAGGCGATGACCGCATCCAGCCGGTTGCGGAATTCCGGGGTGAAGAGCCGCTTGATGGCGTCCTCATCCTCCCCGGTGCGCTTGTCGCGCCCGAAGCCGATGGAGTTCTTCGCCATGTCGGAGGCACCGGCATTGGTCGTCATGATCAGGATGACGTTGCGGAAATCGACGGTCTTGCCGTTGTGGTCCGTCAGCTTCCCGTGGTCCATCACCTGCAGCAGGATGTTGTAGAGGTCCTGGTGCGCCTTCTCGATCTCATCGAGCAGCAGCACGCAATGCGGGTGCTGATCGATGCCATCGGTCAGCAGCCCGCCCTGGTCGAAGCCGACATAGCCGGGCGGCGCGCCGATGAGGCGGGAGACGCTGTGGCGCTCCATGTATTCGGACATGTCGAAGCGGATCAGCTCGATGCCGAGCGTCTTGGCCAACTGCTTCGCCACCTCAGTCTTGCCGACGCCGGTGGGGCCGCTGAACAGGTAGTTGCCGATCGGCTTCTCCGCATCGCGCAGGCCCGCGCGGGACAGCTTGATGGCGGCGGAGAGCGCGTCGATGGCCTTATCCTGGCCGAAGACCATGCCCTTCAGATCGCGCTCCAGGTTGCGGAGGGTTTCCTTGTCGTCGGAGCTGACGGATTTCGGGGGAATGCGGGCGATCTTCGCCACGATCTCCTCGACATCCTTCAGCGTGACCGTCTTCCGGCGCTTGTGCTCCGGCTGCAGCATCCGGGAGGCACCGACCTCGTCGATCACGTCGATCGCCTTGTCCGGCAGCTTCCGGTCATGGATGTACTTGGCGGAGAGCTCGACCGCGGCGCGGATGGCCTCGGGCGTGTAGCGCACCTTGTGGTGCTTCTCGTAGTTGGTCTTCAGGCCCTGGAGGATCTTCACCGCGTCTTCCAGGTTCGGCTCGTTCACGTCGATCTTCTGGAAGCGGCGGACCAGGGCGCGGTCCTTCTCGAAGTGCTGCCGGTATTCCTTGTAGGTGGTGGAGCCGATGCAGCGCAGCGTGCCCTGGGCGAGGGCCGGCTTCAGCAGGTTCGAGGCATCCATGGCACCGCCGGAGGTGGCGCCGGCGCCGATCACCGTATGGATCTCGTCGATGAAGAGGATGGAGCCGGGCTGCTGCTCCAGCTCATTCACCACGGCCTTCAGCCGCTCCTCGAAATCGCCGCGATAGCGGGTGCCGGCGAGGAGGCTGCCCATGTCCAGCGCGAAGATGGTGGATTTCGCCAGCACCTCTGGCACATCGCCCTCGATGATCCGCTTGGCCAGGCCCTCCGCGATCGCGGTCTTGCCGACGCCCGGATCACCCACATAGAGCGGATTGTTCTTGGTGCGGCGGCAGAGGATCTGGATGGTGCGCTCGATCTCCTGGTCGCGGCCGATCAGCGGGTCGATCTTGCCGGCCTGGGCCTTCTTGTTCAGGTTCACGCAGTAGTTGGTCAGCGCGTCCTGGCCGCGCGGCGCATTGCCGCGGGCGGGCTTCTCCTCCTTCTCCGCCGGCTCCTCCGGCGTCGGGGAGCTGCCCTGGACGGGTCGGGTGGTGCTGCGGCCGGGCGCCTTGGCGATGCCGTGGCTGATGAAGTTCACCGCATCCAGGCGCGTCATGTCCTGCAGCTGCAGGAAGTACACGGCATGGCTCTCGCGCTCGGAGAAGAGCGCGACCAGCACATTGGCGCCCGAGACCTCGTCGCGGCCGGAGGATTGCACATGGATGGCGGCGCGCTGCACCACGCGCTGGAAGCCGGCGGTGGGCTTGGCATCCCCGGCGCGGTCGGAGACCAGGCCGGCCAGGTCCTTGTCGAGGAATTCGGCGAGGTCGCGCTTCAGCTTCTCGCTGTCGACGCCGCAGGCGCGCAGCACGGTGGCGGCGTCCACGTCATCGGCGAGGGCCAGCAGCAGGTGTTCGAGCGTCGCATATTCGTGCCGGCGGTCATTGGCGAGGCCGAGGGCGCGGTGGAGCGTCTGCTCGAGGTTGCGGGACAGCATGGTCTGACGCTCCCTATCGGGTGGCCGGGATGCCGGGGGCGGCATCCTGGCACGGGTTGCCCTCAATGTGGTCGCTCCCCCACCCCGCGGCCAGTGGCACCGGGGATGAACCCTGCCCTTTCAAAGTGTAACCGCCGGGCAGCGGGGGTCGCGGTTCATTCTTTTTCGATGGTGCATTGCAGAGGGTGCTGGTTCTGGCGCGCCAGGTCCATGACCTGCGTCACCTTGGTCTCCGCCACTTCGTAGGTATAGACGCCGCAGACACCGACGCCGCGGCGATGGACGTGCAGCATGATCCGGGTGGCTTCCTCCCGGCTCTTCTGGAAGAAGCGTTCCAGCACATGCACGACGAACTCCATCGGCGTGTAGTCGTCGTTCAGCATCAATACCTTGTACATGGCGGGCTTGCGGGTGCGCGGCCGCGCCTTGACCACCACGCCGGTGGTCGGACCCTCCGCACCATTGTTGCCCTGGCCGGGGCGCTTGTCGCTGTCGCTCATGCCTGCCTTGGTTGCCTGTCCGGGATGCAGATCCCCGGCGCCTGATGAGTGAGGATATCGGAGCGCAGGGGCGCACGGGAAGGGCTTGACGCATTTCTCCGCGCAGAAGAGCCGATTTGGGTTACCGCTCCGCGAAGGCCAAGCCCGGGAAGGGTCGCAAAAGACAGAAAGGCCCGCCCCGGCCGCCATGCCGGCCCTTCCGGGCCGCAATGACAGCCCGGACGGGCCTTCCTGCAGGAAAGTCCCGGGCCGAGGCCCGGGGGGCGGGGAAAATCAGGCCGCGAGCGGCTTGGAGAACTTCTCCACCGCCAGCGTCATGCGGGCGGCCAGCGGGGCGCCGGCCTGCTCGGCCAGGCGGAAGGCGGCCTCCTGCAGCTTCGCCGTCTCGGAGAGGGTCCGCTCCAGGGAGGCCTTGGCGAAGGCGGCCTGGATATCGGCGGCCTCCTTCAGGCTCTTCACGCCGGACAGCGCCTTGGCGGATTCCATGGCGTGCTCGGAGATCGCCTGGGACATGGCGAAGTACTGCTTGCCCAGGTCCTGCATGCCGCTGGTCAGCATCTGCGTCGCCTTGGTCATCGCCTCCAGGTTCCCGCGGCCGAACTCGGCCGCCTCCTCGGCGGCCTTGTAGAAGCCCTCGGTGGTCTTGGTCATCTGCTGCATACCCTGCTCCATCGTCACACGGGCCTTCGCGGCGCCGTCATCCATTGCGGTCTTGGCGGTGGTCGCCGCCTGCGCGGCGGTCGCGGCGGCGGCGGCGGCCTGGTTGTTCGCCACCAGCGCAATGCCGCGCTTCGTCTCGGCCTTGGAATCTGCTGCCATGATCTCCGGATCCTTCAGGTTGCTCGCCGGCGCGCAGCGCCAGTGCGGGAGCCTTCTACCCGGCCCCGGGGCGGTCTTGCTGCGGTGCAGCACGACGCTTTTCTAGCCAAGACCGGACGCAAGGTGCAAGGATTTTTCGCACTGCAGCATAAATATTTTGTCACCCGGATCGACCACGCACCGTTTCCCGAAAATGCGGCCGCGCCTCATGCGCCGGGGCGATATTGCAAAATGCTGGAGAAGCGGCGCCCAAGTGCTTGCAGCGCCAGCCTGTTCTGCTTTCGCCCCCGTGGACATCGCCCCCCCTGACTCCGTAGCTTGCGGGCTCTGGCGGCGCACGGGGGGTGGGCCGCCCGGGGGGTGTTGTTGCATGTTCCTTCGGCTCAGGCCTGTGGTCGCCCTGGCGGCCAGCCTGTTTGCCGCCATCGCACCGGGCGCCATCGCCCCGGCGCAGGCGCAGATCGGCAGCGAGCGCTATTCCGCCATCGTGGTCGATCATCGCAGCGGCAATATCCTGGTCGCCGCCAATGCCGACGAGACCCGGCACCCGGCCTCGCTCACCAAGATGATGACCCTCTACATGGTCTTCGAGGCGCTGCGCGAGGGCCGGCTCTCGCTGGGCTCCGCCGTGCCGATCTCGGAGGAGGCGGCCTCCCGCCCCCCCTCCAAGCTCGGCATCCCGGCCGGCGGCAGCGTCACGGTGGAGCAGGGCATCCTCGCCTTGGTCACCAAGTCCGCCAATGACGTGGCCGCCGCCTTCGGCGAGCTGCTGGGCGGGGACGAGGAACGCTTCGGCCAGATGATGACCCAGCGCGCCCGCTCGCTCGGCATGACGCGCACCACCTTCCGCAATGCCTCCGGCCTGCCGGACTGGGACCAGGTGACCACGGCGCGCGACATGGCGACACTGGGCCGCCGGCTGATGCTCGATTTCCCCGACCGCTACCACTATTTCGGCCGCACGGAGGCCGCCTTCCGCGGCCTGCGCCTGCGCAGCCACAACCGCATGCTGACCAGCTATGAGGGCGTGGACGGCATCAAGACCGGCTATATCCGGGCCAGCGGCTTCAACATCGTCACCAGCGCCAGCCGCGACGGCCAGCGCGTGGTGGGCGCCGTCTTCGGCGGCAGCTCCTGGGTGGAGCGCGACCAGCACATGACGGCGCTGCTCGACCAGAGCTTTGCCCGTCTCGGCGTGACCCCGCGGGCGGAGACCATGGCCCAGGCCACTACGCCGGTGCTGATGCGCCAGGCGCAGGCCGCCACCGTTTCCCGCCGCACCGCGGCGCGCGCCACCCCGGCGGCCCGTGCGGCCACCCGAACCGCGGCACGTCCGGCAACCCGCACGGTCGCCGCACCGGCCCGGTCGGCGGCGCGCCCGGCCGCCCGCACCGCGGCCGCCGCG